>NZ_BAAAYB010000020.1:0-42308 GCF_039535905.1 Kitasatospora albolonga | reverse complement strand
CCGTCTGGCCCCGGTCGCGCGCCCGTTGTTCCTGGCCAACCACGCCGCCATGATGCGCAGCGGCCGCCGCGGCCTGCTCCGCCACCTGGTCGGCTGACGGACCGTCACGGAAATAAATTCCGAGATTAGGCGATTCCTTGGCACGAATGAGGTTGACGCGCGAGGTGATTTCCCTCCGCCAAATGCCGCGCGGCGCCCCCCGGAAAGCCGCTCCGGAAATCTGACTGACCGTCTGGTCTCTTTCCCGTATCGACCTCACCGCCAATGAGGACAAGGACGGACAAGCCTCCCCAATCTGGCTTGACCGCCCACTCAAACGGAATGCATCGTTCCCCGTCGACCGCCCGCACGAACCATTGCGGGCCCTTCGGAGGGAACACCGAACTCCATGTCCAAGCAGATACGCCACCGAGGCCTGCCACGGCCGGTCGGACTGGCGGGGCGGGCGGTCGTGGCTGCCACGACCGCCCTGGGCCTCGCCGTCCTGTCCGTCCCGCCCGCCCTCGCCGGGACCGCGACCCCGGCGCCCGGCGCGACCACCGCCCCGGCCGCCCAGCCGCCCGCCGAGTCGGCCGCCACCAAGGCGATCCGCGCGGCCTTCGCCGAGGCCAAGCGGACCGGCCACCCGGTGGTGGTCGACGAGCTGACCACCGAGACCAGCCAGACCACCGCCGACCCGGACGGGCGCACCCTCAGCAGCGACGCCGTCGCCCAGGACGTCCGCACCAAGCGCGACGGCCGGTGGCAGACGCTCGACACCACGCTGAAGGCGAACGCCGACGGCACCGTGACCCCGGCGCTGACCGGCTCCGACCTGGTGCTGTCGGGCGGCGGCACCGGCCCGCTCGCCACCATCTCCACCGCCGACGGCAAGAAGCTCTCGATCAGCGCGCCGTTCACGCTCCCCAAGCCCACCCTGAACGGCGGCACCGCGACCTACGCCTCGGTGCTGCCCGACGTGGACCTCGAGGTGACGGCCCGCCCGGACGGCGGCTGGCGCGACGTGATCGTGGTCAAGACCGCGCAGGCCGCCGCCGACCCCCGGCTGAAGAGCCTGCACTTCCCGCTGCGGACCACCGGCCTGCAGGTCGCCTCCGACCGGGCGGGCAACGTCTCGCTGACGGACGAGGGCGGCAAGGTGCGGATGCACGCGCCCACCCCGTTCCAGTGGGACTCCACCCGGCCGGCCCCTCCGGCGCCGCTGCTCAAGCCGGCCCAGGCCGCTCCGAAGTCGCTCTTCGCCGCACCGGCCGCACCGGCCGCGGCCGACGCGCAGGCCGAGGCCGACCGGTCGACCACCGGCCGCCCCGGCCCGGCGGCCGCGGTGTCCGCCATGGCCGTCACCGCCTCCGCCTCCGAGCTGGTCCTCACCCCCGACCAGAACACCTTCGGCAAGGGCACCGGCCCCTGGTACCTCGACCCCGAGACCAGCGTCGACAACGGCCGGCAGGTCAACGCCCAGGTCCAGGAGAACCACCCGGACACCTCGAACGTGAACACCCTCAGCAGCCTGGGCGTGGGCTACTGCGGCTACTCCGACTGCACCGGCTACGGCCGCTACCGGTCGTACTACCAGCTCTCCACCCCGAACGGCCTGTTCGAGGGCAACGGGCACGGCACCGCCAAGATCAACCGCGCCACCCTGCTGGTCGACGTGCCCGGGGCCTCCTCCCCCGGCACCAAGTCGACCATCAACGTCTACAGCGCCCCGGCCTTCCAGGGCACCACCACCTGGAACAACCAGCCCTGCGGCACCAACGGCAAGATGGTGGGCTGCACCTGGGCGGGCAACTCCGACATCACCGGCACCGGCTCGCTGAGCTACGACGTGACCTGGTGGATGCAGAAGATCGTCAACGAGAAGATCCCCGCCTGGACCATCGGGTTCTCGGCCGAGGACGAGTACGACAAGCTGCTCCGCCACCACCTCGGCGCCAACCCGCACGTCGTCACCTACTACGACATCGCGCCGACCGTCTGGGCCCCGCGCACCACGCCCCAGCCCGGGTACGTCAACGACCCGGTCTACGGCAACCAGCGCAACGACTGCCAGACCCCGGGCGGCAGCGCCTGGAACGCCCCCGGCTGGGTAGGCGCCAACCAGTTCGTCTACCTGCACGCCAACAGCTGGTCCCCGATCGGCGCGAACGTCACCACCAACTACCACATCTGGGACGACAACCAGGCCGGGTGGCACGCCTACCCCAGCGCCGCGGGCGGCTCCTGGAACAGCGACGCCCCGGCCTCGGTCGGCAACCTCACCGACGGCCACCAGTACGGCTGGCTGGCCAACGTCACCGACGGCTCGCTGACCTCCGGCGACACCCCCTGGTGCTACTTCCGCGTCGACAAGACCGCGCCGACCGTCTCGGTCACCTCGACCGACTTCCCCGCCAGCGGCACCGTCAACGCCACCCCGAAGCTGAAGGTCAACCAGCAGGGCACCTTCACGGTGACCTCCAGCGACCCCGCTCCGGGCACCAACCTGCACGCCTCCGGCGTCGCCTGCGTGCGCTGGTCCGCCGACCCGACCCCGGTCACCGGCTGGACCTGCTCCTCGCCGAACGTCGTGGACGCCACCAACACCTTCAAGTTCACCCCGGCCAGCTGGGGCACCAACACCCTCTTCGTCCAGGCGATGGACCGGGCCGGCAACTACAGCCAGCCCTTCCCGTACACCTTCTACGCCCCCTGGAACGCGGCCACCGGCGCTGCGGTCCCCGGTGACCTGAACGGCGACAAGCGGGTCGACCTGCTGCAGGCGGACGCCAAGGGCAACCTGCGGATGATGACCGGCAACACCGACCCGGGCACCGCCGTCTCGGCCCCGCCCGGCCTCGCGCCGGCCGGCAGCACCTGGGACAAGGTGCAGACCTCCCACCTCGGAGCGCTGCGCTCGTTCGGCGTGGACGACGTGCTGGTGCACGTGCCGTCCGCGGTCGACGCCACCAAGTCGCCGTTCCTGTACGTCTACCCGAACAAGAACGACGGCACCTTCAGCACCTCCGGCCTGGTCGGCCGTCCGTCCGGCTGGGTCGCCGCCGACGGCACCCTGCTCGACACCGCGCCGACCGGCTGGAACGCGGACTGGTCGCACGTCAGCCAGTTCACCGCCCTCGGTGCGCCGAAGGCCCTGCTCTCCCCGCTGGACAGCGACCTGGCCAAGGACTACACCTCGGCGGTCACCGTCGAGGACGGCCGGCTCTGGCTCTACCGCTCCAACAGCATCAACAACCTGGACGCCGACGCCACCGCCGTCTCCACCGCCACCACCTGGGGCGGCTACGAGCTCTACGGCCCCGGCGCGGCGAGCGGCTACGCCCAGCCGACCCTGTGGAGCCGCGACGGCAGCGGCACCATCCGCTCCTACGCCGTCAAGACCAAGGGCGACGGCACGCTGGACGTCGGGGCGCTGGCCACCCCGACCGGCGGCACCGTCCTCGGCACCGGCTACACCACGGGGCTCTACCCCAAGATGGGCTCCAACGGCGACCTGAACGGGGACGGCCTCGCCGACCTCTGGGCCCTGGACACCGCCAACCACCTGCGGATCTTCCCCGGCGTGGCCGGTGACTCCAGCAAGCCCACCGCCGTGACCGGGTTCGGCACCGCCACCGACCAGGGCGACGCCCGCCCGTACGTCGACCGGCTGAAGCTGGACACCAGCGCCGGCACCGCCCCGGTCACCACCCCGGACGTCTTCGGCCGGGCCTCCGGCGTCGTCAGCGGCGGCGTCACCTTCCCGACCGACACGGTCAACGGCCGAAGCACCAAGGTGGCCCGGTTCGACGGGGAGAACGGCGAGATCAAGACCCCCGGCCTCGGCGTCGACCCGACCAAGTCGTTCGCCGTCTCGCTCTGGACCAAGCCCGAGGTGCCCACCAAGAAGGACGCCAACGGCAACCTGATCGACGGCGTGGTGATCAGCCAGAGCAACAACGCCGACAGCGCCTTCATGGTCTGGGCCGCCACCCTCGGCGACGGCAACGTCAACTGGCACCTGGGCATGTCCACCGCCGACAACAACGGCTGGCCGTACGACACCACGGACACCCGCAGCGCCGCCGCCCGCGTCCAGTTCGGCACCTGGACCCGACTGACCGTCAGCTACAACGCCCAGACCGGGCAGATGGCGCTGTACGTCAACGGCGCGCTCGCCTCCACCGGCATCCACAAGACCAAGCAGGCCTCCACCGGCCCGCTGGTCCTAGGCCACTACCGCTACCAGAGCAGCGACGCCTGGAACTACTACAAGGGCTCCGTCTCCGACCTCACCGTCTACGACGGCTCGATCGACCCGGGCACCCTGTCCGGCCCGCTCACCGCCGACGCCGCCGCCAACGTCTGCGCCGAGGTCAAGGACGGCCTCACCGCCGCCGGCACCCCCGTCCAGACCCACACCTGCACCGGCGGCGCCGGCCAGCAGTGGAAGGCCCAGCCCAACGGCACCATCCAGCTCGCCGGCCGCTGCCTCGACGCCACCGGCGGCGGGACCGTCAACGGCACCCGCATCCAGCTTTGGGACTGCCTCGGCGGCACCGCCACGCCGAACGCCAACCAGGTCTGGACGATCCGCCCCGACGGCTCGATCTACAACGACAACTCCAAGCGCTGCCTGGACATCCCCAACGCCGTCACGGCCGACGGGAACCAGCTGGAGCTGTACGACTGCAACAGCACCCCGGCCCAGCGCTGGCTGACCCGCCCGGTGGTCTGACCCCCGGAAGGGCCCGTACGACGAGGAGCCCGGCTCCGCAGGACATCCTGCGGAGCCGGGCTCCGTGCTTCTCCGGACCGTCCGAATCCATCGACCGGATCCCACGGGTGGACATTTCCCACAGATTCCGGGATCCATTCGGAATATCGGCCGCCCGCGTGGTCAAACCAGCTTGAACTGGCTCCGGATCTCACCGTACTCGGCCGGCGTGACCAGGCACGTGTAGTGACGGCCGAGAAGCTCCGACAGCTCGATTCCGAGCTGCTGCGCCAGCATCGGGGCGCCCGTCCGGAGAGTCCGGGAGGGGTTCTTCACCGCCTGGTAGTGGGCCGTGACGCCGCGGATCTCCACCACCACGTACTCGATGCGCTCGCCCGCATCGACGCCAGCGTGCACGTGCTGGGAATCCACCAACTGCCCGCAGATTCCGCAGAGTTCTTCGTTTCGCGAGGTTTCCATGGCGCCGATCATAGCGCAGGGCTCCTGCCGGGCACAGTGTGCCACCTGCCCGGCAGGAGCCCCGTTCACCAACCCCTGAAATGAGGGCCGGTCATCCCCTCACCATGGGACGGGATGGATTCCTTCGGTCATCCGTCGAATGACCAGATGTTCATTCCTCCATTTCCGTCGGGCCACAGATATTCGAATGTGGACGCGGTGTCCTCGGCGGACAGCCTCATCTGTTTCTGGCACGGGCCGCACGGAGCCTTGGTGCCCGTGATGCGCACCATTCCGCCCTCGGGGACCGGGCTCGCCATGAAGTACGGGTCGTTGTGGATGACGTGGTCCTTCACCATCGGCGCGCCACCGGCGGCCCGGGCGGCCCGGTGCTCCGTGTGAACGGCCTGCCGCGCCCGGCCGACACCGATGGCGGCCTCCTCCGGCGAGGTGGAGCCGCTCCGCAGGCTGTACGTGTCGATCACGTTGCCGTGCGCGTCCGACACCTCCACGTCCGCGAAATGGGTGTCCGAGGTGATCGGGCCGCACTGCTCGGGCAGGTTGGCGTTGTGCACGAGGACCGGCACGCCGCCCGCGAGCACGTAGTAGGTGTGGACCCGGGTGATGGTGAGGTCGTGGGTGACGACCTGCTGGTGGTAGTTGCGGACGTCGAGGACGGTGACCTCGGTGCCGTCGACCTGGCGCAGCCGGTGGCCGGCCTGGAGGTCGTGGGCGTCCACCCACTTCCGGGTGGTGGCGTCCCAGTACGGGTGGTGCCAGGTCGAGGTGAGCTTCACCGGGCCGGCCGAGGTGCCGTCCGGACCCTCCGGACGCAGCACCAGGTCGGTGAAGTCCTCGTCGTCCGGGGTGGTGATGGTCGCGCTGACCGGCTCGGCGGTGGTCGCACCCGACTGCGGGTCGGTGGCGACGACCAGGTCGCCCTGCTGCACCTGCTCGATCGGCTTGGAGCTGCCGTCGGCCAGTCTGACCGGTGTCCCCTCGGGGAAGCTGTGCGGTCTCGGCGTCCAGGTGCAGGCCGAGGCACCACCGCCCTCATCGGCGTGGGTGGCCGCCTGTTCCGCCTCGGAGGCCTCCTTCTCGGTCTTCCGGGCCGTGCTCAGGGCCTCTTCGGCGTCCTTCGCGACGCGCTCGGCACCGCGGATGGCGTCGTAGGCCTTCTCACCCTCCTTCCAGAGCTTGAACGCCTTGATACCGACCTTGACGGCCTTGAAGACCTTGCTCCACGGGACGAAGTTCAGGGCCGTGTTGATGCAGCCCATCACGTCGCCCTTGGTGAAGCAGTCCCGGGCGTCGTTGAAGCCGATCAGGTCGCCGACGACGTCGACCACCTTGCTCATCAGCTCTTCGCGCTGCTGCTTGGCCTTGGCGAGGGCCTCGTCGGCCGCCTGCTTCTGCCGCTGGGCGGCGGCGAGGTCGGCCGCGGCCTTGCTCCGGGTGTCACTGGACGTCGACGTGGTGGTGGTGCCGGGGGCTCCGCCACCGGTACCGGTACCGGTGCCGCTGCTGCCGTTGGTCTGGTTGAAGTAGGCGGTCCAGGCCGCGGCCGACATGCACCGGCCGGCGTCGTCGGGGATGCAGGTCCCGGTCGGGTCGGCGTGGTTGACCGGGTTGTTGTCGGCGTACGCGTAGCCGTTCCAGGACTGCGGGTCGCCCTCGGTGAAGACCGGGTCGGCGGACAGGAACCGGCCGGCGACCGGGTCGTACTGGCGTGCCCCGAGATTGGTGAAGCCCGTGCCCTCGGTGGTGCCGCCGACGAAGCCCTTGCTGCCGGCCCACACACCCGCACCCGGCTGGCTGCCGCGCGGGTTGCCGAAGGGGTCGGTCGGCCGGCGGACCACGGTCAGGGTCGCGGCGTCCATCTGGACACCGTTGGTCCCGTGCGGATCGGCGGCCTGGTAGTAGAGCTTGCCGCCACCGGCGTCGGTCACGCGGGCGATGGTGAGCCCGCCCGGCCCCCCGTAGTAGCGGGTCGACGTCAGGGCCGTGGACGCGACGTCCATGGTGATCTCGTCGATGCCGAGGTTCAGCGTGACCTTGGAGTTGGTGCGGCGGATCAGCTGGTTGCCGCCCGCGTCGTAGACGTAGCTGGTCGGATCGGCGGTCCCGCTCTTGTCGACCTTGGCCACCTTGCCCTGGTTGTCCCAGGTCAGGCTCTTGGTGCCGTCGGTGTCGGTGATCGCCGTGGTCTTGCCGGTCTCGTCGTACGCGTAGGTGGCCTGCTTCGACGTGCCGTTCACCGTGGTCTTGGCGGTGAGCAGCGCGTGCGGACCGCCCGTGCCACCACCCGTGGACGGGTCGGTGGTCTTGGCGTTCGGGCCGGTCGCGAAGGTCTGGTCGACCGTCTTGTCCTTGGCCACCACGCCGGTCACGTCGTGCTGGACGAACTTGGTCCGGTTGCCGGTGAGGTCGTAGGAGTAGGACTGCCAGTACGGCGCCGGCCCACCGACCCGGGTGGTGGCGGTGGCCGCGGTCGGCTCGCCCCCGTTCGCACATCCGCCGATGCCCGGGACCGAGGGCGCCGGAGCGGTGGTGACGGTCCCCTTGTCGGCCCAGGCCGCGGTCAGCCTGCCCAGGTAGTCGTAGGTGAAGCACTGCAGGTCGGTGTTGGTGCCGTCCTGGAGGTCGCTCACCGAGGTGAGCGCCCCGGCCTTGTTGTAGGTGTAGCCGGTCAGGTCGACGTGGGTGGAGCCGGTCTGCCGGTCCAGGGTGGACTGGACGACGCGGCCGGTCCCCTGGTCGAACTGCTGGGTGGAGACGACCTGCTTGCCGTAGACGCCGACGGTGGTGCGGGTCGGGTGGGCGAAGGCGTCGTACTGCACGTCGCTGACGAGCGCGTCCTTGCCGCTCGACCCGATGAAGTTGCCGTCGAGGTCGTAGGAGTTGGTGATCCGTTCGGCCAGGTAGCCGGTGGGACCGGTCAGCGTCGTGGTCTTCGGCAGTCCGAGGACGGCGCTGTAGGTGAGTGCGGTGTTGTAGGTGCCGCCGAGGGTCTTCTCGGTGGACGGGATGGAGACGGTGGTCCCGGTGGGCCGGTAGCCGAGGTCGTAGCCGGTGAAGGCACTGGTGTACGCCTGGCCGTTCAGGCCGCCCACGTAGGTGGTCGAGGAGGTGGGCTTGCCCTTGGCCTTGGTGTCGTAGACCCACGAGGCCGTCTGGTTGGCCGAGTTGGTGACGTCGGTCCCGTCGAACTGCGCGGTCTTCCGGCCGAGCAGGTCGTAGGTGAAGCTGGTCGACCTGCCCTTGGCGTCCGTCGCCGTGACCAGGTGACCCGCCCCGTCGTACGAGCTGGTGGAGGTGCCCGTGTCCGGGTCGGTCGCACTGACCTGCTGGCCCAGCAGATCGTAGGTGTAGCGCCACTCGTGGTTGGTCGAGTCGCGGCGCCAGAGCGGCTTGCCCACGGTGTCGTGGCCGTAGGTGGTGGAGTTGTACGCCCCGGTCGGGGTGTTCCCCTGGTACTGCCGGAGCTCCACCGTCGCGCCGGTGGCGTCGGTGACGGTCGAGGTCGCGTACCCGCCGGCCGGCGGGGTCAGGTCGACCCGCTCGGCGCCCGGGTAGGCGGTGGTGTTCCGCCACTGCTCCTGGGCGTAGGACATGAACCTGGCCGCGGTGACCCGGCCCAGCCCGTCGAACTCGTTCCAGGTCTGGGCGGGCACCTGCGAGTCCTGCGGGCTGAAGATCGTCGAAACCGGGCCCGAGTCCGCGTTGTAGTACGCGGCGGTGGCCTTGATCTGCCAGCCGTGCGAGTCGAACTCGGCCTCCGAGATCAACCGTCCGACCGTCCCGAAGGCGGGCGTCGACTGACTCTGCCGCACGCGCCCGAGACCGTCGTAGATCTGGATGCTGCTGGAGTAGCTGCCGTCCTCGCGGATGCTCCGGCTGGTCACCGTGGACGGCCCGGTGGAGCCGTTCAGGGCGTACTCGAAGACCCGGTTGGCGCTCTGGGTGGCCCGGTCACGGCCCGGCAGCCAGACCGAGGTGAGGCGGCCGAAGGCGTCGTAGGCCTCCTCGGTGAGGTGGTTGTTCTCGTCGACCGCCTTGGTCGGCAGGCCGCGGCCCGGGTCCACGGTGGTGGTGGACTTCCAGCCCAGCGGGTTGGTCACCTCGACCGAGGTGGGCAGCTCACCGGTGGCGGGCAGGTAGACCGTGGAGGTCCGGGCGCCGTTGGGGTGGGCGGTGTCCTTGCGGGCGGGGTCGGTGGTCGCGCTCTGGCGGCCGTACGCGTCGTACTCCGCCTGGGCGGTGATCCGGTACTTCGGGGTCCCGTCGGTGTTGTAGGACTCCAGGACCCGGGTCTCGGTCTGGTTGGCCTCGGTCCCAAAGGTGGCGAGGGCCTTGCCGTCGTAGTAGGTCAGCGCGTCCGACACGGTGTTGGCCGCGGTCGGCGTCTGCCCGCAGGGCCCGGCCAGCGTCAGCACCCGGTACGGGAGCTCCATCAGCTGCCCGTTGGAGCCGGTGGCGTAGCTGGTGCTGGTGCACTGCTGCTGCTCGGCGACGTGGGCCAGGTCGCCCTTGACGTCGACGGTGACGACCCGGCCGCCCTTGGTCTCGTCGTAGGTGGCGTCCCGCTGGGTGGTGCGCCAGGTGCCGTCGGAGAGCAGGGCCCGGCTCTTCACCTGGGCGGTGTTGCTGTACCGCGCGGTGACCTTGGGCAGGTTGCCGGTCTGGGTGTGGGTGGCGGTGACGGCGGAGAGCCACGGGGTGGTCAGCTCACCGGAGACCACCTTGGCGCCTGCCGCGGCCGACTCGTAGGTCTGGGTCTCCCGGACGGCGCCCGCGAGCTCCTCGGAGTCCGTGATCGTGGAGCCCCAGCTGTCGGTGACCTGCCCGCCCATGCCGCGCAGGAAGGTGGCGACGGACTTGGTCTTCACCCCGTCGGTGCCGGTGCCGGTGGTGGTGGTGACGGTCTGGTAGCCGCGGAAGTTGTCGTACGTCCGGGTGTCGTCGTCGGCGAACTCGGAGTCGTTGCGGTGCCAGGCGGCGCCGCCGCCGTACGTGTACTCGGTGAGCTTGGCGACCGTGCTGGTGACCAGCGACTGCTCGCTGATCGAGGCCACCATGACCTTGTGGAACCAGTCGTCGACCGGCTTGGTGTTGGCCGGGGAGCCCGGCGGGACCCACTTGACCGGCATGCACGGCATGGTGTTGCCGGCCTCGGAGGCCGGCATGGTGCCGTTCACCCGCGAGCACTCGACCGGGCGGTAGGTGACGTTGATCCGGCCGCCGGTCTCGGTGGTGATGGAGCTCATCCGGGGGCGGTTGAACTGCGGTGCGGCCGGCACCAGGCCGTCCACCCGGTTGGCCATCTGCATCGCGGTGAACGACACCGCGGGCAGGGTGGCGGAGGCCTGGCCGTTGCTGGCCGTGCGCTGGATCGAGGAGAGCCAGAGAGTGGGCGAGGTGCCGTCACCCGGGTCGGAGAACACCTGGTTCAGCGCCCAGGTGTCCACCACGCGGGCGGCGCCGGCCACCTGGATGGTGGTCTCCACCTTGGTCAGGCGCTTGGAGGTCCAGAACGACGGGCCGTAGTTGGTGCAGGTGCCGGTCGCGGCGCAGGCCTGGTCGAGCGGGGTGTCGGGCCAGGAGGACTGGTTGGCCACCACGCGCTGGGCGTCCGAGCAGGTGATCGAGCCGGCCGCGAAGCAGCGCTCCGAGGTGGTGAAGTCGATCCGGGCGGCGGGCTTGGCCGCGCCCTTGGCGGTGATCTGGTCGGCGAGCCGCTGGCCGTAGGCGATCTGCGTGACGTTGGAGTAGCGGTCGTACGCGGTGCGGGTGCCGGTGCCGTTGTTCTGGCCACCGCCGCGGGCGTAGTAGTTGCCCTCCTTGGCGTACTTGTACGAGATCAGATTGCCGTGCAGGTCGACGATGTAGTCGAGGTTCCACTGCCAGCCCATCTGGCACCAGGACGCGAGCCCCGTGCCGGAGGAGTAGCAGGGGTCACCGGCGTGCGGGTGGTAGACCGGCACGGTGTTCACCGAGTTGGTGGCGGGGTCGGTGCCGTCGCCACCGGGGAGGTGGTTGGCGCCGAAGTAGTACTGGGTGCCGTCGGTGGTGGTGACCTTGAAGCCCTCGCCGTTCCAGGCGCCGTTGGCGAGCCCGGTCAGCGGGGTGATCTGGGTGCCGTCGTCGCCCTGGAGGCGCAGCACGCCGCTGGTGTCGTCCTTGACCACCGTGCCGGAGTGGCCGGCCAGGTTGAGCTGGAGCGACTGCCCGGCCCAGCACTCGTCGCCGGACATGTCGATGCCGGACTTGAGGCAGGGCTTGTACGAGCGCGAGATCGAGCCGGCCGAGTAGTCCCAGCCGTCGCCGATCCAGGAGGACTGCGAGTTGTTCGCCGCCGTCCGCCCGTCCACCGAGGAGGAGTCGTACCCGAGCATCACGCCGGGTGCGGCGCCTCCGATCGAGGTCGGCATGTCGAAGGTGTACGAGTAGGTGAAGTTCCCGGCGTTGGAGCCGGCGCTCCAGGCCGCGGAGGGCGCGATCGGCGTCGCGGCGAAGGAGCCCATCGAGCCGGACGGGGCCGCCTGGGCGGCCAGCACCATCGCACCGCCGCCGACGGGGGCGGCGGCGGGGGCGGAGTCGAGTCGCAGGCCACCGGCGGGCTGCGCGTCCTTCGGCAGCTCCACCTTGGCGGTCAGCCGGCCGGTCCGGGCGTCGAGCACGGAGGGCACCGGGGTGCGCTGCTGGCACTCGGTGCGCTCGGGGGTGGTCAGCGCGCAGGCGGGCAGCTGGACCAGTTGGGCGCGGTCGGCCCAGCCGGTGACGCCGGGCAGGGCCGCGACGTCCAGGGTGACCTCGACCGGACCGGCCTGCGCCGCCGGGTCACCGGCGTTCTCCAGGGTGACCACGGCGCCGGTGGCCCCGGCCGCCTTGGCCCGGTCGGCGTCCAGGACGCCGACCTTCACCGCGGGGTCGCCACCGGCCCGGCCGGCCGCGGCGTCCGTGAGGTACACCGGGAGGTCCCCGGCCTGCCGGGAGGCGGTCCGGCCGGCGGACGGGGAGGCGCCGCCGGTCAGCTTGCGCGCGGCCGCCTGCTCGGGCGAGACGCCGGAGAGCGCGACGGTCGCGGTGCCGCTCCTGGCGGCGGGGGCCTTCGCCCGCCACTCGACCGGCACGCCGCCGTTGGTCTTCTGGCCCTTCTTCTCGGCGGCCTGGCCGGCCACCGAGGCGGTCCGCTCCAGCGGGGTGTTCGGCGGTGTCCACACCTTCGGGTGCGGTCCGCTCGCGGCCAGCGCTTCGGCGGACGGAATGGCCGGAACCGACATCAGAACGGCCAGTGCTATCAGTCCCGCTCCTCGCGGACGGCTTCTCAGCCGCCGCCGGGCGCGTCCGGGCACACGTGGTGAACCCACGAATTCTCCAAAGTTCGTCGCACGACAGAGAAATGACGCCCCGACCGCTGTCGGGGCGTCATCGAAAGAAATTCATGCAGACGCATGAGGCGACACGAACATAGGAAAACCAGGGGGTACACGCCAGGCCTGACCAGGGAATTTGGATACTCCTTTACTCAGGAGCAGCCCTCAATCAGGACAATGACGGCATTTGCTTTACAGGCACCCGAATGCGAAGGAAATGGGCGGCCGCGCCTGCCCATAGGGACAGGATCGCAGCGCACGCCCTTACCCGCAATGGATTTTGACGACGCGTCAGCCCTTCTGCTGCGAGCGCGCCTTGAAGGCGGCCTTGCGGGCCTCCTTCGCCACCGTGCGGTCCAGGTGGAGCTCGCCGATGGCCTCCAGGACGTCGGCCGTGTACGGGTGGTCGATGCGCCAGAGCTCACCGAAGAAGCTGGCCGGGTTGGCGGTCACCGGCAGCTCCGCGACCAGCCGCCGCAGCACCTCGGCCTCGCCCTCGCTGGTGAGCAGCTGCGCCGCGAAGCCGTCGACCGCGGTCCAGAGCACCATCGAACGCTCCGGCGCCACCACCTGCTCCCCCTGCGCCAGCAGCCAGGCCCGCGCCGCGCCGCCCAGCTCCGGATCGTCCTGCACCTCCACCGCGGCCGCCCGGGCCTGCTCCCCGATCACCTCCAGGGTCTGCACCACCAGCAGCCGCCGCACCGGCGAGAACGCGTCGGCACCCCGCGCGGCCGCCAGCAGCTCCCGCGCGGCCTGCGCCGGATCCTTGCCCGCCAGCCAGATCAGCAGCTCCCGCTCGGGCAGCACGTTGGCGGTCTCTGTGACGGCGCGGAGCACCGTCTCGGCGTCGCCCTGGGCGAGTTCGCCGACCAGCGGGGCGTCGTAGCCGTCCTCCAGCAGCCACTGCCGCACGCCGTACTGGCCCAGCGGGGTCAGCCGGACCAGGCCGAAGCGGGCCGACTCCTCCTCGCTGAGCTCCTCGTCACCGGCGGCCGGGGAGTCCTCCTCCTCGAACAGCTCGGGATCGATCGGCCGGTGCTCCAGCAGGCCGAGCTCGGCCAGGTCGGCCAGCATCGGGTCCAGAGTGACCATCAGGTCGGTGATGTCGCCGAGCAGTTCCTCGTCCGGCTCCTCCCCCTCGGGCACCACCAGCAGCGCGGCCAGCACCCCGAGCGGGACGGTCTCCTCGCCGGGCTCGGCGAAGGCGGTGGTCTCGTAGAGCACCTGGAGCGCCTCGTCGAGCAGCTCGGCCGCCGCCTTGCGGGACTCCTCGACCGCCGAGAGCCGGTCCTCGTCCTCGTCGTCGGCGCCGCCGTCCTCGTCCTCCAGGTCCAGCGAGTCGGCCTCGGCGGCCAGTTCGCGGACGATCCCGGCGGCGGTCAGCCAGAGTTCGAGGACGGTCTCCTCGTCCCCCTGCTCGGCCGCCTCCAGGTCGGGGCCGGGGATGGCCACGTGCTCGCCGGCCTCGGTGGTGCCGATCTCCACCAGGTCCAGGTCGCAGGCGAGCGACCACGCCCGGACGGCCTCCACCTCGGCGTCCTCGCCCTCGCCGAGCCCGATCAGCCGGGCGGCGGGCGCCCGGTCGGCCGCCGGGAGGTCGCCGAACTCGTCCACCGGCCGGTGCGGGGCGGCCCAGCGGGCCAGCTTCAACGCCTGGCCGATCAGCGGCACCGCGAGCGCCGCGTCGGCCAGCTCGCGGTCCGAGGGCAGCTCGACCGGCGGCACCAGCACCGCCGCGTCGTCCTCGTCCGGGCGGCCGTGCGCGGCGAAGGCCCCGTAGAGGTCGGCGAGGTCGTAGTCGGCGGGCAGCAGGCTCTCGGCGGCCGGGCTGTCCGACGGGTTGTCAGGGGTGCTGCGTCGTCCGGCCATCGTGCTGCGCTCTCCCGGTGTGGCGGTGGTCACTGCCGACCGGATGGTGCCGGTCCGTCAACTCAGCGTAGCCGTCCGAGCCCCCGCCCGCCCGGGCCGCACGCCGCGCGCCCCCGCCCCGACCTCGGCACTCGCCCCGGGCCGCCCGGACCTGACGCAGTCCCGGGCCCTACTTGCCGAAGTGGCGCAGACGACACTCCGGAGGGCGATTTGCCACCCTTTCGAACACGTATCCTTCAGCAGGCGCGCGGTACCACAACCCACGGACCGCACCCAGGGCAACGTCGCCCACCCCCTCGTTTTCCCCCGCCCCACCAGGGCTCCGCCGGCAGGCCACCACCCCAGGCCCGGGCCGCCCTCGGTGGTGCCCGGCCACAGGAGACCCCTGCCATGGCGGACCTCTCCCCCGCCGGCGCCGGACTGGGCAGTGCCCAGTTCGAAGGACGCCGGCTCTCGGAGGCCCTGCTCCCCCTGGAGCTCGCACCACGCGCGCAGCTCCAGCTCTCCGCGATCAGCCGCTGGAACGCGCTGCGCGGCGTACGCGTCGGCCTGGTGGCCACGGCCCTGCTGCTCCTGCTGATCGGCGCCAACCTGGCCACCCCGATCTACCCGGTGCTGCAGCGTCAACTCGGCCTCACCGCGCTCGACACCACCATCCTCTTCACCGTCTACGTCTTCGCCCTGGTCCCCGTGCTGGCCGCCGTCGGCCACTGGTCCGACCACCTCGGGCGCCGGGCGATGATCCTGCCCGCCGTCGCGCTGGCCGCCGCCGGCGACGCGCTCTTCGCCACCGCCGGCAGCTTCTGGCAGCTGGCCGCCGGCCGCGCCGTCCAGGGCGTCGCCGTCGCCCTGGCCACCGGTGCCGCCGGAGCCGCCCTGGGCGACCTGCTCCCCGACCACCAGACCCTGGCCGCCAAGCTCACCCTGGCCTGCTCGGCCGGCGGCGTCGCCCTCGGCCCGGTGATCGGTTCGCTGCTCTCCACCGGCGAGCACCCGCTGCTGACGCCCTTCCTGGTGCACGCGGTGCTGCTGCTGGTCCTCTGCGTGCCGCTCGCCCTGGTCCACCCCCGCAAGCCCGGCGGCCGCCGCCCCGCCGCCGCCCCGCCCCGCATCACCACCCCGGCCCACCTGCGGCCGCGGCGGCTGCGGCTGCCGCACACCGGCCGCCGCGAGTTCCTGCTCGCCGCCGGGGCCGGCTTCGCCTCCTACGCGGTCTTCGGCGTCTACCTCAGCCTGGCCCCCGCCTTCTCCGCCAAGCTGCTCGGCAGCAGCTCCTCGCTGATCGGCGCCGTGGTGGCCGCCCTGCTGCTCGGCTCCTCCGCGGTGGCCCAGCTGCTCATCCCGCCCACCTCCGACCGCGTCGTCATCGCCGTCGGCATGGCCGGCCTGGCCCTCGGCCTCGGCCTGGTGGTCACCGCCGCCTGGACCGGCACCGCCGCGCTCCTCTTCCTCGGCAGCGTCCTCGGCGGCGCCTGCCAGGGCGTGGCCTTCCGCTCCCTGTTCACCACCGCCGTCGCCGCGATGGACCCCGAACGCCGCGGCTCGGAACTCTCCACCCTCTGGGTCATCGTCTACCTCGGCTCATCCCTCCCCATCGTCGGCGTCGGCGCCGCGGTCCAGGCCTACGGCCTGCTCCCCGCCGTCTCCGCCTTCGTCGGCCTGGTCGCGGTCGCCTGCCTCGGCCTGGCAGGAGCGGTGCTCCGCCGCGCGGGCGCGCGGGGGAACGGCACACCCGGCTGACGGAAGTGGTCACACCGGGGGCGCGAGGCTCTACCTAATCTGCGGCTCCGCCGCGCGGGCGCGCGGGGGAACGGCACACCCGGCTGACGGAAGTGGTCACACCAGGGGCGCGGGGAACTGCGCGCGGTGGAAAGGCAGCACCGGCAACTGGCTGACGGTGGGTCAGTTGCCGGTGAGCCGCCTTCCGAGCCGCGCAGTTCCTCGCGCCCCTGGCGCCGCTAAGGTGCGCTGTCGTGCGATCACTTCACGTCAAGGCAGCCCTGCTGCTGTCAGCCCTGTTCACCGCCCTGATACCCGGTCAGGCCAAGGCCGCCGCCGTCGAGCCGCCGCTCAAGGTGGTCACCTACAACATCTGCGGCCAGTCCTCCTGCCAGTCCCCGCTGGCCCCCGCCGAGTGGACCGCCGCCATGACGGCGGCACTCACCTCCGCCGACCCGGACGTCGTCAACCTCCAGGAGGTCTGCGCCGGCCAGGCGGACCTGCTCCGCGCCGCCCTCCCCGCGTACACGCTCTCCTACCTCAAGGGCCTCGACCTCAGCCCCACCCAGCGCGGCTGCCAGAAGTGGGGCGGCGTCACCACCTCCTTCGGCGCGGCCCTGCTGGTCAAGACCGTGCACCAGCCGGTCTTCCGCAGCCTGGTGCTCAAGCCGCTCGACCCGGCCCGCGAGCCCCGCCCGCTGATCTGCGCCAACGCGACCGTCGGCACGCACCCCGTCCAGGCCTGCGACGTCCATCTGGACGGCGGCCTCGGCGGCCTGCGCGCCCAGGGTCTCCCGGTGGTGCTGGACCGGATCCAGGAGTGGGGCCAGGGTCGGCCGACCGTGCTGTCCGGTGACTTCAACGCCGACCCGACCGACCCCAACCTCGGGCTGCTCTACCAGGCCCAGGAGGGCAACGGCGGCTTCATCGAGGCCGACCAGCGCGACCGGCTGTACTTCCCGCCCGTCTGCCGCCACCTGACGGACTGCCGCTCCGGCGAGTCGACCACCTTCGACACCGCCCCGAACACCGTCCCGATCGGCGACGACCGCAAGTTCGACTACGTCTTCGGCACCGCCTCCGCCTTCACCACCCCCACGGCCTGGACCGACCCGGCCGGGCACCTCTCCGACCACGCCGTCTACCACGCCGAGCTGACCTGGAGTCAGGACACCGCCGCCCCGTCGGCCCCGCTGGTCTTCAACTCCCCCGGCCTGATCGGCTCCGGCAACGACTGGGTCAACGCGGTCGACCGCACCGCCGGTGACTTCACCGGCGACGGCGCCGCCGACCTGGTGCTGCGCTACGCCACCGGCACCGTCGTGCTCCACCCCGGCGACGGCAAGGGCGGCTTCGGCGCGGCCCGCCAGCTGGCCTCCGGCTGGACCGCCGTCCGCTCCCTGACCGCCGGGTACTTCAACGAGGACGCCCTCGCCGATCTGCTGGTCCAGTACGACGACGGCACCGCCGCCGTCACCGAGGGCCAGGCGGACGGCACCCTCTCCGCCCCGTACCCGCTGCCCGTCCCCGGCGGTCTGCTGAACGCGGTCGACCTCGCCTACGGGCACCTGCTCTCGCCCACCAGCCGTGACCTGCTGGTCCGCTGGGCGGACGACCACTTCAGCGCCCGACCCGTCGTCAAGACCGGTGGCGCGTACGCCGTCTCGGGGGCCGTCACCGTCCGCCCCGGCGGCGCCGACAAGCTCCCCGGCACGGCCGACCTGCTGGCCGGGGACTTCACCGGCAGCGGCTCCACCGCCCTGCTGATCCGCGACACCACCGGGGCGACGGCACTCTACCCGGCCACCGGCCCGGGCCTGTACGCCACCAAGGTCCCGGTCTCCGACGGCCGGAGCTGGCAGGCGGTCGAGGACCTGGTCGCCGCCGACTTCACCAAGGACGGCAAGGACGACCTGGTCCTGCACTGGGCCAACCAGTACAGCTCCACCGCCCCCGGCAAGGGCCAGACCGAGTTCCTGCCCTCCACCGGCACCACCCCGGGCCTGTTCGGCACCCCGGCCGTCCTCAAGTGGGCCTCCGTCAGCCCCTGGGGCAACGCCCCCGACGTGCTGACCGCCGACTTCGACGGCGACGGCAACGCCGACCTGCTGACCCGCCGCCCGCGCTCCCCGCTCCGGCTGAACCTGGGCGTGGGCACCGGCGGCTTCCCGAACGACGCCGCCCACCAGAAGGACTTCGGCCCGAGCGGGAACTGGGACTGGGCCACCGGCCTGGTGGCCGGGGACTTCGACGGCAACGGCACGGTGGACCTGATCGGGTACGACACCTTCCACGCGCTGTTCTACCCCGGCTCGGCCACCACCAGGGGCACCTTCGAGCCCTCCACCACCCTCACCTCTCCCATCGACTGGCGCTTCGTCGCCGACGTCACGGCCGGCCGCTTCGAGACCGGCGGCCGCAGCCAGCTGGTGGTCCGTCAGACCGACGGCCAGGTGCTCCGGTACCCCACCCCGGCCTCGGCCGGCGTCCCGGTCACCGCGGCGGGCACGCCGGTCTCCTGGGGCGACGCCACCTCACTGACCGGCGGCGACTTCACCGGTGACGGCAAGGACGACCTGCTGGTCCGCTGGACGGCCGGCAGCGCCTTCGTCTACCCGGGCGACGGCACCGGCGCCTTCGGCGGCTCCCGCCCGGTGCTGGCGGCCGGCGCGCTCTCCGACCTCACCGAGCTCGGCCAGGGCAAGGTCTACGCCACCCAGCCCCCGGTCAACCTCTACCGCTGGTCCGACGGCACCCTGCTGGTCGACCGCAAGCGCACCGCCGACCTGACCGCCCCCGCCACCCCGAAGGCCGCCACCAGCCTGCTGGTCCGCTCCTCCGACGACCACGGCCGGATCGCCGCCTACGAGTACTCCTTCGACGGCGCCCCGCCCGCCACCCTGGACGCCTTCCACAACACCCTGTCCGTCCCGCTGGACGGCCTGACCACCGGCACCCACCGCCTCACCGTCACCGCCCTCGACCCCAGCGGCAACCGCTCCGCCCCGACCGCCTTCGACTTCACCCGCTCCTGACCGAACGCCGAAGGCCCGGCTCCCCCACGGGGAGCCGGGCCTTCCTGACGACCACTCAGACGTTGAAGCCGAGCGCGCGGAGCTGGTCGCGACCGTCGTCGGTGATCTTGTCCGGGCCCCACGGCGGCATCCAGACCCAGTTGATCCGGAGGTCCTTGACCAGGCCGTCGGTGGCGGTCTTGGCCTGGTCCTCGATCACGTCGGTGAGCGGGCAGGCGGCCGAGGTGAGGGTCATGTCGATGGTGGCGACGTCGCCCTCGTCGATGTGGATCCCGTAGATCAGGCCGAGGTTGACGACGTCGATGCCCAGCTCGGGGTCGACCACGTCCATCAGGGCCTCGGTGAGGTCCTCGACCGAGACCGTGCCGGCGGTGGTGCCGACGATCTGGACCGGGCCCTCGGCCGGCGTGGTGCCGGCCTCGGTGTCGCTCATGAGTCAGTCCTCATCAGTAGTTCAGTCGTTGACGACGGGGTGCTCGGAGAGCGCCTGGGCGGTGGCGTCCTTCCAGGCCATCCAGCTCAGCAGCGCGCACTTCACCCGGGCGGGGAACTTGGAGACCCCGGCGAACGCGACCGCGTCCTCCAGGACCTCCTCGTCTCCCTCGCCCTGACCCTTGCTCTGCATCAGCTCCAGGAAGGCCTCCTGGATCGCCTGGGCCTCGCCGACCGTCTTGCCGACCACCAGCTCGTTCAGCACCGAGGCGCTGGCCTGGCTGATCGAGCAGCCCTGGGAGTCGTAGGAGACGTCCGCGACCACCGGGCCGTCGAGCTTCACCCGGAGGGTGATCTCGTCGCCACAGGTCGGGTTGACGTGGTGCACCTCGGCGTCGCCGTCGCGCAGCCCCTTGCCGTGCGGGTTCTTGTAGTGCTCCAGGATGATCTCCTGGTACATCGAGTCCAGCTTCATGCCGCGCTCACCCCTCAGCCGAAGAAGTTGCGGACGTGGTGCAGGCCGTCGATCAGCGCGTCGACCTCACCCGGCGTCGAGTAGAGGTAGAACGAGGCCCGGGTGGTGGCCGGCACGCCGAAGCGCAGGCAGACCGGCCGCGCGCAGTGGTGGCCGACCCGGACCGCGATGCCCTGCTCGTCGAGCACCTGGCCGACGTCGTGCGGGTGGATGTCGCCGAGCGTGAAGGAGATCGCGGCGGCCCGGTCCACGGCGCTGCGCGGACCGATGATCCGCAGGTCCGGGACCTCCAGCAGGCGCTGCACCGCGTACTCGGTGATCGCGTGCTCGTGGGCGGCGATCTTCTCCATGCCGATGTTCGACAGGTAGTCGATGGCCGCGCCGAGGCCGACCGCCTGGGCGATCGGCGGGGTGCCCGCCTCGAACTTGTGCGGGGCCGGGGCGTAGGTCGAGGCGCCCATGGTGACGGTCTCGATCATCTCGCCGCCGCCGAGGAACGGCGGGAGGTCCTCCAGCAGCTCCTGACGGCCCCACAGCACGCCGATGCCGGTCGGGCCGAGCATCTTGTGGCCGGTGAAGGCGACGAAGTCGGCCTCCAGCGCCTGGACGTCCAGCACCATGTGCGGGGCGGCCTGCGAGGCGTCGATCAGCACCAGGGCGCCGACCGACTGGGCCTTGCGGACGATGGTCTCGACCGGGTTGACGGTGCCGAGCAGGTTGGAGACCAGCGTGAAGGAGACGATCTTCGTCTTCTCGGTGATCAGCTCGTCGATGTTGGAGAGGTCGAGCCGGCCCTCGTCGGTGAGGCCGAACCACTTCAGCTTGGCGCCGGTGCGCTGCGAGAGCAGCTGCCACGGCACGATGTTGGAGTGGTGCTCCATCTCGGTGATGACGATCTCCGAGTCGGCGTCCACCTTGTACGGCTCGTCGGCCCAACCCAGCATGTTGGCAACGAGGTTGAGGGACTCCGAGGCGTTCTTGGTGAAGATCACCTCATCCCGGCTCGGCGCGTTGATGAACGCCGCGACCTTGTCGCGGGCACCCTCGTAGAGCGCCGTGGCCTCTTCGGCCAGCACGTGCACACCACGGTGCACGTTGGCGTTGTGCCGCTCGTAGTACGCGTTCAGCGCGTCCAGGACCTGGCGGGGCTTCTGCGAGGTGGCCGCGTTGTCCAGGTAGACCAGCTGCTTGTCGTCGTGCAGCAGCCGCTGGAGGACCGGGAAGTCCTTGCGGATCGCGTCAGTGTCCAGGAGCCCGGTCAGCGCCGAGCCGGGATGAATGATCGTCACTCGGAAGCGCCGCCCTTCACATATGCCTCGTAGCCCTCGTTCTCCAGCTTGTCGGCCAGCTCGGCACCGCCGGACTCGACGATGCGGCCGCCCGCGAAGACGTGGACGTGGTCGGGCTTGATGTACCGCAGGATGCGGGTGTAGTGCGTGACCAGCAGGGTGCCGACCTCACCGGTCGAGCGGACCCGGTTGATGCCCTCGGAGACGATCCGCAGCGCGTCGACGTCCAGGCCGGAGTCGGTCTCGTCGAGGATCGCGATCTTCGGCTTGAGCAGCTCCAGCTGGAGGATCTCGTGGCGCTTCTTCTCGCCGCCGGAGAAGCCCTCGTTGACGTTGCGCTCGGCGAAGGCCGGGTCCATGGACAGCGCGGCCATGGCCTCCTTGACCTCCTTCACCCAGGTGCGCAGCTTGGGGGCCTCGCCGCGGACGGCGGTGGCGGCGGTGCGCAGGAAGTTGGAGACCGAGACGCCGGGGACCTCGACCGGGTACTGCATGGCCAGGAAGACGCCGGCCCGGGCGCGCTCGTCGACCGACATCTCCAGCACGTCCTCGCCGTCCAGCAGGACGGTGCCGCCGGTGACGGTGTACTTGGGGTGGCCGGCCAGCGAGTAGGCCAGGGTGGACTTGCCGGAGCCGTTCGGGCCCATGATCGCGTGCGTCTCGCCCTGCTTGACCGTCAGGTCGACGCCCTTCAGGATCTCGCGGGGGCCGTTCTCGGCCTCGACGGAGACGTGCAGGTCACGGATTTCAAGCGTTGCCATGTGTACTCAGGACTCCTGGTTGACGGAGACGAGCACATCGTCCCCTTCGATCTTCACGGGATAGACGGCGACCGGCTTGGTGGCGGGCAGACCGTTGGGCTTGCCGGTGCGCAGGTCGAAGCTGGAGCCGTGCAGCCAGCACTCGATCATGCAGTCCTCGACCTCGCCCTCGGAGAGCGACACGTTCGCGTGCGAGCAGATGTCGTTGATCGCGAACACCTCGCCCTCGGTGCGGACGACGGACACCGGTACGCCGTTCAGCTCGACGCGCTTGGGGGTGTCCTCGGCCAGCTCGGACAGCGCGCAGGCTCGGAGAAAGCTCATCAGACGGCCGCTTCCAGCTCGGCTTCGATCTTCTCCATCAGGTGGTCCTGGATCTCCGGGACGCCGATCTGCTGGACCAGCTCCGCGAAGAAGCCGCGGACCACCAGGCGCCGGGCCTCGTCGGCCGGGATGCCACGGGCCATCAGGTAGAAGAGCTGCTCGTCGTCGAAGCGGCCGGTCGCCGAGGCGTGGCCGGCGCCGACGATCTCGCCGGTCTCGATCTCCAGGTTCGGGATCGAGTCGACCCGGGCACCGTCGGTGAGCACCAGGTTGCGGTTGAGCTCGTAGGTGTCGGTGCCCTCGGCGGCGGCGCGGATCAGCACGTCGCCGACCCAGACCGCGTGCGCGTCCTGGCCCTGCAGCGCGCCCTTGTAGACCACGTTGGACCGGCAGTGCGGGGTGTCGTGGTCGATCACCAGGCGGTGCTCCAGGTGCTGCCCGGCGTCCGCGAAGTACAGGCCGAAGAGCTCGGCCTCGCCGCCGGGGGCGGCGTAGCTGACCCGCGGGTGCAGGCGGACCACGTCGCCGCCGAAGGTCACCACGACCGACTTGAGCGAGGCGTCCCGGCCGACCAGGGCGGTGTGCTGGGCGGCGTGCACCGCGTCCCGCTCCCAGTCCTGGATCGAGACGAAGGTGAGCTTGGCGCCGTCGCCGAGCAGCAGCTCGACGTTGGCCGCCCGGACGCCGGTGCCGGTGTGGTTGATCACCACGACCGCCTCGGCGAAGGGCTTGACCTCGACCAGCACGTGCGCGAAGGCGGTGCCGCCCTCGCCGTGCACGTCGATCCGGACCGGCTCGGTGAGCACCGTCTCCTTGGGGACGGTGACGACCAGGGCCTGCTGGAAGGCGGAGAACGCCTGCGCGGCGACCCGGTCCACCGGCTTGCCGGCCTTGCCCAGGCGGGCGTCGTCCCGGCCGACGGTCTCGGCGGTGACGCCCTCGGGCAGGCTCAGCTCGACCTTGTCCTGGCCGGCCGCGCCCTCGGCGGCGGTGCCGTCGTGCAGACCGCCGAGGCGGTGCAGCGGGGTGAAGCGCCAGTCCTCCTCGCGGCCGTGCGGCACCGGGAAGTCGTTGACGTCGTACGAGGGCTTGACCGCGACGCGGGCGTCGATCGGCTGCTTGACGGTGGCCCGGCCGGTGCCGGGGCCCGCGAGCTGGGCGCCGGCACCGGCGGTGCCGACCTCGATCGAACCGGCGGTGGTGGAGCCGGAAGTGTTCTGCTCAGCCATGGCTGTTCGTGGTGCTCTCTTCCTCAAAAAGTCGGGCGGGTGACGGCGGCTGACGGTGGGTCAGCCGACCGAACCCTCCATCTGCAGCTCGATCAGCCGGTTGAGCTCCAGCGCGTACTCCATCGGCAGCTCGCGGGCGATCGGCTCCACGAAGCCACGGACGATCATCGCCATCGCCTCGAACTCGGTCATGCCACGGCTCATCAGGTAGAACAGCTGGTCCTCGGAGACCTTGGAGACCGTCGCCTCGTGGCCCATCGAGACGTCGTCCTCGCGGACGTCGACGTAGGGGTAGGTGTCCGAGCGGGAGATGGTGTCCACCAGCAGCGCGTCGCAGAGCACGTTGGACTTGGCGCCCTTGGAGCCCTCGCCGATCTCGATCAGACCGCGGTACGACGTCCGGCCACCGCCGCGGGCCACCGACTTGGAGACGATGTTCGAGGAGGTGTTCGGGGCCATGTGGACCATCTTGGCGCCGGCGTCCTGGTGCTGGCCCTCGCCCGCGAAGGCGATCGACAGGGTCTCGCCCTTGGCGTGCTCGCCCATCAGGTAGACGGCCGGGTACTTCATGGTGACCTTGGAGCCGATGTTGCCGTCGACCCACTCCATGGTGGCGCCCTCGTACGCGACGGCGCGCTTGGTCACCAGGTTGTAGACGTTGTTCGACCAGTTCTGGATGGTCGTGTAGCGGCAGCGGCCGCCCTTCTTGACGATGATCTCGACCACGGCGCTGTGCAGCGAGTCCGAGGAGTAGATCGGGGCGGTGCAGCCCTCGACGTAGTGGACGTAGGCGTCCTCGTCGACGATGATCAGCGTCCGCTCGAACTGGCCCATGTTCTCGGTGTTGATCCGGAAGTAGGCCTGCAGCGGGATGTCCACGTGCACGCCCTTCGGCACGTAGATGAACGAGCCGCCGGACCACACGGCCGTGTTCAGCGCGGCGAACTTGTTGTCGCCGGCCGGGATCACGGTGCCGAAGTACTCCTTGAAGAGCTCCGGGTGCTCCTTGAGCGCGGTGTCGGTGTCCAGGAAGATGACGCCCTGCTCCTCCAGGTCCTCGCGGATCTGGTGGTAGACGACCTCGGACTCGTACTGCGCGGCGACACCGGCGACCAGGCGCTGCTTCTCCGCCTCCGGGATGCCCAGCTTGTCGTACGTCGCCTTGATGTCGGCGGGCAGGTCCTCCCAGGACTCGGCCTGCTTCTCGGTGGAGCGCACGAAGTACTTGATGTTGTCGAAGTCGATGCCGGTCAGGTCGGAGCCCCAGGTCGGCATGGGCTTCTTGCCGAAGAGCTTCAGGCCCTTCAGGCGCAGGTTGAGCATCCACTCCGTCTCGGACTTCTTCGCCGAGATGTCGCGGACGACGTCCTCGCTGAGGCCGCGCTTGGCGGTGGCACCGGCGGCGTCCGGGTCGGACCAGCCGTACTCGTAGGTGCCGAGGCCCTCGAGCTCCGGGTGCGAAACGGTGTCAGTCATGCGAGGTTCCTCCGCGCGGACGCAGGTACTGGTGGAGTGGACGTACCGGCAGTCGGCACGGCACCGGGCAGCTGGCGGGCGCCAGCTGACGGTGCGGCACCGGGTGCCGGCACATAGGTGGTGCAGACCCCGTCGCCGTGGGCGATGGTGGCCAGCCGTTGCACATGGGTGCCCAGGAGCTGGGAGAAGACTTCCGTCTCCGCCTCGCAGAGCTGCGGGAACTGCTCGGCGATGTGCGCGACCGGGCAGTGGTGCTGGCAGAGCTGGGCGCCGGCCGGCGCCTTGGGGGAGGCCGCCGACGGCACTCGCCGCACCGTGGCAGCGTACCCGTCGGCGCTCAGCGCCTTCGCCAGCGCCTCGGCGCGCTGGCCGGAATCGGCCAGCTCCAGCTCGGCGCGGTAGCGCTCGCCCTGGCGGCCGAAGCGGGCCCGGGCGAAGGCGGCGACCGCCTCCTCGCCCGCCTTGCCGCCGCCCACCGACTCGGAGATCCAGTGCAGCGCGTCGGCGGCGAGCTGGTCGTAGGCCTGGTAGAAGGCGGACCGGCCCGCGTCGGTGAGGGCGAAGACCTTGGCCGGGCGGCCGCGGCCGCGGCTGCCGTAGACCCGCTGCTCGCGCGCGTCGACCAGCCCGGCGGCGGCGAGGCCGTCCAGGTGGCGGCGGACGGCGGCGGCGGTCAGGCCCAGGCGGCTGGCCAGGTCGGCCGCGGAGGACGGCCCGTGGTCCAGGATCGAGCGGGCGACCCTGTCCCGGGTGGCCGGATGGCCGTCCGTCTCCGGGGACGCGGGCACGGCGCAGCCGGGGGCCGCGTGGGCCTCCGGCAGCTGGGCGTGCTCGCGCATGTTTTTCACAACACGATTGTTGCGTAATTCCTTCCGGAGGTTCAAGCCGTGATCCACACCTCACCGATGACATCTGTCACGCAGGCAAGCCTTACCTGACCTGGGATTTGTGATCATCGAGGCCCCGTCCGGGGGCCGGTGCGGGCCCTCTTAGACTCAGCCGCATGCATAGCGAACCAGCGGTCCAGGTCACCGGGCTGGTGAAGAGGTACGGCCCCAAGACGGCCGTGGACGGGCTCGACCTGACCATCGCCCGGGGCAGCGTGACCGCCGTCCTGGGGCCGAACGGCGCGGGCAAGACCACCACCATCGAGACCTGCGAGGGATACCGCCGTCCGGACGCCGGGACCGTCCGGGTCCTGGGCCTCGACCCGGTCACCGAGGCGGCCGCGCTGCGGCCCCGGATCGGCGTGATGCTGCAGTCCGGCGGCGTGTACGCCGGGGCCCGCGCGGTCGAGATGCTGCGGCACACCGCGAAGCTGCACGCCCACCCGCTGGACGTGGACGCGCTGGTCGAGCGGCTGGGCCTCGGCTCCTGCGGCCGCACCACCTACCGCCGGCTCTCCGGCGGGCAGCAGCAGCGGCTGGCGCTGGCGATGGCCGTGGTCGGCCGCCCCGAGCTGGTCTTCCTGGACGAGCCCACTGCCGGGCTGGACCCGCAGGCCCGCCGGGCCACCTGGGAGCTGGTCCGCGACCTGCGCCGGGACGGCGTGACGGTGGTGCTGACCACCCATCACCTGGACGAGGCCGAGGAGCTGGCCGACCGGGTGGCGATCGTGGACGCCGGCAGGGTGATCGCCGACGGCACCGTGGAGGAGCTCTGCCGCGGCGGCTCCGAGTCCGCCCTGCACTTCGAGGCCCCGGCCGGCCTGGACCTCGGCGGCCTGCGCAAGGCCCTGCCGGACGGCGCCCACGCCACCGAGACCTCCCCCGGCAGCTACCGGGTGGAGGCCACCCTCGATCCGGCGCTGCCCGCCACCGTGACCGCCTGGTGCGCCTCGGTGGGCGTGCTGCCCGAGAAGCTGACGGTGCGTCGGCGCAGCCTCGAAGACGTCTTCCTCGAACTGACCGGACGGGAACTGCGATGACCACCTACGAGCCGATGCCGGGTGCCGCCCCGGTCGGGCGGATGCTGCTGGCGCAGACCGCGTTCGAGACCAAGATGCTGCTGCGCAACGGCGAGCAGCTGCTGCTCACCGTGGTCATCCCGACGGTGCTGCTGGTGCTGTTCTCGGCCGTGGACGTGGTGGACGTGGAGGGCCCGGGCAAGCGGGTCGACTTCCTGGCCCCCGGGCTGCTGGCGCTCGCCGTGATCTCCACCGCCTTCACTGGCCAGGCCATCGCCACCGGCTTCGAGCGGCGCTACGGCGTGCTCAAGCGGCTGGGCGCCAGCCCGCTGCCGCGCTGGGCGCTGATGACCGCGAAGACCGGCTGCGTGCTGGTGACCGAGGTGCTCCAGGTGGCCCTGCTCTCGGTGATCGCCCTGGCGCTGGGCTGGTCCCCGCAGGGGAGCCCGCTCGCGGTGGCCGCCCTGCTGCTGCTCGGCACCGCCGCCTTCTCCGGCCTCGGCCTGCTGATGGCCGGGACGCTGCGCGCGGAGGCCACCCTGGCGGCGGCCAACCTGGTGTTCGTCCTGCTGCTGCTGGCCGGCGGCGTGGTGGTGCCGCTGTCCAAGTTCCCCGAGGCCGTCCGGCCGGTGCTGGAGCTGCTGCCGATCAGCGCACTCTCCGACGGGCTGCGCGGGGTGCTCCAGCACGGCGCCGGGATGCCCTGGGCGGACCTGGGCATCCTCGGCGCCTGGGCGGTACTGGGGCTGGGCCTGGCGGCCCGCTTCTTCCGCTGGGAGTAGCCCTCAGCGCGAGCGGCGGCGTCCGACCAGGACCAGGGCGCCGCCGACCAGCAGCACGCCCGCGCCGGCCAGGGCGATCGGGACGGCGCTTCCGCCGCCACCGGTCTCGGCCAGCTGCGGGGCGCTCGGCTTGGGGCTCGGCTTCTTCGACGGCGTCGCGCTGGGCGTCGGGGTCGGGGTCGGGGTGGCGCTCGGGGTCGGCGTGGGCGTCGGGGTGGGCTTCGGGCAGGGGGCGCTGGTCGCCGTCTTGGTGATCGGGGACTTGGGCTCCTGATCGGTGGTCACCGTGAGGGTGACGGTGAGGTCCTCGGTGTGCGCGGCCACCGGGAACTCCTTGGTGAACGCGGTGGAGAACTTCTCCTCCGTGAGCACCGCCTTGCCGCCGATCTCCAGCGAGACCCGGTTGGTGAACTGCTCGCCGTAGCCGGACAGCCGGACGCTGACCTTGTCGCAGCCGACCGTCCACTCGACGCCGTGCTGCGGCGAGACGGCCGCCGCGCCGCCCGCCAGCAGTACAGGAGCCAGGATCCCCGTCGCCAGTACCGCGCCGAACACCCCACGCTGCCGTGCCATCCGCTGCTCCCTCCCGAACGACCTTGCCCGGCAAGGGTCTTGACTCCCCCGCGCGGACCTTCGAGCGGACTCTACCGGCGGACGGCCGCGGCACCGGCGGGCTTGGCGAAAAAAGTACGCACCCGCCGTTCGATTCCGAACGGCGGGTGCGTGCCCTGCTGACGGCCGGTCAGGCGCGGCGGCCCTTGCGGCGGCGGGTCGCCACCACGACGGCCGCGCCGGCGCCGACGATCACCACGCCGCCGATGGTCAGCGGCAGCAGGCCGCTGGCGCCGGTGAAGGCCAGGCCGCCCCCGGGCGAGGAGGGGGAGGCGCTCGGTGCGGTGCCGCCGGGGGTGGTGGCGGAGCCGGACGGGGTGCCGCTGCCGCCGGCCGAGGGGGTGCCGGAACCGCTGGGCTGCGGGGAGGAGCCGGTGCCCGGGGTGCTCGGCGACGGGCTGGCCGACGGCGAGACCGAGGTGCTCACGGACGGCGAGGGGCCGGTGCCCGGGGTGCTCGGCGACGGGCTGGCCGACGGGGTCAGCGGCAGGCAGCCGGCGAAGGGGTAGTGGTGGGTCTCCGCGCCGCCGGTGCCGACCAGCGACTTGGCGATGACGGAGCCGTTGACCGGGCCGCCCTTGCCGAGGTCGAAGTGGGCGTTGGGGGCGAGCACGCTGCCCGGCCAGGCGTTGCCGCTGTTCTTGACGACCTGGGTGGCGGTCGGGAAGTTCCAGAGCAGCTTCTCGCGGACGGCGCCGCCCGCGACGCTCTGCAGCTTGTCGTCCAGCACGCCGTTGAGCAGGAACCCGGTGGTGCCGGCCTTGGCCTGGTCGTAGGAGCCGCCGGTCACCGTGACGACGGTGACGGCGCCGGCCGGGACGGTCAGGTGGACCTCCTTGGCCTTCTCCAACTGCTCGGCGGGGACGACGAAGTGGTTGAGCTTCTGGTCGGTGCCGGTGAGGCGCAGCGCGTTGCCGTCGGTGACGGCCTTGCCGTTGGCGGGCGCGGCGGCCAGCTGGGTGGAGGCGGCCCGCAGCTTGGCGAACTCGGCGGCGAAGTCGATCGGGGACGGGCCCTTCGCGATCTTGCCCTGGTGCGCCTCCAGCTTGCCCGTCAGGGAGCCGCCGTAGATGCCGTTGCCCTTCATGACCTGGACGTTGCCGGAGACGTTGCCGGCCACCACGAAGGCGTTCTTCCCGGGCAGCCGGTCGATCTGGGCGGCGGTCAGCTCGTTGCCGACGGTGAAGGTGCCGCTGAAGTTGCCGCCGACGGCGACCGCGCCCTCGGCGTCGGGGCTGTGCGAGTCGTCGCCCTCGATGAACTCGCCGTAGAGGTTGGCCACGCCGAGGCCGGCGCACTGGTCCCCGTTCGGGACCGCGGAGGCCGTCGGGACGGTGAGGGGGGCGAGGGCGAGCGAGCTGCCGAGGAGGAGTGCGGCGGCGGGCACGGATATGCGCATGTGCAGGATCTCCGCTGTGGGTGCGGCCATGACGGAACACGGGTCAAGGCGCACTCTTTCCAGCCAACCCCCGACTGGTCAAGACCAATGTCGCGAATGCCCGAGACTGCCCCTGAATGCCCTGCAGTTCGGGAGAGTTGACGCTTTATGAGGATGAAACGGGCACTCCCCCGATCTGACGGTGGCCCGCCAGCCTTGGGGTGTACGTAATCTCGATCCGGTCACAAGGAAGGCGCAGAACCCCTCAGATCGGACATTGACGGTCAATCAGCCGACGGGGCTGCACTAGCGTCAGCCACGGTGACCACCTCTCCCCTCCTCGGCGCCCTCCCCCAGGCGCCCGTGCCGGCCACCATCCGGGTCGACGGGGCGGTCGCACCGGCCACCACCCCGGCCCGCTGAACCTCCCCGCCCGCGGCACCGCCTCCCCCCCGCACCGCCCGCTCCGTCCTCACCGCGCAGGAACCGCCCATGTCCAGCCACCCGCAGCACATCGAAACCGTCCAGCTGCGCGTCCTGCCGCAGCCCCGCATCCCCGAGGAGTGGCAGCTCCCCGAGCCTGCCGCCGCCGGGCCCGAGGCCGAGCCCGAGCCCGCCCCGGTGAAGCGCGGCGGCGGCCGCGACCGCTACCTCGACCTGCTCCGCGCCCTCGCGCTGGGCCGCGTGGTGCTCTACCACAACTTCAGCTGGTCCTGGCTGCCGCTGGTCTTCCCGTCCATGGGCGTGATGTTCGCGCTGGCCGGCTCCCTGATGGCCCGTTCGCTGGCCAAGCCCGCGCTCGGCGTGATCCGCGGCCGCCTGCGCCGCCTGCTGCCGCCGCTCTGGCTGTTCGGCGCGGTGATCACCACCCTGTGGATCCTGGACGGCTGGGGCCCGAACTCCGAGGGCCACCCCGGCTGGTGGTGGGGCAAGATGACGCTCTGGCTCGTGCCGCTCTCCACCCCGCCCTACCCCGTCGGTGACCTGCCCGGCTTCGGCGGGCTGATGGAGCACTCCTGGGGCGAGCAGGTCGGCGTCCCGCTCTGGTACCTGCGGGCCTACCTCTGGTACGTGCTGCTCTCCCCGCTGATGCTGCGCTGCCTGCGCCGCTTCCCGGTGGTCACCGTGCTGACCCCGCTGGCACTGGCGATGGCCAGCGGCTACCTCCCCGAGGACGGCCGGATCTGGGAGACCCTCAGCGACTTCCTGGTCTTCGGCTCCTGCTGGATCCTCGGCATGGCCCACAACGAGGGCCTGCTGAAGAAGCTCCCGCAGTACGTCGCCCCGTCCGTCGCCCCGCTGGTGATGCTGGCCGGCTTCTGGTGGTACACCAGCCGCCCGGTGATCGACCCGACCGAGGTCACCGACCTGGAGAGCGTCCCGGTCGGCCAGGCGATCTGGTCCTTCGGCTTCGTCCTGCTGCTGCTCCACCTCAGCCCGTCGTGGAAGGAGTGGCCGCCGAGGCTGGAGCGCTGGAACGGTCTGATCAGCCTGCTCAACGCCCGCGCCGTCAGCGTCTACCTCTGGCACACCCTGGCGCTGGAGCTCTCCGTGCCGATCATCGACCTGTGCTGGCGCAGCGACTTCCTCTCGGAGAACTTCGGCTGGCTGCTGCGCACCATGTACCCGCAGTTGCTGGTCGGCGTCCCGTTGATCGGCCTGTTCGTCCTCTGCTTCGGCTGGATCGAGGACCTGGCCGCCAAGCGCAGACCCCGGCTGTTCCCCTGGCCCCGCCGGATCAAGGGGAAGAGACGCGCCTGACGACGGGCGGCGCCCTGGTGCATTGATCACGAATAAGGCGAATTACAGTGTCAGGCGTGCGTACCCCCTCCTCCTTGCTCGCCGAGCGCTGGCACCCGACCGCCGAGACCGTCCGCCGGGCCGCGCTGGCCGCGCTGGTGATGAGCGTGGTCATCGTGGTGACCGGCGGCGCCGTCCGGCTCACCGCCTCCGGGCTGGGCTGCTCGACCTGGCCGCGCTGCACCGCCGAGAGCCTGACCCCGACCGCCGAGATGGGCGTGCACGGGGTCATCGAGTTCACCAACCGGATGCTCACCTACGTGCTCTGCGCGGCGGTCGCCTGGGTCACCCTGGCGGGGCGGTGCACCGAGCCCTGGCGGCGGAGCGTCAGCCGGCTGGGCTGGGCCCAGTTCTGGCTGGTGATGAGCAACGCCGTGCTCGGCGGCATCACCGTGCTGACTGGCCTCAACCCCTACATCGTCGGCGCCCACCTGATCGCCGCGATGGGCCTGGTCTGGGTCGCGGTGCTGACCTGGGAGCGGGCCAAGGAGGGTGACGGGGAGCCCGAGCCGCTGGTGCCCCGCCCCGTCCGGCAGCTGGCCGACGTGCTGGTGGTGGCGATGGGCCTGCTGGTGGTGGCCGGAACCCTGGTCACCGGCGCGGGCCACCACCCCGGCGCCTCCAGCTCGGACGGCAAGCCGGTCGCCCGGATCCCGGTGGACTACGACCGGCTCGCCCAGCTGCACACCGACTTCGTCTTCCTGGCCCTCGGCCTGACCGTCGCGGTGATCTTCACGCTGGCCGCCGTCAAGGCCCCGAAGGCCGCCCGCCGCCGGGCCGTCGAGCTGCTGGTGCTGCTGCTCGCCCAGGGCCTGATCGGGTTCGTCCAGTACTTCACCGACGCCCCGGAGATCCTGGTCGGCCTGCACATGCTCGGCGCCGCCCTGGTCTGGATCGCCGCCCTGCGGGTGCCGCTCTCGCTGCGCCACCGCCCGGTGGTGGCCGCGCCCGTGCCGGTGCCCGCCCAGGCCCTGCAGGACGCCTGACGGTACGACGGAGGCCCGGACCCACCCCGGGTCCGGGCCTCCGTCGTACGGTCCGTCAGCCGCCCAGCTGGAGGCCCGCCATGCGCTTCCACTCGTAGCCGCTGGTGCGCACCTTGAGGGCCAGCTCGCCCTCGAAGTCCTCGTGCAGCTTCACGCCGGCCAGCTCGGCGGCGCGCAGGCCGACGGCCTGGCTGGGCGCGACCTGGTCGCCCCAGGAGCCGTCCGCGCCGACCAGCACGATCCGGGTGGCGATGCCGCTGACGTGCTCGACCACGCCCTCGACGGAGCCGCCGTGCTGCTTGGCGAAGCTCTGGATGTTCTTGGCGATGCGCTTGGCACGGCGCTCGGCGCGGGCGTCCGGCGCGGCGGTGGTGGCGGTCTCTGCGCTGCTCATGGACCGCATGCTACCGACGGGTAGTCGGTCTGGCGACGGGATCGGCGTGTGCGGCCCAACACATCGGCGGAGTGCATAGGCTGGCCGGGTGACCTTCCAAGGCTGGCCCGCCGAGGCCTTCGAGTTCTTCGAGCAGCTGGAGACCGACAACTCCAAGCCGTTCTGGCAGGCCCACAAGGCCCGCTACGAGCGGGACGTCCGCGCGCCGATGCTCGCCCTGCTGGACGCGCTGGAGCCCGAGTTCGGGCCCGGCAAGGTGTTCCGGCCGTTCCGGGACGTGCGCTTCAGCAAGGACAAGACCCCGTACAAGACCCACATCGGGGCCTGGCTGGACAGCGGGGGCTACATCCAGCTCTCCGCCGACCACCTGGCCTGCGGCAACGGCATGTACCGACTGGCCACCGACCAACTCGCCCGCTACCGGGCGGCGGTGGCCGAGGACGTGACCGGCGCCGAGCTGGAGCGGGTGATCGCGGCGGTCGAGGCCGGGGGCCTCGCGGTGCACGGGCAGGAGCCGCTGAGGACCACCCCGCGCGGCTTCACCAAGGACCACCCGCGGATCGGGCTGCTGCGCAACAAGGGCCTGGTCGCCTGGCAGGAGTGGGAGCCCGCCGCCTGGATGGGCACCCCGGAGGCGGCGGAGACGATCGCCGGGTTCATCCGCGACTCCCAGCCCCTGATGGCCTGGCTCGACGACCACGTCGGCCCCAGCGAGCTCCCCGCCCGCTGACCCGCCTCCGGCGGGGGTCCCCTGAGGGCGAGTCAGGCACGAAGCCCGCCCGGGGGGCCTCCGTCACGAGGAGCCCCGGCCGACGACCTGCCGGCTCCTCCCCACCCCCGAAAACGCCGAAAGCCCCCCGCAGGGGGCCTCCGCCGTGACGTCACGTCAGCCGATGAACGGGTCCACCGCGATGACCACGAACAGCAGGGTCAGGTAGGTGATCGACCAGTGGAACAGCCGCATCTCCTTCAGCTTCGCCCCGACCACCCCGGCCTTGGCCCGGGCGTGCAGCCCGTGCGCCTCCTTCAGCCAGAAGGCACCGAGCACCGCCGCCGAGACGGGGTACAGCCAGCTGGTGTGCGCCAGCGGCCAGAGCAGCATCGACACGGCGACCATCACCCAGGAGTAGGCGACGATCTGACGGGCCACCGCGAGGTTGCCCTTGAGCACCGGCAGCATCGGCACGCCGGCCTTGGCGTAGTCCTCCCGGACCTTCATCGACAGCGGCCAGTAGTGCGGCGGCGTCCAGAAGAAGATGACCAGGAAGAGCACCAGCGCCGACCAGGACAGCGAGTTGGTCACCGCCGCCCAGCCGACGAAGACCGGCATGCAGCCGGCGATGCCGCCCCAGACGATGTTCTGCGCGGTGCGCCGCTTCAGGCCCAGCGTGTAGACGAAGACGTAGAAGAGGAGCGCGGCCAGCGCCAGCCCGGAGGCCAGCGGGTTGACCAGCAGCCAGAGCCAGGCCGTCGACAGGACGGCCAGCGAGATGCCGAAGACCAGCGCCTCGCGCGGCGAGACCATGCCGGTCACCAGCGGGCGGCGCTCGGTCCGGGACATCACGGCGTCGATGTCGCGGTCGATGTACATGTTGAGCGCGTTGGCGCCGCCGGCGGAGAGGTACCCGCCGACCACCACCCAGACGACCAGCAGTGGGTCGGGCACTCCGCGCTGGGCCAGGAACATCACCGGCACGGTGGTGATCAGCAGCAGTTCGATGATCCGGGGCTTCGTCAGCGCGACGAACGCCCCGACGCGGGCCCCGAACGGCCTGCGGGCAGGGGAAGTCCCCAGCACCCCGGCAGGACGGGATTCAACGGCGGTCACGGACACCCCAACTCACGGTGAATCTTCACAGGCGTCCCCGGAACCAGAACGTGCCGAATCCGTCCGCACTGCGCGTACCACGCCACCTTAGACGCTCCATATACCGGGACCGGCGCCGGGGTCCTCCGGCGAGGCGGAACCGCACACCGCCGGGTGAATCGTGGCAAAGCGGCCGCGTCCCCCGTCCTGCTCACCTGACGGGCCGTCGGACGGGTTCCGCGTGAGGCTGGGAGGCGAGCAGGTGACACGGTCCACCGGAATCCCGGGAGGTACGTCCGGGATGTCCTGCCACGCAGGGTGAAGGCCCGCCCGGGCGGTAGGCTCGCACAGAGAAGCGGGATCAACCCTCCGTGACCGGAACCAACGAGACGTCAGGTCCACAGTGCCGTGGCCGGCCCGGTCCATCACGGGGTCACTCTTCATATGGAAGGAGCCCTGAGAAAGGGTGAGCACCACGCCGAACGCATTCGAGTGGACCGAGCTGGACCAGCGGACCGTCGACACCGCCCGTGTCCTGGCCATGGACGCCGTCCAGAAGGTCGGCAACGGACACCCGGGGACGGCCATGTCGCTGGCCCCCGCCGCGTACGTGATCTTCCAGCGCTTCCTGCGCCACGACCCGACCGACCCCGCGTGGGCCGGCCGTGACCGCTTCGTCCTCTCCCCCGGCCACACCTCGCTGACGCTCTACACCCAGCTCTACCTGTCGGGTTACGGGCTCTCGCTGGACGACCTGAAGGCCTTCCGCGTCGCGGGCAGCCGCACCCCGGGCCACCCGGAGCACGGCCACACCGCCGGGGTCGAGACCACCACCGGCCCGCTGGGCCAGGGCATCGCCAACGCGGTGGGCATGGCGATGGCCGCCCGCTACGAGCGCGGCCTGTTCGACCCGGAGGCGGCCGCCGGCACCTCCCCGTTCGACCACACCGTCTGGGCCATCGTCAGCGACGGCGACCTGGAGGAGGGCATCTCGGCCGAGGCGTCCTCGCTGGCCGGCCACCAGAAGCTGGGCAACCTGGTCGCGCTGTACGACGACAACCACATCTCGATCGAGGGCGACACCGAGACCGCCTTCTCCGAGGACGTGCTCGCCCGCTACGAGGCGTACGGCTGGCACGTGCAGCGGATCACCCAGAAGGCCGACGGCGACGTGGACGTCCACGCGCTGGCCGCCGCGCTGGCCGCCGCGAAGGCCGAGACCGCCCGCCCGTCGATCATCGCGATGCGCACCATCATCGCCTGGCCGGCCCCGGACGCCCAGAACACCGCCAAGGCGCACGGCTCCGCGCTCGGCGACGCCGAGATCGCCGCCACCAAGAAGGTGCTGGGCTTCGACCCGACCAAGACCTTCGAGGTCTCGGAGGCGGTCATCGACCACGCCCGCGAGGTCGTCCAGCGCGGCAAGGCCGGCCGGGCCGAGTGGGAGAAGGGCTTCCACGCCTGGCGCGAGGCCAACCCGGAGCGGGCCGCCGAGTTCGACCGGATCTCCGCCGGCGAGCTGCCGGACGGCTGGGAGAAGGCCGTCCCGGTCTTCGAGTCCGGCAAGGAGGTCGCCACCCGCAAGGCCTCCGGCGACACCCTGAAGGCGCTCGGCGCGGTCATCCCCGAGCTCTGGGGCGGTTCGGCCGACCTGGCCGAGTCCAACCTGACCACGATCGACGAGCACAGCTCCTTCCTGCCGGAGGGGAACCCGCTCAAGTCGGCCTCCCCGTACGGCCGGACGATCCACTTCGGCATCCGCGAGCACGCCATGGGCTCGACCATGAACGGCATCGCGCTGCACGGGAGGACCCGCGTCTTCGGCGGCACCTTCCTGGTCTTCGCCGACTACATGCGCCCGGCGGTCCGCCTCGCCGCGCTGATGAAGCTGCCGGTCACCTACGTCTGGACGCACGACTCGATCGGCCTCGGCGAGGACGGCCCGACCCACCAGCCGGTGGAGCACCTGGCCTCCCTGCGCGCGATCCCGGGCCTGGCCATGGTCCGCCCGGCCGACGCCAACGAGACCGCCGTCGCCTGGCGCACCGTGCTGGAGCGCCAGACCAGCCACCCCGGCCCGGTCGGCCTGGCGCTGACCCGCCAGAACGTGCCCACCTGGGACCGCGAGGTCTTCGGCTCCGCCGAGGGCACCGCCAAGGGCGGCTACGTGCTGGCCGAGGCGTCCGACGCCGCGCCCAAGGTGATCCTGATCGGCACCGGCTCCGAGGTGCAGCTGGCCGTCCAGGCCCGCGAGGAGCTGGAGGCCGACGGCATCCCGACCCGGGTCGTCTCGATGCCCTCGATCGAGTGGTTCAACGAGCAGGACCAGGCCTACCGGGACAGCGTGCTGCCCCCGAACGTGAAGGCCCGGGTCTCGGTCGAGGCGGGCATCGCCCAGGGCTGGCGCGAGCTGGTCGGCGACGCCGGCCGGATCGTCAGCCTGGAGCACTTCGGCGCCTCCGCCGACTACAAGGTCCTCTTCCGCGAGTTCGGCCTGACCGCCGACGCCGTGGCCAACGCCGCCCGCGCCTCGCTGCGCACCGTCGAGGCCGTCTCGCGCTAGTCGCACCCGGGGTGGGTGCCCTCCGCGGGCACCCACCCCTCCCTGACTTCTCATCAGAACAAAAGAGGAATGAGCACCATGACTGACGCACTGAAGCGCCTCAGCGACGAGGGCGTGGCGATCTGGCTGGACGACCTCAGCCGTGACCGGCTGAACTCCGGGAACCTGGCCGAGCTGGTGCAGAGCAAGCACGTGGTCGGCGTCACCACCAACCCGACCATCTTCCAGAAGGCCATCGGCGGCGGCAGCGACGCCTACGCCGGCCAGCTGCGCGACCTGGCGGTCCGCAAGGTCACCACCGACGAGGCGATCCGCATGATCACCACCTCGGACGTGCGCGACGCGGCCGACGTGCTGCGCCCGGTCTACGACGCCAGCAACGGCCGCGACGGCCGGGTCTCCATCGAGGTCGACCCGCGGCTGGCGCACGAGACCGCCGCGACGGTGGCCGAGGCCAAGCAGCTGTGGTGGCTGGTCGACCGCCCCAACGTGCTGATCAAGATCCCCGCCACCAAGGCCGGCCTGCCCGCCATCACCGAGGTCCTCGGCAAGGGCATCAGCGTGAACGTCACGCTGATCTTCTCGCTCGAGCGCTACCGCGCCGTGATGGACGCCTACCTGGCGGGTCTGGAGAAGGCCAAGGCCACCGGCCTGGACCTGTCCCAGATCGAGTCCGTCGCCTCCTTCTTCGTGTCCCGCGTGGACACCGAGATCGACAAGCGCCTGGACAAGATCGGCGGCGAGGCCAAGGACCTGCGCTCCAAGGCCGCGCTGGCCAACGCCCGCCTCGCCTACCAGGCGTACGAGGAGGTCTTCGGCAGCGAGCGCTGGAAGGCGCTGGAGGCGGCCGGTGCCAAGCCGCAGCGTCCGCTCTGGGCCTCCACCGGCGTCAAGGACCCGAACCTCCCGGACACCCTGTACGTCACCGAACTGGTGGCGCCGGGCACCGTCAACACCATGCCCGAGGCCACCCTGGACGCCACCGGCGACCACGGCGTGGTCACCGGCGACACCATCACCCCCAACTACGCCGACGCCAAGGCCGTGATGGACGCCATCGCCGCCGCCGGCGTGGACTACGACGACGTGGTCCAGGTGTTGGAGGACGAGGGCGTGCAGAAGTTCGAGCAGTCCTGGACCGAGCTGCTGGACACCGTCACCGCCTCGCTGGCGTCCTTCGCCGACGAGCACTGACACCCGCTCACACCGACGTTCACGAAGCGGAGTTCACCACCAGTGAGCACTGAAACCTTCCCCGACCTGTCCGGGGCCGAGGGCGAGCAGGGCGAACCCCCGCTCGCGCCCTCGAATCCGCTGCGTGACCCCGCAGACCGACGGCTCCCGCGCATCGCGGGCCCGTCGGGCCTGGTCATCTTCGGGGTCACCGGCGACCTGTCGCGCAAGAAGCTGATGCCGGCCATCTACGACCTGGCCAACCGCGGCCTGCTGCCGCCGGGCTTCTCGCTCGTCGGCTTCGCCCGCCGCGAGTGGGAGGACGAGGACTTCGCCAAGGAGGTCCACGACGCGGTCAAGCAGCACGCCCGCACCCCCTTCCGCGAGGAGGTCTGGCAGCAGCTGGCCAAGGGCATGCGCTTCGTGCAGGGCACCTTCGACGACGACGAGGCGTTCGAGCACCTGCGCAAGACGATCATCGAGCTGGACGAGGCACAGGGCACCGGGGGCAACTTCGCCTTCTACCTGTCCGTCCCGCCCGGCGCCTTCCCGATCGTGGTCAAGCAGCTCAAGAAGCACGGGCTGGCCGACCCGCCGAAGGGCTCCTGGCGCCGTGCGGTGATCGAGAAGCCGTTCGGCCACGACCTGGCGAGCGCCCAGGAGTTGAACCGGATCGTCCACGAGGTCTTCCCCCGTGACGAGGTCTTCCGGATCGACCACTACCTCGGCAAGAGCAGGCGTCGGTCTCGTCGGTGGGACGGACGGCGCCTGGCAGCGAGTCGAGGGTGCGCGGCGGGAAGAGGCGAAGAGCACTCAGTGAGGGCGACCGCGCTCGTCGCGGCCGGTTGTCGGCCATAGGCCGGCTCGGGCGGGGCCGACCTCCAGGCCTGGCCTCCTCGCGGAGTCGCGGCGGCGCCGGTCTGCCCGTATCTCGCGGAGCGATGTAGCCGCCGGTGAGAGTGTGGGGCGAGCTCGCCGTAGCCGGTGCTCGATGTGTTGCGTGCGGATGACAGCAGAGCGGCGGTGCCGTTGTCACGGGCCTGACTCGACAGGGCTGGAGGCGACGGCGAACGGCAGCGGGTCTGTCGGAAGCATGATCTCGGGCGCAGCGCAGGTGCGCGGCAGGTGTGGTGCCGGGCGCGCTACGCCGCACCAAGTGGCAGTGCGTGAAGGGGCCTGTCATTTGCTCGGATGCCTAGTCGGCAGCGGGTGACGGTGCGTCAGTTGTGTCCATCGCGGACGGACAGGGCATCCGTTACGGCGATACGTTGCGCGTTGTAGTCGCTGTCGGTGGTCGGCGTACGGAGCTGAGGACAGTGGGGAACGCGTTCGGCGGGCGTGGCGGCGGTCGCCCGATGTGCTGGACGAGTGCGCTGGTCGACGAGTTGGCAGGACGCGGGGCAGGATCTCGCGTGACGAGCTGTGGTCTGGCGCGCGCTGCTGGCGGGACGATCCGGGCGGGCGCGTTATGACGGCGGCAGCACGGAGTAACGGTCGACGGGCCAGGCGCCCATGAGATGGTCACTCGATACACAGTCTACCAGGCGGAGCTTCGAGGGCTGTCGCAGCGGTGTGGGTCGAGATCCCGGATGAGGCCGCTACGATCGCGCGTGTGAGCAGCGTGGTCACGCTGGCAGGGCAGGAGCGAAGCGCGTGATGCAGGGAATGTGGCGAGCCTACGGTGTCCGGTGCTGGCTGACGGGTCGGTTCTTAGGGCGGACGGTCGGTCCGGGGCGGTACGTGGTTCGCACGGAGTCGTGTATCGCTGGTGACCTTCCACGGCGCGGCTAGGGAGAGTGTTTGGCGGCGGCCGTGGCCAGGACGTGCTGGACGAGTGGAGACAGGTGACGCGCGCGCCGGCGAGCGATCAGAGGCGGTGCGTGCGGGTGCTGAAACCGGGGCACGTGCCGGCCTGAGCTGGTCGGTTCTCAGGTACGACGGGGAGCGGACCAGGCGGGCAAGCCTGCTGGCGGAGGCCGCTACGCGCGGCCGGCCGGGTGCGGAGGTGGTGGCGCGTCGGTGTGTGAAACTGCTTGCCTCGCCCCAGTGACGCGCGACCGTCTAGCGTGACGGTAGGTGGCGGAGAGGACGGCGGGAAGCACGGTCGCCGCGGGCTACTCGATAACAGCGGTGATGGCGTGGACGCCAGATGAGAGCCTCGCGACTGGCATGCGGGGCGTTCGACCTTCGTGCCCGAACGCGGGCCCTGCTAGTGGCGTGGCGGGGTACGGGGCGCCGGCTCGGTGGAGATGAGTGGTGACCTGCGGGTCGTGACTGCGGATGATCTGCGGCGCTCGCCGGGTCGGCCTGCGGGCTATCCGAGGCCGACGTGACACCGACGGAACACTGACAGTCGGCTAGACGGAGAACGTCGTGCTGCGACTCCTGCCCGTGGCCTGGCAGAACTAAACTGGGGCTGCGATACCACGCGGACGACAATGTACGACCGCCTGTTTTGTTTTTTCCCAGCGGAGTACACATGCCTAGGCGGGGCCGATCCAGCTCGCTATCGATCCCGGCTTCCGCAGATCACTGCGGCTAGCTGGCCGGTGATGCGAACGGCGGCTGGGCCTGTGGAGTGGCCACCAGCGCTGCGGACCTGGCCAGGTCAATAGGCACCGCGCCACGGCATCCTGTCGCACCCTCAGCAGGAGGGTGTCGTCGAGCAGGACCGGAGAGAGCGGGAGAAGTACCAGCTGGGCGCCGAGCTGCTCCGGCTCGGCATGGAGCGCTACACTGGACGTGCACGAGCTGCGGGGCCAGCGCGCGTGGTCTGGGTGGCCGACGACCTCGGGCCCGGTGCACAGCGGGGAGACTAGGCTCGTACACGTCGGAGGTGATCGCGATCCAGCAGGGCGTGCTGATCGTGCACACGTGTGTACCGGCCGGACCCGACACCCGGCAGCGTGCTGGAGTTTGAGCTCGCGATGCAGCGCCGCGTGTCACTCCATCCGCAGCTCGGCAACGGTGCTGCTGGCGTACGACCTCAGGTGGCACTCGGCGAGCGTGGGCAGACGGCTCGTTGGTCGTACACCCTCGCGCACGCTCACAGAAAGACCTGGCGGACATCGACGCCGTATGGCGGCCGCTGACAGAAGTGCAGCGGGGTCGTGCCGCCCCGGCTCGGTGGAGGAGACTGGGACAGGCGTGGCGCTGACAGATCGGCGCGCTAGATCCAGGACCGACGTCGCGACATCCGGTGGGGCTGGTGTGCATCAGCGGGGCGGTGCGCGCGTCTGCGAGGACTGAGTTCGTGAAGCCCTCCCTGGTGGCCTCACGGTGCGCAGCGGGCCCGGGCCATCTCCCGGACTGGGTGCCGGGCGTTTCGTTTTCAGCTAGCGGCGTTTCCCGCGGTCACATCTGACGCTTCGTGAGCTTCCCGCAGGCAGGGGCAGGTTGCTTCTGCCGCGCCTCTGCCCGTAGTTTGATACGACTCTTCCGCGTGACAGGTGCTGATTTCCCGGCACCGGTGGGATCACCGGTGAGTGATGGTCACAGGTCGGATCGACCCGTCCCTATGCACCGCGGGGGCGACCACAGAAAGGAGCTTCCTGCCTGACGGTCGACATGTCGAACGGTGTACACGGAGCGACCGGAACGCACAGCCCGTCAGCGCAACCGACCCGGAGGCGGGAACGTGCACCGTCCCCCACCTGCATCGGTCACGGATCGAAGGGATGGCCTTTGTGTTCCGTGCGTTCACCAGCGGCGAACATCTTGTCGGCGAAACCCTCAGGCACCGCCCGCACTGTACTCCTGGCGCGGCT
>NZ_BAAAYB010000019.1:0-40443 GCF_039535905.1 Kitasatospora albolonga | reverse complement strand
GGACTCCAGATCGCAGACCACCGGCCGGGCCCCGACCGCCTTGAGGTCCGCGGCCTGGGCGGCGGAGCGGATCAGGCCGGTCACGGTGTCCCCGCGCGCCGACAGCAGCCGCTCCAGCTGGAGCGCGATCTTCCCGTGCCCACCGGCGATCACCACGTGCATGCCCCGACGCTAACCCGCCGCCGCCGACGGCGCCCGCCCCCACGCCGAACGGCCGGTGCCCCGGCCCTCACGAGGAGGACCGGGGCACCCGGGGCCCGACGCCGTTTCAGCTCACTCCACCGGCGCCTTGTCCCGCAGGATCCGCACGAACTCCCGCATCCAGCCCGGGTGGTCCGGCCACGCCCGGGCGGAGACCAGCTGGCCGTCGACCACGGCCTCGGCGTCCTCGTAGACCGCGCCGGCCCCGGTCACGTCCAGCTCCAGCGCCGGGTACGCGGCCGTGCGACGGCCCGTCAGGGCGCCGCCCGGCAGGGTGATCAGCGGGCCGTGGCAGATCTGCGCGACCGGCTTGTCGCCCTCGAAGAAGTGGGCCACGATCCGCTTCACCTGCGGGTCGTTGCGCAGGTACTCGGGGGCGCGGCCGCCGGGGATCACCAGCGCCACGTACTCGGCCGGGTCGACGTCCTCGAACGCCACGTCGGCGGGCCAGGTGTAGCCGGCCTTCTCGGTGTAGGTGTCGAAGCCGGGCACGAAGTCGTGCACCACGAACTGCAGCGTCTTCCTCGACGGCGCGGCGACGACCACCTCGTAGCCCTCCTCGCGCAGCCGCTGGTACGGGTAGAGCACCTCCAGCGACTCCGCCGCGTCACCGGTGACGATCAGGACCTTCGCCGTCATTCCACGCCCTTCGCAGACCGGCCGCCCACCCGCGTGGACGGTCCGCCCCCACCCTTCCGCGCCGGGCCGTCCACCGGCAACGGACCCTGGTGATCACGCCCGCTCCGTGCTTCCGCGCGCCCCCCGTGCGCTCCCTGTGTGCGCCCCCTCCTTCCATCCCCGGGCGCCCCTCTCGCGCCGCCTCCGCCCGGCCCGTACCGTCAGCAGCGGACCGACCGGAGGAGAACCCGTGCCGTACTCGCTGCCCATCGAGGCCGCCACCGTCCCCAATCTGCGCGACCTCGGCAGCATCCCCCTCGCGGGCGGACGCACCGTCAGACCCGGCCTGGTGCTGCGCTCCGGGCAGCTCGACCGCTTCGCACCCGGGGCCGACCCGCTCTTCGACGCCCTGGGCGTGCGCACCGTGGTGGACCTGCGCACCGACCGCGAACGCGCCGCCCGGCCCGACGTCATCCCGCCCGGCGGCCGCCTGGTGGTCGCCGACGTCCTCGCCGACCTGGTCAGCTCCGGCGCCGCCTCCAAACTCGCACCGTGATGGCCGACCCGCTCGCCGCCAAACCGCCTCCTCGGCGACGGCCGCGCCGCCGAGGCACTGATCTCCGACTACCGCTCCTTCGTGGCCGGCGACTCCGGCCGCGCCGCCTACCGCACCCTGCTCACCGAGCTCGCCTCGCCCGCCGACGGGCCCGTCCTCTTCCACTGCACCGCCGGCAAGGACCGCACCGGCTGGGGGCGCCGCCCTCCTGCTCCTCCTGCTCGGCGCCGACCCCGCCACCGTCGAGGCCGAGTACCTCGCCGTCAACCCGGCCGTCCGCGCCGCCTTCGCCCCCGTCGTCGAGGCCTTCACCGCGGCCGGCGGCGACCCCCGGGTCACCGAGGAGCTGCTCACCGTCCGGCCCGCCTACCTGGCCGCCGCCCTGGAGACCCTCACCGACGGCTGGGGCGACGCCGAGACCTACGCCCGCACCGCCCTCGGCCTCACGGACGAAACCCTCGACGCCCTCCGGACCAACCTGACGGCCTGATCCGGCACCGCGTGGTCGTCCGCCGGCGGCCGCCCTTCGGGGGCGCGAGGCTCTGCTGATCTGCGGCTCCGCCGCGGGGCGCGAATCGGAAGACGGCCCACCTGCCGCTGAAGCTCCGTCAGCCAGTTGCACGTGCTGCCGTTCCCCTACCTGTAGTTCTCCGCGCCCCGGGGTGGCCACTCTCCCTAGGTCACCGAGGTCCCCGCCACGGCGCCCAGGCCGTACGTGACCGCCGAGGCCAGTGCCACGATCAGCAGTTGCCCGCCCCGCCGTCCGCCACGCACCCCGCCCCGAGCCGCGCCCGAGCGCCCCGCCGACCACCAGCGACGCCACCGCCGTGATCACCACCGAGGCCACCACCGCGCCGTTGCCGCTCGCGAAGAACCACGGCAGCAGCGGCAGCAGTGCCCCGACCGCGAACAGCAGCAGCGAGGAGACCGCCGCCACCATCGGCGAGCCGGCGTCCTTCGCGCTCACGCCGTACAGGATCCGGGTGCTCGTCTCCGAGGCCGACCGCCCCGTCACCACGCCCCGGCTGGCCCGCACCGCCGTCTCCCGGTCGAGCCCCCGCTCCCGCAGACTGGCCGTCAGGTGCCCCAGCACCACCGGCGGGGAGAGCCGCCACGCCTCCCGCAGCGAGCCCTCCATGCCCCGCGCCACCTCGGACTGGCTGCGCACCGAGACCCACTCGCCGGCCGCCATCGAGAGCGCCCCCGCGACCAGGCTGGCCAGCCCCGACAGCCGGACCGTTCCGGCCTCGGCCGCCGCGCCCGCCACCCCGAGGATCAGGCACAGGTTGGTCACCAGCCCGTCGTTGACCCCGAGCACCGCCGCCCGGATGCCACCGCCGGCCAGCCGCTCGGCAGTGGCCCGCATACCGGCCAACTCCCGTTCGGCGGCCGCGTCGTCCCGCTCCGAGCGCAGCTCCGGCCGCCAGTGCGGCGCCAACACGTCCCAGTCCGGCCCCGGCACCGCCATCCCGGATCACCACCTCTGTCGTCCCGTCGCTCCGCAGCGTACGGTGACTCCCTGCTGACGGAGGGTCAGGACCCCCGTGTCGGTTTTGACGTTCTCGGCATTCCGGGGATACCTGTCCATGACAATTCCTTGTCGGACTCACACCCGTCGTTCACCCCCTCTTGTCCAGCGCTTGACCCTCCCGAGCACCTCGCACCCCAGCGTCCACCCCCATCCGTCCACCCCACTGGACACCCCCTGGACACCCCCACTGGAGGTCCCGTGTCCGTCGAGCTGCATCCAGCCGCCTCGGCCCGGTCCGACTTCGGCGCCCGGCTGCGCCACTGGCGCCTGCTGCGCGGCCTGAGCCAGGCCGAACTCGGCCGCCGCCTGGGCTACGACGACTCGCACATCAGCCGAGTCGAGAACACCCGCCGCTGGCCCCCTGCCGGAATGGCCGAGCGGATAGACGAACTCCTCGACACCGAAGGCGAGTTGGCCGAGCTCTGGCCCCAGGTGGAGCGCGAGCGGCGGCGCCTGTCGCAGCACAGCCGCAGCCTGGCCGCCGGCCCCGGCCCGGAGACCCTGGCCCAGCTGCTGGTGACCTACCGCAGCGCCGCCCGCGCGGTCGGCGGCCACGCCCTGGTCGACGTGCTGGAGCACCACACCCGGCTGGCGGCCCGTCAGCAGCGCACCGCCCCCGCCGCCGAGCGGGCCAGGCTCGGCGCACTGGCCGCCCGGTACGCCGAACTGGCCGGCTGGGCCCGCTTCGACCGGCTGGAGTACGGGCGGGCGCTGGCCTGGTACGAATGCGGCCGCGAGTGGGCGCTGGCCGCCGACGACCTGGCGGTGGCGGCGCTGTTACTGGCCCGGCAGAGCGCGGTGCACTGGGCCTCCGGACACGCCGCCGCCGCCCTCGGCTCGGCCAGGACCGCCGCCGCGCACGCCGCCCGCTCCGGACGGGCGGTCGCCGAGGCCCGGGCCGCGCTCGCCCAGGCCCGCGGCCACGCCCTGGCCGGGGACCGCGCCGCCGCCGAGGCCGCCCTGGAGCGGGCCGCCGACCGCACGGCCGCCGCACCCTCCACCGAGGCCGGCACCCTGCTGCTGCTCACCCACGGCACCTGCCACCGCGACCTCGCCGTCCGCACCGGCCGCCGCACCCACGCCCGGGCCGCCGCCGACGCCCTCGAACAGGGCCTGACCCGGCTTCCCCCGGAACAGCAGCACTACCGCAGCCTGGTGACGGCCCGCCTGGCCGGCGCCCTCGCCTGGGCCGGCCGCCCCGAGGCCGCCGCCACCGCCCTGGCCCGCGTCCCCGCCGCCCTCGGCCGCGTCGCCGAGGAACGCCGCCAGTCCGAACGCTGGCTCGCCCGCCACCACCACCTCTGAGACCCCGGCCACCCCACGGGGGCGCCAGGAACGTACGTGGCCCCCGGGGCCGCCAGGAACGTACGTGGTCACCCCGGGGGCGCGAGGAACTGCGCGAGTCGGAAGGCGGCCCACCTGCAACTGAGGACACGTCAGCCAGTTGCACGTGCTGACGTTCCCCCGCGCGCAGTTCCCCGCGCCCCCCCGGGGGGTCGCCACCTACGTGCCTCCGCATACGCCGAAGGCCCCTCCGCCCACCCGGGCGAAGGGGCCGTGCCGTTCAGCCGTCAGAGCGAGGCGGCGGCGGCCGTGATGGCCGAGGCGTAGGTGCTCACCTGGGTGTAGACGCCCGGCTTGCCGGGCCGTGCGCAGCCCTCGCCCCAGCTGGTGATGCCGACCTGGATCCAGTTGTTGGCCGAGTCCCGGCGGAACATCGGGCCGCCCGAGTCGCCCTGGCAGGTGTCCACCCCGCCGCTGGCCAGGTTGCCCGCGCAGAGCGAGGCCGCCGTGACCAGGCCGGGGTAGGCCGAGGCGCAGCTGGCGTCGCTGACGAACGGCACGTTGGCCTTGAGCAGGTAGCGCTGCTGGGCTCCGCCCTCGCTCGCCGCGCCCCAGCCGGCCACCGTGAAGGTGCCGCTGTCGTAGGCGGTGGTGGAGGCGATCGGCAGGGTCGTGACGGAGGCCGGCACCGCCGAGGCGAGCTTGATCAGGGCCCAGTCCTTGCCGTTCTCCGCACCGGTGTAGCCGGGGGCCCGGTACACCTTGGTGGACTTGATCTTCACGGCGCTCGCGCTCTGCAGGTCCACCACGCCGACGGTGGCGGTGATGCTGGTGGTGTTGCCGCTGGCGCCGACGCAGTGCGCGGCGGTCAGCACGACCTGCCGGGTGATCATCGCACCGCCGCAACCCATCGACAGCCGCACCATGAACGGGAACTCGCCCTGTGCGGCCTTGGTGCCGCCGACCACGCTCGGCGTCACCTCCCCGGCCTGGGCGGGCAGCACCATGACACCGGTCGCCATCAGGGCACCGGCCGCGAGGGACGACCAACGGGCCAGTTGACGCTTCATCATCAGCCTCCGAAGTGGGGGGTCGGGAGGGCCCCAGCTTCCTTGTCGGAGCACGGTCAGCGGCAGGGGTGGGAGCCTGCCACCGCCGACTGGCAGGACCACCCGCCCCGACCCCCGGGAGTCCGCGCCCACGCTGGCGGGACCCTCGGCCCGGGAGGAGGATCGGCCCGTGGAGACCAACCAGCCCGCCTCCCCGGACCCGTCCGACGGCCTGCGCCTCGGTACCGCGCGGGGCCGCTGGGTGCTGGCCGCCACCGCGCTCGGCTCCGGCATGGCGATGCTCGACGGCACGGTGGTGAACGTCGCCCTGCCCCGGATCGGCGCCGACCTCGGCGCCTCGATGGCCGCGCTCCAGTGGACCGTCAACGCCTACCTGCTCACCCTGGCGGGCCTGATCCTGCTCGGCGGCTCGCTCGGCGACCGCTACGGCCGCCGCCGGGTCTTCCTGATCGGCGTGGTCTGGTTCACCGCCGCCTCCGCGCTCTGCGCCTTCGCCCCGAACGTCGGCCTGCTGATCGCCGCCCGTGCCCTCCAGGGCATCGGCGGCGCCCTGCTGACGCCGGGTTCGCTGGCCATGCTGCAGGCCTCCTTCCACCCGGACGACCGCTCCGGCGCGGTCGGCGTCTGGTCCGGCCTGGGCGGGGTCGGCGCGGCGGCCGGGCCGTTCCTCGGCGGCTGGCTGGTGGACGGGCCGGGCTGGCGCTGGGTCTTCCTGCTCAACCTGCCGCTGGCCGCCGTGGTGATCGCGGTGACGGCCCGTCACGTCCCGGAGTCCAGGGACGAGTCCGCCACCGGCCGCTTCGACGTGCCCGGCGCGGTGCTCGCCGCGCTCTCGCTGGCCGGGATCACCTACGCGCTCACCGAGGCGGGCCGCGGCCCCTCCCTGCTGCTCGGCGCGGCCGGTGTGCTGCTGGGGGTGGCCTTCGTGCTGGTCGAACGGCGCAGCGCCGAGCCGATGATGCCGCTGACGCTCTTCTCCTCCCGGCTGTTCTCCGCCGTCAACCTGGTCACGCTCTGCGTCTACGGCGCGTTCAGCGGCGTCTTCCTGCTGCTGATGGTGCAGCTGCAGACCGTCTCCGGCTTCACCCCGCTGACCGCCGGACTGGCCCTGCTGCCGATCACCCTGCTGATGCTGGCGTTCTCCGGCCGGGCCGGGCGCTTCGGCCACCGGGTCGGGCCGCGGCTGCCGCTGGTCATCGGTCCGCTGCTCTGCGCGGCCGGGGTCCTGCTGCTGCTCCGGGTCGGCCCGGGCGCCTCGTACTGGACGGACGTGCTGCCCGCCGTCACCGTGCTCGGCTCGGGCATGACGCTCCTCGTCGCCCCGCTCACCGCCACCGTGCTGGCCGCCGTCGAGGTCCGCCGCGCCGGCATCGCCAGCGGTGTGAACAACGCGGCCGCCCGCGCGGCCGGACTACTGGCGGTGGCCGCCCTGCCCCCGCTCGCCGGGCTCACCGGCGACGCCTACCTCGACCCGGCCCGGGTGGACACGGCCTTCGGCACCGCGATGTACGCCTGCGCCGGCCTGCTCCTGCTGGGCGCCGTCCTCTCCGCCCTCACCGTCCCGCGCGCCGCGCTGGAGCCCGAGCACGAGATCGCCGAACCCACCTGCGAGTGGTACTGCGACGGCACCACCCCACCGCTCGACCGGCCCCCGTCCGGATAACCCCCGTGCATCCGGACGGGGGCGGTCCTCAGCTCCCCGTGAGCCGCTCCGATCGTCCCCCGGACGCCACCGAGCCGCATCCACCGACGAGTTGATCCCCCGTCGGTGCCGTACACCGGCGGGTTGAGTTCCGTGCACGACCGGTCCCCCCGGACAGCCGGTCACCCGCCCCCGATCAGCCGGCCAAGGCTCCCGGCACCACCAGCCGCGCCTCGTAGGCGGCGATCACCGCCTGGGCCCGGCTGCGCAGGCCGAGCTTGGTCATCACCCGGTGCAGATGGGTCTTGACGGTGGCTTCGCTCACCACCAGGCGGGCGGCGATCTCCTCGTTGGACAGGCCGCGGGCCACCCAGGTGAGCACCTCCCGCTCACGGCCCGTCAGCTGCTCCAGCTCCGGCCGCGCCCCCGCCGGTTCGGCACGCGGCGCGAACGCCTCCACCAGCCGCCTGGTCACCCCCGAGGCGAACAGCACGTCCCCGGCGGCGATGGTGGCGATGGCGGCCAGCAGCCGCTCCGGCGGGGTGTCCTTGAGCAGGAAGCCGCTCGCCCCGGCGCGCAGCGCGGCGTAGACGTACTCGTCCAGGTCGAAGGTGGTCAGCATGATCACGCACGGACGCTCCGCCGGAGCCTCCCCCGCGACCCCGGCCAGCAGCCGCTCGGTGGCGGTGATGCCGTTCATGCCCGGCATCCGGATGTCCATCAGCACCACCTCCGGCCGGTGCAGCGCGGCGGCGGCCAGCGCCCCCTCGCCGTCGCCGGCCTCCCAGACCGGCCCGAAGCCGGGGGCCGCCCGCAGCAGCGCCGCCACCCCCGCCCGGACCAGGTACTGGTCGTCCACCACCAGGACGCTCGTCACGGCCCCACCTCCGCCCACCCGACGTCAACTCCCCTGTCCCGTCGCGCCCTCCGCCGACGGGTCCGGCCGCACCGGCAGCACGAGGCGCACCTCGAAGCCCCCGTCCCCGGTCTCCCCCGCCGACAGTTCGCCGCCACTGATCCTGGCCCGTTCGCGCAGTCCGATCAACCCGTGGCCCGCCTCCTCCACCGGGCCGGACGCACCGCGCTCCCCGTCCCCGGCGTTGCGCACCGTCACCCGCAGCCAGCCCGGGCTCTGCGCCACCACCACCTCGGTGGTCGCTCCCCCGGCGTGCTCGTCCACGTTCGCCAGCGCCTCCTGCACCGTCCGGTACGCACACAGCTCGACCCCGGGCGACAGCGGGCCCGTCCGCCCCTCCTGCCGGTAGTCCACCCGCGCCCCGGCCCGCACCGAGCGCTCCACCAGCGCGGCGATCTCGGCCAGCCCGGGCAGCGCGTCCAACGGCGGCCCCGACGCGCTCCCGGCCGGGCCGTCCTGACCCTCCCTCAGCGCACCGGTCAGCGTCCGCAGCTCCGCCAGCACCTCGTGGCTGACCCCCCGGATGGTGTCCACCGCCTGCCGCGCCGCGGCCGGATCGGAGCTGAACACGTACCCGGCCAGCCCCGCCTGCACCGAGATCACCGCCATGTGATGGGCGATCAGGTCGTGCAGCTCACCGGCGATCCTGATCCGCTCGTCCACCACCGCCCGCCGCGCCCGGTCCTCCTGCTCCCGCGCCGAACGGGCCGCCCGCAGCAGCTCCGCCTGCCGCTCGCCCGCCCGGCGCATCGAGAATCCGATCAACGCCCCCGCCGGCGGCGCCAGCAGCGCCTGCGCCACCACCACCCCGGGCGCCAGGCCGCCCGCGATCCCGCTCTGCACCATCACCGCCATGGTGAGCGCCAGCGCCGGGACGGCCGTGCGCCAGGGGCGCAGCTCGCAGACCACCAGCAGCGCGAGCAGGCCGCACCACCAGTTCACCGACGGCTGGTAGCCGATGGTCAGGTACGCCGAGTACCCGAGGTTCGAGAGCACCACCGCCGCGAACGGGTAGCGGCCGCAGACCGCCAACGGCGCGGCGGACCCGACGGTCAGCAGGTACGCCCACGCGTCGAACTCCCGCCACCCCGGCGGCCGGTACCCGCTCCCCACCACACACCCGCCGACCGCGAACGCCACGGCCGCCGACACCTCCAGCCCCCGCCGCCCGCCCACCGTCCGCCACCGCACCGCACGGAGGTTAACCGCCCCTCACGGCCCCGTCGTCAACCCCACGGTTGATCCGCCGCCGAGTGCGGCCGAAGGCCCCCCGGGGGCGCGAGGAACTGCGCGCAGGGGAACGGCAGCACCTGCAACTGACTGACGGAGCCTCAGTTGCAGGTGAGCCGCCTCCCGGAGCGCGCAGTTCCCCGCGCCCCCGGGATCACCGATTGGCTACAGGATGTCCCCCGGCGCGTACTTGGCGGCCGCCGGGTACGCCGTGGCGACGGCCTCGATGCGGCGGACCAGCTCGGCGACCTGCGCCCCCGCCGCCCCCGTGAAGGAGAGCCGGTCGGCGAGCAGCGCGTCCAGACCCGCCCGGTCGAGCGGGATCCGCTCGTCCGCGGCCAGCTTGTCGAGCAGCGCGTTCTCCCGCGCCCCCTCCCGCATGGCCAGCGCCGAGGCGACCGCGTGCTCCTTGATGACCTCGTGCGCGGTCTCCCGGCCGACGCCCGCCCGCACCGCGCCCATCAGGACCTTGGTGGTGGCCAGGAACGGCAGGTACCGGTCCAGCTCGGCCTCGATCACGGCCGGGAAGGCGCCGAACTCGTCGAGCACCGTCAGGAAGGTCTCCAGCAGTCCGTCGAAGGCGAAGAACGCGTCCGGCAGGGCGACCCGGCGCACGACCGAGCAGGAGACGTCGCCCTCGTTCCACTGGTCGCCGCCGAGCTCGGCGGTCATCGAGGCGTAGCCGCGCAGGATCACCGCGAGGCCGTTGACGCGCTCGCAGGAGCGGGTGTTCATCTTGTGCGGCATCGCCGAGGAGCCGACCTGGCCGGCCTTGAAGCCCTCGGTGACCAGCTCGTGGCCGGCCATCAGGCGGATGGTCTTGGCCAGGCTGGACGGGCCGGCGGCGAGCTGCACCAGGGCGGTGACCACCTCGAAGTCCAGCGAGCGCGGGTAGACCTGGCCGACGCTGGTGAAGACGTTCTCGAAGCCGAGGTGGGTGGCGACCCGCTGCTCCAGCTCGGCCAGCTTCCCGGCGTCGCCGCCGAGCAGGTCGAGCATGTCCTGGGCGGTGCCGACCGGGCCCTTGATCCCGCGCAGCGGGTAACGGGCGATCAGCTCCTCCAGCCGCGCGAAGGCGACCAGCAGCTCGTCGGCGATCGAGGCGAACCGCTTGCCGAGGGTGGTGGCCTGGGCGGCGACGTTGTGCGAGCGGCCGGCCATGACCAGCTCGCCGTACTGGGCGGAGAGGGCGCCGAGGCGGACCAGGACGGCCACCGTACGGTCCCGGACGTGCTCCAGGGACTGGCGGATCTGGAGCTGCTCGACGTTCTCGGTCAGGTCCCGGGACGTCATGCCCTTGTGGATCTGCTCGTGCCCGGCGAGCTCGCTGAACTCCTCGATGCGGGCCTTCACGTCGTGGCGGGTGATCCGCTCACGGGCGGCGATGGAGCCGAGGTCGACCTGGTCGATGACGCGCTCGTAGTCGGCGACGGCGGTCTCGGGCACCTCGATGCCGAGGTCCTGCTGGGCCTTCAGGACGGCGAGCCACAGGTGGCGCTCGAGGACCACCTTGTGCTCGGGGGACCAGAGCTGGGCCAGGGTCGCCGAGGCGTACCGGGAGGCCAGGACATTGGGGATCTGGGGCTTCGCGCTCACGCTTCGCAAGCCTAACAGTCGAGGTGGGAGCCGTTGGCAGCGGCTCGGGCAAGGGACTTGACTACGCGCGTAGCTCCGTGCTGGGGGCGGCGCCCAGCCCCGCGAAGAGCAGCTCGAACAGGTGGTCCCGCCGCCGGGCCAGCTGCTCCGACTGCCCGCTCACCCACCCCAGCGCGTTGCTCAGCGCGTACAGGTCCAGCGGCGTCACGTCGCTCCGCACGGCCCCGGCCCGCTGCGCCCGCTCCAGCAGCCGCCCGGCCGCCTCCCGCATGGCCAGGCAGTCCGCGTGGAGCGGCGATCCGACGTCCCCCAGCGTGGCCACCAGGGTGGCCGGCAGCCCCTGGTACGCACCCGCCTCCCGGGTGAACTCGTACAGCCACTCCCGCAGTGCCCGCTCCGGCGCCGGCCCTCCCCCGGCCAGCCCGTCGGCCCGCTCGGCCAGCGCGCGGAAGCGCCGGTGCAGCAGTGCCTCCAACAGCGCCTCCCGGGTGGGGAAGTGCCGGTACAGGGTGCCCAGCCCGACCTCGGCCCGGCGGGCGACGTCCCGCAGCGAGGCCTGGGTGCCCTGCTCGGCGACCACCTCGGCGGCCACCTCCAGCAGCCGTTCGCGGTTGCGCACGGCGTCGGCGCGCGGTGCGCGCGGCGACTGACCCGACGAGGGCTCAGCAGGCATGAGCGGTCCACCCTTTGACATCCGGAGCACTGCTCCGTTTCAATTTCCGGAGCAGTGCTCCGCATCTTACCGAGCCCTGCCACTCCGTCATTCCCAGGGAGGGGACATGGCCGTGCCCACCATGCACGCGATCCGCATCACCGAGTTCGGCGGCCCCGAACAGCTCGCCTGGACCGAGCTCCCCCGGCCGGTGCCCGGCCCCGGCGAGGTCCTGGTCCGGGTCCGCGCCGCGGGCTACAACCCGGCCGACATGCACGTCCGCGAGGGCTTCCGCAAGGTCCCCGAGCCGATGCGGCCGCACTGGCCGCTCCCGGTGGTCCCGGGCTCGGACCTCTCCGGCACGGTGGCCGCGCTCGGCCCCGGGGTGACGCGGTGGGAGATCGGCGACGAGGTGTTCGGGCTGGTGAACTTCCCCGGCCGGGGCGCCGCCTACGCCGAGTACGCCACCGCCCCCGCCGACCACCTGGCCCGCAAGCCCGCCACCCTCGACCACCTCACCGCGGCGGGCGTTCCGCTGGCCGGGCTGACGGTGCACCAGTTCCTCTTCGAGCACCTGGCCGAGCACGTCCGGGGCACCGTGCTGGTGAACGGCGCGGCCGGCGGGGTGGGCCACCTCGCCGTGCAGCTGGCCCGGGCGGCCGGGGCCGAGCGGGTGGTCGCGGTGGCCTCCGGGCGGCACCGGGAGTACCTGGAGGGGCTGGGCGTGGACCTCTTCGTGGACCGCCTGGCCGGCCCGGTCGCGGCCGCGGTCCGCGGTGCGGACTTCGTCCTCGACACCGTCGGCGGCCCGCAGGCGCACCTGCTGCTGGACGCGCTGCGCCCCGGTGGTGCGCTCTGCTCCGTCTACCTGGCCGACCAGCGCCCGGAGCGCGCCGCCGACCTGGGCATCACGCTGGCCCCGTTCCTCCAGGTCCGCTCCGACGGCGCCGGCCTGGCCGAGCTCGCCCGCCGGATCGACGCCGGGGAGCTCACCCCCGCGGTCGACTCCGTCTTCCCGCTCCGGGAGGCGGCCGCCGCGCACGAGCGCGCCGCGCGGGGCCACCTCCGGGGCAAGATCGTGCTCACCGTCGACTGACGGCGGCCCACCCGGCCGGTCAGAGGCCGGACTTGACCTTCACCATCTCGTTGCGCACGTGCTGGAGCAGCGCCCTGGTCTCGTCGTCCAACCAGGCCGGCGGGGCGGCGATCCGCGCGTTCAGCTCCTGGATCCAGCCGATCCGGCGGTTGGGGTCGGCGTACTCGGCCACCAGCTCGGCCGCGTAGATGTGCACGTTGGCGTAGTTGAGGCCGTTGAGCAGCGCGGTGGTCAGGGCGGCGTTGGTCACGGCGGTGCCGACCGCCGCGCTGTTCGACTTCTCGGCCGGCACCCAGTTGGCCAGACCGCGTACGCCCTCCGGCTCGACCACCATGGTCAGCGCGTTGGCGAACTGCTTGCCGTGCGCGCTCGGCGTGGTCCACCGGGTGTGCCAGTCCTGGCCCGGGCCGGCGCCGTAGGCCTGGAAGTAGCCCAGGTGGGCGGCGTTGCCGGCCGAGTTCTCGGCGGTGCGCGCGTAGTTCTCCAGGGTCAGGTAGTCGGTGCCGTCGATCGCCACCACCCCGCCCCAGTGGAAGCCCCAGACCCGGCCGTTGATGGTCACCAGGTGGTCCAGCTGACGGTTGTTCGCGAAGTCGAAAACCTGCTGCCCGGTCGGCAGGTGCGGGTGGACGGTGCCCAGCGAGGTGCTGTACAGCCCCTGGCCGACGGCGGTCGGGCGGGCGTGCTGGTTGAGGCCGACGGCCTGCAGCTCGGCCGCGATGTTCGGCGCGTGCAGCACCCCGCCGTTGGCCAGGGTGTGGATGTCCTCGCCGTAGTGCTGCGCGATCAGGTCCCGGGCGGCGTCCCGGGCCGGGGCGGCGGCGGGCAGGTCGGCCAGCGGCACAGCCCGCACCAGGTGGTTGGCCAGGTGGTACTCGCCGAAGACCGTCCGCTCGGTCGCGTTGCTGCCCAGGAAGGGCTTGCGGCCCAGCACCGGCCTGGGCTGGAGCACCGAGCCGATGACGTTCTGCACCGCCACGTCGCAGTTCTCGGTCATGGTGACGCCGCCCGCGCTGTTGCGGGCGCTCAGGTTCGCCTGCCGCACCCGGACCAGCGTGGTGGTGGCCGCGGCGCCGGGCAGCGTGAAGACCACCGTCCGGGTCGGCTCGGCGAAGAGCTGGAACTCCGAGCCGGCCCGGGCCAGCGCCTTGTTCCACTGTGGCAGCTGCGCCGGGTCGGCGAAGAAGAACTTCGGCTGACGCCGGGTCAGGTCGGCGGCCTCGATCGCGAACCGGCCGTTCTGCGAGACCGCCAGCCGGGTGCCGGCCGGGGCCGCCACCAGGTTGGGCGCGCCCGCGCCGTTGCGGAAGGAGTAGCCGACGTACGCCGCCGGGTCCAGGACGAACTCCTGCGCGACCAGCGGGTGGCTGGTGGTGTAGGTCGGCGCCGCGGCGCCCGGGCCGGCCAGGTTGTAGAGCAGCATCGCGAGGACCCCCCAAGGTCGGTGCGGCCCGCCCGCCCCGGGCGGGCCCGGGGCCGCCCGCTCCCCCGTCCGGCCCCGGGCCATTGGTAGCACCGGGACCACCGGTTACGGGCCGGTTCCCGGCGACTGCCGGGGGCGCACGGAGGGGCGGCCGGGGTCAGCCGAGGGGAGCCGACGGACCGTCAGCCGGTGAGCAGCGGGAGCACCTGGCGGCAGAGCCCGTCCAGGGCGGTCCGCTGCTCGGGGCTGAGCGAGGCGAAGGCCCGGTGCGCCTTGGCCATGTCGCGCTGGACCTGCTCCAGCACCTCCAGGCCCTTGTCCGTGATGGTGACGATCTTGACCCGGCGGTCCCCGGCCGAGGCCTCCCGGTGGGCCAGCCCGAGGCCCTCCAGTCGGTCGACGATGCCGGTGACGTTGGAGGCGTCACAGCCGAGCCGTCCGGCCAGCGCCCGCATCGGGACGGGCTCGCGCAGCGACTTGAGCGCCTTGGCCTGGGACGAGCTGAGCCCGTGCCGGGCGGCGGAGGCCGCGAAGTCCTGGAAGTAGGCGGTGCCGACGGCGGCGACCGCCTCCATCAGGTCCGCGGTGGAGGGAGGGGTGGTGGTGCCCATGCCGCAAGGGTACGCACAGTCGCTTGACATACTCCAGTTTCGAGCAGGTGAAGCACCTCTCCCCGGCTCAGAGCACCAGCTGCTCGAACAGCCTGCGCAGCTCCGCCTCCGGGTCCGCGGTCAGGCCGGTGTGCACGGGGCCGGGCTGCACCACCGCGCTGCGCGGCGCGGTCAGCCAGCGGAACCGCTGCCCGGGGCTGTCCTGGGCGGCCGGGCCGGCGGCCGCGCCGCCCTCGCAGACCGCCTCGAAGCCGTAGAGCGCGCGCCGGACCCCGGCCACGTCGGCCACCGGGTCCAGCGCCAGCAGCCGGCCCTGGTCCAGGTGGGTGCGGGCGGCCAGGTGGGAGCTGTGGCGGCAGTACAGCAGCACGCCGATGTTGACGAACTCACCGCGCTCCACCCGGGGCACCGCCCGGATCACCGCGTACTCGTAGTCGTGCAGCTGCTCCGTCATCGGGGGGCCACCTCCGGGAGCCAGTCGCGCGGACCGGCCAGCCGGGCGGTCAGCTGGGCCAGGTACGCGGCGCGCACCTCGGCCGGGGAGTCGAAGCCGGGCTCGTCGGTGAGCCACTCCTCGGGGATCAGCGCCACCGCGCGCTCCACCGCCTCCTTCGCCAGCGGTGCCAACTCCTCGTCGGCCTCGGCCAGTTGTGGGGCGAAGGCGCACAGCGCGTGGTCCGAGGCGTCGTACGGGCGGGCCACCCAGGAGGCGGCGCCGGCCCAGTGGTGGTGGAAGATCAGGCTGGCCCCGTGGTCGATCAGCCGCAGGCCGCCGGTGGCCACCAGCAGGTTGGGGTTGCGCCAGGAGCGGTCCACGTTGCCGATCAGGGCGTCGAACCAGAGCACCCGCCCGGCCAGCTCCGGGTCCACCTCGAAGCAGAGCGGGTCGAAGTTGAGCGCGCCGCTGACGAAGGCCATCCCGAGGTTGACCCCGCCGCTGGCCCGCATCTGGTCCTGGATCTGCACCTCGGGCTCGCTGCGCGCCAGCACCGGGTCCAGGTCGAGCCGCACCAGCTCGGGCACCGGGAGCCCGAGGCCGCGCCCCAGCTCCCCCGCGAGCACCTCGGCCACCAGGGCCTTGCGCCCCTGCGCCGCACCGGACCACTTGAGCACGTAGAGCCGCCGGTCGTCGCCCTCGACCAGACCGGGCATCGACCCGCCCTCGCGCAGGGGCGTCACGTACCGGACCGCCGTCACCTCTTGAAGCACGCGATCACCCTAGTGCCTCACCCGGTGGCAACCCGTCAGCCCCCGTGCGAGGGTGGCGAGCAGTTGTCCCGGCACGGCCCCTCGGACCGATCGGCCCACTCCACAGATAAGGACCGGACGATGGCACGACCTCGAATCCTGATCGTCGGCGGCGGTTTCGCCGGTCTGGAGTGCGCCCGCCGACTGGAGCGCAAGCTCGCCCCCTCCGAGGCGGAGCTGACCCTGGTCACCCCGTTCAACTACCAGCTCTACCTGCCGCTGCTGCCGCACGTGGCGGCCGGCGTGCTCACCCCGCAGTCGGTGGCGATCTCGCTGCGGCGCACGCTGCGCCGCACCCACATCCTGCCCGGCGGGGCGATCGGGGTGGACCCGCGCTCCCGGGTCTGCGTGGTCCGCAAGATCACCGACGAGGTGGTGGCGGAGCAGTACGACTACCTGGTGCTGGCCCCCGGCAGCGTGACCCGGACCTTCGACATCCCGGGCCTGACCGACTACGCGCGCGGCATGAAGACCCTGGCCGAGGCGACGTACGTGCGCGACCACGTGATCGCCCAGCTGGACCTGGCCTCGGCCACCCTGGACCAGCACGAGCGCGAGTCCCGGCTGCAGTTCGTGGTGGTCGGCGGCGGCTACGCGGGCACCGAGACGGCGGCCTGCCTGCAGCGGCTGACCACGGCGGCCAGCAAGCGCTACCCGCGGCTGGACCCTCGGCTGATCAAGTGGCACCTGATCGACATCGCCCCGAAGCTGATGCCCGAGCTCGGCGACAAGCTCGGCACCAGCGCGATGGAGGTGCTCCGGGACCGCGGCGTGGACGTCTCGCTCGGCGTCTCGGTGGCCGAGGTGGGCGCCGAGACGGTCAAGTTCACCGACGGCCGGGTGCTGCCCTGCCGCACCCTGATCTGGACGGCCGGCGTGGCGGCCAGCCCGCTGATCGGCACCCTGGACGCCGAGACGGTGCGCGGCCGGGTGGCCGTCACCGCCGAGATGCGGGTGCCGCAGTTCGAGAACGTCTTCGCGCTCGGCGACGCGGCGGCCGTGCCGGACCTGGCCAAGGGAGACGGCGCGGTCTGCCCGCCCACCGCCCAGCACTCGGCCCGGCAGGGCAAGAAGGTGGCCGACAACCTGGTCGCCGCGCTCCGCAACCAGCCGTTGGAGCCGTACTACCACAAGGACCTCGGCCTGGTGGTCGACCTCGGCGGCAAGGACGCCGTATCCAAGCCGGTGGGCGTCGAACTCCGGGGCGTCCCGGCCCAGTTGGTGGCCCGCGGCTACCACATGATGGCGATGCGGACCAACGCCGCCAAGTTCCGGGTCGGCGCCAACTGGCTGCTCAACGCGACCGCCGGCGACGACTTCGTCCGTACCGGCTTCCTGGCCCGCCAGCCCGCCCGGCTGCGCGACTTCGAGTACACCGACGCGTACCTGACGAAGGACCAGGTCCGCGAGCACGCCCAGGCCCTGCTGGCCAAGGGCTGACCGGGGCCCGGTCCTCGAAGGCCCCGACGGAGCCCCCGCGCCGCACGCGCGGGGGCTCCGTCGCGTCTCAACGGGCCGTCAGGTACATCCCGTTGGCGTCCTGCCCGGCGGTGTTGCGGCAGGACTGGTCGCCGCTCTTCGCCCAGAGCAGGGTCAAGCAGCGGCCGAGCGCCAGCTGGCCGTAGTAGTTCGGGTGCATGGACTCCCGGGTGTCGCCCTGGGAGGCCGACAGGCCGGCGTCCACGAACCGCGCCCACTCACTGGTGGTGGCGCTCGGCGCGGAGGTGGAGCTCGCCTGCTTGGTGGCCTTGGAGCAGACCTCGCGGCCGGCCAGCATGTCCCGCAGGTCCAGGAACTGCACGCCCTTGGCCTTGGCCACCTTGGCCAGCTCGTCGGAGATCTGCGGCACCAGCGAGGAGCGCGCCCAGTCGGCGTCCCCGTTCCAGAACGGGCAGCCGCCGGTGTCGGCGCGGCTCCAGCCGCTCTCGGAGTAGCGCATGTCGGCGCCGCGCGGGATCGGCGAGGGGTAGGACTGGAGCACGATCCGGTACGAGGACGAGGCGTACCCGGCGCCCGCCATCACCGCGCGGATCTCGTCGATCGACTTGCCGACGCCCGCCATCGCGGCCGGCATCCGGGAGTCCACCGCGTCCTGCTGGTCGTCGTGGCAGTACGAGTACCAGATCAGGTAGTCCTTGACGCAGGTCTCGATCACGTCGGCGAAGCCGAGGTCGTTGCCCCCGACGGAGAGCGTGATGAGCTTGACGTCGTTGGCCGCCGCCACCGCCGCGAGCTGGTCGGCCTGCGGGGCCTCGCCCTTGTACGCCTGGCCGCCGTTGCTCGCCCGGAAGACGTTCTGGGTGGTGGCGCCCGAGCAGGCCAGGTTGATCTGGGCCTGCGCGATGCCGGAGGCGCTGCGCACCTCGGCGGAGTCGGAGCGGTCGCAGCCGTTGGCGTAGCTGCTCCCGTAGGCCCGGGCGGGGTCGTAGGCGCTGCCGGTCCAGGCCCGGTCGGTGCCCGCACGGCTCCCCGAGGTGGTGACGCTGTTGCCCTTCCAGCGTCCGGCCTCGCCGGAGATGTAGCTGTCCCCCATCGAGACGGAGGCGGTGGGGCCGGTGGCGGCCTGGGCGGAGGTGGTGAGGGCCAGCAGCGGGAGGGTGAGGGCGGCTGCGGCCAGGAAGCGCACGGCGGTTCTGATGCTTCGACAGTTTTCGAGCACGGCGAAACTCCTGCGAACGGCCTCCCGAAAGGTGGGGTGGGGAGGCGCTTGTGAGGGTGTACCGCCGGCCGGTGGCGCGATGAATGTGACATGCCCACCGTTGTTACCGCTAGGTATCCGACAGGAGTTTCTTGGACGACCTACGAACCGCTCCCGCAGGTGACGGACCGACCGCACACGGTCCGTCACCTGCGTCTCTCCCGTCGCCCCCTCACACCAGCCGCGACCCCGCCCGCCCCGGCAGCAGCACCGCCGCCAGGTCCGCCGCCAGCGCCGGGGCCTCCGCCTCCGGCAGCGCCGAGACGGTGAACCGGATGGCCGGCGGGGACTGGATCCGGTACCGGGCGCCCGGCGCGGCCACCCAACCGCGCTGGGCCATCGCGGCGATCGCCCCGGCCTCCTCGGCCACCGGCACCCAGACGTTCAGCCCGCTCGCCCCGTGCGCGGCGATGCCGTGCACGGCCAGCGCGGCCAGCAGGGCGTCACGGCGGGCCTGGTAGACCTCGGCCACCCCGGCGGCCGCGCCGGAGCGCCAGAGCTCGGCCACGGTGCGCTGGAGCAGCAGCGAGACCCAGCCCGAGTCCAGCCGCTGACGGCCCAGCACCCGGCCCACCGTCCCCGCGTCGCCCATCACCGTCGCCAGCCGCAGGTCGGGCCCGTAGGCCTTGGCCGCCGAGCGGACCACGGCCCAGGCCTCGGTGACCCCGGCCAGCGACTGGTGGGCCTGGGTGACGATGCCGTGCCCGTGGTCGTCGGCGATCACCAGCACCTCGGGGTGCCGAGCCAGCACCTCGCGCAGCGCGGCGGCCCGCCCAGGGGTCAGCGCGGCGCCGGTCGGGTTCTGCGCCCGGACGGTGACCACCACGGCGCGGGCCCCCGCCGCCAGCGCGGCGGCCAGCGAGTCCGGCAGCGGTCCCTCATCGTCCAGCCGCACGGGGGCCGGGCGCAGCCCGAGGGCCGGCAGCTGGTCGATCAGGCTGCCCCAGCCCGGATCCTCGATGGCCACCGAATCCCCGGGCCGCAGCCGGGAGTTGAGGATCCGCCCGATCGCGTCCAGGGCGCCGGAGCAGACCGCCAGCTCGCCGTCCGGCACCCCGTCGGCCAGGAAGCCGGCCCGGGCCAGGGCGAGCAGCGCCGGGTCGGCCACCGGGTGCCCGTAGAGGGTGGGGGCGGCGTCGGCGGCGGCCGCGGCCACCGCGAGGGCGGGGGCCAATGGGGGCAGCAGGGCGGGGTCGGGGTTCCCCGCCGCCAGGTCGCGGGCGCCGGGGGGCACCGGGACGGGGATCTGGTCACGCGGGGTGGTGACGGGGCGGGGCAGCACCCGGCTGCCCTTGCGCCCGGCGGTCTCGATCACGCCCCGGTCCCGCAGCAGGCGGTAGGCGGCGGCCACCGTGTTGGGGTTGACGCCGAGCTCCACGGCCAGGTCGCGGAGCGCCGGGAGGGCCGAACCGGGCTGCAACTGCCCATCGTTGACGGCCCGTTCGACGTCGGCCGCGATCTCACTGGCACGCCGTCCCTTGATCGTATAGTCTCCTAGCACAAAGCAGATTATGCACTAGTACATAGAGGTTGTCATGTCGGACGCGCCCAGTTACACCCGGAACGCCCGCACCACCCCGACCCGCTACCGCGACCGCGCCACCTGGGAGCAGGACGCGATCCACGCGATCCTGGACGCCGCCTGGGTCTGCCACCTCGGCTTCGTGGTGGACGGCGCGCCCGTCGTCCTGCCCACCATCTTCGCCCGGGTCGGCGACCGCCTGTACGTCCACGGCTCCACCGGCAGCCGCCCGATGCGCGGCGCCTCCGACGAGCAGGGCATGCCGGTCTGCGTCACCGTCACGCACGTGGACGGCCTGGTGCTCACCAAGTCCGCCTTCAACCACTCCGTCAACTACCGCTCCGTGGTGGCCCACGGCACCGCCCACCAGGTCACCGACCCCGAGGAGCTGGCCGTCGCACTGGACGCGCTGGTGGACCACGCCGTCCCCGGCCGCTCCGGCGAGACCCGCCGGGCCAACCCCAAGGAGCTGGCGAAGACCGCGGTGATCCGGCTGGTCCTGGACGAGGTCTCCGCCAAGACCCGGGCAGCCGGCGCGGGCGACGACGAGGCCGACCTCGACCTGCCGTACTGGGCCGGCGTGGTACCCGTCGCCCCCGTCTACGGCACCCCCGAGCCGCACCCCTCCACCACCGTCCCGCTCCCGGAGAACCTCCGGGCGCTCACCACCTGAGGAGGCCACCGTGCTGATCCGTTCCTGGGACCGCGGCGAGGAGCAGGAGTGGCGCGCATGGCTGGCCGCCGGCCGCGACTTCGGCCTGCTGGCCGCCAACGGGCCCGACGGCCGCGGCCCCGTGCTGGTGCCGACGCACTTCCTGCTGGACGGCGACACCATCCTGCTGCACCTGGCCAAGCCCAACCCCTTCTGGTCCGCGATCGCCGCCGACCCCAAGGTCACCCTGGCCGTCACCGATGACTACGCCTACGCCGCCGGGCAGTGGCGGGCCGCCCCGCACGTGCCGACCAGCTACTACGCCTCCGTGCACTTCTCCTGCACCGCCGAGCCGGTGGACGACGCGGCGGGCAAGGCGGAGATCCTCAACCGCCAGCTCGCGCACTTCGAGCCGGACTGGCCCGGCGGGGCGGTGACGCCCGGTCAGGCCCCGTACAGCGGCCAGCTCTCCGGCCTGCGCGGCCTGCGGCTCGCCGTCGACCGGGTGGACGCCAAGTTCAAGTACGACGACAAGAAGCCGCCCGCCGAGCAGGCCGCGATGGCACCCCACCTGACCGGCCGGGACACGGGCGCCCGGGAGCAGCTGCTGCGCCGCAACGCCCGGCGCACCGGGGGCTGCCCCGTCTGAGCCGCGCGAACGGGGGTAGGCGCCGGGGGCCGGACGGGTGGCGGAGAAAAACGACATTCCATCAGATGCACCTCGTACCATGCGATATGACGCACCGGCTGATGGAATGGATGACGATTCCTGTCCGTCCGGCCCCGGGAGCGCGCCCTGTCCACCACCCCTGCGACCAAGCCGAGCGGCGACGCCCACCTCGGCCACGTGGTCTTCATCTCGGCGGCCGCCGCGATGGGCGGCTTCCTCTTCGGCTACGACAGCGCCGTCATCAACGGCGCGGTGACGGGCATCCAGAAGCACTTCGAGGTCGGCAACGGCGAGACCGCCTTCGTGGTCGCCATCGCCCTGCTCGGCTCGGCGGCGGGCGCCGTCATCGCCGGCCGGCTCGCCGACCACCTGGGCCGCATCCGCACCATGCTGCTGGCCGCGGTGCTCTTCGCGATCAGCGGCGTCGGCTCGATGTTCCCGCCCAACATCGAGATGCTCGGCTTCTGGCGGGTGATCGGCGGCATCGCCATCGGCATCGCCTCGGTCATCGCCCCCACCTACATCGCCGAGGTCGCCCCCACCGCCTACCGGGGCCGCCTCGCCTCCTTCCAGCAGCTGGCCATCGTGCTCGGCATCACCGTCTCCCAGCTCGCCAACTGGGCGCTCAACGAGGCCGCCGGCGGCGAGTCCACCGGCCACCTCGGCGGCGTCCAGGCCTGGCAGTGGATGCTCGGCGTCGAGGCCATCCCGGCCATCGTCTACGGCCTGATGGCCCTCGCCATCCCGGAGTCCCCGCGCTTCCTGATCGCCGACCGCCGGGAGGACCAGGCCCGCAAGGTGCTGCTCGAGGTCGAGGGCCCGGACGTCGACCTGGACGCCCGGATCGCCGAGATCCGCTCCGTCCTCGACACCTCGCACAAGCCGCGCCTGAAGGACCTCCTCGGCGGTCGCTTCGGCCTGCTGCCGATCGTCTGGATCGGCATCGGCGCCTCGGTCTTCCAGCAGTTCGTCGGCATCAACGTGATCTTCTACTACTCCTCCTTCCTCTGGCAGTCGGTGGGCATCGACGAGTCCAACTCCCTGCTGATCTCGCTCTCCACCTCGATCGTCAACGTGGTCGGCACCGTCATCGCCATCGCCCTGGTCGACCGGATCGGCCGCAAGCCGCTCGCCCTGGCCGGCTCCGTCGGCATGGCCGCCGCCCTCGCCACCGCCGCCTGGGCCTTCTCCTACCGGCACGGCACCGGCGACACCGCCACCCTCGACGACACCCACGCCACCGTGGCCCTGGTCGCCGCCCACGTCTTCGTGCTCTGCTTCGCCTTCTCCTGGGGCGTGGTGGTCTGGGTGCTGCTCGGCGAGATGTTCCCCAACAAGATCCGGGCCCTGGCCCTCTCGGTGGCCGCCTCCGCCCAGTGGATCGCCAACTGGGCGATCACCGTCACGTTCCCGAACCTCTCGGACTGGAACCTCTCCGCCACGTACGTCATCTACGCGGCCTTCGCCCTGCTCTCGATCCCCTTCGTGGCGTTCTGCATCAAGGAGACCAAGGGCAGGGCACTGGAGGAGATGGGCTGAGTGGACGTCACCCTGCCCGCCGCCGGGCTCGGCCCCGGAGTGCTGCTGCTCCCCGAGCCCGGCGTCGACCCCACCGAGCTGGTCGACCGCCTCCTCGCCGAGGGCTTCGCCGTCCTCACCGGCCCGGCCGACCCCGACGCGCTCCGGACCCTCTCCGACGACCGCTTGGTCGGCGACGCCATCGGCATCGTCGGCCTCGGTCCCGGCGGCGGCCAGGCCCTCGAACTGGCCACCGCCCTCGGCGACCGCGTCGCCGCCGTGGTCGCCTGCTACGGCCTCCCCGCCGACCCCGACTTCTCCTACCTCGGCCTCACCGCCCACGTCCTCGGCCACTTCGCCGAATCCGACCCCACCGTCCCGCCCGCCGCCGTCGACGAAGCCGCCATCCGCCTAGGCGAAGCCACCGACGTCCGCCCCGAGCTGCACTTCTACCCCACCACCCACGGCTTCATGACGGACCACCAGGACGACCTCCAAGCCACCGTCGCCTGGCAACGCACCCTCACCTTCCTCTGGGCCCACCTCGGCTGAGCCGCGCCAGCGGCCCCAGGGGCGCGAGGAACTGCGCGAGTACGGAAGGCGGCCCACCGCAAGATCGGGGCACGTCAGCCAGTTGCACGTGGTGCCGTTCCCCAGCGCGCAGTTCCCCGCGCCCCCGGCCTCACCACTCGCCCCGGCCTCCCTCCGGACTCGCGCCCACGCGGCGGAGCCGCATATCAGCAGAGCCCCGCGCCCCCGGCGGCGTAGCCGATAACCAGGTGACACCCCGCGGGGCAGCCGCCATAGTCTCCCGGTGAAGACCCGTCGTTTCTCCTGGGCGAGCCGCAACTACCGCGTCCAGACCGCCGCCACCGTTATCGCCGGCCTCGGCAACGCCGGAGCCCCGATCGCCACCGCCTTCGCCGTCCTCGACCTCGGCGGCGGGGCCACGGCCGTCGGCCTGGTGACGGGCGCCCACCTCGCCTCGATGGTGGTCTTCCTGCTGATCGGCGGAGCCCTCGCCGACCGCCTCCCCCGCCACCACGTGATGGTCGGCGCCAACCTCTTCAACGCCGCCTCCCAGGCCCTGCTCGCCGTGCTCGTCCTCACCGGCACCGCCCAGCTCTGGCAGCTGATCGCCCTCTCCGCCGCCGGCGGCGCGGGCCAGGCGTTCTACGCCCCCGCCTCCGAGGGCATGATCATGGAGTCGGTGGCCGAGGAGCACGCCTCCCGCGCCTTCGCCGTCTTCCGGATGGCCCTGAACGGCAGTCAGATCGCCGGCGCGGCCCTGGGCGGCGTCCTGGTCACCGCGATCGGCCCCGGCTGGGTGCTGGCCGTGGACGCGGCCGGCTTCACCCTCGCCGCCGCCCTGCGTCTGCTCCTCGACCTCGACGCCCCGACCACCCCGGCGGAGCAGGGCGGCATGGTGCAGGCGCTGCGCGAGGGCTGGCGCGAGTTCGCCTCCCGGCGCTGGCTCTGGGTGGTGGTGCTGCAGTTCTCCCTGGTCGGTGCCTGCCTCGGCGCGGTCGAGTCCGTCTACGGGCCCGTCATCGCCAAGGAGCGCCTCGGCGGGGCGGACGCCTGGGGCCTGGCGCTCGCCGCCTTCTCGGCCGGGCTGTTCCTCTCCGGCTTCCTGATGGTCCGTTGGCAGCCCGCCCGCATCCTGCTCGCCGGCAACCACGGCGTCTTCCTGTTCGCGGCCCCCGCCTACGCCCTGGTGCTGGAGGCGCCGCTGTGGCTGCTCTGCGCCGCGATGTTCACCAGCGGCCTCGGCGTCACCGTCTTCGGCGTCAACTGGATGATCGCGCTCCAGCAGGAGATCCCCTCCGAGCTGTTCTCCCGGGTCTCCGCCTACGACTACTTCGGCTCGATCGCCCTCGCCCCGGTCGGCACCGCGCTGGCCGGCCCGGCCGCCTCCCTGCTCGGCATGCGCAACGCCCTCTGGCTCTGCGCCCTCGCGATGACCGTCCTCGCCGTGGCCGTGCTCGCCGAGTCCCAGGTCCGCACCCTGCGCCGCAAGGCCGTCACCCCCTCGGCCTCCCCCACCCCCGCCGAACCGGAACGACCGGCCGTCACTTCCGCCTGACGGAGCGCAACCGTCCCCGGGCCTCGTTCGTCCGACCATGTGACAGGAGTCACCTGGGGGAGCCGACTTGCCGAAGCCACTGCTGTTCCTGGACGTCGACGGCGTCCTCAACCCCGTCTGCCCGCACCCGGACGCGGACTTCGACACCCACACGCTGTTCGGCTACGCCGTGCTGCTCTCGGCCCGCCACGGCGACTGGCTGCGCGAGCTCGCGGGCACCTACGACCTCTGCTGGGCCACCACCTGGGAGGACCACGCCAACGAGCACATCGCCCCGGTGCTCGGCCTCCCCCAGCTCCCGGTGGTGCACTTCTCCGGGTACGTGGCGCAGCCGGACGACCCCAAGGTGCCGGTGCTCGACCTGATAGCTGCCCACAAGTGGGCCCCGCTGCTGCGCTACGCCGCCGGCCGCCCGTTCGCCTGGGTCGACGACGTGATCCCCGGCTCGCTGACCCGCCGGTCCGTCCTGCGCCGGGACAGGCTGCTGCTGCGGATCGACCCGGGCCAGGGCCTGGAGCGCCACCACGTGGACCGGCTGCTGCGCCGCCCGCCGGTGGCCCAGCGGCTCGGGCTGTCGTACGCCTGACGGGGCGTCAGCCCGTCGGCAGCCAGCTCACGTGCCCGGCCAGCAGCGCGTACCCGACGAAGGCCACCGTGTCGATCAGCGCGTGCGCGACCACCAGCGGCATCACCCGGCCCCACCGCCGGTACAGCAGGCAGAAGACCACGCCCATCACGATGTTGCCGACCAGCCCGCCGACGCCCTGGTACAGGTGGTACGAGCCGCGCAGCAGCGAGCTGGTGACCACGATCGCCGGCCAGCTCCAGCCCAGCTGCCCCAGCCGGCGCAGCAGGAAGCCCAGCACGATCACCTCCTCGGCGATCGAGTTCTCCCAGGCGGAGGCGATCAGCACCGGCACCCGCCACCACACCTCGGGCAGCCCGGACGGGGCCACCGTGAGGTTGAACCCGGCGGCCTGGGAGGCCAGGTAGAGCAGCAGCCCGGAGCCGCCGATCGCGGCGGCCACCGCCGTGCCGCGGCCGAAGTCCCGCAGCTTCTCCCGCAGGTCGAAGCCGAGCACCCGCAGCGAGACGCCCTCGCGCACCAGCAGGTAGCCGACCAGCACCACCGGCATCAGGCCGCGCCCGATGTAGTAGAGCTGCCAGGCCAGGTCCAGCCAGGGGCGGCCGGGGGCGCGCGAGCCGTTCAGGGTGGCGACCTGCTTGCCCAGCTCGGCCGGCTCGGTGAGGGAGCCCACGAAGCTGATCAGGGCACCGAGCCCGCTCATCCCGAAGGAGAGCCCGAGCACCACCAGCAGCTCGATCCCGAGCAGGCGCCGGGAGGTCCCGGCGGCCTCGGGCGGGGTGGACACCGCAGTCACCATGACTCCCACGAGGAACGACCGACCCGGCCGGGCGGCCGGGTCGATCATCCTCGCACACGCCCCTGAGAGCGGGTCAGCCCTCGATCAGCCCTTGATCGGCGCCTTGTCCAGGCGGACGTGGTCCACCGCCCAGAACCAGTTGTTGCCCGCGTCGTACATCCGGAACTTCAGGGTCACCGAGGCCGCGCCCGCCGGGACGGCGAACTGCCGGACCACGAAGCTGTTCTGGACGTCCTTGCCCGCGTTGTCGTTCCCGGCCGCGTCCGAGCTGTAGTGCACCAGGCGGACCTCCTGCCCGGTGTCGAAGACCGCCGTCACGGCGGCCTTCTGCGGGGCCTCCTGCCGGTAGTGCGAGTCGAAGCCCAGGTACAGGCTGCCGACGCCCGCCGGGATCGCCACCGCCGGGGAGACCAGGGTCGAGTCGAACTTCCCCTTGCCGGACGGCGCGCCGGTGTCGTCCCAGTCGTCCGGGTCGGCGACGGCCAGCACGCCGAGGCCCCGGGTGAAGTTGCCCCGGTCCTGCCCGGCCGGGTTGGACCAGGCCCGCTTGGTGTGGAAGGTCCAGCCCTGCAGCCGGGCGGTGCCCTGCGGCATGCCGGGAGCGTTCACCACCGACCAGCCCTGGGGCGCCTGCGCCGTCCAGCCGGAGACGGTGCCGACCGGGGCGAGCAGCGGGGCCAGCTCCTCGAAGTCCTGGTCCAGCAGGTGACCGGTCATCACCGGGGCGGTGCGGGCGGCCAGTTCGCCGTCGGCCAGCACGAAGCGCTGGCCCGAGCGGGCCCGGGCGGTGACCAGCAGGCGGTGCGCGGCGCCGTCCGGCAGCACGGCCGGCGGCAGCACCTCCCACTCGGCGGTGGCGGTGGCGCCCTCGGCCAGTGCGGCCGGGGCGGCGGTGACCTCGCGGACGGTCCAGCCCGGCGGGACCACCGGCTTCGCCTCCAGCCCGGACAGCGCCGCGGCGGCGGTGAAGGTGGCCTTCACCCGGGCCGGGCGGCCCGGCAGCACGATCGCCTCGTCGATGGTGGCCGAGGCGGCGCCGAGCGCCACGTCCAGGACGAGCGCGTCCGCCAGGCCCATCGCCGGGTCGGTCACGCCCTGCTCCTGCCCGGCCATCCGCCCGGCGTAGCGCCGACGGAACGTCAGGTCGCCCTGCACGCCCACCGCCACGTCGTACCAGCCCTCGCGGCCGACCTTGACCCGCACCGGCCGGGTGTCCTGCCCGGTGATCCGGACCTCCTGCACGCCGCCGCCGTACGCGAGGTCCCCGATCAGGAAGGTCTGCGGGCTCTTCGAGCGGTTGATCAGGTGGAACTCCAGCACCCGCTCGGCGCCGGACTCCGGGAAGAGCTCGACCTCGTACTGCGCGGCCGCGTCGCCGCGCAGGTGCCAGAGCGCGCCGTTCGGCCCGTGCACCCGCAGGTCGTAGCCCTCGGGGCCGACCGGCCAGCTGTCGGAGAGCTTCTCCTTGGCGCCCACCGTGTAGTGGCGGGGCGCCAGGCCGGGCGCGGGGTAGGCGGCGAGCACCGCGCCCTGCTTGCCGTGGTTGGCCAGGTCCAGGGTGAGCAGGCCGTCCCTCACCCTCGGCTTCAGCTTGAGGTTGTACGGGGTCGGCCGGGCGGTACGGGTGCCGGCCTGCTGACGGGGCGTCCGCTGCGGGCTGGGCACGGTCGGGGCCGGCAGCTTGCCGGTGTCGGTGACCTTCTGCCGGTTGCCGGCCGTGTCGGGCAGCTGCGGCCAGACCGGGTCCTCGCCGGAGAAGTCGAAGACGGAGGTGAGGTCACCGGTGACGGCCCGGCGCCACGGGCTGATGTTGGGCTCGGCCACGCCGAAGCGCCGCTCCAGGAAGCGCAGCACCGAGGTGTGGTCGTAGACGGTGGAGTCCACCACCCCGCCGCGGGTCCAGGGCGAGACCACCACCATCGGCACCCGCACCCCCAGGCCCATCGGGTAGGGGCCGGACTCCAGCTTCTCCCCCGGCCGGCAGCGCGTCGGCCCAGGTCAGCGAGCCGTCGGCGGCCTTCACCCGGTACCGGCCGTCCTGGCCGACCACCCTGTGGTAGGTCGAGCCGCCCTTGGAGACCCGCACCACCACCTCGCCGTCCACCGGCACCGTCGAGGCACCGCGTCCGGCGGCCAGCGGCGGCACCGGGGGCAGCAGGTGGTCGAAGAAGCCGCCGTGCTCGTCGTAGTTGAGGATGAAGACGGTCTTGGCCCAGACCTCGGGCTTGGCCGCCAGCGCCGAGAGCAGCCGGGCCGTCAGGTGCTCGCCGTTCGGCGGCGCGTAGTTGGCGTGCTCGGAGAGCGCGGCGGGCGCGACCAGCCAGGAGACCTGCGGCAGCCGGTCGGCCTGGACGTCGGCGGCGAAGGCCTCCACCAGCGCGTCGCCCATCGCGAACGGATCGCCCTTCTTGGCCGGGTCACCGACCATCCTCATCCCGCGCTCGTACAGCGGCTCGCCCGGCTTGGCCTTCACGAACGGGGCGAACCAGGCCAGCGCGTTGTCGTCGTAGTTGTCCAGCGCCTGGTACGTCCGCCAGCTGATGCCGGCCGCCTCCAGCCGCTCGGCGTAGGTGGTCCACTCGTAGCCGCCGGGGATCTCGGTGTTGTCCGTCACCGGCACGTCCCGCACGGTGCCGCCGCTGGTGCCGGTCATGAAGTGGTCGCGGTTGGTGTTGGTGTTGCACTGCACCGAGGCGAAGTAGTGGTCGCAGGTGGTGAAGACCGAGGCGATCGCCGAGTAGAACGGCATGTCGGCGGGCTCGTAGTAGCCCTGGCCGAGCCAGCCGGAGGAGCGGCGGGAGACGGCGCCGTCGGCCAGGCCGTCGTTCCACGCCTTCATCGAGTCCACGAAGCCGAAGGCCGGGGCGCCCTGCTGGTACGCGTTGGTGTGCGCGGCGTTCATCGCGAACGGCAGCAGGTACCCCTCCTTGCGGGAGGCGTCCGGCTGGTGCAGCACCGACCGGCCGTTGACCCCGCGCACCGCCGCCCGGTCCCCGAAGCCGCGCACCCCGGACAGGGTGCCGAAGTAGTGGTCGAACGCCCGGTTCTCCTGCATCAGCACCACCACGTGCTGGATGTCCGCCAGCTTCCCCGGCTTGGCCGGGGCGGCCAGCGCCTCCCGGACGCTGAGCGGCAGGGCGGACAGGACGGCGGCCGCGGCCGCGCCGCCGAGCAGGGTGCGGCGCGAGACTTCGGGACTCATCAGGGGGTGCTCCTCGTTCGGCTCCCGGCCGCGTTCCGGCCCGGACCCGCCCATGTCTAAGCGCCCGAGGTGTACAGACAACAATGATCACGTGACGGGCCGGAGGCGAGATTGTCTAGACAACCTGACGGTCCGCCACCCCGCTCAGCCGACCGGCCAGGTGTGGACGGGCTCGCCGGTGCGGGAGTGCTCCATGTAACGGCGCGTCATGGCCGCGATTGCGGAACCCCGGTCCATCCCGTAGTGGTCGCGCAGCCGGTGCACGGTGGCCGCCTGCCAGGCCGCGCCGTTGGTCCTGCGCAGACAGCGCTGCTCGATGATGCCGAGGTAGCGGTCCCGGTCCCCCGGCTCCACGCCCCAGTCGTCCAGTCCCTGACGGGCCATCGGGAGCAGCTCGTTCAGCACCAGCTCGGTGGCGGCCACCGGCACGGTGCCCCGGGCTCCGCGCCCGGACTTCGGCCAGTGCAGCACCGCGTCGATGCCGTACCGGGCGGCGGTGTGGAAGTTCTCGTCGGCCTGCTCGAAGGCGAGCCTGGTCCAGATCGGCCTGGGCTGCTCGGCCAGCACCCGGACCAGCCCGTAGTAGAAGGCGGCGTTGGCCAGGGTGTCCACCACCGTCGGCCCGGCCGGCAGGCAGCGGTTCTCCACCCGCAGGTGCGGCACGCCGTCGGCGACGTCGTAGACCGGCCGGTTCCAGCGGTAGATGGTGCCGTTGTGGAGCCGCATCTCGGCCAGCCGGGGGATGCCGCCGGAGGCCAGCACCTTGACCGGGTCCTCGTCGTCGCAGATCGGCAGCAGGGCCGGGAAGTACTTCTGGTTCTCCTCGAAGAGCTCCAGCGCGGAGTTCACCCAGCGCTCCCCGAACCAGGTGATGGGGCGCACGCCCTGGGCCTTGAGCTCCGCCGAACGGGTGTCGCAGGCCTGCTGGAAGAGCACCGGCCTGGTCTCCCGCCAGAGCTCCCGGCCGAACAGGAAGGGCGAGTTGGCACCGAGTGCCAACTGTACCGAGGAGATCGCCTGGGCCGCGTTCCACACCGGGGCGAAGCGCTCCGGGGTCACCTGGAGGTGCAGCTGCAGCGAGGTGGCGGCGGCCTCGGCCACCATCGAGACCGACTCCACGCTGAGCCGCTCCACCCCCTCGATGTCCAGCGCGATGTCCTCGCCCCGGGCGGCCAGTATCTGGTCGCTGAGCAGGGTGTACCGGTCGTTGTGCGACATCGCGTCCAGCCCGGTGTGGTCCAGGTCGAGGGTCGGCAGGATGCCGACCATGACGATCCGGGCCCCCACCTCCTCGGCCTTGCGGTCCGCGTACCGCAGCCCGGTGTCGATCTCCTCGCGCAGCTCGTCCAGCACGTGACCGGTGAGGCGGCGGGGCGCGATGTTCACCTCGATGTTGAACTGGCCCAGCTCGGTCTGGAAGTCGCCCGAGGCGATCGAGGAGAGCACCTGCTCGTTCCGCATCACCGGACGCCCCAGGTCATCGGCCAGGTTGAGCTCGATCTCCAGCCCCACCATGGCCCGCGGACGGTCGAAGCGGCCCTCGCGCAGCATCCGCTCCAGGGCGTCCAGACAGGACTGGAGCTTGCGCCGGTACAACTGCCGGTCGGACAGTTCCGCACGCGTCGCGACGACCTTCTCGCCCATGGGTGCCCCTCCACCTAGCCGAACGGTCCCTGCATCATGCCCACCCCGAAGATCCCTAGCCTCCTGCCCTAACGCGGTTGTCGAACAAGGTTCCTGACGACACGTCAGAAGAATCCCGACTTGCCGCCGGGTACCGAATGTGATAAGAAAGTCACCCTGTGCATCCGTTCGAGCAGGATTCGCACAGCTCCCGCCCGGCACCCGCCGCCCCCGAAGGACCTTCGAGCGGCAGGCCCGCGCCCGCAAGCGACCATGCCCAACCGGACACGGCCCGGGTCCACGACCCACCAGCCGGTATGCCGCACTCGCACGCCGTTTCCAGCACGGAGAGGCGACCCACCATGACCCTGCAGACCCCCCAGCCACCGCCGAGCGCCCTGCGCGCCGTCCTCGGCGCGCTCGACTGTGAGTCGGCGCTCGGCCCCCTCGTCCCGCTCGCAGGCGGCGAGGGGGACGAGCGGCTGCACCCGACCCACCCGCTCGCGGTGCACGTCCTCGACGAGCCCGGCGCCCCCCTGGCCGGCGCCCGCCGGACGGGCTGGCGGTTCCTGGTCGAAGCCGGCGTCGGCGGCCCCGTGGCCGCCGCCGAAGTCACCGAGACGGCCGAACAGCACCACGCCTTCTCGCACTTCACCGCCGGCCCCTACCTGGACTCCACCCTGCGCGCCCTGCGCCAGGCCCACCAGATCGCCATCTCCGCCCGCACCCGGCACCACCCCCGGCTGCTCTCCATCCCCGGCCACTACGCCACCGCCCTCTGGCTCCACCACCCCGACCCGGGCCCCTCGGTGGACCTCCTCATCCCCCTCGCCCCGGCCCCGCTCGGCGTCACCGCCCACCGCGTCTACCCCGCCGGCGAGCTGCTCGCCCTGCTCGCCCGCCCGCTCGCACCCGCCGGGCGTTCCTGACACCCCTTCACCCGAAAGGGCCACTGCCGCGCGACCTTCCGGTCGGGCGGCAGTGGCCCTTTTTCCATCTGAACGGGTGATCCCTGGGCACCGCTTGTGGCGCATGTCACGAAATCGCTGCGGGAAGGCCTCGGGATGACGACACTGGGAACCGACGCGGGGGGCCGTCAGTCCTACCCGTCGGAGCGCCGGTTCACACCTGGGCCGGTCAGGGGAATCTGAAGCGAGGGTACGACGATGTGCCAGCACCAGCCTGAGTGTCCGTCCGCACTGTCCACCGACCGCGAGGCCGCCGTCCCGATGGCCTTCCACCCCGACCAGGGCTGGAGCCTCCTGTGCAACGGCGTCCTCCTCTTCGAGGACACCGGCGAACTCCTCCCCGACGGCCGCATCATCGCCCCCCGCCGCCCCCTGGCCGTCGCTGGGTGACCAGCCAGGCAGCGACCTAGGGGCGCGGGGAACTGCGCGCTCCGGGAGGCGGCCCACCTGCAACTGACCCACCATCAGCCAGTTGCAGGTGCTGCCGTTCCACCCTCGCGCAGTTCCCCGCGCCCCTGGTGTAGCCACCTACGGGGGTGTGACCCCCTGCCGGGTCAGCTGCCGTACTCGTCCAGCGGCGGGCAGGAGCAGACCAGGTTCCGGTCCCCGTACGCACCGTCGATCCGGCTCACCGGCGGCCAGTACTTGTCCGCCGGGTTGACGCCCGCCGGGAAGACCGCCTCCTGGCGGGTGTACGCGTGCTCCCACTCACCGGCCAGCGCCGCCGCGGTGTGCGGAGCGTTCCGCAGCGGGTTGTCCTCCGCCTGCCACTCGCCCGAGCCGACCTTCTCGATCTCGCCGCGGATCGCGATCATCGCCTCGCAGAAGCGGTCGATCTCGTGCAGGTCCTCCGACTCGGTCGGCTCGATCATCAGCGTCCCCGCGACCGGGAACGACATGGTCGGCGCGTGGAAGCCGTAGTCGATCAGGCGCTTGGCGATGTCGTCCACCGTCACGCCCGTCTCCTTGCTGAGCGGACGCAGGTCGATGATGCACTCGTGCGCGACCAGCCCGCCCGGGCCGGTGTAGAGCACCGGGAAGTGCGGGGCGAGCCGCTTGGCGATGTAGTTGGCGTTCAGCACCGCGACCTGGGTGGCGCGCTTGAGGCCCTCGCCGCCCATCAGCCGGACGTACGACCAGGAGATCGGCAGGATCGCGGCCGAGCCCCACGGGGCGGCCGAGATCGGGCCGACGCCGGTGGCCGGGCCGGCCTCCGCCTGGAGCGGGTGGTTCGGCAGGTACGGGGCCAGGTGCGAGCGGACCGCGACCGGGCCGACGCCCGGGCCGCCGCCGCCGTGCGGGATGCAGAAGGTCTTGTGCAGGTTCAGGTGCGAGACGTCCGCGCCGAACTTGCCCGGCTTGGCCAGGCCGACCAGCGCGTTGAGGTTGGCGCCGTCGACGTACACCTGGCCGCCGGCCTCGTGCACGGCCGCGCAGATCTCGGTGATCTCGGTCTCGTACACGCCGTGGGTCGACGGGTAGGTGACCATCAGCACCGAGAGCTGGTCGCGGTGCTGCTCGATCTTCGCCTTGAGGTCGGCGACGTCCACGTCACCGTCCGGCAGGGTCTTGACCACGACGACCCGCATCCCGGCCATCACCGCGGAGGCCGCGTTGGTGCCGTGCGCCGACGACGGGATCAGGCACACGTCGCGCTCGACGTCACCGTTCGCGCGGTGGTAGGCGCGGACCGCCAGCAGACCGGCGAGCTCGCCCTGCGAACCGGCGTTCGGCTGGATCGACACGGCGTCGTAGCCGGTGACCTCCACCAGCTGCTGCTCCAGGCCGCGGATCAGCGTCAGGAAGCCCTCGGCCTGGTCGACCGGCGCGAAGGGGTGCAGCTGGCCGAACTCGGGCCAGGTGACCGGCTCCATCTCGGTGGTGGCGTTGAGCTTCATGGTGCAGGAGCCCAGCGGGATCATGCCGCGGTCCAGCGCGTAGTCCCGGTCCGAGAGGCGGCGCAGGTAGCGCAGCATCGCGGTCTCCGAGCGGTGGCTGTGGAAGACCGGGTGGGTGAGGTACTCGTCGTCGCGCAGCAGCGCATCGGGCAGCGCGTCGGCGGTCTCGGTGACCTCTGCGGTGACGCCGAAGGCGGCCCAGACGCCGGCCAGGTGCTCGCGGGTGGTGGTCTCGTCGCAGGAGATCGAGAGGGTGTCCTCGTCCGCCTGGTAGAGGTTGATGCCGTTCGCCCGCGCGGCGGCGGCGATCTCGGCGGCCTTGCCCGGGACCTTCGCCGTGACGGTGTCGAAGAACTGACCGCTGGTCAGCTCCACGCCGCCCGCCCGCAGGCCCTCGGCCAGCGCGGCCGCGTAGCGGTGGGTGCGGCGGGCGATCTCGGCCAGGCCGTCCGGGCCGTGGTAGACCGCGTACATGGAGGCCATGACGGCCAGCAGCACCTGGGCGGTGCAGATGTTGGAGGTGGCCTTCTCGCGGCGGATGTGCTGCTCGCGGGTCTGCAGGGCCAGCCGGTAGGCCCGGTTGCCGTCGGCGTCCACCGAGACGCCGACCAGGCGGCCGGGCAGGTTGCGGGCGTACGCGGCCTTGACGGCCAGGTAGCCGGCGTGCGGGCCGCCGAAGCCCATCGGCACGCCGAGGCGCTGCGAGGTGCCGCAGGCGATGTCGGCGCCGAGCGAGCCCGGGGACTTCAGCAGGGTGAGGGCCAGCAGGTCGGCGGCGACCGCGACGACCGCGCCGAGTCCGTGGGCCTGCTCGATCACCGGGGCGAGGTCGCGGACCTCGCCGGAGGCGCCGGGGTACTGGAGCAGCACGCCGAAGACGCCGCGCTCGGCGATCTCGGCCGGGATGCCGGCGGAGAGGTCGGCGACGACCACCTCGACACCGGTCGGCTCGGCGCGGGTCTCGATGACCGCGATGGTCTGCGGCAGGGTGTCGGCGTCGACCAGGAAGACGCCGCCCTTGACCTTGGTGACGCGACGGGCCAGCGACATCGCCTCGGCGGCCGCGGTGCCCTCGTCGAGCAGCGAGGAGCCGGAGGTGTCCAGGCCGGTCAGGTCGGCGACCACGGTCTGGAAGTTGATCAGGGCCTCCAGGCGGCCCTGCGAGATCTCCGGCTGGTACGGCGTGTAGGCGGTGTACCAGGCCGGGTTCTCCAGCACGTTGCGCAGGATCACCGGCGGGGTGAAGGTGCCGTAGTAACCGAGGCCGATCATCGACTGCAGGACGGTGTTGCGCCCGGCCAGCTCGCGCAGCTCGGCGAGCACCTGGGCCTCGCTGCGGCCGGCGGGCAGGCCGAGGGCGGTGAGGCTCTTGATGGCGTCCGGCACGGCGGCGTCGGACAGCTCGTCCAGCGAGCCGTAGCCGACGTGCGCCAGCATCTTCTCCTGGGCGGCGGCGTCGGGGCCGATGTGACGGTTCTCGAACGGGCTCGCGAGTTCGAGCTCGGTGAGGGTCGGCTTGGCGTTCATGGGGGTCGAGGCCTCCTGGTCACGGACCGGCGGGGGTACGCACGCCGTCGGCCAACGCCGCCGTGGGACAGCGGGGGCCTCGAAACGCACGAACCCGTCAGGCCTCCCCCTCTGTCATCGGTACCTGAGAGCTTCGCCCGCACGTGGCGGCCCGCGGCCGCCCGTCGGCTTGCACCGTCGGTGAGGGTGGGGCCCGCCGGCTCCCTCGCCGTCGGTCCTGCCCTGCTTTCCAGAGTGACCTACCCCGCACGGTACGGATGCCTGAGAGATTCCGGGGAGGGTTTGCTCCTTCGGCGCCCTGCTCCGCCGGGGCGGAGGGGACTCTCCCGAGCGGGCTCGGCAGTCGCGCCCAGGGTACCAGCGGTCGCGCCGCAGATCACGGGCGCCCCCGGCGCACTCCGGCCGCTCCCGACCCGCCCTCGAACGGCCCCATCCCCTCCCCAACGGCGGCGTTCGAATGGCCGACGTCCGATTGATGGCTTTTCGTGTGAAGTGCGGCCGGGCAGCTCTGCCGACCGCCCCCTGACGGAGTGTCAGGGGTGCTTTCGTACCTCTCCTCTGGAGGACAGCGTGCAGACCGACATCGACCCGCGAGACCTGATCGGGCACAAGGCGGTCGACCGGAACGGTGACAAGATCGGCACCGTCGACGAGGTCTACCTCGACGACGCGACCGGCGAACCCGAGTGGGCGGCCGTCCGCACGGGGATCTTCGGCCGGGACGCGTTCGTCCCGCTGACCACCAGTGAGTTCTCCGGCGAGGAGCTCCGGGTCCCCTACGACAAGTCACTGATCAAGGACTCGCCCGACTTCGGCGTCGGCCAGCACCTCTCCCCGGCGCAGGAACTGCAGCTCTACCGCTACTACGGCCTGGAGACCGGCATGCCCGTCGCCGCCCCGGTGGCGGCCGCCGCCGTGGCCGCCAACGGCACGGACGCCGTCAAGGACCTCGACTTCGGCACCATCGGCACCACCAAGGAAAGCAGCAGCGTGAACGCGACCACCACCGCCCCGACCATGACGGCCGCCCCGATGGCCTTCACCGCCACCTCCGAGATGCCGGCCGCCCCGGTCACCACCGCCAAGCCGGCCGAGTCCGCCGCACCCACCACCCCGACCGTCCCCGGCAACGCCCCGAGCGGCCCGATCGAGATCACCTGCCGCGAGGAGCGCCTCGACGTCACCACCGAGTGGCACGTGCTGGGCACCGCGAAGCTGCGCAAGTACGTCACCTCCGAGGCGGTGGAACGCAAGGTCCCGGTGGTCAAGGAGCGGGTCCGGGTCGAACGAGTGCCGGTCACCGAGGCCGAGCGGGCCGCCCTCAGCGAGCAGGAGATCGCCGAGGCCGTCGAGGAGGTGACCCTCCGGGAGGAACGCCCGGTGGTCCGCAAGTACCTCGCCCCCGTCGAACGCGTCCGCCTGGTCGTCGAGCGCTACACCGAGGAGGCCGTCATCCACGACGAACTCCGCCGCGAACAGGTCGAGATCCACGACGACACCACCGAACCGGCACCCCCGGCCCCTCAGGCCTCCCCCGGCCGCCCGGAACCCCTGCGCCCCTCCTGACATCCCCTCACGAAGCCGCCCCTCCGGGGGCGGCTTCGCCGTTTCCGGAACCCGCCCACGTGCCCCAGGCCACTTCGCCAGAGCTTCACCCCACCCCTCCGCCCCTCGCCCGCCCGGCAGGGCACCCCACTTTGCCAAAGCTTCACCAGACAATATTTGACACACTGAAGTATCTCCCGTCATGGTTACTTCAGTCCCTTGACTTTCAACCGAAGGAAGCTTCCCGTGAGGCCGAGCAGCACGCGCGTGCTCCCCGCCCTGGTGCTGGCGATGCTGGCATTCAGCGTGGTGCAGACCGCCGTCGTCCCGATCCTGCCCTCGCTGGCCCGCGAACTGGACGTCTCCGGTTCCAGCATCACCTGGCTCATGACGGCGAACCTGCTGTCCGCCGCCGTCCTGACCCCGCTGCTCGGCCGCTTCGGCGACCTCCGCGGCCGCAAGCCGATGCTGCTGGTCTCGCTCGCCGGCCTGGTGGCCGGCTCCGCGCTCGCGGTCGGCACCCACTCGTTCACCTGGCTCGTGGTCGCCCGCGTCCTCCAGGGCGCCGGCGGTGGCGTGCTGCCGCTGGCGATCAGCATCGTCCGTGACGAGCTCCCCAAGGAGAAGGTCACCGGCGGCGTCGCGGCCATCTCCGCCTCGATGGGCGTCGGCTCCGGCCTCGGCCTGGTCGCCACCGGCCTGCTGCTGGAGCACTGGGACTACAAGTCCATCTTCTGGATGGGCCTCGGCTTCGGCCTGCTCGCCGTCGTCCTGGTCGCCGTCCGCGTCCCGACCGACCCGGTGGTCGACAAGAACGGCGGCGCCGACCCGCTCGGCGCGCTCACCCTGGCCGGCTGGCTCTCCGCCCTGCTGATCGCGGTCTCCCAGGGCAACACCTGGGGCTGGACCTCCAACCGCACCCTGGGCCTGTTCGCCGCCGCCGCCGTGATCGCCCTGGTCTGGGGGATCATCGAGGTCAAGGTCAAGCACCCGCTGGTGGACATGAAGATGATGGCCCGTCCGGCCGTCGCCTTCACCAACATCTCCGGCCTGCTGATCGGCTTCGGCATGTACGGCTCGTTCATGGTGATCAGCAACTTCGCCCAGACCCCGGAGAAGCTGGCCCACTACGGCTTCACCGCCACCGTGCTGCACGCCGGCGTCATGCTGCTGCCCTCCGCCGTCGGCTCGATGGTCGCCGCCCCGGTCGGCGCGCTGCTGATCGCCCGCCGCGGCCCCCGCCTGCCGCTGGTCCTCGGTGCCGTGCTCGGCTCCGCCGCCATGGTCTACCTGGCGCTGCGTCACTCCGCCGAGGGCGACATCTACTTCGCCTCCGCCGTCTTCGGCCTCGGTGTCGGCCTCGCCTACGCGGCGATGCCCGCCTACATCAACGGCGCCGTCGCGGCCGAGCAGTCCGGCATCGCCAACGGCATGAACGCGGTGCTGCGCACCGTCGGTGGCGCCATCGGCACCGCCGTGATGGCCGCGATCCTGACCGGCGACACCATGAAGCTGCCGATCCCGGTCCAGCTGCCCACCCTGGACGCCTACAAGCACGCGTTCTGGGTCGCCGCCGCCGTCTGCCTGGTGGCCGCCGTCGTCCCGTTCGCGATCCGCCGGATCAAGGAGATCCCCGCTCCGGCCGAGGCCGCCGCCTCGCCCGAGCTGGTGAAGACCGACGCCTGACGAGGCGTCACCACCCGCGCGCTCAGGGACGGGTCGCGCGGGTGGGCTCCGGCCGCCGCCGGTACGCGAGGGCATCGCGCCCGGACGAGCGGCCGCAGGATGAATGGCCCCCGCACCGCTGGACACGGTGCGGGGGCCGTCGTCATTCCCGCCCCCACTCACCCGGCCGACGCCGGTCGTCCTCCTCGCCCTCGGCCCGCTCGCGCTCCTCCTGCTCGCCCTCCTCCGCCGCCGGCCGCACCATCCCCGGCCGCAGCGGCAGCGGCCCCGAGGGCTCCAGCTCGGGATCGTCCACCGCGAAGGTCCGCACCCGCCCCACCTCGCCCTGCGGCGTCTCGAAGCGCACCGTCACCCGCCCCACCCCGCTCCCCTGCACCCATCCGGGCCCGAGCTGAGCGTGCGTCACGTCCTGCCCCGGCCGCCACTGCCGCACGACCGCCGCGGCCGCCACCACCGCCTCCGGCACGTCCTCCTCCGCGGCCCCGGCCGCCTCCGCCGCCCGCTCCTCCCGCTCGGCCTGCGCGAACAGGTCCTCCTGGGTGAAGTCGGCAAGCTGCGCCACGCCGACCCCGAGCAGCCGGACCCCGCCGGTGACGTCCACCTGCTGGGCCAGCCGCCGGGCCGTCTCGGCGATCACCACCGGGTCGTCTGTCGGGGACCGCAGCGTCTCGGAGCGGGTGATGGTGGAGAAGTCGAAGCGCCGCACCTTGAGCACCACCGTCCGCCCCGAGCGCCCGGCCGCGTGCAGGCGGCGGACGCAGCGGGCCGCCAGCTCGTCGATCTCGCGCAGCACCCGGCCCCGGTCCGCCACGTCCACCTCGAAGGTGTCCTCGACCGAGACGGACTTGGCGTCCCGGTCCGGCACCACCGGGCGCTCGTCCAGGCCCAGCGCCATCTGGTGCACCCCGGCCCCGTGCGCCCGGCCGAGCAGCTGGACCAGCTCGCCCTCCCCGGCCTCCGCCAGGTCCGCCACCGTGGTCAGCCCCGCCCGGCGCAGCACCTGCTCGGTGGCCGGGCCGATCCCGGGCAGCGCCCGCGCCGACATGGTGGAGAGCACCGCCCGCTCGTGGCCGACGCCGATCAGCACCAGCCCGTCCGGCTTGGCCTGCTCCGAGGCGATCTTGGCCATCAGCTTGGAGCCGGCCACCCCGACCGAGCCGGTCAGGCCCGTGCGCTCCTCGATGTCGGCCCGCAGGTCGGTGGCGATGGCCACCGCCATCTCCGCCCCCGCCTCCGGATCCACCGCAGCCAGCGCCGGACCGTACGGCCCGGCCTCCAGGTCCACGAAGGCCTCGTCCACGCTGAGCGGCTCGACCAGCGGGGAGAGCTCCCGCAGCAGGCCCATCACCACCTCGCTGACCTGGCGGTAGGCGTCGTAGCGCCCGCTCAGGAAGGCCGCGTTGGGGCAGAGCCGGCGGGCCTGGGCCATCGGCATCGCCGAGTGCACCCCGAACTTCCGGGCCTCGTACGAGGCGGTGGAGACCACCCCCCGCACCCCGAGACCGCCGACGATGACCGGCTTCCCGCGCAGGCTCGGCTTGGCCGCCTGCTCCACCGCGGCGAAGAAGGCGTCCATGTCGAGGTGGAGAATGCTCGGCACCGACCGCACCCGCCGATCATCCCGCACCCCACCGACAACCCCGCCGCCGACGGCGCCGACGCGTCAGGTCAGCGCGGCGCGGCCACCGCCACCCCGACGCCGTGCTCCTTGTCGCCCCAGAAGGTCGGGTCCGGCTCGAACACCGCGTCGAAGGCCGCCTTGGCCGCGCCGGGGATCTCCCGCAGCCCG
>NZ_BAAAYB010000018.1:0-34562 GCF_039535905.1 Kitasatospora albolonga | reverse complement strand
GCCGTTGTCGGTCATCGCCTTGTGCACGGCGAGGTGCAGGGCGGTGGTGCGCAGTGCACTGCCGGCTCGGTCGCCGATGGGCTGGGCGCTGGCGGTCCTCACGTCGTCGGTCATGGCGTTGCCGGGCCTGGTGCCGGTGGCCGGGGAACTGCCCGGTCGGCTACCGGTGCTGCGGGGCACTGCCTGCCCCGGCGTTGGCAGGCTTGGCCGTGGGCGCGGTGGTGGTGTCCGGTCCGGAGGCGCTGGTGGAGGTCGGTGTCGGTGATGGTGGGGATGAGGATGCGGTAGTCGGCGAGGACGCCGTCCTCGACGGCTTGGTGGAGGGGTAGTGGTGGACGGTGGGGCCGTAGAGGTGGGTGTTGTCGAGGGAGTTGACCAGCCGCGGATCGCGGGAGGTGGTGCGGTTGGTGGTGGTGCGGCGTCGGGGGCGGTGGGGTGCGGCATCGGGGTCTGCGGCCAGGTCGGGCTGTCCCAGATCCTGGGGGTCGCGGTGAGGAAAAGGCGCCGGTCGGCCTGGACCTCGCGGTTGTCGAGGACCTTGGCCCACGTCTTGTCGTGGTGCCCGGAGATCCGGTGCGCCTCGTCCATGATCGCGAGATCGAACGCAGGTGCCTGCAAGGCCTGTTGGGCTTCAGTGATCTTGCGAAGGCTGTCGTAGAGGGCGAACACTGTCAACTGCCCGGCGGTCTTCACCAGGCGGGCGAGGCGGGTGAAGTCACCCGTGCTGCCGACATTCGCCGCCTTCAGGTCGCTGCTCGCGCCGGCGTCCATCGAGGAAACCAGCAGCATCGGCTCCCGACGCCGGTCCGCCCGCCACGCCAGGGCCGTCTGCCACCGCCAGGTCCTTCGTCGGCACCACCACCAACACCTGGTGCGCGCCGACCTCCTCGGCGACCCGGATCCCGATCAGCGTCTTCCCCGTCCCGCACGCGGAGACCACCGTCGCCCGCGACCCCGCACGGCGCAGCTGCCGGGCGGCTGCCGCGATACCCGCCTGCTGGTCCGCACGCGGCCAACGACGCTCCCCATTGGGAGGGGATGTGGCCGTAGCGGTGGCCAGGGTCGAGGGATCGGGGGTCTTGGTCACAAGCAGCAAGTCTCCCAGCCCCGGCGGAGTGCGCGTGGCTGCATGGCCTTGCAGATAGCTCGAATACGATGCTGCCTGCCATCCGTCACATGTGGCATCTAGGTTGTGGGCTGGGATGAGGCTGGGAGGCAGCGTGTCGGAATTGACAGGCCGGTACAACTATGAGCAGCTCGGGGAGAAGCCGTTCCAGCGGTTGTGCAACGCCCTTTTGGTGAGCGCCTTCCCGGACGTTCGGTGTTATCCGGTCGGACATAGCGACGGCGGAAGGGATGCGGTCCTGCAGTTGGACGGGGCACCAGCTGTGATCTTCCAGGTGAAGTGGAGCAGTAGGCCGACGAAGGATCCGGTGGCCTGGCTTTCCCGTGCGGTGAAGGAGGAGCGAGGCAATATCGAGCGTCTGGTGTCCGAGGGAGCCCGGGAGTATGTCCTGCTGACTTCGCTGACCGGGACGGCGGTCCCGGGGAGTGGCACGATGGATCGTCTCGATGTCGAACTCGCTAGGCACTCAGAGGAGTCGGGGTCGCGATGAGGGTCTGGTGGCGGGCTGATATCGACGCGCGCCTGGATTCTGCGCCCGAGTCGCTCAAGCGGGCCTACTTGGGCATGTTGTCCGGCTACGACGCGGTCTACAGCTTCAACCGTGGTGCGGATGACAGTGACCAGGTGCCGCGTGTCATGCCTTCTGTGATGCGGTCCTACGCTGTGGCCGGGGTCATGACCGATCGGTGGTTGCGGCTGGGTCAGGCTGGTGCGGAGCCTTCGTCTGGGCGTATCGGACTGGGGGTGGTGGCCGTTGACCTGAAGGCTGCTCTCACCGCTCCTTCCGGCACGGTCGATTGCGCGTTGGCGTGTGGTCACGTGATCGAGCGCGGGGAGGAGATCCTCCGCCCGTCCCGGCAGTCGGCGCGGGCACCGCAGCACATCCTGCTGCTTGGTGGTCCGGGACAGGGCAAGACCACCCTCGGCCAGTTGGTGTGCCAGGCCTACCGGGTCGCGTTGCTCGACGAGCGGGTGTTGTCCGCCGATACCTGTGATGTGGTGGGCTCTCTGCGCCGCGACCTCCAGGAGGCCGGCATTCCCGTGCCGGGGCACGGCCGCTGGCCTGTGCGCATCACCCTGCACGAGTACGCTTCTGCCCTTTCCTCATCTGAGTCGGATACCTACGGCTTGCTGGAGTTCATCGCCTGCCAGGTGGGTCACGGAGTCACGGTGGAAGCAGTTCACGGCTGGCTTAGGGACTGGCCCTGGCTTCTGGTGCTCGACGGCTTGGACGAGGTGCCGAGAACGGTGCGGGAGGTGGTCATGGAGCAGGTCGGCTCTTTCCTCACCACGGCCCGCCTGGTCGACGCTGACCTGCTGGTGGTTGGTACCACTCGCCCCCAGGGCTATCGTGGCGAGTTTCACTCTGGTGATTTCCAGTGCCTCACTCTCACCGAGCTGACCGTCAACGACGCCCTGCACTACGCTGGCCGACTCGCCGAGGCCCGTCACCATGATGATCCTGAAGCATGTACCACTGTGGTGGAACGGATCTCGGCTGCGGCCAAGGACCCCACCACGCGACAGCTCCTGGGGTCCCCGCTTCAGGTGGCGATCATGAGCCTGCTTGTTGAGAAGCGACGGCGGCTGCCGCACAACCGCTACGAGCTCTTCGATGCCTACTACGGCACCATCTACGCCCGTGAGGCTGACAAGCCCACCCGAACAGGTGAGCTCTTGGTGGAGTACCGGCGCCACATCGACTGGCTGCACCGATATGTCGGACTCACGCTCCAGGCTGACGAGGCTGTCACCAACGGCTGGGATCCTCTCGTCATGGCCGAGGAGACCCTACGCGAGTGCCTTCATGCCAGGCTGCTGGCGGAGACCGAGAATCCGGGCCGCTCCCGTGCGCTGGTGGACGAGCTCGTCGAGGTGGCCACCGACCGGCTGGTACTCCTGGTGGCCCCGCGCCCTGGCACGGTCGGCTTCGAGGTGAAGAGCCTCCAGGAGTTCTGCGCCGCCCGTGCGCTCCTTTCAGGCCCCGACGCGGACATCGTCCCCAATCTCGAGCCCCTAGCTACGGATCCCACCTGGTACCAGGCCTGGCTGCTGGCCGCCGTCGGCTTGTTCGCCGACCATCCCCACCTCCGCGACGAGTTCCTGGTCATGCTCCGCGGCCTCGACAGCAGGGGGCTCCCTGAGCGGCTTCTCCTTCCCGGAGCCCACCTGGCACTCGCGCTGCTGAGCGATGACCTCGCCCAGCAGCACCCGCGCCACCACACCCGTCTTGTCCAGCACGCGGCCGAGCTCATTACTGCTCCTGGAACCTTCGAATACGATTACATGCCGCACCTGTTCGGGCAGCCCACGATGGCGGCGAAGCTGGCGCACGCTGCCGCGCACAGCCACCAGGCTCGCAAATACCTGGAGGACACCGCGAAGGCTACGCTCGTCGAACAGGGCCTGCGAGCCGTGTACTGCCTTGCGACAGTGACCAGTTGGGCCGCTGTCGACGGATGTCTCCAGCCTGCGGCGCGGGCGTTGCTGGAGTCGGCCGCACAGCGTATGAGGGCCGATCAGAGGTCCGCAGTACGCCTGTTCGCTTCCGTGGAACTGCGGGGAAGGCTCCTGCCCGGGTTGCCGGCTTACGAGCTAGCGGGGTCTGGTGAGGCCACCACACTGGCTGAGTTTCTGCCCAGCCCCTCGCCGGCGGAGCCTTTGCCGGGGCCTCTCAAGGATGCCGACGGTGCCGCTCGATGTGTCGCTGACTGGGCTTCGTACATCCCCGTCACATACGAACTCGTAGAGGGTATCGCTGTCCCCTTGGTCGACCAGAGCGCGTTGCGGCACGGGGCGTACCTCCCGGACGGCATCTTGGAGTGGGAGTGGCACCCCGACGCCAAGCGGATCTGCGCCGAGGCCGCTCTTGCGCAGCCCGCCACGGGGTGGAGCATCACCCAGGCCCTCCAGTACGGACTTCACTCGATCGCCCGCTGGGACAGCTCGTTCCCTCCGTCGGTTAAAGGTGTCAACTGACCTCGCCTCACTTCTCCGAGGTGGACACGTTGCAGGGCTCTCAGGCGAAGCCCTGTTCTGGGACAAACGACGAGACGACATCGTCATCTGCTCGGTGCTGTGCCGCCGAGGGTGTGCCTTGCCGGTGCCATTGGCGATGCCACCGAATGTTGTCCAGTGTGATGGCGTGCCGGGGATCGACTGTGAGGGGTCCCCGGACTGCGCCGGTCACTGTCTCGACGGCCCGCAGGTCGTCGTCCAGGTAGAGCCCGCCGTGGTCGAACTGGGTGTGGCAGTTGGGGCACAGGCACAGGACGTTGCCGATGTAGTCGTGGCCGCCCTTGCTCAGGGGACGGATGTGGGCGGCTTCGCTGATCGCGCGGCGTGGTCCAGGGATTCGCAGGAGGGTTCCGCACATCTGGCACTGGTTGCCGTACCAGTCCTTGATGTCCTGGGCCACCGCGGTGTCCCGTCTGATCTTCCCGTTCCTGCGCCTGAGCGCCTTGCTCGGTGTTTTCCGTGTCTCGGTTCTGGCGGGCGGGGAGGGTTTGTGCCCGGGGAGTGTCTCCGGTGACCCGGTCGCCGCCGCGACTGCGGCGCTGGTCGCAGTGAGGAGAGCGTCGACGAGGTCCTGCTGGTCGGGGCAGAGCAGCTGGGCTCGGTCCCGGCCGGACCGGGCTGCGACGGACCATGCCGCCTCGATGTGGGCCCCCGTGATCACCTGTGTGTCCTCGGCGAGGGCGAGGGCGCCGGCGATCCGCCGTGTGTGGTCGTCCAGGCGGAAGAACTGGTCTTCCGGCAGGGTCGGTTGGTTGTCGAAAAGCTGCTCGGTGGCCTTGATCGGACCGAACTTCTCGGCGGCCTCGCCGGTCATGCCGATCTCCACCTGGCGGTCGGTCAGGTCGGCGTATACACGGGCGAGTTCTTCCACTGCCCGCGCTGCCGCGGCCCGTACCCGGCGATCAGCGGTCCTGGCGGGGTTCGTCTCCCTGCAGCGGAAGATCAGGAGCCGGGTCGACGAAGCAGGATCGGTCTGCGCTTCGTACCGCCAGTGACGCTCCTGCATCTCCCACAGCACGCCGATCCGGGGAAGGTCCCCCAGCAGACCGAGCCCCCTCAGACGGCTCCGCTCGTCATCACGGCGGTAGTCCCTGCCATCCCAGGCTCTCCTGAGGGTGGAGGCGAGGAACTCGTCGGCGGACGTCCTCGATGCGCCGTGCTTGATCGGGCTGCCGGTGAGCAGCATGGAGAAAGGCGACCCTGGCCGGGTGCGCCTGGCGATGCTGGCGTGGGCTGTTCGCAGACCGGCCTCGGTGGTGAGATCCGGGTGGAGGGTGAGGGAGGGGAACCTGCCCGGCCGGCCCGCTTGGAGGCCGGCGTTCTCCAAGGCGGCGGTGATCATCGGGGGCCGGTCCGCCGGTGCCAGGAAGGCCCCCCAGACGAGGCAGGGCCACCACAGGGACGTGTTCACCCGCGGCGCCACGGCTGCGGACCACCAGCACAGGGCCGCCGCGTAGGCGTCCTCGGCGTCGACACCGCTCTGTACCTGCATCAGCCGCGCGATATCCCGCAACGGACCGCGCATCACCACATCCGACACCCGCACCCCCCGGCAGTGACTACTCGGCCTCGTTAATGATCTATCACTCACCCCTGACACCATCACCAGGTCAGCCCCCTGTGCTTCGCCAGTTGGGACATCCCGTGCGGAATGTGGATGTTGATCCCCCTGTGGGTGGGCGCGGGGCCGACATCGGGGCGAGGCGACTGAGGCGGAGGCGTTTTCTGGGTAATGGGCTGCGCCGGACCTGATGCGCGGGGGTGCCTGACGGGCTGCGGCGCTGGTGACCCGGGGATCAGAGCTGGCGAGTGCCTACGGGCCCGATCCGAAGGTCGGCCATCTTCGGATCGGGCCCGTAGGGAACCGCGTTGAGCTCTCCGTCACGGCCGGTCTTTGCTCAACCCTTCCTTCGTAGCGAGAACACCTGCAGCGGAAGGGCCCAAAGGTCCCCAACCACACGGCCTACCAGCTCCGCCAAAAGTCCGGTCCGACGGGGCTACGCAACTCGGCGGACGGCGCCAGAGGTGAACCACTGAACGAGGGTAGCGGCCAAGTGAACTGCCGCGCGGGCTGCATCAGCCGTCTCGGGGACGGTCGGAATCTGCTTGCCGTGCCGAGAGGTCTGTCCGTCCCACAAGGCGCTCATCATCGCCGCCACCATGGCGATGCCCTCTGACCCTGGGATAGCGAAAGTGAACAGCTCTGGCGTCGAGCGGAGTTCGCCGCGCATGGTGCCCAGTGTCGCGCGGGCATGGTTGGGCTGGACAGCCGCGTGAGCAGCGGACTCGACTGCCTTGATTGCCTCGCTGTGGGCCCGCACCGGATCAGGAGCGAGGCCGTAGGCGGCACGCCAAGCCAGGGCGAGATGGTCGGCCGCCGAGCCCGCCGACGGCACCGCGCCGGTATCCGAAATCACCTTGCGCACGGCGTCCCGAACGGCGGGCTCTACTCGCTCCTCCAAACCGTCGCCTCGATCGTTGACCCGGTAGGCCGACCCGGATTCGTCCAGAAGGGCGGCGAGTTGGCCATCGGGATCTCCGCCGATATCAGTGCTCTCGTGGCCCAGAACCGCGTCCACGACATCCAACAGGTCCATGCCGTCCTGAAGGACGAGGAGGTTGGTGGGGTCCTCACCCGGAAGGCCCGCGATCCGCAAGCGCAGGCCGAGCAACTCCGCGTCCTCGCCGTCAGATGGACTGAAATGGCCACGCAGCCAACGGCGCAGGGGCTCTACAAGGTGGCGCGGCACTCCCTCGTAGGGGGCGAGGTCCTCGTCCGCGGCCATGCCGAGCCGCACGGAGAATCGGGCACGTGGAGCAGTCGTCATGGCACCCAGATCGTAGTGTTCCATTGGCTGTGGTGTCCGCAGCTTTGAGTACGCCCTTCTGTGGGTGTGTGATGTGCCAACATTCTTTCCTCGTACGGCAGTCGACGCATCAGACGGTGCGAACGCTCTGGTACTGGCACCGGGGCCGCAGCTTTCGCTGACCTCGTCGCTTGGTCCGGCCAAACTTTGCTATGCCCGGGCGATGGGGGTGATGTGCAGGGCGTACAGGGGTTGGCGGGCTGTGGCCGGCAGGACTTCGAACCATGCCTGGCCGTCGTCCAGGTAGCGTTCCGCGCTCGTCCAGTAGCGCCAGCCCAGGTCGACGAAGCAGTCGACGGCCTCGTCCACCGTGCCGTGCACCAGGTGCTGGCCATGGACCTCGACGCGTTCCAGTGCCTGACCGGTGCTCTCCAAGCGGGCGAGCGCAGCGGCTGCCGCGCGGCGAAGCGGGCTGTTCAGGGCCCAGCGGTCTTGAACGTGCGCGGCTGCCCTGGCCGAGGCCGGCCAGGCGTCGGGGAGAGGGAACGCGGCCACGGTCACAGTGCCCTCGGTGCACAGGCGGTGCAGGTCGATGCGGACCGGTCGTGGGAGCAGGTCGGCGATCGCCTCGTACGAGGGCAGGACGTGGTCACGGGGCGCGCGACCGGCGGCCGGGTCGGGTGTGATCGCGGCCAGCCGCTGCCGGGCCAGGGCGACCGGCTCACAGCACCGCCACAGCAGGGAGAGCTCGATCCCCTCGCTCTCGAGAGCCTTGCGCTCCTGGAACTGGAAGCTGACACCGCGACGGCGGCCCCGCAGCGCCTGACGCATCGTCACATAGCTGTCGCGGCCATCACAGAAGGCCTCGAGCGACTCCCGCGTCCAGCGTGCGTCGGTGGCGTGCTCGACGACCACATCCACGTCCCCCACCTCAAGAGCACCACGAGCGTAGGACCCGAACAGGTGGATCTCCTCGACCAGGTTCAATGGCCAAGCCCCCTGCTCCAACCGGTCGAGCATCTCGACCAGCACCGCGGTCGCCCGCTCGCGCTTCATGCGCACTGCTCCTCAACTCTTCATGATCGCAGGGATGATGGCATACCGATGGTGGCCGCCGGTCCATATCGGGGCGACGGGACCCGGCCGGTGAGCAGACACCGTGTGCGGTGATCGCTGCGGAGTGGGGCGGGAAGCGTCCGCCCGTGCCGCAGCGATCATCCGTAGTTGCGGCTCTCCCGCCCGCCCAGGCTCGGCCCGGGCGGTTTGGCTGACCCTGCTCCACTCATGCTTGGTATGAAAGGACCGCTCGGGCGGCCGTCCGGAACAGGGCACTCTGCCGGTCGACCGGGCCAGGGCCGAGCTCTCGCACGTCCCGCCGCTCGAAGAACCAGTCCATCCTCTCCGCGGCCTCCCTGCCCTGTCGGCGCCGGTCGCGCTCCAGCGCCTCGGCGAACTCGGCCGGGGCTTCCCTGGTGTCGTGGATGAACACGACCACCACGTGCTCGCTCTCGTGGCCCACGGTCTGCACCCGCCAGCCCAGTTGGCGGGCCGCACGGCGCAGGGCGGCCCGGATCAGGGGGAGGCCGCCCAACGCCTCGGTCTCGGCCGGGGACAGGTTGGCCTGCAGGGATCCACCATAGCCGCCGGCCCCTTCCGGACTGGTGGACTCCAGAACAGGCAGCAGGGCGTCCGACAACGCCACGCACCGCGGGTCCTTCGACATCGGCGGCTTCCTGGCCGAGGGTGCAACGACCGGTTCCACGGCCCGCTGGGCAGCCGGTGCTGACTCGACGACAGCGGGCGCGTCCAGGTGACGTTCCAGGACGACCAGGGCCTGACTCATGCCGTCCTGGTCGAGCCTGGCGGGCAAGAGGCCCGCATCGCCACAGGCGACGACGTGCGCCAGGGCCTTCTGATAGGACAGGGGCCGGGCCTTGGCGAGAGCCTTGGCCAGACGGGTGCGGTGGGTCTTGGCGGTCATGCGCGTTCCGATCCAGGCCTGCTACGAGCGGAGCACATCCCACCGCGCGATGTCTCCGGCAGACCACTGGATGTGATGGAAGGTCAGGACCAGTGCCGGGTGCATCCATTGTGGTCCGGGCGGCGGCCCGGTTCACCCAAGGCGGTGGCCATACAGGGCGGCACGCACCCACAAGTGCGAGGGTGATGATTGTGCCACAACCCTGGTGCCGGTGTTCGGAGTTCCCGGCATCGGCACTGCCAGGGAATGCTCGCAGTGCTGGCTTGAACTTGTCGTGTTTCTGGGGTGAGGGCAACGGCCGTGGCGGTGCGCGTGCTACGAGATCTCTCTCGGGCCGTTCACGGGCGGCCGGATGTGATCTGACATCCAAGGGGGCTTTGTGGCGCGCGAGTTGCGGGTTCTTCATCAGGACCGGAGCGGGGTGCGGCGGACGCTGGCGGCCGAGCGGCTCGCCGGGGTGCCGTTGGCGGAACGTGGTGAGGTGTGGAGGCCGTCGCGGCATCCGGCGCAGTGCAGCATCGTGACCTGGTGGTGGTCGGCGACGACCGGTCGGCATGTGGGCTGCCGGTCGCTGGATGTGCTCTCGACGGCGATGCTGCTGGACTTCAATCCGGGGGTCACCGATCTCAGTGCCTGGTCGGCGCGGCTTCTGTGGCGTGAGCGGGGCCGGGAGCGGAGTCTGGTGCCGGACTTCTTCGTGCGGACCGTGGGCGGGGAGACGGTGGTGGTGGCCTGCCCGCCCGCGGCCGGGCCGGGTGCGCGGTTCGAGCGGCAGCTGGAGGTTCTTCGGCAGGCGTGCCAGGAAGCGGGGTGGCGGCTCGCGACACCGGAGCTGCCCTCGAAGGTGGCGCTGGCGAACCTGCGGTGGGTGTCGCGCAGACGGCATCCGCGGTTCGGTGACAGGCGCGTGGAGGCCGCGTTGGCGGAGGTGTTCTCGGCGCCGCAGCCGCTGCTGGAGGGCGTGGAGGGGTGCGGTGTGCCGAGGATGCTGGCGCTGCCGAGGCTCTATCACATGCTGTGGCACCGGCGGCTCGGTGTGGACTGGGGCCTGCCGTTGGGAGCCGGAACGGTGGTGGGGCCGCTCGGCGACAGCGAGCCGACCGCGGTTCGCCGACCGCTCGCGGTGGAGCAGCGTTGAGCGCGCTGGAGGCCGGGCCCAGGGCGGCGGTGCTGGTGGCGCGTAGCGCTCCGCGCGGGGTGCTGGTGCGCGGTGACCGGGTGCGCTGGCGCGGGAGCCGGTACAGCGTCGCCGGCCTGGACGGGGTGGTGGTGCACCTGGCGTGCGAGGACGAGACCCGGGCGCCGGTGACGGTGCTGCTGGCGGTACTGGCCTCGGCTGCGGACTTCGCGGTCCTCGATGGCGCCGGCCATCCGCTGGCGCAGGAGGAGCTTCCCGACTTCGCGCTGTTGGAAGGCGTTGCGGTGAAAGCCGCCGAGAGGGCTCGGATGTGGGAGCGGGCGGTCATCGAGGTCGACACCGGGCTGCTGCCAGGCGCGCCGCCTGGCTCGAGGCCCCGGCCGGAGTACGACCCGCAGTCCACGACGCTGATCGAGCGGTACCAGGCCAAGGCGGCCGAGCTGAACGCCGTGCTGGGGATGTCGGTGTCCTGGCAGACGGTGCAGGCCAAGCGGCTGAAGTACCGCAGGCGGCGCACCGTGGTGGCGCTGGTGGACGGGCGCAGCACCAAGGCCAGGCGTGAGAGCGGGTTGACCGATCCGTTGGTGGTGGACCAGTTGATGAGGCTGGTGGAGCGTCAGCAGCGGCGGCTGGATCCGCCCAGCGACGCGCGCAAGCTGTTCAAGCAGCTTCGGCGGAAAGTGCGTGCCATTCACGGGCCGGGGGTGCGGGTTCCGGCGGAGCCGACGCTGTACAAGCTGCTCAAGCGCCTGGGTGTGGAGGCTCGGGATCTTGGGGCGGTGCGCAGGCGGCGAAGTGGCGGGCTCGGGGCGGTGCCGCCGTTCTCGGTGACGTCGGCGACGATGCCCGGTGAGCTGGTGCAGATCGATTCGACGGACCTGGACGTGTGGGTTCTCGGCGATGACGGGATGCCCGCGCGGGTGGAGCTCACCGCGGCGGTGTGCGTGGCCACCCGCAGCATCATCGCCGCGGTCGTGCGGCCCAAGCAGGCCCGGCGCAGCAAGGGGAGAAAGGAGGAAGACGGCCGGGGCGGGCTGGTGTCGGGTCAGCGGCCCAAGGGGCGGGCGACGAAGGCGGTGGATGCCTGTGAGTTGCTGGCACAGTGCCTGGTCCCGGTGCCGATGCGTCCTGGGTGGGATCCGGCTGTCCACGCCAGCGTCTCCGATCTGCCGTTCGAGGAGCTGGTGGCCGTTGACGAGCGGTTCGCGCAGGCGGCGGCCCGGCCGGTGATCATGCCGGATCTGATCGTGATCGACCATGGCACGGTGTTCGCCGGGCAGACGTTCTTCGACGCCTGCGCGTACCTGGGGATCTCGGTGCGGCCGGCCCGGCGCCGCACTCCTCAGGACAAGGCTGTCGTGGAGCGGACGTTCGGGGCGGTCAAGTCGCTGTTCAGCCAGCACGTGAACACCTACACGGGCAATGACCCGGTGCGGGTGCGGCGGACCGTGGATGGTGAGCGGCTGTGGACCCTGGCGGAGCTCGACGGCATGCTCCAGCAGTGGATCGCGCTGGAGTGGCAGAACAAGCCGCATCCGGAGATCGCCGACCCGTACGACGCGTACCTGCCGGAGCTGACGCCGAACCAGATGTACGCCGCGTGCGTCGCTGCGGACGGCTACCTGCCGATCCCGCTGAATAAGGATGACTACCTGAGGCTGCTGCCGACCGCGTGGGTGGGGGTGGGTGAGCAGGGCATCCAGTTCAAGAACCGCACCTACGACCATCCCGAGCGCGATCCCGAGAAGGGGCTGAACCCCTACCGCCGCAAGCACTCCGGGCTGGGCGGAAAGCGGGGTGGACGGTGGGAGCTGCGGTACTCCCCCAACGATCCCTCGCAGGTGTGGCTGCGCGACCACCGCTCTGAGAGGCGGACGGAGTGGGTGGAGGCGACCTGGGTGCACCAGCACAAGGTCAACGCGCCGTGGACGCAGTTCCTGTGGGACGTCGCCGCCTCCCAGCACGTGGAGCGGGGCGGCCGGGTCAAGGACGAGGAGGAGATCGCCCAGGCGCTGGCCGATCTGCTGGAGCGGGCCGCTCAGGGTCCCGAGCGGGCAGGCCGGGTCGCCGTCCCCGATGGCTACACCCTCCCGCCGCCCGCAGCACCCGCGCCGGTCTTCGACCCGTACGCCGGGCGTACCGTGCCGCGCTGGTCCGGCCTCACCGCCTCGTCCCCGTCCAGGATTGGTGATCCGCTGGCGCTGACCGACACCGGCCTCGCTCCGGCCGGCGGGGTGCCCGGCACAGCCGGGGACATCGACTGGGAACATGCGGCCGTCGTGCCCGACCTCTCCCTGCGGCTGTGGGAGCGCCCGGTGGTCGGTCACGCAGATGCGGCGCAGTCCGGCCAGGCGCTCTCGGGCCGCTACCGGAAGGTCATCGCCGAACTCAACCAGGCAGCCGGCGAGGGGCTGGTCACCTGATCGCGTCGGCTGGAGAGGTCCGCTGACGGCACGTCACCTCTCGCGCCGCGTGGATCCGCGGGGCCGGCAGGAAGAAGGAGATAGGCACGTATGGACGAGCAAGAGCGCCTGACGCGCGCTGAGAACCGCCTGCTGCTCGAAGTCCCCTCGGCGGGGCCGCTGTTCCTGAAGCCGCCCGCTCCGCTGTGGGTAGAGGACTGCCACACCTGGCGGGCGAGTGCCGCGGTCCGCACACTGCCTCCTGACCTGGCGGACTGCGCACCTGAGGGAACGGACGTCGCCGACCACGACACCCGCTTGCTCTACCACGGGATGATGCTGACGGTGCTCAGCCCGGCGATCGCCAGAGCGCTGCTGGTGGTGGCCGAGCAGATCCGGGCGAACCGCCAGCGCACCCGCGGCCGTGTCGGGGTCATCCTCGACGGCCCCCGCGGCACGGGCAAGAGCACCATCCTGCACGCGATCGGTGTGCACTGGGAGCGCGGGCTGCGCGAGTTGTACGGGGCCGATGAGAACCGGCATCCGGTGGTGTCGCTGAGCGTGCCCCCGCCGGTGCGCGGCAGCGTGCGCAACTGGGCGGGTGCGTTCGCCCGTTACTTCGGCCAGGAGCGCGAGGGTGGTGACCCGACCGAGTCGGTGATCCGGACGATGCGCAACGCGCGGACCCTGCTGGTGCTGGTCGACGGCATCGAACGCCTGCGCACGCCCGTCGAGGCGGAGCAGGCGTTCCAGTTCCTGGACCAGATCCAGGAGGACACCGGCGCGACGTTCGTCTACTGCGGCCGTAACGCGCGCTCCATCGTGGATCCGTTCACCCGTGACAACGACACTCACCTGGAGGAGGGCGAGGAGCTGTGGGGTGACCACCGGGTGCTGCGGACCAGCCGGATCGGCTTCAGCGACGAGGAGCTGGCGAAGTTCGCCCGTATCGTCGACCTGTTCGACGCGGACCTGCGGCTGTACCGGCACGAGCGCGGCGACCTGCTGGCCCTGGCGCCGTACCTGCACACGCGCAGCCGCGGCTACATGCGGGCCCTGTCGCACCTCATCTGCCAGGGCGCGCAGCGGGCGATTTTGACGAAGCGTGAGCGCATCACCGAGGAGTTGCTGGAGGAGGTCTCGCTGGGCCGCGTCGAGCAGCTGTGACAGGTGGCCCGCCTCGCGGCCGGGCCGTCGTCTTCGAAAGGCGCGCGCGGTGCGGGGCGGGTGGTCGGCTGTGTGGCGGTGGCCGGCCGCTTGAGCTCAGCGGCCGCCTCCCTTGCCGCGGGCGCGATGGGTGCGACGGATCCTGGCCGCGAGTGTTTCGAGGGCCTGCAGTGCGTGGCTGTGCTCGTCGTCGAGGGTTTGAGTCCTGGTACGGGTGTCGCGCAGGCGGGGCCCGAGGGGGAAGGCCCGGTCGGTGCCGGTCGCGCCCCAGCGCGGCTCGTGGTGGTGGTCGGGGACGTCGAGGTGGCCTTCGCGGAGCAGGAACACCGCCGCGCATTCCAGGAGGCGGTAGAACGCGCGGCGCCCGTCGTCTTGGGCGCTGTTGGCGTACACGCTGTCGGGCAGCGGCGGCACGCCCAGCGCGAGGAGAAGGTCCTGCTGGCCTTCTCGCAGGTCGAAGAACTTCTCCTGTTGCCTGACCAGCCAGTCCCGGTACTCGGCCGCCCTCGACGACGGACGTCCGGTCAAAGCCGCGCGGTGGTGGAGGAACTGCTCCACGCCGCAGTCGGTGACCGCTGCTTTGGCCTTGTTGTACCTGCGCTGCCAGTCCTGGGTCCACGGTGGGTTCCAGTGCGGGTCGATGCCGGCGAGTGCCCGTTGGTGGGCAGCGGGCAGTTTGCCGGCCTTCGCCCTTCTGCGCTGGGTGGCAAGCCACCTGCCCAGGGGGTAGCCGCCGAGGTCCTCGTCGACCGGGACGGTGAGGTCCCCCATCTGGGCGGCCCGGTGGCGGGCGTGCTGGAGCATGGTCTCGAAGGTGGTGACGGGTGTGGTCCAGCGCATGCCCAACTCGTCGAGTGCGGCTTTGCGGGCGGCCGGCAGACGGTCCATCAGGTAACGCAGGCGGATATTGGCGAGGCACTCCCCCAGGGCGAAGCCGCCGAGGGCCGTGTAGTCGAGAGGCACGTCCAGGTGCCCGAAACTGTTTCGGTAGGACTCCATCTCCGCGATGGCCTTCTTCCAGTCGCCGATCGCGGGCAGGGTGGTCTTCAGACCGAGTGCGCGGGCGAGTTGCGCGGCCCGCTCGGGCCGGGCGTAGAGGTTCTGTTCCTTCTCCAGGCGCGGGCTCGGGTGTGAGCCGGCGGGCAGGGCGATGCGGTCCATGAACGAGCGGTCGTGCGCACGCAGCGCCTGCAGCAGCGTGAGCATGCCTCCGAAGGCCGGGTCCTCCAGCAGGTCGGATGCCTTGGTGTCCTTGCCCAGGTAGACGGGGATGATCAGGGTGGTCTTCTTGCCGGCACCCGGTGGCTGGCGCAGGCCGCGGCCGATGGCCTGCAGCGCGTCGATGGTGCTGTAGCGGGGGTCGGCGAAGACTACCGCGTCGACGTCGGGCATGTCGACGCCCTCGTTGAGGACCCGCACGTTCGACAGGACCGCGCACTGCCGACTCGGGCAGCCGAAGTCGTCCAGCAGCAGGCGGCGTTCATCACTGGGCTGCTCGCCGTGGATGGCCCGTGCCCACAGGTCGTCGATGCGCAGCGGCGCGCTCAGTTGCCTGGCGGTCTCGGGCAGGGTGCGGGAGAACTCCTGCGCGTGGGCGACGCGGTTGTGGAAGACCAGGACGCGGCGCAGGCCGTGTTCGGCGATCGCGCGCAGCACGCTGACCTGGATGGCGGCGTTGCGCAGTCCGTTGTGGTGGGCGCTGGTGCCGGGCAGGCGGGCGGCGAGGAGGGGGTGGAGGTCTTCCTCGTGGACGACTGGCATGACGACCTGGTAGTCGGCCAGGATGCCGCGCTCGATGGCTTCGGGCATGCCGAGTTCGTAGATGGTCGGGCCGAAGATCCCGCGGTGGTCCATGGTCGCCATCGGCGGGCTTTCCATGAACGGTGAGGCCTGCGGTGTGCGGTGCTGGGGCGTGTAGTCGTCGGGGTTCCAGATCCTGGGGGTGGCGGTCATGTAGATGCGGGTCTTGGCGGGGACCTGCGCGTCGTCGTGGACGAGGCCCCAGCCGTCGCCGAACGCGGCGCAGGTGCGGTGGGCCTCGTCGGCGATCACCAGGTCCCAGGGCGGGAGGCCGTGCTGCCGGTGGGCTTCGGTGACGCGCTCGAGGGAGTCGTAGGTGGCGAACACCGTGACGGGTCCGCCGGCCAGGACCGCCCGGGCGATCCCCGCGGGGCTTTCCGGCCCTTGCAGCATCCGCGCCTCGTGGTGTTGGAGGCCGCTGTCGGCCTGGCTGAGGGAGCACACGCCCAACACCTCGCCCTGCAGGCCTGCTTCGCGCCAGCGGCGGGCGGTCTGCGTCAGCAGGGCCAGGGTCGGCATCAGGACCAGGGTCGCCCCCTGCGGGGCCAGGCGGTGCGCGGCCCGCTGCGCGATCAGGGTCTTGCCCGCGCCGCACGCGGCCACCACCGTCATGCGTCGCTCGCCGGCGAGCACGGCAGCGGCGATCGCCGCGAGGGCTTGCACCTGGTGCTCGCGCAGCCTCATTCAAGATCCTTGTCCGGTATGAGCGTTGACGGCCGCGGGGACTGTAGTGGCAGTCGGGCGGCGGCGTGGCCGGGGTGCGGGGTTTTCGGCCAAAGTCCTTGGCGCAGGGGTGTCTTGGGGTGGAGGGGCGGGTGTGCGGCGGCCGGGTGGCGTAGAAGGGGGCGTGCAGCGGGGCCGCAAAAGGCGGCCGTCGTACGGGAGAGGCGGTGGATGTCGCGATGGCGACCTCGAGCCAGACGGGCGGGAGCAGGAGGGGCAGGGCGTTGCGGCCGGCCCGGCGGCTGGCGCTGTCGGTTCGGTTCATCGGCGGGGAGTCGAACGGGTCGTTCGCCCGGCGGCTGGCGGACGCCAACGGCATCCCGGACGAGGAGTTCTGGCTGATGCTCGGCACGTGCGCCCGCAAGAACGGGGTGCCCTCCGATCCCCGCTACAGCGACGGCTACCTCAACGCCCCGGCCTTGGAGCGCCTGGCGGTGATGGCCGGGCGCAGCATCGCCGAACTGCAGCACGCCCTGCCGAACCTGCGCCCGCGACGGCTGCTGGCGGCCGGGGACGGCCCGGCGTGGGACTGGCCCTGGGACGCCTCCGGTTCCTACCTGGTGCGGGTGTGCGAGCTGTGCGCCCGCGTCAAAGGCACCACCCTGGATGCCTACCTCGCCTCGGAGGCGACCTGGCAGGTCTGTGCCCGGCACGGACGCTGGCTCGACAACCGCCGCGAACCCGGCACCGGCGCCATCGCCCTGGCCGCCCTCCCGGAGGTCATCGAGGCGCACCGGCAACGGCTGCTGATGGAGCGCCGGCTGGGAGCCGGCGGGCGCGCCGCGTTCGCCGACGCCTACGCCCTGCTCTCGTGCTGGTGGAACCTGCCGAGCCTGCGCTCACCCGCATGGCACACCCGCCGCCTCGCCCTGGGCCCGGCCGGCCACGACCACCTGCGCGTCGCGCCCCTGCTGTTCTACCCCGAAGCCGTCCGCCTCGCCCAGGCCCTCGCCGCCCGCGAACGCCGACGCCTTCGCCACACCCTCGCCGACGAACACGACGGCGCCTGGCTGGCCCGCACCGCCGACCTCATCGACACCTGGGACATCCCCGCCGACCCCGCCCTGCACACCCTGGCGATCTGGGCCTCCCACCACCCCCGCACATCCCCGCCCCGCAAACGCGCACCGGCCACTCCCCCGCCCCCACGACCCGCACCAGGCCGCCACCGCCCGCTACCCGCACCAGGCACACCCACCGGCCACGACCTCGACACCACCCTCGGCGAACGCTCCTGCCTGCCCTGGCAGCTCGGCGAACTCCACACCACCAGCCTCACCCCCGCCACCAACGGCTGGACCCTCACCAGCCGCGCCTGACCACCCGTCAACCGCTGGCCCGGCCGCTGGCCGTGTGGGTACTGCTGATGGTGGTGGTGCGGCTTCACAGGCAGGTCGGGGCCGGCGGTACCCGCCAGGGCGTCAAGGGTTCCTCCGCTTGGCGGCGTCCACGGCCGCCCTCTTCAACTGGTCGATCAGCCCAGGAGGCAGGGAGGCGAAGCCGACAAGGGTGTCGAGGGCGGTGTTGGCGGCCGCGCGCCGCTCCTCGCCCGTCATCTGCTCGCACTCCTGGTACATGCCGCGGGTGGTCGCGCCCTGCCCGGCGCGGGCGAGGCGGCGAAAGGCCAGGCTGGCGAAGCCGGGAGCGTCAGGGTCGGTCTGGTTGCGCGGCAGGCTTCCCTGCCGCTCAATGATCGCCTCGCATGCCAGTTCCACGAGACGGGCGCAGGTCACCGGATCCTCGACCAGCAGCGTCAGCGTCACGTCCTGGCAGGAGGTGCAGCGCGCGAGCGCGGCACCGGTGACGGTCTCCAGCAGAGCGGCATCCGTGTTCCAGCCGTCAGGATGCGGACCGTCGTTCACGACGATGCCAGGATGGCGGTGCGGATCCCGCCCGCTGCGACGGCGTGGCTTTCCAGGCTTCTGACGACCCACGAGTTCCTCCTGGACGGCATACCGGACGGGGGCCTACTCGCCCGCGAGCGTAACGACGCAGCCACCCCACACGCGCAGATCCAGCCGAACACCCCCGAAACAGCACCGTGTCCTGCTACACCTCACCCCAACCCCAGGCACCGCCAGCAGACAGGCACCCGACGCGACCAGGAACGCCACTGGCGACAACGAGCCAACCCACCCAGCATGACCCGGTGATCCGTCAGCGGCGTGGCGGGCCTCGGTGCCGGTGACCTCACCGCCTGGCGAGGTTGTCAGTACGCAGCCAGAATTAGGTTCAGGCCTCTTTTGAAAAGATGGTTGAACCAAGAAGCACCAGACCCTAGCCTAGGCCTCCCCGTCACCTCTGGAGGCTGCATGAAGCAAGCCAAATCCAAGCTGAGATTCAACTGCTTCCTCCTCCGCGAGGGACTCGAATCCTATGACCTTGCATTTCGGGTGCAGTACCGTCCTGGCAGCACACAGGGAATGGTCCGGCTCGCCCCAGGAAGTGGCGTACCGGAAGGCTGTGTCGCCTACCTTAGGGAGAACTCGGAAAAGATTCCGGCCTGGGCCAGACTTCTGACGCCCACGTTCTCCGAACTCTCTTCCATCAAGAACATCTCCCACCGCCTCGTCATCTTCCTGCCCGTTCAGGGGCGGACCTTCGCCATCTGCTTCGGATACGGCAGTTCTACTCTGGAGTGGTCTCATATCGAGGCGAACTTCGGGCTCCGCTTCGCCGCCCGGAAGTTCGACAGCAACTCCATGAGCGGCATCGGAAGCCGCAGGATCGACGCCTCCGCCCGCTCCCAATGGGTCCAGATACCCTCGAATTCCTCTCTCAAGGATTTCGAGATCGAGCTGGACGGGGAGTTCACCCGGAAACTGGTCGGAAATCTCGAGGAAGGAATCGAGATACCCGAACTGGGCGCCATCGTCGCAACCGATTCCGTATCTTTCAAGCTCGACACCGACCTTCACGCGGTCCATGGCGTCCTCACACAGATGCTCCAGGCCACACTGGCAGGCGAGGCATCAGCCGATCTCGCTTTCATCGACTCCCTGGAACCTCTACGGGCCACAAGCGAGATCGTGCAGCGCCTCGAGCAGCGCTTGGCCCTTGAGTTCTTCGGAACGTCCGACGAACCTGCCACCGGCGCGTCGGCGGTGCCGCCGGACCCGATGAACGTTCACGTCCTCGCATTCGCCCCGTCGGACGACCTGTCGATCGAGAACCTCCATGACTTCGTCGCCCAGAAGGGAGGTGAGTTCCAGGAGTTCGACGAGATGTCGCTTACCTCCCTGCGATCGGCCATCTCCGCGCTGCCGGGCCGGAACACGGTCGGCAGCCTCAAGAACGTGAAGATCCAGGCCAGGGACGCCAACGGTGATCCCGCCAGCCAGGCCAAACCCCTGAAGCACTGGCTCATCTTCGAAGCGGGAGACGGACAGCAGCGGTACCTGCTCACCCTCGGCAAGTGGTACGCCCTCGCTGCGGACTACTACGAGAAGCTGGACCAGGACCTCGCCCAGATCGAGGACGTCACCGCGCTGCTGGAGCTCCGCACCTGGGACGACTGGGGACACAGGAAGAACTGGGAGAAGCACTACAACGAGAAGGCCGCCGAAGACCGCGACGACCTCGTCTGCCTGGACCGGCACCGGCTCTTCCCGCAGGACGGCAACGGCGATCAGATCGAGGCGTGCGACCTCCTCCACGAGAACGGCTACCTGATCCACGTCAAGCACTACACCGGCAGCCAGACCCTCAGCCACCTGTTCTCCCAAGGATTCGTCTCCGCCCAGACGCTCGTCGCGGACTCCTCCTACAGGAACGACTTCATCGAGGCAGTGAAGTCCCTGTCGAACAACCCTGCCCTCGAGGAAGCCGCCGGCGCCAAGCCGCCCCGCTTCGTCACCTACGCCATCGCCTTCACCGGGACCCATCAACTCCCGCAAGACCTACCGACGTTCAGCAAGGTCAACCTGCGCAGCTTCGCTCGGCGCGTGAGGATGGTCGGCTCCGTACCGACGCTCGCCCGTATACCGATGACCTTCAAGCCGAAGAGCGAGCAGAAAGACCCGTAGCCACAGCCGGCCCGCAGCGACTCCGCCCCCTTGTGAACCACACAGACGGCAGCAACGGGCCCAGCACAACGACCAAACAACAAGCCCCAGCCAGGGGGTTATCCCTAGAGTCACAACAGTCTTCCGCATAGTCACAGCACCCCAGCTCAAGACCGGAGCGGGCTCACGCCAGCAGCAAGATCACTGAGGAAACAGCAGGTCATCGCACACCCTCTAACCCTCCATCAAGTCAGACCATCCACACCTCACGGCCCATCCAGATGCCGTAACTAGACGGAAGACTGACAGGTGAGATGCGGGCGGTGTGCTCGCTGGTCCAGGACGAACTGCCGGTGGGGGTGCAGGCCTCGACCAACGGCCTGCTGGTCGCGTCCTGGATCGCGGACGCGGTCCGGGGCCGGCGGCCGTTGACCCTGTTCGCCACCTACGCCTCGGTGGGCGCGGTCGCGGACGCGTACGCCTTCTGGGCCCGGGCCAAGGGGGAGCTGCTGGCGCCGCTGGACCTGATGGTCTGCGATGAGGCGCACCGCTCGTCCGGGCATGTCGAGAAGACGTGGACGGTGGTGCACGACCAGGGCCTGATCCCGGCGGCCAGGCGCCTCTACGCCACGGCCACGCCGCGCATCTGGGCGCCGCCCGGCAAGGCGCTCAAGGCCTCCACCGGCCGTGAGGGGGCGCGCCAGCCGCTGCCGGAGGAGCTGGCCGTATCGATGGACAACGTGGCGGTGTTCGGCCCGCAGGTGTTCACCATGGGGCTGGCCGAGGCGGTCGAAAAGTCGCTGCTGGCACCTTTTGAGGTGGTGGTGGTCGAGCTGCGGGACCCGCGCTCGGACCGGGACGCCGCCCAGGCGCAGCCGGTGCCGTGGGGCGCCGGGGTGGGTGAGGCGGTGGACGGGAGCGAGGACGCGGTGCCGGCCGAGCAGCTCGCCGCGATGCAGGCCGGGCTGCTCAAGGTCGCCGCTGAGCGCGGCCTGAAGCGCACCATCACCTTCCACAACCGCACCTTGGAGGCCCGGTATTTCTCCGAGACGCTGAACCAGACGGCGGAGCGGCTTCACGATTCCGACCCGGAGAAATACCCGGCTGAGGTCTGGTCGCAGTGGCTCTCCGGTGAGCACGGAGTGGATTTCCGGGAGGAGGTCATCGGGGAGTTCGGACTGACCGAGAAGGACGACGGTCTGGGGTACAGGGTGATCGCCCAGTGCAAGATCCTCGGCGAGGGAGTCGATATTCCGAATGCGGATTCGGTTCTTATTTCCGGCCGTGGCAGCATGGTTGATATCGTCCAGGCTGTTGGTCGGGCTCTTCGGATCAAGCCTGGGGAGAAGAAGATGGCGAGCCTTATCGTGCCTGTCTTCCTCAAGCCCGGGGAGCGGCCTGGGGACATTCTGGAGTCTGACAGCTATAACGGGCTCGTCAAAATTTTGGCCGCTTTGCGGTCACACGACGAACGCATGCTCGAGGCCCTGGCGGTGCCGCAGCGCAGCGGCCGACGGACCACCGGGCGCAGCGCCGAGGCGGCTTACGCCCCTGGTGAGGGCCATGGCGGTGGTGCCGGTGGTGTGGGTGGTGCGGGGGCTTTCACGTTGCCGGTGCGGTTCGAGTCCGCCCCCGAGGATGACGTCCTGGCGCTGTTCATCGCCTCGCGGGTATTGCGGGGAGAGACGCATCTGTGGCGTGAGGCGATCGGCCACGTGCGGAATTGGTACAAGGAACACGGGCACCTGAACGTGCCCTATGCGGCGCTTGTCGGGGAGAACGGCAATTACCCGCTCGGGCGGTGGCTGTCGGACCGCCGGGTGGAGAATGCGGCGGGCGAGTTGGCGTCATGGCGGGTGGAGCAGCTCGACGGGTTCGAGATGGTGTGGTCGGTGTCGGACGCCAGGTTCGAGGCCGGCCTCTCGTGGGCGCGGGTGTGGGCGAAGGACCACGGCGGGAGCCTGGCGGCCCCGGCCCGGGCCTCGATCGGCGGATACGCCATCGGCACCTGGCTCGCCGAGCTCCGCTCCGCCGCGCAGGTCCCGGACGGCGAGCCGGGCTCGCTGACGCCCGAGCGGCGGGCCGCGCTGGAGGAGGTCGACCCGTGGTGGTGCCCGAACTGGCCCATCGCCTGGCAGCGCACCTACGCCGCGGCCAGGTCGTGGTGGCTGGAGTCCGACGGGAACGTCGCGTGGGCGGACCTGGCCGAGGACGTGATGTTCGAGGGCGAGGCGCTCGGCCGGTGGGTGCTCGCGCAACGGGCCGGCCACCCCGGCCTGGAGGCGGAGCAGCAGGAGCTGCTGGCCGCCATCGGCATCGAGGCCGACCCCGATCTGGTGGCGGCGAAAGCCGCCGCCGACGCCCGGCCGAAGGTCTCCCGCACCGACCGGTTCGCCCTCGGCATCGCTGCCTTGGCCGCGTTCGTCGCCGAACACGGGCATCCGCGGGTTCCCCGCCCACACCGCCAGGTGGTGGACGCCGGAGCGGACGGCGAAGAGCAGGGCGTCGTCGAAGTGGCCCTGGGTGCGTTTCTCAACAACGCCAAGGCCAGGCGGGGCAAGTTGACCCCGGATCAGCTCGCGCAGCTCGCCGAACATGGCGTCCAGTGGGCGGCGGCAGGCGCGTGAACCGGTCCTCTTTGATAAGGGGAAAAAGAGCTCGATCTTCCAGGTCTGTCACGAAATGGCGAATCCCCTTCGCGGAGTAGCGGTGCTGGGTTAGAACATCGCCATGAACGCCGTACCGTCCTCCGGTCCTCCTTCGTGGCCACACTGTGGTGAGGGGGCAGGAGCTTCCGAGCTGGATGGCTGCCAGGGCATACCTGTCAGCAACAGCGGGAGGTGTCTAGCGCACGTCTCCTCGCCTGAGCGAGTCACGTTTATCAGCTCGCTTGTCGTGGGCAGTGACCTGGACCTGCGCGGAACAACTATCGACAGTTCCCTGCTCCTAGATGTCCTGACGGCCTGCACCGATCCCGCTACAGGGAGCCCGCGGGTCGGCAACGCCAACTTCAACTCGGTCACCTTCACCGACCATGCGCACTTTGACTCGGTCACCTTCACCGGCCGGGCCGACTTCAGCTCGGTCACCTTCGCCAGCGACGCCGACTTCAGCCGGGTCGCCTTCGCTCATCCCGTCAGCTTCAGTGGAGCTACCTTCACCAGCGTTGCCGACTTCAATGGGACAACCTTCACCAGTCTCGCTGACTTCGGCACAGTGACCTTCAGTAGTCGCGTTGACTTCAGTTCCGCCGTTTTCACAGGCACGAGCTACTTCACCTTGGCTACTTTCACTGGTCACGCCGACTTCAGCTTGGCTACCTTCAGCGGTAATGCCAACTTCACCATGGCTACCTTTGCCGGGCTCGCCACGTTCACATCGGCCGTCTTTTCCCGGACCGCGTTTTTCGACGTGACCACCTTCGCCAGTAGCGCCTACTTTGACTCAGCCACCTTTGAAGGGCTGCAGCACATAGGCCCTCTCGCCTGTGTGGGGGGCGTCGTTCTCGACAAGGCTAGGTTTACTGGTTCCCAGGTCACGATCGAGGTGGTTACCCCCAGGCTGTCCTGCGAACGGACGGCCTTCGAAGGCAACGCCACTCTGCGCCTGCGATACGCGGAGGTGAGACTGAGCCGGGCTATGCTCATGGCGCCGGCCAACGTACATGCCTGGCCTGTTCCCTTCAGGTGGGATGGCAATACTGTGGAGGAGGATCATTTCACCGACGTGGGCTCGCCCGCCGGTGTTCGCCTGGTTTCCCTAGAAGGGGTGGACTGTGCACACTTGGTCCTCACCGATATCGACCTGAGTACCTGTGAATTCTCCGGGGCGTTTCATTTGGAGCAGATCCGGATCGGATTCGGCTGCCGTTTCGGTCGGCCGCCTTCGGGATGGCGCCCTCACCACCGACTACTGCCTGCTCGGTGGTCGCCGCGCAAGGTTCTTGCTGAGGAGCAACACTGGCGCTCACACCAGCCTGGTGCTGCGGGACGGGGCTGGGAACGGGGTCCTCTTCACGGCGTACCTGAGCGTGAGGCCGGGCCGGATGATCTGGTCGGGGTATACCAGCAGCTGCGGAAGGCGTTCGAGGAGGCAGGGAACCAGCCGGACGCGGCGGACTTTTACTACGGCGAGATGGAGATGCGCCGCCACGATATGCAGCGTCCGCAGGCTGAGCGGCGGCTGCTAGGGCTGTACTGGCTGGTGTCCGGCTATGGGCTGCGGGCATCGCGGGCGTTGTCGCTACTGCTTGTGGCGATGGGGGCTGACACTCGTGCTGATGGTGCTGTTCGGGCTCCCGGACGACACGCCAGATCCGAAGACCACTGGCACGTATGGAGCCGGCGTGGTGCAGACGACCACCAAGACCCCGGACCCGTTCTGTCTCTGTCCTGGAAGAAGCGGGTCACGGCGAAGCGGGCGGAGAAGGCGGCGCTGGTAGTGGTCAACTCGGTGGTGTTTCGCTCCAGCGGGCAGAACCTCACCCTGCCCGGCACCGTCATCGAGATGGCGTCCCGGATCGGCGAACCTGTCCTGCTTGGCCTGGCCGCCCTTGCCATCCGCAGCCGCGTCAAGCGCTGACCAAAGCGTCGGGAGGCGCTCGAGGCAATCGATCACTGGTGGGCACCGGGCTGGCAAATCACCTGGCAGCGCTTCCACGCCACTGCCAGGCAGTGGTGACTGAAGTCGGATGAGCGGGTGGACTGGGCCGCGCTGCCGCTGGAGACCGAGTTCAAGGGCGAGGGCCTCGGGTGGTGGGTGCCAGCGCAGCAGGCCTCCTTCGTCGAGCTCGACGAAGAGCAGCAGGACCTGCTGAGTGTGCTCGGCTTCGATGAGGGCCAGGAGCTGGCCGCCGCCCGAGCGAAGGTCGCAGCCGGTTGAACAAGTCTCGTGGTGACCGGTTCTGGTGACCGGTTCGCAGGCTGGCCTCGTGGCCCTGACGGAGTTCGTCCGGGAGCACGGGCGCGCCGGGGACGCCCGCACTCCCAGTGGAGCTGGTGGAACAGGCTATGACGGCCAGGCCCAGTGGTGAGCTGGCCCTGGACATTGCGCAGCTGCGGGGGTTAGGGAGCTAGGCACCGTCCTGGCCGAGCTCCCGGCCAGTTCACGGGCGAGCGAGTCGGAAGTGCTCTCGCCTGGGGGGCCGGGCCGCCGGGGGTCGAGTCAGCTCACGGAGCACGCCGAGCACAGGGGTGGAGTGCGCGGTGACAGCAGAGTAGGAATCGAACGAGGGCGCTTGAATTCAAGCGCCCTCGTTCGATTTTCAGCCGGTGGGGGCGAGGCGGCTGAAGGCCCATCGGAGGACTTCTTGGTCGACGCGGGTGCGGCCGGTGCGTTGGAGGGCCGTGTGGGTGTGGGCGGTCAGGCGGGCCCAGTTGCGGAAGTTGCCGTGGGCGGCGTGCTGGTCCGCGAAGGCGATGTCGGCGGGGGCGGCTTCGGCCCAGATCGGGTGGTAGAGCGGGATGACGTCCAGGACCTCTTCGGGGGCCAGGCGGGTCAGGCGCTGCCAGATGAAGATCCTGGAGGAGAGCATCGGCTCCTTGCGCAGGGCCTGGTAGCAGCCCTCTCCCCCGACGAAGACGACGGCGAGCTGGGTGTAGGGGTCGTCCCAGAGGTAGCGGATGTACTCGAGCTGGTCGCTGGAGAGCCACTGGGCCTCGTCGAGAACGAGGGTGCGGGGGTGGGCGGCGAGGGTGGTCTTGAGGAGGTGGTCGAACTCGCTGGCGTAGCGCGGGGGTTGGCCTGGTAGTTGGAGGCTGGTGAAGAGTTCGTGGCGTACCGCGCGGGTGGTGGGGCGGGTGTGGAAGGTGATGCGGTGGATGTCTTCGGCGGGTTCGAGTTCGCGTAGGCAGCTGGTGACGGCGACGGTCTTGCCGAAGCCGGCGCCGCCGTGGATGCAGGTCATGGCGCGGGCGGCGATGGTGTCGGCGAGGTTGTCGCGAACGGTCAGCAGGGAGCGGGTGGCTACCAGGCGGGCTTCGGGCAGGGCGAGGGCAGCCAGGTTGCTCTCGTGGTGGCGGGACAGACCCCTTGATGCGCGGGCGGGGGTCGTCGGTGGAGCCGCCCGCCGCGCTGTAGCCGAAGGTGCCGGAGACGGTGAGCATGAAGCCGCGGCTCTGGGCGGCGTTGCGCACCCGCTGGCGCACCTTGGGCTGCCACTTCGCGCGGACCTGCTCCTCCACCTTGGCCGCGGCGGGCGCCCTGCTGGACCTGGCCGTTACAACCCGGCAGGTGACCGCTCCGGCGAGCCCGCGACCCGGTGACGGCAGACCGGCTCCCGGCCTGTCGAATTTCTGTTATGCCAATTGACACAACATTAAGTCGACTCCTAGGCTCACGGCCATGGAAGAAGAGGTCAAACGCCGCGGCCGGCCGCGGAAGGACCCGGAGCGACTTGCGCGCTGGACCCCGCCGGACGGCTGGTCGCGGCTGGTCGCCTGGGTCTCGCCGGAGGAGAAGAAGGCGCTGAAGCGCGTCGCCGTGGACGCCGAGGTCTCCGTCGCGGACCTGGTGCGGTCATTGGCGAGCGGCCTGGCCGCGGGGACGATCACGCACGAGGAACTGGTCGGACAGGTCAGGAGAGGCAGGCAGGTCATGGAGAAGATCCCCACGCTGTTCGAGCGGGACGGCGACTTTCGCGTCGTGGACCGCCCGCGCGCCGAGTGCGCCTGGGTGTTCGCCGGGGAGGGCGCGCCCACCGAGAAGCTGGACGGCACCAACGTCCGCCTGACCATCCGCGGGGGCCATCTGGTGCGGGTGGAGAAGCGCCGCAACCCCAGCAAGGCGCACAAGCAGCAAGGCATCGTCGACGGCTGGTACGTCGACACCGACGAGCACGGTCCCGAGGACAAGTGGATCCTGGCCGCGGCCCGCAACACCGACGTGGCCACCTGGCCGGACGGCGAGCATGCCTGCGAGGCCCTCGGCCCGCGTATCCAGGGCAACCCGCTGAAGCTGGACGGCTACCTGTGCGTGCCGTTCAACCTGGAGGTGCCGGTGTACGAGGCGGTGCCGCGCAGCTACGAGGGCCTGCGTGAGTTCCTCGCCGAGCTGGAGAGCCGCTACGCGCCGGGCACCATGGCCGAAGGGATCGTGTTCCACCACCCCGACGGCCGTCGCGCCAAGATCAAGCGCAAGGACTTCCCCAAGGCCGCCTGACGCCCGCCCGTCACACCCGGCTTGGCCGCATCGGCACGGGCCCGGAGGCTGCTCCGAGATCCGATCGCTCACCGGGCGGGCGGGAGCACAGCGGCCGGCCGGAACGGGACGGGAGCGGGGAACCCCTTCAGAGGCGGGGAACGGCCCCTCTCTCCCAGGCCGGACACAACGGCTTCCGGGGGTGGTACCGGGCCCGGGCAGCCGGGCGGCCGGCGGCCGAGGGCGGCACGGGAGCAGCAGGAGCAGCGCAGCTGGGGCAACCTCCCCCTGAGCGTCAACAGCGTGTACACCTCGTACTGATCCGGTCCCGCTTGTTCACCAAAGCCGGTAAAGCCCACGCCGAGTAGCCACAGCCCAGGGTGTGCGTGCGGCCGTACACCAGCCGCACGCACACCCGCCGCCAGTCTGGCGTTAACGGTTTGGTGTGGCCCCACTTTTCCGGTCCGAGTTGGCTCCACCTGCGGGGCGCACGGGAGCGTTCGGGGGTTGTTCCGGCTTGAGCTGGCCCCACCGTGGACATGGGGCTGGGACGCTCGGTACAGGTCTCCATGAGGGGGCGATGCCGGGTGGTGGCCTCGAAGGAAGAGCTGTTCCTGCTGATCCGCCGGGACTCCTGGCGGGAGGGCTTGTCGGTTCGCGCGCTCGCGCGGAAGTACGGGGTGCACCGGCGGCTGGTGCGCGAGGCCCTGTGTTCGGCGGTGCCGACGCCTCGGCGGACACCGCGGAGGCATTCGCCGAGGCTGGAGCCGTTCAAGAAGACGATCGACCAGTGGCTGCTGGACGACCTGGAGGCCCCGCCGAAGCAGCGGCACACCGTGCAGCGGATCCTGGCCCGGCTTCGCCAGGAGCTCGGGGCGGAAATCGCGTACTCGACCGTGTGGGACTACGTCCACCGGCGCCAGCAGGAGATCGCCGAGGCCGCCGGGGCAGCACCCTCGGCGGGGTTCGTGATCCGGCACAACCAGCCCGGCATGGACGCGGAGGTCGACTTCGGTGAGGCATGGGTCGACCTGGCCGGCGAGCGCACCAAGTGCTACCTGTTCGCGTTCCGGCTGGCCTACTCCGGCAAGGCCGTCCACCGGGTCACGGCCTCGTGCGGGCAGGAGGCCTTCCTCGACGGCCACGTCCACGCGTTCCGCACCCTGGGCGGCATACCAGCAGGCCAGATACGATATGACAACCTCTCGCCCGCGGTGACCAGGGTGATCCGCAAGAGCCGGTCGCGGGAGGAGCATCCGCGCTGGCACGACTTCCGCCAGCACTACTCGATCACCCCTTTCTACTGCGAGCCGGGACTTCGCGGCGCCCACGAGAAGGGCGGCGTCGAGGGCCAGGTCGGCTACTGGCGCCGCAACTACCTCACCCCCGTCCCACGCGTCGACTCCCTCGACGAGCTCAACGACGCCTTCGCCGCGTTCGAACAGGCCGAAGAGAACCGGCGAATCGGGATGCGGATCCGCACCATCGGCCAGGACTTCGCCCACGAGGCCCCACTCCTGCTGCCCCTTCCCGGCGAGGCATTCGAGACCGGGCTGGCCCTCACCCCGCGCGTCGACCGCTACGGCATGGTCGCCGTCCGCGTCTGCCGCTACTCGGTCCCGGTCCGCTACATCGGCCGCCAAGTGCACGTTCTGCTCAGATCGAACGAGGTCGTGGTCTTCCACGGCCGCACCGAGATCGCCCGCCACTCGCGCCTGACCACGAAGGGCGCCGAGCGGATGGTGCTGGACCACTTCCTGGAGGTCCTGCTGGCCAAGCCGGGAGCCCTGGCCGGCTCCGAGGCACTTGACCAGGCCCGCCACGCGGGCACTTTCACCCCCGCGCACGAGGCGTTCTGGTCTGCGGCCAAACACACGCTCGGCGAGAGTGACGGCACGAAGGCCCTGGTCCACGTCTTGCTGCTGCACCGGCACCTGCAGCACCGCGACGTCGTTGCCGGGATCACCGCCGCCCTCGCCGCCGGGGCCTGCACCGCGGACGTCGTCGCGCTCGAAGCGCGCAAGGCCGCCGAGAGCGAGGGCCGGTCCCCGACCGTCACGGTCACCGTCCCGCTGCCCGAACCGGTCGGCCCGCCCGAGCTGCCGTTGCCGAGCCTGACCGAACGAAGAACCGCCCGCCTGCCACCCGACCAGCGTCCCCTTCCAGCGCTTGAGCGCTGGGACCAGCTCCTGCACCACCGACCCGGAAGGGACCCGCGATGACCGGCCCGCACCACACCCTGACCGAGCCCGCCTCCGACGCCGCCATCGACACCGCCTGCCGCGTCCTGCGGCTGCCGACCATGCGGGCCCAGTTCGCCGACACCGTCACCCGCGCCGAGCGCGAGCACCTGTCCTACCGCGGCTTCCTCGCCGAACTGCTCATGGCCGAGTGCGAGGACCGCGACCGCCGCCGCTCCGAGCGGCGCATCCGCGCGGCCGGCTTCCCGCGCTCGAAGTGGCTGTCCGACTTCGACTACTCGGCCAACCCCAACGTCACACCCGCCCTGGTCAACAACCTCGCCACCTGCGAGTGGGTCAAGAAGGGCGAGCCGCTCTGCCTGATCGGCGACTCCGGCACCGGCAAGACCCACCTGCTGATCGGACTCGGCTCCGCCGCGGCAATGGCAGGCTTCCGGGTCCGCTACGCGCTCGCCGCCCGCCTGGTCAACGAGCTCGTCGAAGCAGCCGACGACAAGCAACTGACCAAGACCATCGCCCGCTACGGCCGCGTCGATCTCCTCTGCATCGACGAACTGGGCTACCTCGAACTGGACCGCCGCGGCGCCGAGATGCTGTTCCAGGTTCTGACGGAAAGGGAGGAGAAGAACAGTGTTGCGATCGCCTCAAACGAATCGTTCGGAGGCTGGACCAAGACCTTCACCGACCCCCGCCTCTGCGCGGCCATCGTGGACCGGCTCACCTTCAACGGCACCATCATCGAGACCGGAACCGAGTCCTACCGCCTCGCCCAGACCAAAGCCAGGCAGCAGGCGAGGAAATAGTCAGGCGGACGTGCGGCTGCGTCTGTAGTCTCCGCGGGTGTCGTTGACTCAGCAGGTCTACTTTGCGATCTCCAGCGTGGGCACCACCGTTGACGAGATCACCCAATTGCTTGGCGTGGAACCGGACGAGGTCACGGTGCGGGGGAGTCTGTCCACCTCACCTCACATCATCCCGTTCTGTCACGTCTGGACGGTTGTCTGCCGTGAGCCCGGTCTGCCAGTCGATGAGCAGATCGACCAGGTCATCGGCAGGCTCCGGCCCTGCATGGAGGCGCTCACCGATCTGACAGCCCGTCTGGGCCCCGGGAACGCGATTCTTCAGGTCAACCGCTGGTTCAACCTGCATGACGAGCGGCCCCCCGGCTCGCCGGACGACACGAATCTCCTCGGCTGGCACCTGGACCGCGCGGCGTTGGACTTCCTCGCCGCGACCGGCGCAGATCTGGATGTCGGCGAATACGACGTGACGCGCAGCGACGACTGACACTGCTGCCCATCAAAGCGGGGCCACTACAGACCGGAAGCCGGGGCCACTCCGGGCCGGAACACAAGCGCCCGTCGCAGCAAGCCGGGCCCAGTTCAGACCGGAAAAGTGGGGCCACACCAAACCGTTAACGCCGCCAGTCCCGGCGCGCCGGCACGAGGCGCACTCCGTGAGCGGGCTTCGTAGGCCGGGGGACGACGCCGTAGCCAGCGGCGACCGGAAGGAAACCACGCCGCAGCCGGTCAGCCACTCAGGGTGTCCCGCTTACGAGCGCAGGTGTGCCGGCTGGTTCACCTGGCCGCGGCCCTCCTCACAGCAGTCATCGCCCTGGCATCCGGGGGGCTGGACCGCGACCGGTCGAATCTCCGGCACGCCTGCGCGGCCTGGTCAGGTCTTCGGGAGCGTTATCCCGAGCTCGAGCATGGCGGGGGAGGCGGGGCCGCCTTCGGAGCGTTCGGTCTTGTAGCCCTTGGTGCCGGGGGCGACGGTGCGGGGGTCGACGGCTTCGGAGGGGGCGCCGGTGGAGTACACGGGCTGTTGGTCGCGGTCGTGGGGCAGGAGCCAGAAGACGCGGCGGCGGAAGGTGCCGGAGGCGCGGGAGGCCTTGGCGTCGGGGCCGAGGATGGCGTAGCCGACCATGTGGCCGTCGCGGTGGTAGGCGGGGCGGCCTCGGCGGGAGGTGAGGCGGTCCAGGGACTGGCGGACGTAGTCGAGGGTGGTGGTGTCCTCGAGCCAGACGAGGTCGGTCTCGTGGGCGAGCTCGGCCGGGTCGATCAGCGCGCCCACGGGGTCGGCTCCTCGGTGTCGTTGTCGGCGATGAGGCCGATGCCTGGGTAGTACTTGCGGGAGTTGGACAGGACCATGCCTTTGGGGGAGGTCATACCCAGGGTTTCACGTACTCGTGCGGCGAAGGCCCGGCTGGAGACGGGGTTGGAGCCTTCGAAGCCGCACCAGCGGGTGTAGGCGGAGAACAGGGCGGCCTGTTCGGCGCGCATGCCTTCGTCGGTCTTGCAGGATTCGGTGAGGAAGCGGCCGACGTGGTCTTCGGTCTCGGCGTACGCAGGCAACGCGCTGACCGACGCCCGCCGGGCTGGTGCCAAGAAGATCAACGAGGTGCGCAAGGCGCGCCAGGAGCGGCAGCAGGGCGGCACGCCACCGGATCAGCAGGGCCGCTGAACGGGGCTGACCCGTCTCAACGAAAATTGACGAGTCTCACCGAAGTTTGACCGCCGGTCAGCTGCAGGCCGAGTTCGCCGGCCAGCGTGGCCGTCCACCCGTCAGGGCCTTCGTGCGGCAGGGCCAGGACTGCCCGGAGGCGGTCCCGCCATGCGGGCCGGGCGAGCAGGTCGGCCAGCCGAGCGCGGTATGCCTCGTGCTCCTCGCCGGACCAGTCCACCTGGCAGCCGGAGCGCGGCTCGCCGGTGAAGGCGTCGAGCAGGCCAAGGACAGTACGGCAGCGTTGCGGGGTCGGAGCGAGTCGGGCCACCTGCTCCCCGTAGGACCGCAGCAGTTCCGGAGCGTCCTCGAGCTCGTCAAGGGTGACGCCCATGCCGCCACACGAAGTGAGCGCAGACAGCAGCCGCCCAGCGTGGTCCACCAGCTCGGCGTCGGCCTGCGGGTCCGACAGTGCCTGCGCGATCCCGGCGGCCGTCACAATGTCGGCGGCGAAGTAGCCGGTGAAGTCTCCGCCGTCATCGGCCTTGCGGCGCAACCAGTGCATGACCTCGGGATCGTCCGGCCGACAGGGGTCCGCCCGGGGGTGCACACCAAAGGGGTTGATCCGGCTCTCCCACCACCAGTAGCGGGCCCGGGGCGCGCTCAGACGGATCAGCGCCTCGACGTAGACGTCCCGGCCAGGCGTACAGGTGCTGGTGTGCTCGGCGAGCTCGATCAGGACCGCTGCCCCGCCCGGGATCCGCTCCAGGGCCAGTGACGTAGGAATGGCGAAGCTGGTCAGCACCCCGAGGGTGCGCAGCAGGGGGAGGTCCTGTTCCGTGGCCGTCTCGACGAGCAGAACCAAGCCAGCCTGCACGACGTGTTCGTCGGCGCCGTTGCACACCAGCCAGCGGCCCACCTGAGCCACGGTCAACGGGTCGTAACGGCTCAGCACCCACCGGATCTGCGGATCCAACGGCTGCGCCGGACCGACCCTGGTGAGCGCACTCGCCAGCAACCGCAGCGAGGCCGGCTCGGTCCCCCGGCGCAGCCGGTGTTGCAGCAGTCCGGCGACCTGGTAGTCGCGGTGGCGAGGCCAGGACACCCCGGATCCCCCGCCGCAGCTGCGCTGCCGGTGGCCGGAGCGGTCGTTGCGGGCGCTGGGTGGCAGACAGCTGGCGTTGAGCCGTGCCAGGAAGGACTCCTGGTCCGCATCGATCTCGTCACCAGCCGTACCCGCGAACGGCTGCGGATAGGTGCGCCAGACACGAAGCGCGTAGTCGAGCAAGGTTGTCGAGGCCATGACCCCGATCGCGGCGGTCACCGAAGGACCGCGGACTCGATTCTCTCCATGTCCAAGATCCTCCCAGCCCCGCCGCCCCAGCGAAAGAGATGTCAGGCGAACAGTCCGCCGGAGGCCCAACTTCGGTGAGACAAACCGTCGTCAGTCCAACCTCCCTGAGTTTGACCGCACCAAGGTGGACCCGTCCCTCAGCGGCGCAGTTGCTGGCCGTGGCACCGAACCGCCGGTGTGGCTCCATCAGACTGTGAGCTGACGGACCTGGCCGGGGCCGAGGTGCAGCTCGTACGGGGTCGAGCAGTCGCTGATCTCCGTGCCCACCGGAGCGCCGCACGGGCGGTGGCGGTTCATCCCCCCACCGCCCGACAGGCCACAACAGCCGATGCGCTCGAGGGTCAGGTCACGGACCGGCTGCAGGCCTGGCGCAGCGCGGGGGTTGGCAGGGCGGGGCTGGCGTCGGCGGCTGGGTTTCACCGACTGACCGGCGGCGTCGCCGTGGTCGTCCTCGCCGTGCCCGCTGCCGCCGAGGTGGTGGCGGCGGCGGTGTGGGGTCGTACTGGGCGCCGCTGGGCGTCGACGAGGCCGCCACCCTGTGGGGTGGCGGCCTCCTCGGGCGTCGCGGGCGGCCGGTGGTGACCGGCGTGCCGGTGTGCTCGGCCCGGTGACGACGGTGGCGGCTCTTGGCGTGGTGTCGTCGAGGGTGCGGGCGGCGTGCGCGGGTTCCGGGGCGGGCGTTTGGCACCGGGCGCCCCGGGGTGGGGATCGGTCGTCAGCAGATCACGACGGCCGAGACGGTGGCGGTCGAGGCGGGCCAGCCCGGCTGGTTCACCGAGAAGGTGGAGGTGACCGTCGAACCGCAGGTTGCGGTGCCGTAGGCGCTGCCGACCACGTTCCCGCCGGCCTGGATGTTGACGACGGGGTGGACGGGGGCGATCGGGGCACCGCCGGACACCGCGCCCTGGATGGTGAAGCCGACCGACTGGACTTGGTGGGATGGGTCGTTGGCGGTGGCCACGCCGTAGAACCGCACCTGCTTGCCGGTCACCTCGACACAGGCCCGGGTCAGCAGGTAGCCGGGCGCGCCGGGGGTGCCGCAGGTGATCACAGGGCCGACCGGACCGGTGGGGCCAGCCGGTGCCACGGCAGCCGCCTGAGCGGTGGTCAGGGCGGTGAGGGCGGCTGCGGTGACGGCAGCGGTGGTGATGACGCTCTTCACGGGTCTCTCCTCGTCGAGGGTCTGCGGGGAAGCGGAAGAAATATGCAATGTCACATTTCCTTGGCCGCATCATGGCAGGACCCCGGGGCCCCGGTGCGGG
>NZ_BAAAYB010000017.1:0-26404 GCF_039535905.1 Kitasatospora albolonga | reverse complement strand
AGGAGTGAGGGTGACCCCGGCGGACCCGCACGCCGTCGCGCCGCGCACCGCCGTCGGGCAGGGCCCGACTCAGAGCGACGCCAGCGGGGGGACGTGCGAACGCGGGGGCGGCGCGCCGGAGCCGGCGAGGGGCGGTGAACGGACCGGAGGGTGAACTGGTGGTTTTTTTTGAGGGGTCCGCGACGCGACTCCGCATTCGGCCGAGCTCGATCGCACCCGAACCTAAGCCCCAGGCTCCGCAGCGGCATCACGCGGATACGCCCAACCCTCCCGCGTCACCCCGGCGCGGCCGGAGACATTCCCGTGGGCAGTCGCCGAGCAGCGGTTCCGGCCCGCCTAGCTTCACCCGTACCGGCAGGGCCGGGTGTGGGACGTCCGGGCGAGCAACTGAACCGCAACCAGTCCGGTTCCGTCGAGGCCAAGTACAGCCAGGGGGGTGACCTACACGTCAGCACCGAGATCAGCCGCCCACGAGTATCCGCGGACGGCACTCGGACGAATCACCGACGCCGCCTGGAACACGCCAAGCTCACAAACAGCCCGCCCCCCCTACCGACTACCCGCAGACTACAAACGGCCGCCTCCCAAGGAGTTCACGCCCGTACAGAGAGCCCGAGGGCGTGCCTAGGGCCGTGTACGTCTGGTCCAGACCAGCGTCGTTTTTTTACGTCGATCACATCGCGTCGGCCGCTCCCCCGCACGGCCCGTACTTCCTGCGAGGGCAACGCTGTTTTTCATATATTCTTTGTTCTTATTGCTATTTTTTTTTTTTATTACTCTTACTAACTACATTTTTTTTCTTTTATGTTGTTGTATCTCGACCGAGTACGTCAAGCAGTCACCACGGCCACCGCGCGTCGTAGAGCGCGCCCGGGCCCTAGCTAGCGCCCGGAGGTGCGGTGGGGGATCTGCGGCCTGTAGCGCGTCGTCACGCCCGGGTACCACGGGGAGCGGCATCGCCGCGAGAATAACGAGGCGCCGCCGATCAGCGTTCCTCACCGCCGTCAGGCCGACGGGATTTGGCCCGTTGGCGGCTGCAGTCTTGGGGTTCGCCCGATGCTCGGGAGCGCGGTCGTCGAGGCCGGAACCCGAGTCACGGGTGTCTTTCCTCCAGGCTTCTACAGCGGCGGCCGTGCCGGGCGATGTTCGGGTTCCAGGCGTCGGCGAGCTGCGTGGGGGCATCCGCCCGGCCGGTGTCGCGGCGCCAGCGTCGAAGGTCCCAGGCGGTCGCCGCGACCAGGGCCAGGCCGATCAGCCAGGCCGCCGAGCCGTCGCTGCGCCATTGCACGCCCAGGCGATCCGGTGAACTCCCACCCCGAGACGCTGCCACCGCCGCAGTCCGGCGGCCCGTGAGCGCGCGTCGGCCGAGGACGGGGGTGGAGGACCGAGCAGAGACCGCGCGAGCAGGTCAGCGGGCGGTCATCGCTGTGGCCGTAGGGGAACGAGAAGCACGGGCGTGTAGCACGGGTCGTGGCAGCGCGGGGCGGGGGCCCGGGCGACTGGCGGCCTTTTTTTGGCGAGCCCAGCGCGATCATTCACGGAGAGCGGTGACGGTGGCTGGCGGCCCTAGACGGGCGAGGCCGCCAGGGCAGCGGCGGTGCATAGCAGCCAGCGGACCCGCTCCAGCCCCCCCCCCCCCCCCACCCCCCCCCAGCGTGGCACCGCGGACCAGCGACGGAGCGTCAGCGGGATCCCACACGCATCGCTGAGCACGCGCAGTGCGGCGGTGTGGCGGGCGGCGGGGTGGTCGCGCACGGGGGGTGTGCAGACGCTCGGCGGCTTGGGCCGCATCGGGAGGAGGTGCAGTGGTGGCCAGTTGGCTCGTGTTCAGAACCGAGCAGCATAGCGCGGTGGGCACCGTCCGCGACGCGAACGCGGCGACGGCGGCGAAGAGGCGCTCGCTCCGGCGCAGGTCCGCGCACTGATGCCCAGGCCTCCCGCCGTGCGGCAGCGCGACACGGGGGGCGCGATGATCACACGTGAGCTTGATCTCTCTAGTATTTATCCTAGCAACAATCCGTCGGTGCATTGGAGTTAGAGGAGCAGATCGCTTCACGATGCTGATATACCGCTCGCCCTCCGTTTCCCCTCCGCAGCGCGGACCTGCACAGCGCGGACCTGCGGCTCGGCGAGCGCCTGTTCGCCGCCGTCGCCGCGTTCGGCGTCGCGGCGGTGCCCACCGCGCTGCTGCTGGTGCTGATCGAGGCCAACTGGCCACCGCTGCACCGCCTCGATGCGGCCGCCGCCGAGCGTCTGCACACCGCCGTGCGCGACCACCCCGCCGCCCGCACCGCGCTGCGCGTGCTCAGCGAGGGCGTGTGGGATCCGCTGACGCTCCGTCTGCTGGTCGCGGTCGCCGTCGGCTGGCTGCTGCACCGCCGTGCCTGGCGGCTCGCCGTCTGGGCCGCCGCCACCGTCACCGCCTCCGGACTGATCGGCTGGGCCGTCAAGGCCGCCGTCGCCCGGGCCCGCCCCGCGCTGCCCGACCCGGTGGCTCACGCCCCGGGCTTCTCGTTCCCCTCCGGCCACGCGATGACCGCCGCGACCTGCTGCGCGGTTCTGCTGCTGGTCCTCACCCCGGTCCTCGGCCGACGCGCGCTCCGGGCCGCCCGGACGGCGGCGGTGGTCAGCGTCGTCGGGGTGGGGTTCACCCGGATCGCCCTGGGCGTGCACTGGGTCAGCGACGTGCTCGGCGGCTGGCTGCTCGGCCTGGCCCTGGTCGCGGCGACCGCCTGGGCCTTCGACGGCTGGCGCCGCGACACCGGCCGGGCGGTGCCCCCGCCGCTCGCCGACGGCCTGGAACCCGAACTCGCCCGGCACGGCCCGCCCGAAGCCGGTGGGAGGACACCGTGACCGGTTCCGCCTCGACGACGGCCCCCGCGCCGACGCGGTGGGAACGGACCGCGCCCGTTATTCTCGCGCGATCCGCTCCCACCCGGGGTGACGACCCCTCAGGGCCGCGATCCCCCACCCACGCCGGGCGCTAGCAGGCCCGGCCGCTCACGACGCCGGTGGGCCGGGTGACGTTGACGTACTCGGTCGAGTAGTTGCCCCAGAAGTCGTGCGTGGTGATCGCGTAGACGCTGGTCTGGTACTCGACGTACACGGCCCAGGACGCGCCCGGCTTGAGCGTGAACTCCTCGTTGTAGGTCTCGGTGACGGCGGTGTTGAGCTTGGTGTTCAGCGCGGCGGTGATCGTCTCGAGTGCCGTCCCGGAGATGTTGGCGCTGGTCTCGGTGGTGACGGTGTAGGTCACCCCCCGGCTGTACTTGGCCTCGACGGAACCGGACTGGTTGCGGTAGCAGTTGCTCGCCCGGACGTCCCACACCCGGCCCTGCCGGTACAGGGTGAACAGCGGGCCGGAACCGCTGCTCGGCGACGCCACGGGAATGCCCGGGCCCGCCGGGGTGACCGGGAGGTTGGCGTACCCGGTGACCACGACCTGGGGCAGGGTCGCGTCGATCGGCTGGCCGATCGAGCCGTCCGGGACCTCCGTCACCGCCCCGCCGGCGTCCGGCGCGCCGCCCCCGCCGTCCCCCGGGTCGCTCGAGTCGCCGCCCGACCCGCCGCCGGCGTCGCCGCCGGGGTCACCCCACTCGCCGCCGCCCCCACCACCACCGCCGCCCGACCCGCCGCCGCCGCCGTTTCCGTCGTCGTACGGGTCCTCGTCCTGGCACAGCACGGAACCGTCACAGGCGTACGCGGCCGTGGGGATGGCCACGGCGGGCACCGCGGTGAGGACGACGGCGCCGAGTACGGCCGCCGTCGCCATGGATCGCAACTTCACGGTCTCTCCCAAGTCGGGGGTGAACGGATCGTCGGACCGGGTCTCGGCCCGACGACACGGCAGTCTTCCCGGCGGTCCCGTCCCGGGCAGCCGTAGAACTACGCAAGCGGATACGGAGCCTGGACCGGCGAGACGGCCGGGCAGACGGACGGACGGCGCACCGGCCCGCCGTCAGTGCCGCGCACTACGTTGGGCACGAATCGAGCAGGGGGAGGCGGCGCTCCGGGAGAGCGGCGGCCCGGAGCGGCCGGTGGCCGCGGAGAGGACGGGTGTTCGTCGTGGCGTTGTCGATGACGGGCCGTCAGACCGTCGGCAGGCAAGCCGAGTTAAGGCAGATGGTGGCCGCCCTGGAGGGTCTGGAGCGCGGCCGGGGGGCCGTGGTCGAGATCACCGGCGAACCGGGCGCGGGCAAGACCCAGTTGGCCTGCGAGCTGGCCGACCAGGCGGCACGACGCGGGATTCCGGTGCTCTGGGCACGGGCGACCCGCTCGGGCGAGGGCGACCACCAGGTCTTCCGCGACATGGTCGGGCCGGCCGTGGCCTCCGGAACCGTCGACCTCGACGCCTGGTGCGAACTGCTCCAACAGCGCGCCTCCGGAGGGCTGTTGGTGGTCGACGACCTGCACCTGGCCGATCCGGCCTCGGTGGAACTGGTCCTCCGGCTGGCCCGTGCGGCTTCGGTCGCGGCGGCCCCGGCATCCGCACCGTCGGCATCCGTCCGCACCACTCCCCCGGCACCGGTCGCGCCCGGCACCACCGGCGCCGCCTTCGTACTGGTCCTGGTGCACCGGCCCCGGCAGAGCCCACCGGCCCTGGTGGAGGCACTCGACCTCGGCGTGCGGACCGACACGGTCTTCCGAGTGGAGGCCTGCCCTCTCGACCGGCCGGCAGTGGCAGCGCTGCTCGGCGACCGGTACGGGGCCGCGAGCGGGAGCGGCAGCGACACCGTGACGGCCCTGCACGCCGCGTCGAGGGGGCTCCCCGGGTACCTGCGCCTGCTGGTCGCGGCCCGTTTCGACCCCGCCCTGTGGCCGGACCGCGCGGGCCACGACGAGGACGCCCTGCCGCGCGAGGCGGCGGCACTGCTCGCCGAGGTCGGCGGGCTGAGCGGACCGGCCCGGGCCACCGCGCGGGCCGCCTCCGTCCTGGGCCGGACGTTCCGGCCGACCGACGCGGCCCGGATCGCCGGGCTCGATGCCCGGGAGGGTCTCGCGGCCTGCGCCGAGCTGCTCCGCGCCGACCTGGTCCGCCCGGCCGACCAGGGACGGGAACTGACGTTCCGTCATCCGGCCGTCGGCCGGGTGGTGCACGCCTCCTGCGAGCTGCCCCAGCTGCTGGACGCCCACCGGCAGGCCCTGCGGATCGCCGTCGAGCGCGGCGCCCCGGCCCTCGAACGGGCCCGGTACGCCGAGTACCTGGCACACACCGACGGACCCGCGGCGGCCCGCCTCCTCGCCGAAGGAGCCGCCGAGGCCCTCACCCGGGCCCCCGAGCTCGCGGCCCGCTGGCTCCGCCTCGCCCTGGACGCGCTGCCCGCCCCCGGCATCGAGCAGGAGCTGTCGGAGCGCGCCGCATGGGAACTCGCGCACGGCCGGGCCCTGATCGCCGCCGGACGCCTGACCGAGGCACGCGCCCTCGCCCACCACCTCCTCACCGAGAGCGGCCACCGACCCTCCGCACCGGCCGCCGCACCGGACCCCGAGACGGACCACGAACCACCCACCCCACCCGACCGCACCCCGGGTCCGGGGCTGCCCTCCCGGCTCCTGCCCCGCGCGTACGCGCTCTGCGCCGCCGCCGAACGCCTGCTCTGCCGCTACCAGGAAGCGGAGGCCATCGCCCGCACCGGGATGGCCCTGCTGCCCCGGCCACTGCCCGCCGTGCTGTCGGTCGAGGCCACCGAACTGGTCTACGAGTACGGGCTGGTGCACGTCCTGCGCGGCACCCACGACCGGATCCGCCCGCTGCTGCGGGAGGCCGCCCGCTCGCGGACCGAGGCCGGGCCCGCCGCGTCGACGGCCCTGCGCGTGCTGATCGCGTTCTGCGACGTCTTCTCCGGCGACACCGCGCGGGGAGCGGCCGAAGTGGCGCGCTGCGCCGCGCTGGTGGACGCGCTGCCGGACGGGGTCGCCGGCCACACGCCGGACACCCTCACCCTGCTCGGCTGCGCGGAGCTGTACCTCGAACGCTTCCCGGACGCCCGGCGCCACCTCCTGCGGGGCCTGGACGCCGCGACCGGCGGGGCCCAGAAGCACATCCGCGCCCACCAGTTGCTGGGTCTGACCATGATCGACCAGTGGGCGGGCCGGCTCGGCGCGGCGCAGCGGCGGGCCGCCGAGGCGGAGGAGCTGGCCCGGGCGGTCGGCGCGCCGGACGTGGTGACGCTGGCGACCGCGATGCGCGCCATGACCCTGGTCTGGTCCCGGGGGCAGGAGCACGCCGGCGAGGCGGTCGCGCTCGCGGCGCGGGCGGTGGACACCGTCGCGCTGGGCCGGGGCTGGTGGGCCACCTCGGCGATCAGCCTGCTGGCCCATGCCCAACTGCTCGGCGGGGACGCCGCCGGCTGCCTGCGGACGCTGCTGGACGGCGGTGGCGGCGCCGGCCTGCCGGACGTGCAGCCGGCCTTCCGGCCCTCGCTGCTCGCCCTGATGGCGCTCGCCGCTCTGGCCGACGGCGACGCGGAGCACGCCGGGCAGCTGCTCGCCGACGCGGAGGCGGACGCCGAGCGGCTCGGCCTGCCGCTGCAGTGGGCCTGTGTGCACCGGGCCGCCGCCCAGCTCTGCTCGGCACGCGGGGAGCACACCCGCTCCCTGGAGCTGTTCGAGCGCGCCGCGGAGGGATTCCGCACCGGTGGGCTGCCCGTGCAGTACGCCTGGACCCTGATCGCCGCGGCGCCCGTGACGGCTGCCGTGCGTGGCCCGGCCGCCGCACTGGGTCTGGTGGAGCGGGCCGAGGCACTCGCCCGGCCCTGCGGGGCGGCCCTGGTCCTGGAGAAGGCCGGACGCCTACGTGCCCACCTCACCGCGGTCCCCGGCCCGCACCCGGCGGCCGCCCCCGGGCCCCCGACCGTCCGCTCCCCGCTCAGCGATCGCGAACGCGAGGTCGCCGACTTGGCGGCCGCCGGACTGCGCTCCCGTCAGATCGCCGAGCGCCTCTTCCTCAGCCATCGCACCGTCGAGTCCCATCTGGGCAACGCCTACCGCAAGTTGGGCGTCTCCTCGCGCACCGCGCTGGCCCGGGTCCTCGGCCCGGCTCCAGGCGCCGGTCTCCAACCGGCAGGGGCCGAGCCGGAGTTCCGCTGAGCGGCGCGCACCAGCCGGGCCGGAGCGGTGGTGTACCCGCCCCGGCCCGGCCCCGAGAGGCCGCCGGTCAGGGCTGGGCGGTGAGGCGGAAGCTCTGGGCGGCGGAGTCGTCGCAGGTGCGCTGGACGAGCTGGACGGAGTTGGTCGCGGCGGTGGTGGCGACGGTGAGGCACTTGCCGCTGTGCCGGGCGACGAAGTGCTGACCGCCACCGGCTTCGGTGACCGGGCGCCACTGCTGGTTGGCGCCGCCGCCGTAGGTCCACAGTTGCAGCGGGGCGTTGTCGGCGGTGGAGACGCCGGTGACGTCGACGACCTGGTCGGGGTTGTTGCGTGCGGCCAGCCGCACGTAGCCGCTGTCGGTGGCGGTGAGGCGGAAGTGCTGGGCGGTGGTGGAGTTGCAGGTGTACTGCTGGACCGCGGTGCCGTTGGCGGTCGCGGCGGCCCGGGCGTCCACGCACAGGCCGTTGGCCCGGGAGGCCAGGCTGTTCCAGGGGTCGGTGGCGACGGGGGCCTTTCCGAGCCACTTGAGGGCGTCGAGCAGCAGGCGGTTCTGGGTGGCGGAGGCGAAGGTGGACGAAGTGCGGGTGTTGGTGGCGTAGTTCATCGCGTTGTGGCCGAAGTTGGCGTACAGCATCCGGTACTGGGTGTTGGTCCACACGATGGGGTAGTCCCCGCTGTACCAGGACTGGTCGGGGTCGGTGCCCAGCGGGAAGCCGGAGGCGTCGACGGAGGCCAGGACCTTGATGTTCGGGTTCGCCCGCAGGTTGTTCGACCAGGCGTACCACTCGCTCACCGCGGAGGTCCAGGTCGCGGGCAGGGAGGCCGCGGCCGGGTGCGCGGGGTTCTCGGTGCGCAGGACGGCGGTGGTGGGTCCCCAGGTGTTGGACCGGAAGTTGCCGCTGCCGAGGAACTGGTTGTAGTACCAGTCCCAGGCGGAGGCGTTGGTGGTGAACGCGGAGACGTGGAAGCCGAGCCAGGCACCGCCGCCCCGCACGTAGCGCTCGAAGCCGGCGCGTTGGGCCGCGCTCTGGGGGGCGTCGTCGAGGAAGAGGACGACGCTGTACGCGTCGACGCCGCCGTTGGCGAGCAGGTCCCAGTTGGTGCTGGCGGTGTAGCTGAAGTTGTTGGCCGCCGCGGCCTTGGGGAACCAGTCGTTGGCTTCCTTGACGAAGTCGATGTGGGCGGCGTCCCAGGTGCCGTTGTAGAGCGCGAGGACCTTGAAGTCCGGTGCGAGCGGCACGGCTCGGGCCCGCTGGGCGGCGGGGACGAGGAGGCCGATCAGGAGGGCGAGCAGGGCCAGGAGGACGTGGGGGAGCCTCCGGGGAACGGTGTGGCGCGGCATGGGTCTGCTCCTTCGGTGGGGGCCGGCCGGGAGGTGGTGGCGCCAGTGGGGGTGCGCCTTGGTGCTTGCCTGAGCCGGGAACCTAGAGGTCTGAACCAATCACGTCAAGACGTCGGTCGTTCGGCTCTTGAACGCTCAAATGGCGTCACCTGCCGACTCTCTGACGATTCATCAGGTCCGGCGTGAAGTCTTGACGGCTGGATCGTGGGCCGGTTCACTCGGAACCTCCGCACCGGAACCGGTCCCGCACGGTGTCACGGGTGCTCGACACCACCCTGGGGGTGGACCGACGACGGCTGCCCGCGTTCGGGAGGTGACCCCACAGCCCGGGTGCCGCACCGCCGCATCACCCCGCCACGGATCGCGCGAGCCACCGCCCTGCCACAACTCGCTTGCGTGCAGGCCGCATCTCGGTTCGGATGGCGGCGATGAACATCAATGACCTCTTCGACGTGCTCGACGCCCTGCACTCCGCCGAGGCCCCGTGCTGGGTCGCCGGCGGCTGGGGCGTCGACGTCCTGGTGGGCCGTCAGACCCGCGAGCACCGCGACCTCGACCTCGCCCTCGACGCCACCCGCGAGGCCGCCGCCATCACGGCACTGGCCGCCCACGGCTACCGGATCGAGACCGACCAACGCCCCGCCCGGGTCGAGCTCGCCGCCCCCGGCCGGCGCTGGGTCGACCTCCACCCGGTCCACTTCGACACCACCGGCGCAGGCCGCCAGTCCGACCTCCACGACGGCTACTTCCACTACCCCCGTGAGGCCTTCGCCACCGGCACCCTCCGAGGCCGCACGATCCCCTGCCTCTCAGCCGCCCGGCAACTGACCTTCCGCACCGGCTACACCCTCCGCGAGGTCGACCACCACGACATCGCCCTCCTCCACACCCTGACCGACGACCCGCCTCCAGGCACCGGCCGCGCCTGACGGACCGTCGACAGCGCTGATGCCCGCGCCCCGAGCGAAGTGGAGACCCACCGTGGGACCCGGGTCGCGGACCGACCGGCGGGGCCTCCGGCCGGAGGAGGCCCACACCTTCGCCCCCCTCAGCTGGAGGCCCGCCGCCGCACGTGACGGTGCCGCCCTAGCCCAGCCCCGGCTCCGCGCCCGGTTCGGCGGCGGCACGGGCCGGTTGCCTGCGAGGGACGAGCCGACCCGGCTGTCGCGGAGCCGGGGCGTCCGGTGTCCGGCCGCGCCGGACGACCCGGACGAGTCTGCGTCCCAGCAGGAGGTAGCCGAGGACGGCACCGGCCGTGTTCAGGATGATGTCGTCGACGTCGAAGGCGCGGCCGGTGATGAGCGCTCCTTGGACCAGTTCGACCAGCAGCATCAACGCCGCCGTGCGCAGCAGGACGCGGAACAGACCGCGGGCCTTCGGCCAGAGCACCGGCAGGAGCAGCCCGAACGGTGCGCCCAGCAGGACGTTCCCGCCCACCTGCCGGGCTGCGTCGAGCGTGGTGGCGTGCAGCAGGTAGTGGCGCAGCGAGTCGCCCGGCCGAAGGTTGCTGTGCACCTGGCCGACCGCCCCGGGCACGGGAATCAAGGTGACGCGGGCCAGCGCCGCGGCGAAGGCGACGGAAGCCAGGAAGGCGGCGACGAGGACGAGCCACCGGGCCGCGACCGCCGCCCCACCGACGCCCGCGGCCCCGGTGCCCGGCCTTCCCGATCCGCGCTCTCCCCGTCCGCGACGACTCGCCGCGCCGTGCCGTGATCCGCCGCGTCCCGCGCGTGGCCGGCCGTCGTCTCCTCACCCGTGTCGACACCCCTGCCCGCCAGCCGCCGTCTGCCCCTGCCTACCCCTCTGACCGCCATCGGTTCGATTCCCCTCTCCTGCCGCACACCGCTGAGGGCCATCGCCTACCCGCACGGCGCGCACTCACGCCAGAGCCGCGGACACCCTCAGCCGACGTCGATGCCGGTGACCACCGGAGCACCGATGCTCACCGTGCCCGGTGGGTAGCCCGCGGCGGCGAAGGCACGCTCCGCCAGGTCCGTCGCCGCCGTGCCCGCGGCGGCGCGGTCGTCGGCCTCGACCTCCAGCCGTAGCACGAACGTCCCTTCGGACTCGTCCAGGGTCAGGACGTCGAGCTCGGGTACCGCTTCGCCGACCTCGCTCGGGTCGGCGCCGCGCACGACGGCCAGCAGCCGGCTGCGCGCCGCTCCTTCCAGCGGGTGCGGAACCGTTCCCGGAACAGTGATCACGTAGTTGCCCATGACGTGCGTGTGACCGCTCGGCGCCGCGCGAAACCCGATCGGGTCGTCCACGGTCGCGGCGAGCGACCCGGCCGCCGTCGGACGCGTGCCGGCGGCGGGCGGACGGCGAGCCGCCCACCCGCGCGGAGCCGTCAGCCGCCCAGGTGCGGGCTGTAGAGCGCGGACAGGAAACGGGTCGTCAGTTGGTCGCGCCGGACCGGCGCGAGCGCGTCCAGCAGCCGGTTGACGCCCGCCATCCGGGCGGCGCCGTCGCCGGACAGGTCGAGGCCGGCGGCCGGGAGCAGCGCCGCGAAGGTCGCGTCGTCGAGCTCCGCGAAGTCCAGCTGGTCGAGCAGCGCCACGAGGTCGTGCGGTGCCTCCACCGGCCCCCGTCCGCGCACCGCCGCCGCACTCTCGCGCAGCGCCTCCAGCAGCCCGTCGACCCCCTGCTCGCTGACCCCGGTGAGGGTCAGGTGCAGGCTGGCCGGCAGCCCGTCCACGCTCAGCTGCGGCTGCAGGAAGTACCCGCGTGCCCGGGACTCGTCCGCCAGCTCCCACAGGTCCAGCGGGGCGTCCGGGTCGGCGCCGATGGCGACCAGCGTCGCCTCCGGCTCGCCGAGCACCCGCAGGCCCTCGATCTCCGTGACCCCGGCCACCAGCCGCCGGGTGGCGGCCAGCGCGGCGCGCCCCAACTCCCGGTAGCCGTCCGCCCCGAGGGCCTGCAGGGTGGCCCAGGCACCGGCGAGCGGACCGGCTCCCTTGCTGCTCTGCACCGTCGAGTTGACCACCGGGTACCCGGGCCACTGGGCACAGGCGTAGTACGCGGCCAGCCGCATCGGCTGGTCCCGGAACAGCACCACCGAGGCACCCTTCGGCGCGTAGCCGAACTTGTGCAGGTCGCAGGAGAGCGAGGTCACCCCGGGCACCGAGAGGTCGAAGGCCGGCACCGCGGCGCCCGCCTCGGCGAGCCAGGGCAGCAGCCAGCCGCCCACGCACGCGTCCACGTGGCACGGTATGCCGCGCCCGGCGGCGTCGGCGGCGATCCGGCCCACCGGGTCGACCACGCCGTGCGCGTACGAGGGCGCCGAGGCGACCACCAGCACCGTCCGGTCGGTGCACGCGGCGGCCATCGCCTCCGGCACCGCCCGGAAGGTCGTCGGGTCGACCGGCACCACCGTCACCTTGACCCGCAGGTAGCGGCCCGCCTTGTGGAAGGCGGCGTGCGCGGTCGCGGGGACCACGATCTCGGGCTCGGTGACGTCCGGCCGGGAGTCCCGCGCCGCCTTCACCGCCAGGATGATCGACTCGGTGCCGCCGCTGGTGAAGATGCCCGGGGTGGTGTCGTCCCCGCCGAGCCGGGACGCGGTCGCGCCGACCACCTGCCGCTCCAGCGCCACGATGCTCGGAAAGGCGGTCGGGTCCAGGCCGTTGACCTCCAGCATCGCCAGGTACGCCTGCGCCGCGGCCTCCCGGACCTCGGGCCGGCCCGCGTCGTAGGTGTACGCGGTGGTCTTCCCGCCCCGGGTGGGCAGGTCGGCGGCGGTCAGCGCGCGCAGCTCGGCGAGCAGGTCCTCGGTGGGACGGCCGCTCTGCGGCAGGCCGGGGTGGGTGGCGGTCATGCGACGTGCTCCGTTTCGGGGGTCGACAGGGGTGTGGTGACGGTGGAGCGGCGCCGGCCGTAGGCGCGCAGCGCGGGGAGGGAGAGCAGCATCAGGACTGCCGGGACGAGGCTGAAGCCGAGCAGGACACCGGCCCGCGCGGTGTCGGTCTGCGCCACCGGATGGTCGGTGGTGGAGGCGACGAAGCCGGCGGCGGCCAGGGCGAGCGAGAACAGGCCCGGCCCGGCGGCCAGGCCCGCCGTCTCACCGGCGGTCCACAGTCCGGTGAACGCGCCGGACTGCAGCCGCCCGGTCCTGGCCGCATCCGCGTGCACGGTGTCCGGCAGCAGCGACAGCGGCAGCACCTGCAGGGCGGCGTACGCCACCCCCCAGCACCGCGCACAGCGCCAGCACCGCGCCGACCTGCGCTCCACCACGGCCGGCGGCCGGCCACAGCGCCGCGGCGGCCGCCACGAACAGCGCCGTCGCCGCGGTCAGGCACCGCAGCCGCCCCCAGCGGGCGGCGGCCCTCCCCCACAGCGGGACCGCCACCGCGCTGGGCGCCACCAGGCAGACGAACAGCACCGAGGTCAGCCGGTACCCGCCGAGCCAGTAGGTGGCCGCGTACGGCGCGGCCGCCAGCATGATCGCCACTGCGGCGGCCTGCAGCACGAAGGCGAGGAGCAGCGCGAAGAACGCCCGGTTGCCCCTGGCGGTGCGCAGCGCGCCCGTCAGGCCCAGCGGTTCGGGGCCGGGCCGGGACACCACCCGGCGTGCGCCCAGGGTCGGCACCAGCAGCGTCACCAGCAGCAGCGCCGCCACCACCAGGCCCATCACCGCGTACCCGGCCCGGCCGCCGCCGGCCAGGGAGACCACCGCCGGGGCCAGCCCGCCCGCGACCAGGATGCCGACGGTCAGGCAGACGATCCGCCAGACCATGATCCTGGTCCGCACCTCGGGCCGGTCCGACATCTCGGCCGGCAGCGCCACGTACGGCACCTGGAACAGCGAGAACGCGCTCGACGCCAGCACGAAGGCGACCGCGACCCAGGCCGCCGCGCCCGCGCCGGTCATCGGCGTCAGGAACATCGCCGCGAAGGCCACCGGCAGGGCCGCCGTGCCCGCCGCCAGGATCCGCGTCCGGCGGCCGGTGCGCAGTGCCTCGCGGTCGCTGGCCGCTCCCACCATCGGGTTGAGCACCGCGTCCCAGACCTTCGGCAGCGCGACCACCAGGCCCGCCACCGCGGCCGGCACGCCCAGCGCGTCCGTCATGAAGTAGAGCAGCAGCAGTCCCCGGCACCGTCGAGTAGACGCCCGTGCCCACCGACCCGAGCGCGTACGCCGCGAGCTCCCGGCGCCCGAGGCCGGACCCGGGGCCGGACCCGGGGCCGCTCATGGGCCCGGGGCCGCTCACGGTGTCCCTCCCAGATCCAGTTCCCTGACCACCAGGGCCCGCAGGTGGGCCCGGAAGCGCGGCACCTGCGGGCGGATCACCGACCGGCAGAAGCCGTGCGTGGTCCACAGCACCGTCCACACCGTCAGCTCCGCCCGGTCCTCCTCCAGCCCGGGCAGCGCCGCCGTCAGGGCGTCGCGCACCGACTCCAGCAGCGGTCGGGCGTAGAGCTCCTCCAGTTCGGCGAACTCGGCCGCGTCCGCCAGCCAGCGCCGCATCCACAGCGCCGGGACGTGCGGTTGCTCCAGGCAGAAGTCCAGGTACCGGTCGGCGAACGCCGCCGCGGCCGCGGCCGGGTCAGCCGCCACGTCCCGCGCGAACGCCGCCAGCGCGTCCGCGACGGCCGACTGCTCCGCCTCGTGCGCCAGCCGCATCACTTCGCGGTACAGGTCCGCCTTGTTGCCGACGTGGTAGGCCCACCGTCGCGATGTTCAACCCGGCCGCCGCTGCGATGGTCCGCGTCGCGGTGCCGTCGTAGCCGTGCTCCGCGAACAGCGTGGTCGCCGCCGCGATGATGCGCTCTCGGCTGGTGTCAGCCGTACTCCGGTGCTGGGACATGGCCGTGAGCGTACGGGCACCGGGGCCATCAATCAATCGTTTGATGGAGAGGAAGCCGCCCGCTCGGGGCCCGGTCCGGGGCGAGCGCCGGCCACCACTTCGCCACCACCGTGTCCGCTGTTCGAAAGCGCCCACTAGGATGCGCTCCTGACAACCCGTCAGGGGTCGAAGCATGGGTCGAACAGGAGTGGATGAGATGCCGGACGACATCGAGTGGATGAAGCGCGGGCTGGAGGGTCCGGCGATCGAGCGGGTGGACCTGCGCATCGATGTCCCGCACTCGGCGCGGATGTACGACTACTGGCTCGGCGGCAAGACGAACTTCCCGCCGGACCGCGCTCTCGGCGAGGCCTTCGAGCAGGCCATCCCCAGCATCAAGGTCATGGCCCGGGAGAACCGCAGGTTCCTCGGCCGCGCGGTGCGCTACCTGGCGGGTGAGGCGGGCATCCGCCAGTTCCTCGACATCGGCACCGGCATCCCCACCGAGGGCAACACCCACGAGGTCGCCCAGGCCACGGCCCCCGACAGCCGGGTCGTCTACGTCGACAACGACCCGATCGTGCTCGCCCACGCACGTGCGCTGATGGACAGCAGCGGCTCCGGCCGCACCGCCTACATCCACGCCGACCTGATGGAGCCGGAGAAGATCCTCGCCGACCCCGTCCTCACCAGCACCCTCGACCTCGACCAGCCCGTGGGCCTGACCCTGGTCGCCGTCCTCATGCTGGTCGCCGACGCGGACGACCCCTGGGCCAAGGCCCGCGTGCTGATGGACGCCCTGGCCCCCGGCAGCTACGTCGCCATCACCCACCCCGGGCTGGACTTCGACCCCGCTGCCATGGCCTCGATCGTGAAGGCCGCGGCCAGGGGCGAGATGACCCTGGTGCCGCGGACCCGCGACCAGGTCGCGCGGTTCTTCGCCGACTGGGAACTCGTCGAGCCGGGCGTCGTCCCCGTCATGGGCTGGCGCCCCGAGGGCGCAGAGCCCGCCGACCCCGGCGCCGCCTACTACTGGTCCGGCATCGCCCGCAAGCGCTGACCCACCCGCACGGCGCCCGGGGAACGAGACCGGGCCGCACCGGAGGGAGAGCCCCGACCGGGGGCCCGCGAACGGTCGAGGCATTCCACAAGTCCCCGAGCACCACGCTGCTGATCATCGGGCTCGTCGTCGCCGTCATCGGCAGCTGAGGCGCGGCGGTTCACCCTGTTCGGCAGGGCCGCCGGCCCCGACGGGGCGGCCGTCCGGGCCTACCCCGGTCCGACCAGCCCGCACTCGTACGCGAAGATCACCGCCTGTACCCGGTCCCGCAGGTCCAGCTTGGCCATGACCCGGCCGAGGTGCTTCTTCACCGTGGGCTCGGCGAGACCGAGGGCGGCGGCGAGTTCCGTGTTGGTCAGGCCACGGGCGACGCCCAGCAGGACCTCCCGCTCGCGCGTGGTCAGTACGCGCAGGCCGCTCCGGCCGGCCCCCGTCGTCGTGCCCGGCGACGGGGAGCCGGTGTGCGAAGCGGTCCAGCAGCCGCCGCGTCACCCGGGGGGACACCACGGCGTCCCCCCGGGCGACGTCGCGGATCGCCCCCAGCAACTCCTGCGGCCGGCTGTTCTTCAGCAGGAAGCCGGACGCCCCGGCCCGCAGCGCGTCGAAGGCGTACGCGTCCAGGTCGAAGGTCGTGAGCACCAGCACCCGCGTCCCGGGCACCTCGCGCAGCAGCTGCCGGGTCGCCTCGATGCCGTCGGTGCCCGGCATCCGCACGTCCATCAGCACCACGTCCGGCCGCAGCCGCCGCGCCAGCTCCACCGCGGCCTGCCCGTCGGCCGCCTCCCCGACCGGCTCCATGTCCGGTTCGGCGCGCAGGATCATGCCGAACGCCAGCCGGAGCAGCTCCTCGTCGTCCACCAGCAGCACCCGGACGCTCACGGCGCGCCCCCGTGCTCCAGCCGGACGGAGACCTGCCAGCCGCCGCCCGGCAGCGGGCCCGCCCGCAGCACCCCGCCGAAGGCCGCGGCGCGCTCCCGCATCCCCACGAGTCCTCGCCCGGAGCCGGCCGGTCCCGGCCGGCCGGCTCCCCTCGCCGCTCCGGCCTTCCCGTCGTCGGTGACCTCGACCGTGACCGTCCCCGGCGCGCAGCTCACCCGCACCTCGGCGCGGGTCCCCTGCGGCGCGTGGCGCAGTGTGTTCGCCAGCGACTCCTGGACGATCCGGTGCACCGTCAGCTGCGCCGTGGCCGGCACCGCGGCGGCGTCGCCGTCCACCCGCAACCGGGCCACCAGGCCTGCCGCGCCGGTGCGTTCGCACAGGGCCGCGAGCTGCCCGATCCCCGGTGGCGACCGCCGGTCGTCCCCGCGCCCCGCGCCGGGGGCGGCGTCCTGGAGCAGGTCCAGTGCCCGCCGGATGTCGGTGAGCGCCTGCCGCCCGGTCTCCGCGATCCGGGCCGTCACGGCGTGGGTTTCGGCGGGCCGCGCGTGCCCGAGCGCGTCGGCCAGCGCCACCACCACCGACAGGCCGTGCGTCACGCTGTCGTGCAACTCCCGCGCGATCCTGGCACGTTCCTCCTCCACCGCCCAGTGCTCCCGCTCGTCGCGGTCGCGTTCCAGCTGCGCCAGCCGCTCGGCCCGCGCGGCCCGCCGGATCCGGGCGTTGGCCCCGAGCAACGCACTCGCGGCAACCGCCGCCGTCATCGCGGCGGCCGAGGCGAGGACGCGACCCTCGGGCGCCCAGCGCGCCGCCGCCAGCACCGCCCCGGCCACCGCCACCACGCCTGCGGCCCAGGCCGAGCGGGACGGCGCCCGCGCGGTCACCGTCCCGAGGGCGACCAGCAACGCCGCGTCGGCCGGGAGCTGAACACCCATCAGCCACTGCGCGAGCGCCGCGGCTGCGATCGCCCCGAACGCGGCCCGGGGTGCCCGCCTGCGCCACACCAGCGGCAGCACCAGAGCGGTCTGCAACGCGAAGCCCGTACCGCCCGCCACCCGCCCCGGCCCGAGCGTCACCAGGAACAGGGCCGCCGCGAGCCCGGCGTCCGCCACCACGGGCGGCACCCGCCCCGGCAGCCGGGCGAGGGTGCCCGGCAGGCCCGTCCGTACCGCGCCGGTCTCGGCCATCGTGTCCGTCCTCGCGTCCCCGTCGTCCGGCGTTCCTCGCCGGAGCCCCACCGTAGGGCCCCGCGCACGCCGAGGCCTCCGCCCACCGGCGGAAACCGGGGGACACCCCGGAACACCCGGGCCTCCTCCGCGCGCAGGAGCGGAGGAGCCCCGGGGCGCCCCGAGCGCACCCGCGGAATCGTCCCCCGTCACGGCGCCCCGCTCCCCCGGCCGGCGCAACCCTGGTGGTGACCCCGTATCAGCACCGCCCGAGGAGCTCGCCCATGTCCCCCACCCGCCGTGCCCTGCTCGGCACGCTCGGCGCCGCAGCGCTCGCCACCGTGGCCGCCGCCCCCGCCGCGGGAAGCCGCCCCGCCGCCCCCGGCAGGGGACCCGGCTCCGAGCCGGCCCCCGGCACCCCCGTCCCTCTGCGTCTGCCCGCGCCCACCGGGCCCTGGCCCGTGGGCACCGTCGCGCTGCACCTGGTCGACGACAGCCGCCCCGATCCCTTCGTCCCCTCCAAGCCCTACCGGGAACTCATGGCCGGCCTCTGGTACCCGGCCCGACCCGGTGCCGGGCATCCGACGGCCCCCTGGCTCGCCCCGGCCGCGGCGGCCGACTGGGACGCGCACTCCGCACCGGCCCTCGGTGTCCCCGTCGGCGCCGCCGACTGGCGGGGGATCAGGACCCACGCCCGCACGGGCGCCCCGGTCGCCCGCCGCGCCGGCCGGTTGCCCGTGGTGCTGTTCTCCTCCGGCGACGGCGGCTCGCGCGCTCTCGGCACCACCCTGGTCGAGGAGCTGGCGAGCCACGGCCACCTCGTCGTCGCCCTCGACTCCACGTACGAGGCCGAGCAGGTCGAGTTCCCCGGCGGCCGGGTCGAACGCGCCCTCCCGCTCCCCGACGACCTCACTCCGGAGGTGATCGCCGCCCTCCTCGCCGGGCACTCCCGGGCCCGCCTGGCCGACGCCCGCTTCGTCCTCGGCGTGCTCGACCGGCTGGCCCGCCCGGACCGCGCCGGCACCGGCACCCACCCGCTCCCGGACGGGCTCGCCGAAGCCGCCGACCCCGCCAGGACCGGCGTGCTCGGGCAGTCCCTCGGCGGCTCCGTCGCCGCCCAACTCGCCCACGACGACCCCCGCGTCCGCGCGGCGGCCGACCTCGACGGCAACCTCCTCGCACCCGTCGCCGACAGTGGGCTCACCAAGCCCTTCCTGCTGATGGCCTCCGGCACGAAGTCCCTGCGCACCGAACCGAGCTGGGCCTCCTGCTGGGCGGCCTCCACCGGCCCCCGGCACGCCCTGCGGCTGCGCGACGCCGCCCACGGCTCGTACACCGACCTCCAGGTCCTCCTTCCCCAGCTCGTCCGCCGCCTCCCGGTCCCGGACGCCGCCGGACTCATCGGCACCATCGACCCGTGGCGCTCCCTGGCCGCCCAGCGCACCGCCGTCACCGCCTTCTTCGCGCGGTACCTGACGGGGCGGCCCACCGGCTTCCTCGACCGGCCCGGCGACAACTGGCCGGAGCTGGAAGTGCTGAGCTGAACCGACCCACCCGCCGGCACGGCTCGGCCACCACGGCGACGACCGCCGCCGGCACCAGGTGGACACCGCCCCTGCCGTCGTCGCGACGTCCGCGAGTACCGGGCCGCCCGGGCGGCCGAGCCGGGCACCATCGCGGCCCATGGCTGACGCACCATCACGCGCCGCCCAGGCCGGTGCGGACTGCCGCTGGTTGCGGTTTCCGACCTGGCCCGCATCGAGCGGGCCGTCAGGCCGGCGGCCGGGCCGGAGAGGCCCTCTACGCCACGCCCCGGTCGACCCCGTGGAGGTAGCGTGGCCGGCATGAGCACGGAACAGCGGTGGCGCGTGGCGCCGGACCCCGGCCTGGTCGTCCAGCGGACCTGCGACCACCTGGACGACCTGGCGGCCCCGGCGGCCCCGGCCGAGGTGCCGGCGGACACCGCCCCGGCCTGCGAGGACTGCCTGCGGAACGGCACCACCTGGGTCCACCTCCGCGCCTGCCTGCACTGCGGGCACATCGGCTGCTGCGACAGCTCCCCCGGTCGGCACGCCTTCCGGCACGCGCACGCCGAGCACGGTCACCACATCGCCCGGTCCGTCGAGCCCGGCGAGCAGTGGGCGTGGTGCTACACCGACGAGCTCTTCCTCCGCCCGGCCTGACGGCCGGTCAAATGGACAATTCGTTGACGTTCATCCGACAATCGGTCCCCGTTCAAGCGGTGATCGTTCTAGGGGGACGTACGACATGGGACGCCGAGAGGCCCCGTTGGATCCGGGCGGGGGGCCGCTGTCCCGGTTCGCCGTCGACCTGAGGGAACTGCGCCGCGCCGCCGGCTCGCCCTCCTACCAGGAGCTGGCCCGGCTCACCCACTACGCAGCCTCGACCCTGGCCGCCGCCGCAGCCGGGCGGAAGGCGCCGAGCAGCGCGGTGCTGGCCGCGTACGTCGGCGCCTGCGGCGGTGACGTCGAGGCGTGGGAACGGCGGCGGCTCGCCCTGGCGACGGCGGCGGCGGACGAACCCGACGGGGCGTCAGCCGTGACCCCGGCCGAACCGACCCCGACCGAAACCGAGTGCGGAGACGGAGACGGAGACGGGGACCGCACCGGACGCCGGATCTCCACACTGCTGCGCCGTCTCGGGGCGCTGGGCGCGGCCGCGGTGTTGCTCCTGACCTGCGCCGCCTCGCAGTCGCCCGACTCCGACACCACCGACCACCGCCGCTGGCTGCGGCTGGGCACCGACGTGCCCGAGCGCTACCGGGGGCTGATCGTGCGGGCCGGGACGCTCTGCGCCGCGCCGCAGGTCACGCCGGCCCTGGTCGCGGCGATCCTCAAGACCGAGAGCGGCTTCGATCCGCACCTGCACGACCCGGCCAACGACGAGTACGGCATCGCCCGTTGGACGCCCCGGGTGCTGCGCTACTACCTGCCGGAGGACCAGCAGCGCCGGGTGCCGGTGCCGCCGTTCGACGAGCGGACGTCGATCATGGCGCTGGGGCGGATGCTCTGCACGCTCGCGCCGCAGCTGGAGGGGGTCCCGGGCGATCCGGTGATGAACCTGGCGGCCGCGTACCGGACCGCGAGCTGGGTGGTGCAGCAGAGCAACGGGGTGCCCGAGCGGCTGCGCCCGTACACCGACGTGGTCCGGGGCCACCTGCTGGCGTACGCGCCGGAGCGGGGCGCGTGCCTGCCGTACGCGGCGGGCGCGAGCTCGTACCCACGGGCGTGCGCCCCGTTCGCGCACTGACCGGTCGCGGTCCGCGAGCAGGGTCGAAGGGATTGTCCGGGGATTGTCCGATGATTGTTCGATGGGCCGCTGACCGGCGGAAACACGGCCCGCGATGCGGTTGTGTGGTGCCCGGCACCGGGTCCGTCCGGTGCCGCCGAACCACGATCGAGGGGGAACCACACCCGTGTCCACGACCCGCATCCGCAAGGGCCTCACGGCCGCCGTCACCGGCCTGGCCGCCCTGGCCGCCGTCCTGGTCTCCGCGCCCGGCGCCGCCGCCTACGACGGCAGCCCCTGCCACAGCCCGACCCAGCGCAACCTCACCAACCCCTACAACGGCCACACCTCCACCGAGACCGTCACCTACTGCCCGCTGTGGCGCGGGCAACGTCCCGGTCTACGCGACCCGTGACCTGAACAGCGGCGTCGTCGGCTACCTGGTCTACGGCGGCTCCTCGAACTGGTTCGTGTTCGAGAAGCAGGGCGCCACCGTCAACCTCGGCGGTGCGGTGAACAACTGGTGGGCCAGCACCCTCGCCGACAACGGCAAGTGGGGCTGGGTCCCGGAGGTCTACTTCTCCGGCGGCGACAACTACGAGGACGACCGCGGCCTCTACATGCCCGGCGACGTGGCCTGCGTCTGGCCGTGCAGCGGCCAGACGCCCACCGCCCCCTGGCGCGCCTGACACCCCCGGCCCGGCGCCGGCTCCACCGCGCCCCGTCACCCGCGGATCCTTCCGCGGGTGACGGGGCGCGGCCGTTTCTCCAGGAAGGGCGTCAGCACACCCACGGTTGATGCACATGACGCACCTCACGGACGAGTTCACTGTTGACGCGGTTCACAGCAGATGCTCTGATTGGCGCGCCGCTCACCACTGCCCATCGTCCGAGAGGTGCCCAGGTTCATGCCGCAGCCGTCAGGCGAGGAAGTCGCACGACAGCCAGTGCTCGCCGTTCACCGTGCCGCCGTTCCAGAACAGCAGGTCGACCCGGGTCGAGTCGTCGTACACGCCGTCCTTGGGCACCGACGTCGTGCCGAGGTAGTCGTGGATGTAGGACTGCACCCTGGTCAGCGCGTTCCTGGTGTTGGCGCCGAACTTCCCGTCCTCCAGCAGCGGCGAGAACCCGTACGCCGCCTGGAGGTTGGAGTAGTCCGCGAAGTGCTCCTGGTAGCAGTGGTTGAGAGTGCGCTGCAGACCCACCACGCCCCAGTTGTTGTTGCTCCCGCTGACGTTCTTCGTGACGCCGTCGCCGTAGTCGAGGCGGCACGCGGGGCTCCCGCCGGTCACCGTCGTCGGGACGTAGGGCGAGGTGTTGGGGCTGAGCTCGCCCGACTGGAGCGTGCGGGTGGAGAAGCCGGTGCAGTGGGTGGTCGAAGCCGCCGCCGGCGGCGCGACCACGACGGCCGTTCCGATCGCGAAGGCCGTGGCGACGACCGCGCCGGCCACTGTCCTGAGTGCCATCGATCTGTTCCTTTCCCCAGAGGAGAACGAGAGTTGTGCCGATTCCGACCGCCCGGGATCCCGTCGGGCCGGCGTCTGCCGGCTCCGCAATCATCCGAGCGGGCACACCACGACGGCTTGAACATTCATGCCCGGTTCGGCTTCGGCCCGGGGTCCCTGGCGGTGCGGCGACGCCGAGCGCTCGTCCCGGCGCAGTGGAGCTGAGCCCGGCGGTCCGTCGCGTCCTGGTCGCCGAGGTGGACGGCATCGCCATGTGGGACGTGCGGCAGCCTTGGGGGTGGCCGGCCGGTCGGTGGTCGCCGGTCGGTGTCGAGGAGACCGACGCCGTGTGCCTCTACCGGAGCGGGCGCCGGCGGCGTGCCGCGGCAGGCCTGGAGGAGTACCTGGACGCGACGACCGGCTATGTCAGCCGCCGGGGCACCGAGGAGCGGTTCACCGGAGCGGGGGAGGTCGAGACCACCGTCACCCGGCTGACGCCGCAGGCGTACGACGAGTACCTGGGCTCGGTCTCCCCCGCTCAGGGCTGGGTGCTGCGGCCGGACACCGCCTTCGACTACCGGCATCGCAGGCTGGTCGCCGATGCCGCCCGGGGCGCGGACGCGTTCGCGGTGGCGGAGGGCCTCCTCCTGCTGCTGGAGACCCTGCCGGGCCGGACCTGCCGACCCGACCGGTCTCGGCCGGCCTCCTGGGCGCACCACCGCTCGTTGGTGATGGACGCTCAGGAGTTCCTCACCGTAAGGCCCACCGCGGGCCTCGACGACCTGGCGCGGGCGCTGGCCACGTCCCCGGGCCACCTCAGCCGGGTGTTCCGCCGCGTCACCGGACGACCCGTCACCGTCTACCGCAACGAGTTACGACTCCGCCGCGCCCTCGACCTGCTCGCCCGGGGCGTCGACGACCTCGGCGCCCTCGCCGCCGAGTTGGGGTTCTCCGACCACGCCCACCTCACCCGGACGGTCAAACGCCACATCGGACGGGTGCCCTCGATCGTGCGCCGGGAACTGGCACTCGCGGCACCGCGCGCGCATCCCCCGGGAGAGCTACCCGCGGTGTCCGTCCGCGGGTGATCCGTCGCGGTCGGCGGATTCCTACCGTGGTTCCCGGCCCGCCCGCCCGGGTGAGCACGACGGGAGACCCCATGGACACGAAGCCCGCCACCCAACTCGACGCCCCCTCCGGCCGGTTCGGCCGGCTGGTGCGCTCACCACTCGGCTGGATGGTGACCGGCGTGATCGGCGTCGGTCTGGTCTCGGCCCCGACCGCGGCCGGCCCCGGCCCGGTGCCGCTGCTCGGCGCGGCCGCCGCGCTGGCCGTCTACCGGTGGGTGATGCGCCGGGTCGCAGGACGCCCCGTCCCCGAGATCGCCCGGCGCGGAGCCGGCCGGGAGCTGCTGTTCGGCGGCGCCATCGGGCTGGGGTTCATCCTGCTCCCCGTGCTCCTGCTCACCGCCTTCGGCGGCTACTCCTTCTCCTGGGCCGGCCACGGTCTCGCCCCGGTCCTGTGGACGGCGTTCGCCGTCCAGCTCAGCGGCGCGGTGACCGAGGAGTTGCTGTTCCGCGGTCTCGCGCTCCAGGCCCTGGAAGAGCTGTGGGGCAGCCGGGTCGCGATCGCGGTCACCGCGCTGTTCTTCGGCGTCGCCCACCTCGGCGCCGAGGAGGCCACCCCGTGGAGCGCCGTGGCGATCGCCGTGGAGGCGGGGGGTCCTGCTGGGGGCCGCGTTCCTGTGGCGTCGTAGCATCTGGTTCGCCGCCGGGTTGCACTTCACCTGGAACGCAGCCGAACAGCTGCTCGGCATCCCGGTCTCCGGCCACACCCCGGAGGGCCTGTTCACCGTCGACGTCCACGGCCCCGCCCTGCTGACCGGGGGCGGTTTCGGCCTGGAGGCATCGATCCTGCCCGTTCTCCTCGGCGCGGCCCTCGCCGCCCCGATGCTGCGCCGGGCCCGCCGGGCCGGCGGGATCGCGCCCCGGCCCAGGACCCGGGCCCGGACCGCCGGCTGACGCCGGCCGTACTTGGAGGAACCGGACGTGACACTCCCTCAGGGGCACTGGACGCCACCGCTGTTGCGGGGCCTCCGCGAGCGGTGGCGGGCGTGCGGCGCCCGCGCCCAGGACGGCGCCCTGGCCCTGGCCCTGGTCCTGCTCGCGCTGGCGCCGAACCTGTCCCGGATCGGCGCCCAGATCGGCGACCTGCCGCCACGGCCCGAGAACGCGCTGAGCCTGGCCCTGGTCCTGGCGCAGGCCCTGCCGCTGGCGGCCCGCCGCCGGCGGCCGGCGGGTGCCCTGGCCGTCATCGCGGGCGCCTTCGCCGCACACCAGGCGCTGGGCTTCCCCACCACTTTCGCGAGCACCGGCCTGTACCTGGCCCTGTACTCCGCCGGCGCCCATCAGGTCCGTCGACGCCCGTACCTGGCCGCCGCGTCGAGCGCCGCCTACGCCGTCCTCGCCGCCGTCCTCCACCACCTCGGCTCGCCGCAGGGGCCGGCGGACTACCTCGCCTTCTACGCGGCCCTGGCCGCCTTCTGGCTGCTGGGGAGCGGGGTGCGTGGACGACGCGCCCGCGAGGCGGAACGGCGGACGCTCGCCGCCGAGGTGGCGGCCGCCGACGAACGGGCCCGGATCGCCCGGGAGTTGCACGACGTGGTGACCCACCACGTCACCGCCATGGTGATCCAGGCCGACGCCGCCCAGTACCTGCCCGCCTCCGCCCCCGAGCGCCTCGGCGAGGCCCTGACCGCCGTCAGCGACACCGGTCGCCGTGCCCTCGCCGACCTCCGGCACCTGCTCGGCGTACTGGAAGCGACCGGCGCGACCGACGCCCTGGACGTCGCGCCCACGAGCCCCGCACCCGCCCCCGGCCGGCTGGCCGACCTCGTCGACCAGACCCGCCGCACCGGGCAACCCGTCGAGTTCACCGAGCACGGCGAACACCGCCCCGGGAGCGCCGAGTCGGAGCTGGCCGCCTACCGGGTGGTCCAGGAGGCGCTCACCAACGCGGTCAAGCACGCGGCCGGCGTGCCGACCCGGGTCCTGCTGCGGCACGGCGAGCGGCACACCGAGGTCGAGGTCACCACCGAGACAGCGCCGGGCGGACCCGCCCGGCGGACACCCGGCACGGGCTCGGGCGGCCGCGGCCTGGACGGCCTGCGCACCCGGGTCCGGCTGCTCGACGGCAGCCTGGAGGCCGGGCCGCGGCCCGAAGGCGGGTTCAGGGTCCGCGCCACGATCCCGCTCCCGGCCCCGACCGGGGAGGCTCCGTGAACGGCACGCCGCCCCGGCCGATCCGCGTCCTCGTCTGCGACGACCAGGCACTGGTCCGGACCGGCTACGCCACCATCTTCTCCGCACAGCCCGACATGGAGATCGTCGGAGAGGCCGCGAACGGACACGAGGCCGTCCGGATCGCCCGTGAGCAGCGCCCCGACGTGGTGGTCATGGACATCCGCATGCCCCTGTTGGACGGCATCCAGGCCACCCGGCAGCTGGCCGGCCCCGACGTCCAGGAGCCGCCGAAGGTGCTGGTCGTCACGACCTTCAACGTCGACGCGTACGTCTACCAGGCGCTCAAGGCCGGGGCGAGCGGCTTCCTGCTCAAGGACTCCCCCACGGCCGAACTCGTCGCCGGCGTCAGGACGGTGGCCGCGGGCGACGCCCTGATCGCCCCCCGCCGTCACCCGCCACCTGATCGGCCACTTCGCCGAACACCTCCGCCCCGCGAACGCCGAACGCGACGCGGTCGCCGAGGCCCTGACCCCGCGTGAGCTGGAGGTGTTCCAGCAGGTCGCCCTCGGCCGGTCGAACGCCGAGATCGCGGCGGCGCTCTTCATCACCCCGGAGACCGTCAAGACCTACGTCTCGCGCATCCTGGCCAAGCTCGGCCTCCGCGACCGGGTCCAGGCCGTCGTCCTGGCCCACCGCACCGGACTGGCCACCCACCCGTCGTGACCGCCCCGCCGCCGCTCGGCCCCCACCGCACCAGGTCCCCGGGGAGCTCACCCGCCGAACAGCGTGGTGCCGAGCGAGATCGCGCCTTCGAGCGCCTGCTGGACCCCCGGGGTGCTCCCGGCCGCCAGGGTGGCGGGGAGCATCCGGCGGATCGACCGCCAGGACCGCCCGGCCGCGGACGGGTCGTCACCCGCGCGCTCCAGCACGCCGACCTCGTGGTCGAAGTCGCCGGCCGTCTCCGGATCGAGTGCGAGCCGGGGCCGCAGGGCGCGCAGCGCCTCGACCAGCTCGGCCACGTCCGCGCCGACCCGGTTCCCCGTCGCCGTCGCGGTGTTGCGGGTGCCGACGGCCACCGCCGATCCGCTCACCGGCCCGCTGAAGAAGGCCGCGTTCTCGATGCTCATGCTGCTCGCCCCAAGGGTTGACGGG
>NZ_BAAAYB010000016.1:0-51414 GCF_039535905.1 Kitasatospora albolonga | reverse complement strand
CCGCAGAGGTCCTCCAGGGTCTTGATGCCCTTCGGGTTGCCCTTCTGGACCAGGATCGAGGTGCCGGCCTTGAAGTAGTCGACGAAGTCGACGCCCTTGCCCTGGCGCTCCTTGTTGTCGGTCATCGCCGACATGATCAGGTCGATCCGCTTGGTGGAGAGCGAGGTGATCAGGGTGTCGAAACCGGCGTCCTGGATCTGGAACTTGACGCCCAGCTGCTTGGCCAGCGCGTCGGCCAGGTCCGGGTCGATACCGGTGATCTTGCCACCGTCCTTGAACTCCACCGGCGCGTACGCGACCTCGGAGCCGACCTTGACGACACCGGCCTTCTGGATGTCGGCCGGGAGCTTCGAGTACAGCGGGGCCGAGGAGCCGGCCGCCGAGGTGTCGTCCTTCTTGTCGTCGCCGCAGGCGGTGAGCACCAGCGAGGCGGTCGCGATCAGGGCACCGGCGGCGAGGAGGCGGGTGCGCGGGTTACGGACGGTCATGGGGGGAGTCTCCTCCTGTGGGAGAGGCTGGGCGGAGCGCGCCGCGCTGGCGGCGTACACGGGGGGCCGGGGCTGTCGCCACCCTCCGCCGAGGTGGGCTGTAGCGATCCGAGTTGGTGGGAATCCTGCCACCAGGCATTCGGTAACGGACCACTATTCAGATCAAAATCGGATAACGAGGGGTCAGAGCGTCCGCTATCCGGACGAATACCGTGTCCCTGTCACTCCGTGTATAAGTATGCGGACCGAAGGGCTCCGGAGGGTCAGAACCCGCCGTTGACCACGGCGTTCTGTGCCGCGCCCGCGGAGACGTTCCACTTGGCGAGGATCTTGTCGTACTCGCCGCCGCGGATCACCCGGTCGAGCGCCTTCACCAGCGCGTCGCGCAGCGCGGTGTCGCCCTTGGTCAGCGCGATCCCGTACGGGCCGGGCTGGATCTGGGCGCTGGCCACCTCGAAGGTCCTGCCGCCGTCCTGCTGCTGGGCCACGTAGGCGGCCACCGGGAAGTCGTTCAGGTCGGCCACCGCGCGGCCGGCCTTCACCTCGGCCAGCGCCTGGTCGTCGGTGTCGAAGAGCTTGACCGTGAGGGGCTTCCCCGCCTTGGTGCAGGCGGTGGTCTGCCGGGCGATGATCGCGTCCTGGGTGGTGCCGCGCTGGAGCGCGACGGGGTGGCCGCAGAGGTCGTCGATGGACTTGACGCCCTTCGGGTTGCCCTTCTTCACCAGGATCGAGGTCCCGGCGATGAAGTAGTCGACGAAGTCCACTCCCGGATTCACCTGGGTGCCGTTGTCGTCGGTGCCCTCGCGGCGCTGGCGGTTGTCGCTCAGCGCGGACATCACGACGTCGTACTGCTTCGCGTGCAGGCCGGGGATGAGCTTGTCGAAGGGGGTGTCGACGAACTCCACCCGCAGGCCCAGCTGCTTGCCGATCGCCTCGGCGATCTCCGGGTCGAGGCCGGCGGCCTGGCCGTTGGCGTCCTTGAACTCCACCGGGGCGTAGTTGAGGTCGGAGCCGACCTTGAGCACGCCGGCCTCGCGGACGGCGGCCGGGAGCATCGAGCGCGGGTCCTCGGACGGGGCCTTCGGCGTCGATCCGGCGCCGCAGCCGGTCAGCAGGAGCGATCCTGCGGTCAACGCGGTGGCGGCGCGGGCGACATGACGGGATATGGGGGAACTGTGCTGCATGGGGGTACTGCTCCTCCTGTGGGAGAGGTCGTGCGGGTCCGGAGTGGGCCGGAGTCCGGAGTCTTCCATCCCGCCCTGCCGGGGCGGGTCTCGGATGTGTCAGAATCGGGTATCGGGTGACCCCCGATCAGAACCCCAGGCCGCCGGGTCGCGACAGACCCGGGGCGCGCAGAACCGGAAGTCGGGTACGCAGACTCCGGATTCGAGGCGCCAGCTCCCCTCCGTGTCTGGTGTTCACCTCCTGCGGGTGTGCGTGCACGATCACCAGGGTCCGAGCAGGGCCGCCGGTACTTCCGAAACCGACGGTCGTCAACTGCCCGACCTGGGGATGACGGGCACGTGAAAAGGACAAAAAGGCATAGGTGCGATGCCTCCGTCCGGCCTAGGCTCGTGGTCCGGTACCCACCGGAACCGGCCAGGGCAGACCGGCAGTACAACCGCAGAGACACCCATAAAACCCTCATTCGAGGGCGCGGCCCGACGGCAGCGCCCCGACCCCTCGTCCGGGTCCGTTTCGGCGGCCCGGGTTAACGGCGGGCCGCACGTGACAGCGCCCCACCCCGTGTCCGCGCCGTCATGAACGGTGCGGACGACTACCGGGTCTCGGTCGAGTTCTACGACCTGCTCCAGGCCGAGACCGACCGTCGGCTGGCCGAGCGGCGGTTCGCCCGGGCGGCGGCCCGGGCCCGGCGGGCGATCCTGGATGTCGGCGCCGGCACGGGCATCGTCACCGAAGTCCTGCTGGACGCCTCCGGCGCCCCGGTTCACGCCGTTGAACCCGCTCCGGCCATGCGGGCCGCGCTGCTGTCGCGCCTGGCTGCCCTGGGGGCCGACAGGCGGGCCCGGGTGACCGTGCACGCCGAACCGCTCGTGCGCGCGGGACTGAGAGAGGCGGTGGACCTGGCCATAGCCTCCAACGTCATCGCCTGCCTGGGCCCCGCCACCCGGCGGGCCGCCTGGCGGGACATCGCGGCGGCCCTGGTACCGGGCGGGCTGCTGCTCTTCGACTCGCCGCCGACCGCGCTGCCCGAAGGGTTGGAGGAGTTGGGGTCGCTGGGCCCGGTGCGAGTGGGGCCGGACCAGTACAGCGCCACCGTCACCCGCTGCCCCCACCGGGGCGTGGAGCGGGTCGAGTTCACCTACCGGGTCGAACGGGAGGGCAGGTCGCTGCGCGAGGCGAGCGAGCGGTTCGACCTGTGGCCGGCCACACCCGCCGAGCTCGCGCAGGAGCTGGACGCCGCCGGGCTGCGCGTCGTCCGCGCGCCCGGCCCCGACCTCACCGCCGCCTACCGTCCGCTCGCCGACCTCTGACCCCGGAGAGCGGCCCCGTGCCCGGAGCGGTGGAAGGGGGGTGACATCCGATCGGATGTCACCCCCCTTCCACCGTCGTCCCCGGGTCAGCGTCCGAGGGCGTGTTCGAGCTGCTTCTTGTTCATCGTGGAGCGGCCCTTGATGTTGCGCTGCCGGGCCTCGTTGTACAGCTGGTCGTAGGTCGGGCCCTTGGCACCGCTGTGGGAGCGCAGTCCGCCGCGACGGGCGGAGGAGATGTCGTGGGTGGAGGAGCGGCTGGCGGTCTTCGACTCGCCGTGCCGGGCGCGTTCCTTGTTGACGGTGCGGGCGGCGATCTCCTCCGCCTGCTCCTCGCTCTCCCCGCGCTCCCGCAGGCTCTCCTTGATGTGCTCGTACTGCCGCTCGCGCTTCGGGCTGGATCCTCGCGGCATGACGCCTCCTCAGGTTCCTTCCGGGCCGCCGGTGTTGGTGCTGCCCTTACCGGTGGTCAGTTGGGGCTGATGCGGCCGCGCCAGGAGCCGGTGGCCGTGCCGCGGTCCTCGATGAAGGTCTTGAACCGGCGCAGGTCGCCCTTCACCCGGCGGTCGACCATCCCGAGCACGTCGGCGGCCCGCTCGGCCATGCCCCCGGGCTCGAAGTCCATGGCCAGGTTGACGCGGGTGTGTGCCTCGTCCAGGCGCTGGAAGGTGACGGTGCCGATCTGCTGGACCTCGCCCCCCGTCGTGCGCCAGGAGACGCGCTCGTCGGGGAGTTGGTCGACGACCTCCGCGTCGAACTCGCGCTCGACACCGGCCATGCTGGTGCGCCAGTGCGTGTGCCGCTCGTCGAGCTGGCGGACCTCGTCGACCCCCTTCATGAAGCGGGGGAACTCCTCGAACTGCGTCCACTGGTCGTAGGCGGTGTGCAGCGGGACGTCGACGTCGATCGACTGCTTGACCATGCTCATGGTGGCTCTGCTCCTCCCGGTCGCCGGCCGGGCTACGGGCGGCCCGGCTTCAGGGAGCGCCTGCCCGGTCCGAGCGTCGTCATGCCCTCTGTCCAGCCTGAAGTGCCGAATCGGCGTGCCTACACCCGCACCGCCCGTGGACTCCCCGACCCTGCTGGCCACCCACGGCCCGCCCTTCGCCCGGGAGAGTGCCTGGGCCGCCTCCTCGACCTGACCGGCACACGCAGTCTGTTTCCCCCTGCCCCGGACGATCCGTCAACTGCCGCGGCTGCGGGACCCGGCGGCCGGTGACCGCCGCCGTCCGGTCAGGGCAGCGCGACTCCGCCGGTGGCGTTCACCACTTCGCCGGTCAGGTAGCTCGCCCCGGCGGAGGCGAGGAAGACGTACACCGGTGCGAGCTCGGCGGGTTGGGCGGGTCGGCCGAGCGGTGACTGTTCGCCGAAGGCGGCGACGTGGTCGGGCGGGAGGGTGGCGGGGATGAGAGGTGTCCAGACCGGGCCGGGCGCCACCGCGTTGACCCGGACGCGCCGGGGGGCGAGCTCGCGGGCCAGGCCCTGGGTGAAGGTGACGATCGCGCCCTTGCTCGCGGCGTAGTCCAGCAGGTGCGGTTCGGGCCGGTACGCCTGGACGGAGGCGGTGTTGATGATCGATGATCCCGGGCGAAGGTGTGGCAGCGCGGCCTGGCAGAGCCAGAACATCGCGTAGACGTTGGTCTTCATCACCCGGTCGAACCGGTCGGTGCTGATCGCGGCGAGGCCCTCCTCCCGGGCCTGCTGGTACGCGGCGTTGTTCACCAGCACGTCCAGGCCGCCGAGTTCGGCGACGGCGCGCTCCACCAGCTCCGCGCAGAAGCCCTCCTCCCGGACGTCCCCGGCCACCGCCACGGCCCGCCGGCCGGCCTCCTCCACCAGCCGCACCGACTCGGCCGCGTCCTCCTGCTCGTCGGCGAGGTGGCAGAACAGCACGTCCGCTCCCTCCCGGGCGAAGGCCAGCACGACGGCCCGCCCGATCCCGGAATCCCCGCCGGTGACCAGCGCGACCCGCCCCGACAGCCGCCCGGTGCCGTGGTAAGTCCGCTCGCCGTGGTCGGGCACCGGGTCCATCCGATCGCTCAGCCCCGGATAGGGCTGGCTCTGCGGCGCGAACTCCGGCCTCGGGTACCGCCGGGCCGGATCCTGCGGAACGTGCTGGTCGCTGCTCACGGCACTGCCTCGCCAACGATGTCGGAAACGGGTCGCCGGACGCCTGCCCGGCCGGGGCGGGGTTCACCCTCTGCGGCACGCCGGGCCGCACACCGTGCTCCCCGAGCGTGAGGGCACCCGGATCCGGGAACACGCCGCACCGCAAGCCCCCACGAGCCCCGAACGTAGTGGAGCAAGGCCATGACCGCGACCGCTGACCGACGGCAGTACCTGATGTGCCCGCCCACCTACTTCTCGGTGGAGTACGCCATCAACCCCTGGATGGATCCCTCCCAGGCGGTGGATGTTCGCCGGGCCGAGCGGCAGTGGCAGCGGCTGCGTGCGGTCCACCTGGCCCTCGGCCACACCGTCCACCTGATCACACCGCGTCCCGGGTTGCCGGACATGGTGTTCACCGCGAACGCCGCCACCGTGGTCGACGGCAGGGTGCTGGTGGCCCGCTTCAAGCACCGCGAACGAGCGGCCGAAGCCGCCCACTTCCGCCGGTGGTTCACCCGCAACCGCTACCGGCAGGTCAGCACCGCGGCCCGGGTCAACGAAGGCCAAGGCGATGTCCTGACCGCAGGCCGGATGCTGCTGGCCGGCACCGGCTTTCGCACCGAGCCGGCCGCCCACGGGGAACTGCGCACCGTACTCGGCCTGCCGGTGGTCCCCCTCACCCTGGTGGACCCCCGCTTCTACCACCTCGACACCGCCCTGGCCGTCCTGACGGACGATCAGGCGATGTACTACCCAGCCGCGTTCGACCGCCCCAGCCGCGCCGCACTGCACGCCCTCTTCCCCGACGCCATCGAGGCCGACCGGGCCGACGCCGAGGCACTGGGCGTCAACGCCGTCTGCGACGGCCACCACGTCGTCCTCCCCGACACCGCCGAGCACCTCGCCGCCGCCCTCGCGGCGAACGGGTTCGAGCCGGTCGGCGTCGACGTCTCCGAATTCCGCAAGGCCGGAGGCGGAGCGAAGTGCTGCACCCTCGAACTCCACCGCGGCGGACACTGACGCTCCCACCCCGGCACCCTCCAGGACCTCATGTTTCGTGCCAGTCGATCCGGAAACGCGCCAGGCATGGACATCAAGGACTTGGCACTGCAGACCCAACTCGCCGGGACCACCGGCAGCGCGCTGTGGCTGATCCTGGCCGGCGTGCTGATCGTCGTCGTGATCCTGCTCGCCTTCGTCTTCGGCCAGCGCCGCAAGGACCGCGAACCGCCGCCCAGCGGCATGCACCGGCGAGGAGGCCGACGCTGACCACTCCGGTGACGGCCGGGTGAAGACCGGGGCGGACAAGTTCGGGGGCGGTGAGGTGAGCGCAGATGAGCGCGAGGTTCTCCGGGTGGGAGAAGAAGCGATTGCTCGACATCGAAGCCGCCTTGCGCCAGGACCGGAAACTGGAGCGCCGACTACGGACATGGCGGGCCGGGCCGTGCTGGTCGGTCTGGTGCAGCGTCCGCGCGACCGTGGTCCTGGCCGCTGTGTTGGTCCTGGTATCGGTGGGCGCGTTCGTAGCGGCTGGTGAGGTACCTCAGGGCGGGCTCGTACTGGCCGGCGCGCTGGCGGCCGCCGGTGCGGTCTGCTCGGTACACCGGACCGCCGCGCTCCGTGGGCTGCGTCGTCACCGGCGCACCTGAGCCCGGGCGGGGCGGGCGACCGTCAGCCGGTGAGGGCGGCGCGTAGGTCGGTGAGGGTGTGGCTGAGGAGGCGGGAGACGTGCATCTGGGACAGGCCGAGGCGGCGGCCTATCTCGGCCTGGGTGAGGTCGCCGGTGAAGCGCAGGGCGAGGACGGCGCGTTCGCGTTCGGGCAGGGTGGCGATCAGCGGTTTGAGGGACTGGATGTCGTCGACGGTGACGAAGGACGGGTCCTCGTGGCCGAGGCGCCGGTCGAGAGGCCCGGGGTGCTCGTCTTCGTCGTCGCCGGGGGTGTGGGCGTCGAGTGAGCCGGCGGTGCGGGCGGTGGCGACCGCGATGCCGTCGGCTACGCCTTGTTCGGTCAGGCCGGTGTGTGCGGCGAGTTCGGTGTTGTCGGGCGGGCGGCCGAGGGTCTGCTCGAGTTCGTCGGTGGCCTGGGCGACCGCGAGCCGGGCTTCCTGGAGGCTGCGGGGGACGTGGACGGCCCAGGTGGTGTCGCGGAAGAAGCGGCGCATCTCGCCGAGGACGGTGGGCAGCGCGAAGGTGGCGAACTCGACGCCCCGGTCGGGGTCGAAGCGGTCGATGGCCTTGATCAGTCCGACCATGCCGGTCTGGACGATGTCCTCCATCGGTTCGTGGCTGCTGCGGAAGCGGCGCGCGGCGAAGCGGACCAGGGACATGTTGAGCTCGATCAGGGTGCCGCGGACGTAGGAGTACGTCTCGCTGCCCGGTTCGGCCTCGGCCAGTCGGCGGAACAGCTCCCTGGACAGCTCGCGGGCGTCACCGGTGCTGACCGTGCTCGGGTTCGCGATGATCTCGGGTGCCATCAGGTCTTCCTTCCGCAGACCCCCGTCCTTGCTCCTGCCCGGTTGGGCTGCGGGGAATCACCGCAGGCCCGATGATGTGCCCAACCGGTGGTCTCCTCCTGGGATGGGCAAGGCTCCACCGGGCAGGCGCACGCCATGGAGTGAGCGCTGAGCCGGGTGAGGTGAGAGCAGATGGCTTCGGATTCCTCAGCGTCAGTTTCGTCGCGACCAGCCGGAACGCCCTCGGCCCGCCCCATGGAGATCGACCTGACGGCGGAGCCCCATCCGGTCATCACGGCGCGCAGTACGGTGCGTGACGCCCTGACCGCCCGATCGGTGCCCGACCCGATCCGTGAGGACACCGTGCTGGTGACCTGCGAGCTGGTCGCCAACGCGGCTCTGCATGCCGGCGGGCCCGGCATGCTGCAACTGACCGTCCTGGCGGATGGCGCTCTGCGCATCGCGGTGAGCGACGCCAGCACCGAGCCGCCCCGCCGCCGCCAGGCCTCCCTCGGCCGCCCCGGCGGGCACGGCCTGCAGGTGGTCCACCTGCTCAGCCGCGACTGGGGCACCATGGCCGTGCCGGGCGGCAAGACGGTGTGGGCCGAGATCCCGGGCGACGCCCCGCAGGCGCCGGGAGGGCCGCCGAAGGAAGTTGAGGGCGGGTGAGGTTGCGGTGAAGGAGCAGCCGGGCGGCCGTGACGGCGGGCGCGCCGAGACGGCGGAGGAGCGGGCGGACCGCCCCGGTCTCCTACCACCGCGGCTGGCCGGCGAGCACGTCAAGGCCCGGATGGTCGACGCCGCCGCCCGCCTGGTCTCGCTGGGTCTGCTGCTCCTGCCGGTCACGGTGCTGCGCCGCAAGAGGCGGTGAGGCGGCCCCGGCCGGTTGTCCGGGCGGTGTTGCGATACCGAAATCCAGATACACACTTGAGGGGTGATCGAGCGATAAGAACCCCATACGAGCTGGACATCATTGGCCGGCCCTGGACCCGCCTGACCACTCTGAGGGGAGCGTGCAGCATGGACACTCCGCACATCACCCCGCACCCCGACGGTTGGATCGAGCCGGTGCAGCTGAAGATCACTACCTACGGCACGGCCGACGGCGCGGTGGTCGTGCACCTCGCCGGGGAGATCAGCCTGGACGAAGGCCCCAATCTGCAGGACACGCTCGCCCAGGCCCTCGAACCGGTGCTGAGGTGCCTGATCGTCGACATGGCCGAGGTGTTCTTCTGTGACTCGGCCGGACTCAACGCCCTGCTGAACACCCGAACCGCAACCACCACCGCCGGAGTGGACCTTGTCCTCACCGGAGTGGGTGAACGCATCACGCGGCTGTTCTGGGCGACCGGCACCGCCGAGGTGTTCACCGTCATCGCCACCGTGCAGGAGGCACTCGACCGACCAGGCGACGGCAGCACGCCGTGAACTCACGGCCCTGGCGATCAGGCGGGGCGGGTGAAGGCGTCGGCGAGGGAGTCCACGATGTCCTCGGCGCGGCCGAACCGGCCGAGTGCGGCGCGCTGCCGGTCGGCACCGGTGCCCGCGCGTAGCGTGCGCTTCAGCAGAGCGGTCACCGCGTCGAGGTCTCCGGCGGCGGTCAGCCCGGGGCGGGCGTGGTCGACCAGGCGGTCCAGCAGGTGGCGCAGGCTGGCCGGCCGGCCCGAGAGGGGGTCGAGACCCTGGCCGCTGAGGCCGGCTCGGGCCGCACAGCCGTGCGCGGCCCGCAGCAGGGCATCGGACACCACCGGGGCCTGGCGGCCCTCGCGGACATCGCGCCGCAGCCGGGCGACCAGGCCCCGCACCAGGCCGGCGAGCAGCACGGTGGTGTCCGCATCGGCGCTGACGTCGGCGATCCGTACCTCCAGGGTCGGCACGTGCTCGGAGGGGCGGGCGAACCAGTAGATCATCCGGCGGTCGAGCAGCAGCCCCGAGCTCACCAGGGCATCGGCGAGAACCTCGTAGGCCGCGGCGTCGAGGACGGGGGCAGGGCCGACGGTCGGCCACTCCGCCCAGCAGCGCGCGCGCCAGCTGGCGTGGCCGGTGTCCTTGCCCTGCCAGACCGGCGAGTTGGCGGCGAGCGCCTGCAGGGCGGGCAGCCAGGGCCGCAGATGGGCACTGAGCTGCAGCGCTTCGGCCCGATCGCGGACGCCGAGGTGGATGTGGCAGCCACAGACCGCGCCGGTTCGGCAGTCGGCCATGGCCCCGAAGTGACGGGCCATCAGCCGGTAGCGCGGCGTGTCGGTGACCGGAATCGGCATGGTGGCGGCCAGGGGCGGGCAGCCGGAGGCGACGACCTGGCAGCGGGCTCCGGCTGCGGCCCGGGCCACCTCTCGTCGCAGGTACAGCAGTTGGGTGCGCAGCGCGGGCAGGGTCCGGACCGGCTCGGTGCAGACCTCGACCTGGCAGGCGTAGAACTCGGCTTGAACCAGCCCACCCAGTCCGCGCGCCCCGGCCAGGACCTCCGGCGAGCGGGCGACCGGCGTGCGGGTGGCCGGGTCGACGAGCAGGAACTCCTCCTCCACGCCCAGTGTCGGGACGAGCGCCGCGCCGGCTCGGTGCCCGGCGGAGTCCGCGGGTGAAGTCCGGCGGTCCGCCACGGGGGCGGCGAGGAGCCGGGTGCGCGCGTGGACGGCCACGGCGGGCCTCCTCTTCGCTGTGGTGGGATGCGCGGTCCGATGACGTTCGCGCTGCCGTCCGGCACGAGCGGCCGTCCGGCGGTATCAGTCTGCGGTTGCCCCGGCAGGACGGAACCAAGCAACTGCAGGCCGGCCTTCTCCGGGCTTCGTGCCGGCCGTGAGGGCGGAGTCGCGGCCTACGCTGGAAGTCCACACCGGGTGAGTACGGTGCGCGGGCCGCTGCCAGGTCCAGGCCCGCTCGACTCATCCGGTGGTTGGTCTGGGGATTCTCGAGCTCCTCGTGGAGCGGGAGCTTGCTGGAGCCCCCCTCGGCGCGGCCACGCCGGCCTTGAATGCCGCGGCCGAAGCGGGGCAGGTTGTGACCGGACCGCTTTCCCCTCCGAGAGGGGGTCCGGCCATGTCCAAGCCGGCCAACCCCACCCGCACCCCGACCGCCGCATCGCGTTCCGCGCACCATGAGCACCGCAACCAGCACCGCCTTCCGCACCGGCGTAGCGGGCAGCTCGGTGCCGGCAAACGCTGCTGGGCGCCACCCTCGCACCACGGCACGGCCGGTGGTACCAGCCGTGGGCACCTGCCCGGTGGGTGGTGATGGCCGTGGATGCCGCGACGCGTTACGTGATCACCCTGCCGGGCCGGCCTGGCTCGCACCGTCCGCAGGAGGCGGTGGTCGTGCACGCCACCGGCGAGATGAGCGAGTGGGGCCGGCCCGTCTTCGCGGCCGGGGCCCTGCGGGTCGACATCGCGGACGGCATCGCCCACGTGCTGGCCGCCGCTACCGGGCCGAACGGCCACACCTGCCTGCCCGCCACTCCCCTGCTCTGACGGCGGACGGCACCACACAGCGGGGGAACGGACACAAGTCCTCGACCGGAGAAGGCAACCATGATCCTCCTTGGAGTGCTCCTGCTCATCATCGGATTCGTCACCGGCATCTCGATCCTGTGGACGATCGGCCTGGTGCTCGTCGTCATCGGTCTGGTGCTGTGGATCGCCGGAGCGATGGGCCACGCGGTCGGCGGCCGCAACCACTACTGGTAAGCCTCCGCACCGGTTCGCGCCTCGCCCCACACGAACCGCCCCGGTCTGCCGTCCGCGCGCACGGCTGGCGGACCGGGGCGGAGGCCGGTGTCAGGAGAGCAGCACGCGCACGGCGTCCTCGACCGGACCCTGGGTCGCGGCAGGTCCCCCGTCGGCGCCGAGGTCGGTGAGGGCCGGGGCGATGGTGACGCCTTCGTCGAAGGGAGCGCAGTACGGTGGTCAGGCCGTAGGAGCCGTTGTCCCTCGCGTAGGAGTCCGAGCCGACGCGGAACAGGCCCAGGTCCAGGAGGCGGACGGCGCATGCGAGGACACGTTCGCGGCGAGGTCCTGCTCGACGGCTGCCCGCAGCGTGGGCAGGCAGCGGGCGGCCTCTCGAACGTGATCGTGCTTGGCTTCCTCCTGCAGCGTGCGGAACTCGGGGTGGTAGAGGTACTGGTGTCGCCCGGCGGCGTCCGTGCCGACGGCCTGGAGGTGCCCGTTGGGGTAGGGGCAGATCCACACGTCGTTCCAGGCCGGTGGGACGGCGAGTGCCTTGACCCGGTCCAGCTCCTCCCCGTTCACGGGGGTGCCGTCGGGTGCGAGGTAGCGGAATCCCCGGGCGTGCCGCACGCGCTGGTATCCCGGGCGGTCGGGGTGACTGGTCCTCAGTCTCATGGCGGGTGCTCCGTTCATGACGGGCACCGGTGCGGTGGTCCGTCGCTGCGCGGCCCGGCTCGCGCGCCCCACTGCCCCTCGTAGCGGAGACACCGGACGGACGAGCTCGCGGACGAGCGGTCAACTGCCTGGCGCCACGACGGCTTCCCTGGAGGTGGCCGGGTGAGCGGTGAGGCGGTACACCGCGAAAGCGTGCCGGAGTACAGGACGGGCCACATTTCGGACCGGTACGCCGCCGGCTGTCAGGCCGTGCTCGCAGCCCAGGTGCGCGTGGCCGTGGACGGCGAGGTCGGCTCCGGCGAGGTCGATCGCTTCGGCCAGCAGGTAGCTGCCGAGGAAGGGGTGGATCTCCGGCGGCTCGCCGGCCAGGGTGTCGGCGACGGGGGAGAAGTGGGTGAGAGCCACCCGCAGGTCGTGAGTCTCGAGGGAGGTCAGCGCGTGGTGCAGACCGTCGGCCGGGCCGCGCGAGTAGCGGATGAAGGACTTCATCTCCTCCTCGCCGAACTCGGTGCCGCAGCGCCCCGGGAAGCCCCCGCCGAATCCTTTGGTACCCGCGATGCCCAGCCGCAGCGGACCGACCCGCACGGTGGTCGCGGTTCCCTCCAGCACGGTGGCGCCGCCCAGTTCGGTGAGCACCCGGGCCACCTCGGCCGGGTGGCCGGCGTGATGGTCGTGGTTGCCGAGGACCGCCACCACCGGCACCGGCAGGCCGGCCACTTCGCCCGCCACCACCTCGGCCTCCTCGACGCTGCCGTGCCGGGTCAGGTCGCCGGCCAGCAGCAGCACATCAGCCCGCTCGTCCAGCCTCTCCAAGGCCGGGCGCAGCGATCCTGCGCTCTCGGCGCCCAGGTGGATGTCCCCGACGGCGGCGATCACCACGAGCCCGCCCCGGAAATGGGCTCGCAGCCCCAGCTCGGCGGTGGCGCCGTCGGCCAGTCTTCGCTGCAGCCGGGCCACCCGGTACTCGGGCGCTTCGGCTGGGCCCACCGACGGCCCGGGCAGGTCTCGGCCGAACCGTGCGGTCCGGTCCCCGGACACGGGCACAGTCCGTAGTCCGGGTACGGGGAGGCCCTCCGATGGTGGATCGGACCGATCACCGGGTTCGTGCTCCGAAACGGTGGGCTCGGTCGGGTCAGCTCGTTCGGGAGTCATGGGTAGGCCCTCCTCGCTGGTCGCTCCGCTGCGTCTTCCCGGGCTGGGCAGGGGATAACGCCGACTGAGCGAGAGCAGAACGGGTAGACGACCGAGCCCTGGGGGAGCACTTTCGAGGAGCTTTCGATGCCCACCTCCGACCGACCCCGCCAGACCCCGCCCAGCCCCCAGCAGACCGTCCTGTCCGGTCCAGCCCCCGGACTGCCGCAGCTCGCTCCGCGCCCCCTACCGCCTCGAGCACGCCCTCGCCAACTGCTCACCGCTGGGGAGGTCCAGGAGGACGCCGAGCAGTATGCCGTGCTCGGCGAGGACTGAAGCGCAGTCCATCCGGGTTGGGAACCCGCGGGCTCCGGTCAAGCGCCCGGCACGCCCGTATCCCTGTCGGCGGAGGTCCTGGCCACTGCGGTGACCGGGGCCGTCGACGAGGAGTCAGCCCGATGATCCCCACCGATGACTCAGCGCCCCTGGCGCCGTCCGACCGGCAGCAGGGCGTACTGGAAGCGACGAAACAGGTCGCGCAACTGCTCAAGTCCGAAGGGCACCCCTTCGCGCTGGCCGGCAGTGTCGCAGCGTACGCGCACGGCGTCTCCCGGCGTTCGCCGCACGACACCGACTTCTGCGTGCTCCGCTCGGACGTCGAGGCCATCACCAAAACGCTAGGCGCAGCCGGGCTGCGGGTGTGGCAGCCTCCGGAGGACTGGCTGGTCAAGGCGGAGTACCAGGGGCATGCGATCGACCTGATCTTCGCCCTCGCCGACCGGCCGGTGGACACAGGATTGTTGGAGCGGGCCGAGGTGCGGCCGGTCTACTCGGTGTGGATGCCGGTGCTCGCTCCGACCGATCTGGTGGGCAGTCAGATGGAAGCCTTCTCCGAGCACCACTGCGACTACGGGGCCCTGCTGCCGGTCGCGCGGACCCTGAGGGAGAGGGTGGACTGGGCCTACCTGCGTCGCCGCAGCGAGGAGAGGCCGATGGCGCTCGCCTTCCTCCACCTGCTGGAACTCTTGGACGTCATCCCGGCTCACGGCCTGACACAGGATCAGGCCGGAACCGCCGACGCCCAATGAGACGGCTGTTGGTCGCCGGTCGGTGCCGATCGATCGGTGGTCAGGCGCTGTGGCCGTGGCTGTGGCCGTGGCGGTGGCTGGCCCCGGACCCGGGACGGTCGGGTTCGGTGACGGCGTGCTCGGGGCCGTCGTGGCCGGTCCTGAGCTCCTCGTGGGCGGGCGGAGGAGCACCCTCTCCGGTCATCCGGGCCTCGGGGGTCTCGGCCGGACCGCTGTGTGGGGCGCTGGTCGGGGAGGCGCCGGGCGAGCGGTGGGCCAGGTGGCCGCCGAGCGCACCGGCCAGGGCCACCACGCCGTTGCCCGCCAGGCCGAAGCCGATGCCGGCCAGGCGGTCGCCGCAGCGTCGGGCGCGCAGCGAGCGGAGCTGGAGCATGGTGGCGGCGACGGCGGAGGCGGCGTGCACCAGGCCGGTGCGGCGCTGCTTGCGGTCCAGCTCGGCCCAGTCCAGCCAGCCCGCCCACAGCGCCGGAGGCACCCCGGCCAGGCCGAGGGCGGTCAGGCGCCGCGCTGCCACCGGCGAGCTTCCGGTGAGGTCCAGCACACTGGCCGAAAGCCAGCAGCCGAGGGGGAGTTGGACCAGCGCTGGGTGGAGTGAGTGGCCGAGCCAGCTGCCGCGCAGTAGGCCACGGGCGCGGCCCAGCGACAGACCGTCCACCAGGTGCTTGATCCGATCGGCGGCCGGATCAAGCACCTGCCAACCCGCTGGGGAGTCCAGCCATCCGGGCAACGGCGAGGGGGTGGTGCTCATGGTGTTCATACCCTTGCGTCTGACCTGTCCGGCGGCCATGAAACGAGACTGGTGTGTTGTCGGCGTGGGCTACAGCCCTTTGCTCGGCCGTCTCTCGACGCGGCGCGGTTCGTCGACGGCCAGTACGCGGATGTCGTGGGCTTGATCCGCTTTGACGGACACCCCTGATCAGGGGCCTTGGGCCCCGGAGGGATGATGTCCATCATGGGGAGCATGGGGAAGAAGAAGCCGCGTCCTCGCTGCTCGGCTGAACCTCGGCTCCGGCTCCGGAGCCGGCCCTGGCGGAGGGCAGGGGTCTGGTCGTGGTGAGTTCCCGTCGAAGGCGGACGAGGGCGTCGCGGATGCGGGTCTTCGCGGTTCCCAACGGGATCCCGAGGTGCCCGGCGACCTGCGGGTAGGAGCGGTCCGTGTAGAAGGCGAGGTGGATCGCCTCGAACTGAAGGGCCGTCAGGGTGCCGAGTGCCAGCTCGACGGCTTCGTGGTCACGCTGACGCTCGTCCGGGTCCGTGTCGCTCTCCTCCTGGTACAGGCTGTACTCCTGCGCCGCCCACCGCTGCTCGCACTGCCGTTGCACGCCGAGGTGCCGGATCCGGTCGATGGCGCGGCGGCGGGCGATTATGGCCGCCCAGGGGCGCACGCCACCGAGGGCGCCACGGTAGCGGCCGGCGTGGAGCCACACCTCGGTCATCACTTCCTGGCTGACCTCCTCGGCTTGGGCCCGGTCGCGCAGCACACTGGTGACCACCGCTTCGACGAAGGGCAGGAGCTCGCCGTACAGGAGGCGGAACGCTTCCCCGTCGCCTTCCGCAGCGGCCAGCAGCCGTCGTTCGAGTGTGTTCTCCTGGGCAGGCTGGGGGTCGGCGCTTCGCGCCCGGGGAGGTCGGCGCCGTTCATCCACCAGAGCGCGGGGCTGAACGGAGCAGGCCGAGGGTGACGGTGGCCGGGGGTGGGGCGCGGTGGGCCAAGAGCTTCTACTTCCGGAGCGTGGTCGGCTACTTGACGGTCAGGGTGCCGGTCATGCCGGGGTGGATGCCGCAGATGTAGGGGTAACTGCCCGGGGTGGTGGGGGCGGTGAAGGTGGTGCTCTTGCCGCCGTCGATGCGGTCGGTGTCGAAGGCCTTGGTGGCGGCGGTGACGGTGTGCGGGGTGTTGTCCTGGTTGGTGACGGTGATCCGGGTGCCGGGGGCGACGGTGAGGTCGGCGGGGGCGAAGGCGAAGTCCTTGATGGTGATGTTCACTGCCGACGTGGGGTTGTCGGTGCCGGAGCCGGCCCCGGGCGCACCGGTGGCGGGTGCGGTGGCGGGGGCCGCGGGGCCGGTGGAGCCGGAGCAGCCGACCGCGAGCATCAGCAGGGCGGTGGCCGCCGCAGCGGTCAGGGCGCGGGAGGGGGACAAGTGCACGGGTGGCGTTCTCCTGGGTGGGGGGACGGGGGGCCGGGGCGGGGGCGCGGGATCCTCGTCCGCGTCCCCGCCCCGGGGTTGGTGTCGGGCCGTGTCAGACCGTCAGGAGGCTGGGCTTGGCGGCCTTGTCGACGGGCAGGAAGTCGTCCGGGACGGGGTACTGGCCCAGGACGTAGTTGAGGATGGCGGCGTGCATCGCCTCGACGGGGGCGATGGTGGCGGCGGTGGCGATCCCTGCCGGGCTGGTGACGTTGTAGGTCGCGAACAGGTAGGTCTGCGCGGCCTGGTCCTCCAGCTGCAGGGCCAGCTTGGCGACCGACCCGACGTCGGTGACCTTGCCGAGGGCCGCGGTGACGTCGGCCTGGTTGGACAGCGGCACGGTGGTGATGGCGGGCTTGCCCGCGCCGGTGAGCACCGCGTTCCACGCCTTGGCGTGGTCGGCGTGCTGGGCCATCGCGGTGGTCACGAAGGTGGCCACCGCCGACGGCACGGTGCCGAGCTTGCCGGCCTTGGCCGCGTCCAGCGCCGCCTGGTAGGCGCCGACCGCCTGGTTCTCCAGCGCGGTGGCCAGCGCCACCACCTTCAGGTCACCGGTGTACTGACCGGACGCGGACGCCATCGGCGAGCCGGAGCCGCTCCCGCCGGAGGCGGACGGGGACGCGGTCGAGCTCTTGGGGTCGCTGGAGCAGGCGGCCAGCACCATCGCCGCTCCCACGCCGCCCACGCCCAGCAGGAAGCGGCGGCGGCCCTGGTCCGCCAGGCCCTGATCGTGGCGGCGGGTACGGATCTCCTCGGCCAGGTCCACCGCACTCGCCCGCATCGCGGGCAGGGTGTCCTGGTGGGCCTGCTCCATGTCCCGCGTGAGGCGGGCCAGTTGGCCCTCCGTGATCGGCAGCTCCCAGCCGCCCTTGGCCTTGCCCGTCACTTGACGGCTCCTTCGCTGATCGGGGAGGCGTCCTTGGTCGGGTAGAACGCGTCCGGGAAACCGACACTGCCGGCCGCCGCGGGCAGCTTCGCCGGGTCGACGGGGATGGTGATCAGGTCGGCGGCGTTGCCCGCCAGCAGCGCCTGGACCGCAAGCAGGGTGGCCCGGTGCTGCGCCTCCACCGGCGCCACCGAGGCGAACAGCTTGCGCAGGTCCGCGTTGCTCACCTGCGCGACGTTCTTGGTGTAGGTCTGCGCCGCCACGTCCTCCAGCGTGATGGCCAGCTTCACCACGTCCGCCGGACCCTTGATGGTCGGCAGCGTCTGGTCGACCACCGCCTTGTACTTCGGGTCAGGCCCGGTCTGCGCCTTCCCGCCCGCCTGCGTGGCGGCCGAGTTGAACGCCTTGGCGTGCGCCTGGTGCTGCTCGGTGGTCTTGGCGATGAAGGCCGCCACCGTCTTGTTGCCGTCCTTGATGAACGGCAGCGTGGCGGCGGTCTGGTAGACGCTCACCGCCAGGTTCTCCAGCGACGCGGCCGTCTGCAGCGCCATGATGTCGTCGGCCGTGGCGGTGGCCGCGAAGGCCCGCGCCGAACCGAACAGCGCGGCCGCCCCGGCCACACCCGCCAGGACGCCGCCGCGCCGCCACCAGCGCCGCCCGGCGGGCTCGGTCTCCTGCCCGAAGTCGGTCAACGCGCCCCCGGGTGATCCGCAGCGCGTCGCTGTTCAGGTCCTGCGACTGCTCGGTCAGCTCTTCCAACAAACGGGTGTCGATGCGCTCTGCGGCCATCACGCCCCCATCTCCTCCGATGCCCGCACCACGCGGACACATCGCAGGCACTTCGGCGCACCACCCCGCCCGGCTTGGTGTCGGATCCCCGGAGCCCTCGAAGTTCACCCGTGCGAGCTGACGTGCGGTCAGTCCCTTGACGGCAGGCCCTGACTGCGGACAGCACCGGCGAACCGAGGTGCCGCGCCGGGTGCGCGGCCGGTCCTCGTCAGCAACCGGCCGTGGGGGCGATGGCCGGCGGCGCCACGAGGGTGCAGGCCGGCCCCGGCCGGTCGGCGACCAAGGTGATCACACCGTGGCGCGCTGACGGAGCCGTCGGTCCCGGAGTCTCGGGGCCGGTGCAGTGGGCGTGAGCCAAGTGCTCGGCCCGCAGGCGGTGGAAGGGGCTCTCCGCCGCCGGGCCCATGTAGGGCAGAAGCTCGGGAACCAGCCGGTCCGGCACGAACACCACCTTCGCGCCCGGGCGCAGGAGCACGTCCAGGTCCAGGAGCAGTTGGGCGGCGCGGCTGGGAGGGTAGCCGCTGACCAGGGCGAGGGAGAGCGCGGGCAGGCCCAGGGTCGGCAGGAGCAGCGGGTCGCCCGTGAGCCTGGTGACGTGCGGCCCGACGATGCCGCCCGGCGACCTGAGGGTGGTGAGTGCGAGGACGGGGCTGTGGCGCTCGGCCAGGGAGCGGGCCAGGTCTGCGGCCCGGGCACCGACCGTGAGGACCGGGCCCACCGCCGACCAGCCGGTCGCCTCGATGACCGCGTGGCGCAGCTGGACCGCGCATCGTTGGGGGTGGGGGCTGCCACAGGGGGCTTGTCGGGGCGTCACGTTGATGACTCCTCAAGTGAGGGTGCGCCCCGTCGTGAGTGCCGGGGAGCTTGCGGGAGTCTTCGGGGTGAGGCGTTGGTCGGCTTGGCCCGGCGGGTGGGGTTCACCCGTGGACGCGCTTCACGGCGAGCTGGGTCGGCCGTTCGGGTGATGCCACCAGTCCGGGGTACGGAGGTCTTCGAAGTGGTGGTGTGCGCGCCGTTCGTTTCAGGTGAGACGGCGGGCACGGGTGGGGCCCGGAGGAGGTGTCGGGTCCCACCACCCGGCCTCAGGAGCCGGGCGAGGTCTTCACGCACAGCCGGGCGTTCAGAGAACGATCAGGCCCAGACCCAGCAGGCCGTAGCCGTGGTGGCCGTTGCCCTGCCAGTGGCCGCTGCTCCAGTCGGTGCTGGAGTAGAAGGTCGTGCTCTCGCTGTAGTGGACGTTCCTGGTGGAGGCCTCCACCTGGTGTCCGTAGAACTGCTCCGAGCCGCGGGTGGAGGCGAAGGCGGAACCGGCGGCCGGGACGGCGACGATACCGGCGGCGAGGGCGGTGGTGGCCACGAGACGGGTCATGCGCTTGCTCACGGAGTGTCACCTCCGTTCCGGAGGCGGCGGGTTCCGCCTCCGCCACCGACGCTAGGCAGCGCCACGCCCGCCCGCCGGCTGCGCCACCTGGCTGTCGGACGGGCGGCGTTCCCCATTGGACGCTTTATCCCCCCGGGAATTGAGGATGGCATCACCGGGGATTTGGTTATACATTTGGAAGCGGCAAATCATCTGCCCTTTTCTGAGGTGACAGAAAATGACCAGGAAAATTGCTCGGTCCATTGCGTCATGCTCGCTCGCCGTGACGGCGGTGGCCGTCCCGATCGCTGCGGCCTCCACCGCCGGCGCGGCTCAGGCCCGTTCGGTCAGCGTCTCCAGTAGTTCCTCGGCCTCGTTCTCCACCAGGCACTACAACCAGTCGTTCACGGCCCACACCAGCCACATCAGCGTCAACGTGACCACCCACGGGCACTGGGGCTGCTACCCCGGCTGGGGCTGGTACTACGGTGGCCTGTGGTACGGCGTGGGAGGAATCGTCTTCCTCCTCTGAACGGCCGTATTTCCGCGACTGAGGGTGACCCTTTTCAGGGTCACCCTCAGTCGCGGAAAGGAATCTTCCAAATGTGACCAATCCGTACCGTCTCCGGCTTGAATGGCCTTTTCGAATTCACTTCGGTGGATTCTTCCGAAACGGTACGGGCGGACTCAGTGGGCGCGTTGGAGATCGCGGAGCCACATTCCCGTTGCGGCGAAGGCCGCGACCGCGAGGGTGACGGTCGCGGTGGCGGTGCCCTGGCCGGTCAGGTACCAGGCGGCCGGAGCGGTGACGGCTCCCGCCGCGGTCCCGGTCAGGGCGCAGCGGAGCTGCCACCCTTGCTCCGGAGGTGGCGGGGAGCCGGTACGGCAGCGGGGGTTCGGGGCGGTCGTCCCAGCCGGTCGGTTCGCGGGAGTTCAGGTGGTCGGAGGGGACGAGCGAGCTGCCGTCGGGGAGCACGAGGACCACGCGGCCGCCGGCCGTCCGTTGGTGGACCGTCACCGCGGTCGCGTCGGCCGCGTCGCTGCCGCGCAGGGCGGCTTCGCCCCGGCCCGGCATGACCGGTTGCCAGCCCTCGTGCACGGCGCCGGACGGGCCGTGCCACCGTACGTGGACCACCGGGCGGGAGGCGTTGCGGCCGTGGGAAGCCCGGCCGGCCCGGGCGGTGCCGGGCACGGACGGGCTCCGGAGGACCAGCAGGTACCGGGCTGCCCGACCCGTCCAGAACACCGCCACCGCGGCGCCGGCCGCTGCCGACAGCAGGAGCGGGACGAGCTGCAGGTCCCGCAGGGCGGAGACGTCCTCGGCCTCGGCGGGCACGGCCCGGGGATCGGTGCCGTCGGGGTCGTAGCGCAGCGGGTAGGCGTCGCCCGGGTGGTAGCGGTCGGGGTCGGTGAGGGCGAACCGCCCGCTGTGCCGGGCACCGTGTGCGTCGGTCCACGTCACCACGGCGGACGAGCCCCTGCCGCGGTCGACGCGTTCGACCCGGCCGACGGCGGTCGCGGTGGCCCGTTCGACCTCGGCGTTCGTGCGGGCCAACGCCAGCCAGAAGGCGACGGGAACGGCGGCGCACAGCGCCAGGACGAGGGCCAACTTGCCCAGTACGGCCATCAGTTCCGAGCGCAGCACGATCGCTTCCTTCTCTGGTGTCGCATCCTGAGGGTCTCCGCAGCCGCCCGTCCGATGGCGGGGACCGGGGCGGGCCGGGCGGGGGGAGGGGCGGACCGAACGTCGGTCGTGCCCTCCGCCGGGGCGAGGGGAGCGCGGGTCGTCAGGCGGTGACCTCGATGGTGGTGCTCACCGGCTGGCCGGCCGGGGACGGCGCCGGGCCCGGGGCGGTGCGTCCGAGGATGCCGCTCAGCAGCGCGGCCAGGTCGACGCCGGTGGTGGAGTTGAGCAGTTCGAGACCCTGGGTGACGTTGTCGGCGACCGTCCTGGTGAGCTGGCTCGCGCCGTCTGTGGAGATCACCGTGAGCTTGTCGATCGCACTCAGCGGCTCGGAAGCCTTGCCGACGACCTGGGGCAGGGCCTCGACCAGCATCTGTATCACCGCCGCGTCGCCGTACTGGGCGAGCGCCTCGGCCTTCTTGCGCATCGCCTCGGCCTCGGCGAGTCCCCGGGCCGCGATGGCGGAGGCGCCCGCTTCGCCCTCGATCCGCACCGCCTCCGCGAGCGCGGCGCGGTGCGCCTGCTCGCCCAGACCGGTGAGGCGGGCGCGCTCGGCCTCCGCCTCGGCCTCCTTGACCAGAGCGACCTTGCGGGCCTCGGCCTGCTGCTCGGCCTGGTAGCGGGCCGCGTCGGCGGGCTTGCGGACCTGGGTGTCGAGCTGACGGTCGGTCAGGGCGGCCTGCCGCTCGGCGACCTTCTCCTGCTCGGTGAGCACCTCCTGCTGGCGGGCCGCTTCGGCGAGCGGGCCGGCGGCGTTCGCCTTGGCGGTCGCGGCCTCGGTCTCCACCCGGATCTCGGCCTGCTTCAGGTAGAAGGTGCGCTCGGCGACCGCGACCTCCTCGGCGGCCTTCAGCCGTGCCTGCTCCGAGGCCCGCCGGGCGTTCGACTCGGCGATGTCGGCCTCCTGCTTGGCCCGGGCCGCCTCGGGCCGGCCGAGGTCCTCGAGGTAGGTGCCCTCGGTGGTGATGTCCTGGATCTGGAAGGCGTCCAGGACCAGGCCCTGGCCGGAGAGGCTGGCCTCCGCCTCCTCGGCGACCTGGCCGGCGAAGGCCGCGCGGTCGCGGATGACGTCCTCCACCGACATCCGCCCCACGATCGCGCGCAGGGCGCCCGAGAGGACCTCCTGGGTGAAGCGGACGATGCCGTCCTGCTGCTTGAGGAAGCGCTGGGCGGCGGCGCGGATGGCGTCCTCGTTGCCGCCGACCTTCACGATCGCCACCCCGTCGAGGTTGGCCTTCACGCCGCGCAGGGTGACGGCGCCGCGCACCGCGATCGGGATGTGCCGGCTGGAGAGGTCGAGGGTGAACTTCTGCTGCACGAACGGCACGACGAAGACCCCGCCGCCGACGACGACCTTCTGGCCGCTGTTGTCCGTGCTGACGCGGCCCGTCTCGGGGTTGGTCGAGGTCTTGCCGCGGCGGCCGGTGATGATGAAGGCCTCGCTCGGCCCCGCGACCTTGTAGCGGGTGACGACGACGAGGACGAGCAGCAGCAGGAGGACGAACACTCCGGCGACGGCGGTGACTATTACTGGACTCATGAGGTGTCCCCCTTCGCCCCGTGGAGGGCGGCTGATGGTTCGCTCCGGGTGCTCCGGAGTTGTGCGCGGGTGGGCCGGGTCGGTCAGGGCCGGGTGGGGCGGACCGTGACGGCGGTGGGCGACAGCACGCCGTCGACCCACACCTGCTTGCCGCGCTCGATCGCGGCGGTGCTGCGCGCAGAGACCTTCACGGGCTGCCCGCCGGAGCGCAGCAGGACCTCGCCGAAGCCGTCCGGCCGGATCTCGGTGACGACGGTGCCCGTCGTTCCGACGAGGCCCTCGGCGGTGGGCGTGGCGACGGTGCGATCCCGCCTCAGTGCCCGGTTGAACGCCCAGGTCAGCCCGCCTGTCGCGGTTCCCGCCAGGAGGCCGGCCACGACTGCCGCGGTCGTTCCCAGCGAGGTGACGCCGTGGACGAGAGCGCCGACGAAGCCGAACATCGCGACGAACCCGGCGGCGACCGGCAGCGACAGCAGCCCGTCGAGCGCACCGGCTGACGCACCGTCGAAGAGGCCGTCGAGCAGCCCGTCCAGCACCAAGGAGAGGGCGAGGACGGCGATGCCCGCGAGGCCCAGCCCCAGGAACAACGCCATGCCCCGCCCCCTCCTCGTGGTGCTCCCCCGTCGGGCTGAATCGTTGCAGGAGAGGGCCGTGGAGTTCATTGCCGTGTCCCGGCAGTCTTTACGTGCTCTTAATGCCGTCCCACGGCAGCTTCCGACCCGGACGGGTTGGGGGCGATGACCAGCATGGTCTCGGCGAGCCCCGAAAACCTCGGCGAGTGGTGCCGGCGGCGGGCGATCACCGATACTTCCGGGAAGCGGAAGACAGGAGCACGGCGTGACCCAGGCGGTACCGGACAGCCATCTGGCGGCGTACGCGCGCGTCCTGGAGCAGGTCGCCGACACCGGCCGCAGGCTGAGCCGGGACGAACTCGAGGCCTGCCGCCTGGCGGGCGAGCAGGCGGCCGAAACGGGGCAGAGCCTGCGCGCCGCCGTCCGCGCCCACCTGGCCGCCACCCGGACCGCGTGGCCCGCCGCAGGATCGGAGCGCACCACCACGGTGCTGGCCGCCGTGGAGCAGGCGGTGGACGCCTTCGCGGAGGGCCACGAGCGCGCCCAGCGCCTGGCGGTGCGTCAGGAGGAGACCGCCCGGCGCGAGTTCATCGACGACCTGCTCTACGGGCGCAGCGACCTGGGCCGGCTGGCGGAGCGGGCCAAGCACTTCGGGCTGCTGCTCTCGCACGCGCACGCGGTCGCCGTCGCCCAGGGGCCGGACGCCTACTCCGACGGCGATCCGGTCACCCGGCAGGTGGACAGCGCGCTGATCCACCGCTTCGGCAACCGCCGGATCCTTCTCACCACCAAGGAGGGCCGCCTGGTGTGCGTCGCACCGGGCGACGAGGACGACGTGCTCGACTACTTCGCCCAGCAGACGAGCGCTGCCACAGGCCGTGCCCTGGTGGCGATCGGCCGTCCGCACCCGGGCGCCGGCGGTATCGTCCACTCCTACGAGGAGGCCCTCGGCGCACTGGACCTCGCCGGGAAGATGGACCTGCCAGGACCCGTCCTGCGCGCCTCCGACCTGTTGGTCTTCCCGGTCCTGAGCCGGGACCGGCAGGCACTGGCCGACCTGGTGACCGGTGTGCTGGACCCGCTCCGCAAGGCCCGCGGCGGGCCGGCCACGCTGCTGGAGACACTGTCGGTGTACTTCGACTCCGGTTGCGTCTCGGCCGAGGCGGCGCGCCGGCTGCGCCTGAGCGTGCGGGCCCTGACCTACCGACTCGAGCGGGTGCAACGGCTGACCGGCTCCGACCCGACGGACCCGGTGCACCGCTACACCCTGCAGACCGCCGTCATCGGTGCCCGGCTGTTGGACTGGCCTGCGACCGACCCCTCGGGTTGAGTGTCACGGCTGCCTGGAACGATGCGTGGAGATCGGCGCCGCCATCGGGTTCCGATCGCCACGATCCGGGGAGCGCGGGCGTGCTGACCCTTCGTCAGGCCGTCTGTGTGATCGTCCACGACACGAGTGCCGGGCTGATCGCCGCCGTGCACTACGCGAACGACAGCTGGGCGAAGGAGCCGACGTGGACCGTCCCCGGGGGCAAGGTCGAGGAGGGCGAACGCATCGACCTGGCCGCCGTCCGGGAGCTGCGGGAGGAGACCGGGCTGGTCGTCGAGCCCGCCGACCTGCGGCTGGTGCACACGATCCAGGTGCGGGAGGGCTGGGACGGGAAGGGCGGTTTCCTGCTCCACGCCTTCGCCACCACCCGCTTCGACGGAGAGCTCACCAACACCGAGCCGGACAAGCACCTGGCCGTGACCTGGGTCCCCGCCGACCCCGACCGGTTGCCGATGCCGATGTTCGTGACCTCCCACGCGAGCCTGCTCGCCCACCTCACCGGTTCCACCGGCTTCTCCACCCACGGCTGGGAGCACGACGCCGACCCCCGCGCCGTCGTCCGCGCACGGCCGCCGCGGTCGTGACGCCTGATTTTGGGCGCCTCCCTGACAAGTCGTGGCCGGGACCTCTGAATTGGGCAGTGGGATTCGTTCTTCTGAGGTTAGGTTCGTCGGATGACCGATGAACCCCTCAAGCGTCTGGCCAGGGCCGAAGACGACGGCATCTGGGACCGTTTCTATGACAAGTTCGACTTCCGCCCCAGCATCCATGCCTTCCCCGGAATCACCGAGACTTCGCCGTCGATCACATGGAGCCTCGACGCGCTGAGCGACGACCCTGGCGACCGAAAGCTCGACCGTCTGGTCGATGTGGTGCAGGAAGGACTCGCTGGTTGCAGCGCCCCGGGGGAGTCGTTGTGGATCTTGGACTGGCAGCACACGTGCTATCGGCTCCGTCCGGATCTGCCGGCGACCGACATGTTCCTGCCCCGAGTTCTTGAAGGGCGCTCGCGTGAGGGCTGGCCACTCAGCCCGTATCCGGATGGGGATTACCACATCTTCCTGGCAGAGGACCTGCGTTTCGGCACCTTCGGCCACCCCTGGGAACACTCCCTCTGCGTATTCGGTGGCGAACTGCTCGAAGCGATCCAGGACGACCTGCAGCAGTTGCTGCAGGTCGTCCTTCGCCGGGACGGGAAGGCTGCCAGCTGAGGCTCACGCCGCTCGCTCCCACGCAGAGAGCCGTCCAACAGTGCGTCAGCTTGTTCTTTAACCTTTCCGATCTTGGTGTTCGGCCATGGTGAGGTCGCGTTTGACGGTTTTGCCCACGTCGTAGCGGGGTGCGGGCCGACGGTTCTTCGATCCTGGTGGTCGTCCGGGGCCGGGCTTGCCAGGTTTCGGGGCCCTGGCCGGGCAGAGCATGGTGGCGCGGAGGTTCCTGAACCCGCGCCGGACCCTGGCGGGGGTCAGTCGGCCCGGGGCGGCGGGCTTCTCCCAGGGCCGACGTAGGTCCTCGGCGAGTGGGCGGGCAAGGCGGAGTTGGGTGTGCGCGGCGATGACGGTCCAGGTCCAGCGGTCGGCGGCCTCGGGGGTGCGGATCTTCGGTCGGGTCCAGCCGAGGGTCTGCTTGAACAGCCGGAAGGTGTGCTCAAGGTCGAATCTGCGGAGGTAGGAGCGCCACCAGCGGTCGACGTCGGTAGCGGTGGCGCCGGTGGCCGAGGACCACAGCCACACCGGGTCGGGTGCGCGGTCGCCGGGCAGGTAGTCGACCTCCAGGCGGACCAATGTGCCTTCGATGACGGGCAGTTCGCCGTCGTGGTCGAGCCAGCAGGTGCGGTGTGTGAGCCGGGGGTGGAGCCGGTCCCAGCTCTGGGCGGTGGCGGTGCCGTAGCGGGTGGTCTCGGTCGTGGTGGTGTGCGCTGGTTCGGGCCAGGTGGCGGGCTTGGCCAGGGCGAACTCGGGTCCGTGCTTGGGCGGGCGGCCGTTGGTACCCGGCGCGCGGGGCGGCTTCGGCAGTCGAAGTACCCGGTCCGAGCGGATCCGGCCGAGTACTTCGACGGGCAGGTCCGCCAGCACGTAGGCGAGCCGGGTCACGTCGTAGCCGGCGTCCATCACGACCAGGATGTCCGGATCGCCGTCGGCCCAGTGCCCTGCCGCGACCAATCGCCTGACCACGGAACGCAGTTGATCGGCGGTCACCGCGGTGGCATCGTCAGCGGGCCCCAGCCGGAGTGCGTCCAGCACCCCGGTCCAGGACGTGCGCCCGGATTCCAGCGCGACGACGAAGGAGTAGGGCCAGCCCGGGATGAACTGCGAGACGCTCTTCGCTCGTCCGTGCACGTGGCAGAACAGTCTGTCCGCGCTGGTCGGCGCGTCGGACCGCAGCCAGGGGCTGACGTCCACCGCCAGCACGATCCGGCCGTCGTCCGTCCTCGGCAGCGGCAGGCCGGCCAGCTCGGCGCGCAGCCGGTCCACCTCGATCCGGCCGCAGTTCAGCGCGTCGTACAGTGCGCCGTGGCCGCGCCGGTGCTCAGCGGTCAGCGTCAGGTCGACCAGCGACCTCACCGGCCCGTCGGCGCACAGCAGCGCGTCGGTGAGCTCGAACAGCGCGTCCGCCCGGGCGGTCAGGCAGCCGTAGAAGTCAGCCCTGAACCCGGACAACACGGCCAGCGACTCAACGTGGGCAGCGTCGTCCAGCAGACTCACCATCACGGCCTTGGGTTCGATCATCAGCGTCTCGACAGCGCACATGATCACCCCAAGGCCGATCCGGTGTCCGGAGAACGTCAGAACCCATGGTCAGTCACGGGTCAACGGGCTGAGGTTTCGTCAGGCTTCTGCGGATGCTCTGCCTCCGCCTTGACGCCAGCGGCACATAGCCGATGGACGAGAAGAGTCATCTCGGGCATCGTGCCTGCGAACGTGCCGGCCCGGATCTGTTGGAGTGTCCCCTTTGCCTGTGCCAGATCTCCGCCGAGTTCGGCGCGAAGAACCTTCATCACGAGGACCGGGCTGGCGAGAGGGTCACTGAGTATGAGCCGCGCCTCGCCGTGTTCGGCCAGAAGACGCCGGCGCAGGTCGTCCGGTATGCAGCTTCCTCCCGGCCCGCACTCGTACAACGCGTCGCCGCAGACGGAGCAGTGGTAGCCGATGTCCCATTCAAGCCTCTGCCCAACCAACGCCTGAACGCCGACGCACTCCATCTCGGAGCCGCAGCCCGAGCACTGCGACGGGTACCTGACGGACTCGATCACCGCGACTTGTCCCATCCACTGGCACAACCATGACGACGCCAGCATCCAGGGCCCTGAGGTTAAAGAACAAGGTCAGTTCCTGCTCACGAAGAGGGATTCCTGCGTGGCTTGGTAGCGGTAGGACTCGGTGCCGGTCTGGATCAGGGTGCAGCGGAAGGCGATCCGGTCGGCGATGGCCGGGCAGAGGCGGGCGTCGCCGAAGGTCTTGTCCCACCCGGTGAAGGGCGAGTTCGTGGCGACGGAAGCGGCCGCCCTCGTGCTCCACTCTGGCTCCCGAACTCACCGAAGAACCGCCGGCTCCCCAACAGGCCGAATCCGTGGCTCCACTTCACCCCGGCGAAAACATGACGCCCCTTCGCGCACAAGGTCCGAGGGATCAGTCGTCGCCGTTGTCCTGAGGAGGGGCGACGCTCGGCCGCACGCCGGGAGCGCGGCCGCCGTCGGCTCGGATACGGGCGACGACCTTCTCCAACTCGGCGAGGGTGTCGTGGCCGAGCAGGGAGGGGTCGGCTTCGAGTATGGCGGCGACGTACTCTCCGATGCGCTGCGGTGTGAGGTCGTCCCTCACGTCCAGTTCCTCGGGACCGGCCTCGCCCTCGTCCACGATCCGGGCGTTGCGCAGGAGCCGGAGCTGACCGTCGCTGTAGATCCTGGCCGTCAGGGCGGAGGCGAACCGTCTGCGCGCCTCCGTGCCGCTCATGGTCGTCCGCTGGTCGTTCGGAGCGGTCTCGACCTCCTGGTGGATCTCCGCTGCATCGCCGGCCCGGCGGCCGATCGCGCGCTTGCGGGTGATGCTGCTCCACCTGGCCCTCACGGACGGCAGCGCCCGTTCGTTCCACCGCGTCCGCACTGCTGGCAGCGCCTGCTCGGACCACCACTTGATGACGTGCGGCGCGGCCTTCTCGGCCAGTTTGAGGCCGACTTCGACGAGCACCTCGGCGAGGAACTCCGCGTTCTCCTGCCGCTTCCGGGCTCGGGCCTCCTCCTCGTGGCGGTCGTAGTGGTCGTCGCCGGGCTGGTCGTACAGCTGATACCCGATCGGTTCCGGCTCGTCGTCCTTGAGGAAGATCTCGGCCTGACCCACCTGGTTGGTGTCGGGGTCGCGCGTCATCCCGCGGTTCGCGCCCGCGGTCTTCCTCGACTGCGTCAGCCGTGAGCCCTTCCGGACCCTGACGACGGCCTCGTACTCGTCGTACTCGTTGCTGTCCATTGCCCCGCCCTCGACCTCGTGATGCCCGGGACACTGTACGTCCGGCCGGCCCGGTGTAGGGCCGGAGCGGCGTGGCTCGAAGGCGGCCGCTCCGGCCGGGATTGACGAGGGGTCAGGCGGGGGTGGGCAGGGTCTCCGGGAGGGCGGGGATGCCGGCGGCGCTGGGGAGGATGTGGGTGTGGGGGTGGGAGGCGAGGTAGGCCTGGTCGACCTTGCCGGTGAGGACGCCGACGACGACGCCCGCGCCGGCGTTGGTGCCGGCCTGGAGGTCGACGGCGGTGTCGCCGGCGGCGAGGACGGCGCGGACGTCGAGGACACCGGTCTTCTCCATGGCGCGGTGGATCATGTACGGGGCGGGGCGGCCGCGGCCGACCTCGTCGGAGGTGACCACGGCGTCGAGGTTGCCGCCCTCGCCGGTGGACCAGCCGATGGCGGCGAGCAGCGGGATGGCGACGTCGTCGCTGAAGCCGGTGGTGAGGGCGACCTTGATGCCGCGGGAGCGCAGCTCGGCGAGGGCCTGCTCGACGCCGGGGAGGGGCTGCGGCGGAGTTGCCAGGTAGGCCTCGCGCAGGTACTCGGCGAAGGCCCGGTAGCTCTCCTCGACCAGCTCGGGGGTGGGGGTGCCGCCGGCGAGGCGGACCAGGGCGTCGATGGCCTCGCGCTTGTCGGTGCCCATCCAGGTCTGCAGGTCCTCGTCGGCGACGGCGACGCCGTTGCGCTCCACGGCGGCGCGCAGCGCCTGGTAGACCGCGCCGGCCTCGTCGATGGTGGTGCCGGCCATGTCCAGTACGGCGAGCTCGATCACGTGTCAGTCCTCTTCGGTGCGGGTGCGGGTGCGGTGGTGTTGACGGGAGCGGGAGCGGGAGCGGGAGCGGGTGCGGTGGCGGGGGAGCGGCCGGCGACGGTGCGGCCTTCGAGGGTGTTCTCGATCGTGAAGGTGGCCATCGCGGGGAGGTAGCGGTCGTCGCCGTACTCCAGCGGTTCCCCGTCGCTGGAGGAGGTGATCCGGCGGACCCGCAGCAGCGGATCGCGGGGCCGGACCTCCAGCAGCTCGGCGTCGGCCGCTCCGGCGGCGATGGCGTCGATGGTGTGCCGGGCGCGGTACAGGTCCACGCCGCGGCGGAGCAGTTCGGCGTTGACCGAACCGGAGTCCGGGTCGAAGTCGAACAGGTGGCGGCCGACCTCCGCGACGAAGCTGGAGCGTTCCAGCATCGCGGGGACGCCGTCGAGCAGCCGCAGGCGGACCAGCTCGACCACGTGGTCGTCCTCGGTCAGGCCGAGCCGGGAGGCGGCCGGCTGGGAGGCGCGGCGGCGGGAGACCTCGACCGTCCGCTGCCCGGGCTCCCGGCCGATCGACTCGGCCCACTCGGTGAAGGAGAGGAAGGTCGCGAACGGCTGCGAGGGCGCGGTGCGGCGGGCCACGGGCGGGCGGCCGCGGCCGCCGACCAGGTTGCCCTCGCGGCGCAGCGTGGCCAGGGCCTGGCGGACCGGGCCCCGGGAGACGCCGAACTCGGCGCACAACTGGGCCTCGGTGGGCACCGGTTGGCCCTCGGGCCAGGCCCCGGTGTTGATCCGGCGCAGGAGCTCCACGCTGAGCCGCTGGTGCAGCGGCCCCTCCGAAGTTGTCTTCACAACTCGACTATGACACTACGTCGGCGGATTCCCAAGAGGTGACCTGGGGTGCGATTTTCCTGGTGAACATCAGATGTCACCCGGGTGAGCAGACGGAAAGTTGTCTATACAGCCATTGACAGGTGCTCGGCCGGAGGGAAGTCTGGGCGGCATGAGCACCGCACCTTCTGACCTGGTCGTCGTCGGGGCCGGCATCGTCGGCCTCGCACACGCCTTCGAGGCCCTCGCCAACGGCCTGTCCGTCACCGTCGTCGAACGCGACCGGCGCCCGGTGGGCGCGTCCGTCCGCAACTTCGGACACTGCTGCATCGGCGCCCAGTCGGGGGAGTTGCTCGACATCGCCCGGCTGTCGCGGGGCGGCTGGCTGCGCGCGGCCGCGGCCGCCGGGTTCTGGGCGCGCGAGGCCGGCGCCCTGGTGGTGGCCCGCTCGGAGGCCGAGGCGGCCGTCCTCGAGGAGCTGCACGCCGACCGGGGCGGGGACGCGGTGCGGCTGCGCAGCGCGGCCGAGACCGCCGCGGTGCTCGGCCGGCCGGCCGTGGGCGACCTGGTCGGCGGGGCGTTCCTCCCCGACGACCTGCGGGTGAACCCGCGCGAGGCGGCTCCCGCGCTGGCGGCGTGGATCGCCCAGCAGCCCGGCGCCGAGATCCGGTGGGGCACCTCCGTCACCGGCGTGGAGCCCGGCACGGTGCACACCAGCCGCGGCCCGGTGCACGGCCGTCAGATCCTGGTCTGCGTCGGCCACGACCTCGACCACCTCTTCCCGGAGCCGGCCGAGCGCCACGGGATCGAGCGCTGCCGCCTGAACATGGCCCGGGTCAAGGCCCCCGCCGCCTTCCGCACCGACTCCGCCGTGCTGACGGCCACCTCGATGCTGCGCTACGACGCCTTCACCGCGCAGCCCTCGGCGGCCCGGCTGCGCGAGGAAGTCCTCGCCCACAGACCGGAGTTGGTGGAGATCGGCGCCAACGTCATGTTCACCGGCCTGCCGGACGGCACCATCCTGGCGGGGGACTCCCACCACTACGACGACACCACCCCGCCGTTCCTGGACGAGCGGGTCTCCCGGCTGCTGCTCGACGCGATCGCCGACGTGCTGGGCGTCGAGCGCCTGGAGGTGCTCGAACGCTGGCAGGGCGTCTACGCCAGCAGCGCCCGCGGCCCGCTGCTGGTCCGCGACCTCGCCCCCGGCGTGCGGGCCCTGTCGGTCACCTCGGGCGTCGGCATGACGCTCTCCTTCGGCCTCGCGGCCCGCACCTTCGCGGGCACCCTGGAGCCGACCGAGCTGGAGCCGACCGAGCAGGAGCCGACCGCGCTCTGACGGCCCGTCGGGCGGGCGGTAGGTCGCGGGAGCCCGTGCGGCCGAAGGGCTGACCTGCGGCGTGGTGCCGCCGGGGGCCCGGCTGATGATCACCTAACCTGACGCGGTGTCACCGGGCCCGGTGGCGTACGGCTGCGCGGACGGAGCGGTGCGGTGGGTGCAGCGGACACGCACGCGGTGTCGCGGGGGTCGAGGCTGCGGTCCTGGCTGCTGGAGGGCCTGTCCGATCGGGCCAAGCAGCACCCGGGGCCGCACGCGGACGGCCCGGAGGGGCACAAGGGCGCGCGCTGGTGGCGGGTGATGTGCCTGACCGGCCTGGACTACTTCTCCACCCTCGGCTACCAGCCCGGCATCGCGGCGCTGGCGGCCGGGCTGCTGTCGCCGGTGGCGACCATCGTGCTGGTGGTGGTCACCCTGGCGGGCGCGCTGCCGGTGTACCGGCGGGTGGCCGCGGAGAGCCCGCACGGCGAGGGGTCGATCGCGATGCTGGAGCGGCTGCTGTCGTTCTGGCAGGGGAAGTTGTTCGTGCTGGCGCTGCTGGGCTTCGCCGTCACCGACTTCATGATCACCATCACGCTGTCGGCGGCCGACGCCACCGCCCACCTGGTGGAGAACCCGCACCTGCACGACGCGCTGTCGGGGCGTCAGGTGCTGATCACGCTGGTGCTGATCGCGTTGCTGGGCGCCGTGTTCCTCAAGGGGTTCAGCGAGGCGATGGGCGTCGCGGTGGTGCTGGTCGCGGTCTACCTGGCGCTGAACGTGGTCGTGGTGGGCAACGGGCTGTGGCAGCTGACCCAGGAGCCGCACGTCGTCCAGGACTGGTCCTCGGCCCTGACGACCGAGCACGGCAACGTGTTCGCGATGATCGGGGTCGCCCTGGTGGTCTTCCCCAAGCTGGCGCTGGGCCTGTCCGGGTTCGAGACGGGCGTGGCGGTGATGCCGCACATCGAGGGCGACCCCGGCGACACCGAGGAGCGCCCGACCGGCCGGATCCGGGGCGCGCGCAAGCTGCTGACCACCGCCGCGCTGATCATGAGCACCTTCCTGATCACCAGTAGCTTCGTCACCACGCTGCTGATCCCGGAGTCCGCCTTCGAGGTCGGCGGCCCGGCCAACGGGCGGGCGCTGGCCTACCTGGCGCACGAGAACCTCGGCAACACCTTCGGCAGCGTCTACGACCTCTCCACCATCCTGATCCTGTGGTTCGCCGGAGCCTCCGCGATGGCCGGCATGCTCAACCTGCTGCCGCGCTACCTGCCCCGCTACGGCATGGCCCCGGCCTGGGCGAGGGCGGTGCGGCCGATGGTGATCGTGCTGACCCTGATCGCCTTCCTGGTGACCTGGATCTTCGACGCCTCGGTGGACGCCCAGGGCGGCGCCTACGCCACCGGCGTCCTGGTGCTGATCACCTCGGCGGCCATCGCCGTGACCATCGCGGCTCGCAAGGCCCGCCAGCGCGGCTGGACCGTCGCCTTCGCCACCATCGCGGCGGTCTTCGTCTACACCACCGGCGACAACGTCGCCGAGCGCCCGGACGGGGTGAAGATCGGCGCCTGCTTCATCGCCGCGATCGTGCTGGTCTCGCTGCTCTCGCGGCTCAAGCGCGCCTTCGAACTGCGGGTCACCGACGTGGTGCTGGACGAAGCGGCCGAGCGCTTCCTGCGGGACTACACCCACCGGCCGCTGCGCCTGGTCGCCAACGAGCCGGACCGGCGGGACCTGGCCGAGTACCGGGACAAGAAGCGGCAGATCCGCGCCGACAACGACATCCCCGAGGAGGACGACCTGGTCTTCGTCGAGGTCACGGTCAGGGACCCCTCCGAGTTCGAGGCCGAGCTGACGGTGTGCGGCGAGGTGCTGCACGACCGCTACCGGGTGCTCACCCTGGAGAGCTCCAGCGTCCCCAACGCCCTGGCCGCGCTGCTCCTGACGGTCCGTGACCGCACCGGCCTGCGGCCGCACATCTACTTCGAGTGGACCGAGGGCAGCCCCTTCGCCCAGTTCTTCCGCTTCTTCCTGCTCGGCCAGGGCGAGGTCGCCCCGGTCACCCGCGAGGTCCTCCGCGAGGCCGAGCCGGACCGCTCCCGGCGCCCCCGCGTCCACGTCGGGTAGGGCGGACGGGAGACGTCCGGAGGAGGGGCGGGGGCAACGCACCGGTCCTGCCGGTGCCAATGGGGTGTCAAGATCGGTGGCAGCGGCGCAAGAAGGGCGTCAGGGGATCCCGGGAGGACGCGTCGCCGACCCTAGGTTGGTCACGTCGGGAGCCGGGGCGGTCCGTGGGGGACGCTCCGGCTCCCAGCCTGGCGAGGCGCCAACATCGCGACAGGGAGCGGGTGTTGAGCAACGGTCGCCCACCGGTACGGTGGTCCGTGGGCGTAGCGTCAGCACCGTGCCCGCCGCCGGCTTCGGTGGCCGGACCCTGCCCGAGGAGAGGAACAGCCATGCCGCAGTGCGCGTGCACCGAGGACTCCGAGCCGTGTGAACCCGTCCCGGCCGGACCGCTCTACGTGCCCGTCCGGCCGGGACCGACGGGGCTCACCGCCCGGTTCTTCCGCACGGCGCTCGGCGCCCGGACGGCCGTCGGTTTCACCACCGGGCAGCTGCTGGCCGCCGCGCTCGGTCCGCAGCAGCCGTGGATCCGGCTCGCCGAACCGGCCCTGCGCGCACTCGCCGAGCCGATGGGCGTCACCGTGCTCACCGTGGATCCCCAACTCTCCGCTCCCGCACCCGCCGTGGACACCTGGGACCCCCTGCGGATCGACGCCCCCCGAACCACCGCCCGCCGCCACCTCCCGATCGGCTGAGGGCCCCTCGTGTCCATCGCGCGGCCCACCGCCCACCCGACCGTGTGGGTGCCCGACGAGGCCGGGCTCCGCGACCGGTGCCGTTCCTACCGCTCCGCCTTCCCGGACGCCGACGTGGTGCACGTGGCGCCGCCGTACCTCTGCGGCCCCGTCGTCCGGTGGGTCCGGGAGGAGGGGCTTGGCCTGGAGGTGCGCTCGACGAGGGAGTTGGCCCTGGCGGTGGCGGCCGGTCTCCCGCCGGGGCGGATCCTGCTGCACGGCGGTGCCGGGAGCCCCGAGGTCCTGCGCGCCGCGGTGGAACTCGGCGTGGGGCGCATCGTCCTCGACAGCGCTTCGGAGAGCGCGCGGCTGGCCGCGCTGGTCGCGCCGGGTACCCGCCAGCAGGTGCTGCTCTCGGTGCTGCCGGGCGTCGGGACGGGTGGACGCACGCTCGCCGGCCCGGCCGGCCCGAGGCCCGGCCTCTGCGTCACCGACGGATCCGCCCAGCATGCCATCGCCCGCCTCGTCCGCCGGCCCGAGCTCGAACTCGTCGGCCTCTCCTGCCAGGTCGGTGCCCAGCCCGGGACGCTCAAGCCGTACCTGGCCGCCGTACGCCGGATGGTCGGGCTGATGGCCCGGACGAGGGAGCAACACGGAATCCAGCTGAAGCAGTTGGACCTCGGCGGCGGGAGCGCGTCCGAGGGGCGGGCGAGCCTGACTCCGCCCGTGCTGTCCGCCCTGGCCCACCGCCTCCGGGCCGAACTGGCCCACGGCTGCGCCCAGGCGGGCCTCGCGGTGCCCGGGCTGACCCTGGAGCCGGGCCGCGAGGTCACCGGCCCCGCCGGGCCGACTGACGACCGGTCCTTCAGGACGACTGCCGACCCGATGGAGTGAGGGGCCGACGCCTGCCGCGGCCCCCCGGAACCCGTCCTCCCGGCGGTGCGCCTCTCCCGAGGCGGACCGTCAGTTCGTGCGGCCGGAGCCGGCCGCGCCGCGTGGGTCGGTGGTGGCGACCAGGGCCGGACCGGCCGCGCCGCGGACCGCCACCGGGTGGACCCTCCCACGGGGGGAGGGTCCACGATGGGGGCGTGCACGAGGAGCTACTCACCATCGGGCGGTTCGCCCGCCTGTGCCGGCTGAGCGTCAAGCAGCTGCGGCACTACGACGACACCGGCCTGCTGGCGCCCGCCCGGGTGGACGGGGCCACCGGCTACCGGTACTACGAACCGGCCCAGGCGCGGGACGCGCTGACCATCGCGCTGCTGCGCGAGATGGACCTTCCGTTGGCCGTGATCGCCCGGGCCTTGGCCGCGGGGCCGGGGCAGCGGGCGGAGATCCTGCGCGCCGAGCGGGACAGGGTGGCCGAGCGGATCCGGCGGGACGAGGTGCGGCTGGGCCTGCTGGAGCGGCTGGCGGAGGGCGGTCTGCCGGGGCGGGGCTACGCGGTGACGGTGGTTCAGGAGCCGGAGCTGCGGCTGGCCGTGGTCCGGGGCGACTGCGCTCCCGACCGGATCGCCGAGGCCTTCGGGGCGTGCGCGGGCCGTCTGCTGCCCGCGCTGGCCCGCTCCGGCACGGGGTGGGAGCCCCCGCTGTGGGGGCTGTACCCGCTGGACCTGGCGGAGTCGACGGGCATCGCCGTCGGCGCGCGGACCGTGGCGGCGGAGGTGGAGGGCCTGGAGACCGTGGTCCTGCCGGGCGGGCCGGTGGTGGAGACCACGCACACCGGGTCGTACGCCCAACTCCCGCTCGCCTACCACGCGTTGTTCGCCGCCGTGCACGAGCGCGGGCTGCACCCGCTGGCCCCGGCCCGGGAGGCGTACCTGGTCGGCCCGCACGAGGCGCCGCAGGAGGAACTGGTGACCCGGCTGGTGATCCCGGTCCGCGAGAGCGAGGAGCAGAGCGCATGAGCACGGTGGCCGGTGTGGAGACCCGGGGCGGGCAGCACTGCGAGACCACGGCCTTGGGGGTGCTGCTGCGGCACGAAGGGATCGACCTGTCCGAGCCGATGCTCTTCGGTCTCGGCGCCGGGCTTTCCTTCGTCTACTGGGACGGCAAGGGCATGGACTTCCCCTTCCTGGGCGGCCGGGTCAGGCCCTTCGAGCTCACCCGCAACCTGGCCGCCCGGCTGGGCCTGGACCTGGTGGTCCGGGAGACCAGCTCCCCCGGCAGGGCCTGGGAGAACGTACGGGCGGCGGTGGAGGACGGCCGCCCGGTGGGGCTCCAGCTCGACAGCCACTACCTGGAGTACTTCACCTCGGAGGCGCACTTCGCCGGTCACGTGGTGGCCCTGTACGGATACGAGGACGGCCGGGCACTGCTGGTGGACACGGCGCAGCAGGGCGGCGCCGTCTCCACCGGCCTGGCGAGCCTCGCGGAGGCCAGGGCAGCCCGAGGTCCGATGGCCGCCAAGCACCGCTCCTTCACCCCTGGCGGCACCGGCCGCCGGAACGCTCGACCCGTACCGGCAGATCGTGCCCGCCGTCACCGCCTGCGCCGAGGTCTTCCTCAACCCGCCGATCGCCAACCTCGGTCACCGCGGCATCGCCAAGACGGCGAAGATGGTGGGTGGTTGGCGCGAGCGCGCCGCGGATCCGGAGCGCGACCTGCCGCAGGCCGCCCTGCTGATGGAACGGGCCGGCACCGGTGGTGCGCTGTTCCGCAACCTCTACCGGGACTTCCTCGCGGAGTGCGTCGGGCTGATCGGCGGGGACCGGCTGCGCACCGGCCACGCGCTGTACGCCGAGGCGGCCGGGCTCTGGACGGAGGTGGCGGCCCTGGTCGGACGGGCCGGTGCCCCGGACGGGCAGGCCCGACTCGACGAAGCGGCGTCGCTGCTGGGCGAGTTGGCCCGGATCGAGCGCGAGGCCGTGCAGGTGCTGAGCCGGCTGGAGGAGCGGTGAGCCGACGGAGAGAGCAGGTGGGCCGGCGGTGTCCGGCCGGGCCTCAGGCCGGGCCCCGGCCAGGGGTGGTGAGGAGGCCGAGGCCCTCACGGGTGGCGGCGACCACGACCCGGTCGCCGGGGGAGAGCAGGTGGGTGGGGGCCGGGTTCCAGAGGAGTTCGGGCTCGGCGGTGTAGGGGCTGGTGAGGTCGGGGCGGCGTTCGGCGGGGTCGGCCAGGTCGAGGGCCAGGATGCGCCAGGAGCCCGGGCGTTGGGCCTCGCCGATGGTGCGGTCGGCGAGGTGGGGGTTGCCGGTGACGTCGAGGGCGGCGACCAGCAGGACTTCGCGGCCGATGGCGATGGCGCCGAGCACCTGACGGCCCATCATCGCGGAGGCGAAGGCGGGCGCGGAGAGGAAGGAGACGCTGCGGCTGCGGGTGTCGGCCTGGGGGTAGGAGGCGCGCAGGGCGCGGTAGACGTCGTTGGCGAAGCCGTCGTCGAACAGCCGGAGCACGACCCGGAGCCGGGGGTCGCTCTCGCGGGCGGCCAGCGCCGCCTCCAGGTTGGTGCCGTCCTCGCTGGTGAGGACGAGCAGGGCGCGGCTGTGGCCGATCCTGGCGGCCTCCAGGACACCGTCCTGGGTGGCGTCGCCGATGACCACCGGGACGTCGTAGGTACGGGCGCGGGCGATGCCCTGGGCGGTGGGGGAGCGGTCCACGCAGACCACGGGGATGCCCAGCTCCCAGAGCCGGTCGAGGACGCGGCTGCCGACCCGGCCGAGGCCGACCAGCACGACGTGCCCGGTCAGGCCGGACGGCGGGCGGCGCAGGGCGGAGGCGGAGCGGAAGGTGCCGAGGGCGTCCAGACTGAGGGCGATCAGGAACGGCATCAGCAGCATCCCGCTCACGGCGGAGACCAGTTGGAGGGTCTTGCCGCCGGGGCCGGCCCCGGCGGCCGGGTCCGAGATGCCGAGCACGTCGAGGGTGACCAACCAGGCCGCGTGCACGGGGGGTTGGCCGGTGACCAGCCAGGCGACGGCGGTGAGGACGAGCAGCAGTAGGGCCAGTCCGGCCAGGGCCCAGCGCAGCCGCGGGGTGAAGAGTTCGGCCAGTGGGAGGCGGTTGAGGTCGGGCAGCCGGCGGGGCCGGGGCGGGGTGGTCGGGCCGAGCAGTTCCAGGACGGTGCGGGGGCCGGAGGCCGGGACGTCGGCCGGGTCGGGCAGCGCGACCTGGGCGGGGCGGCCGTCGGGGTGCGGCGGCACCGGGGCGGAGGCGGCCAGGACGGCGAGTTCGGTGCCCTCGGCGCGGGCCCCGGGCTCCAGTTCGGCGACCCGCAGCAGCCTGCCGTCGACGGGCAGGGCGTGGGTGTGGCCGCCCAGGACGGCGGCGACCAGGGCCGGGGCGGCCGTGGCGGAGGCGGACAGCACGGTGGTGGAGGCCGTGAGCGAGCCGGGGGCCAGGCCGGGGTCGCGGGCCAGGGCGGCGCGGTCGAGGAGCTGCTCGACCCGGCTGCCCAGGCGCCGGTTGAAGACCCGCACCACCAGGCGCAGGTCGGGGTTGAGGCGGCGGGCCCGGAGGGCGGCCTGCAGGTTGGCCTGGTCGTCCTCGGAGGTGAGGGCGAGCGCCGCGGCGCGCGGCACCCCGGCGGCGACGAGCGCCGCGGCATCGGTCTCGGCGGCCTCGACGGTGCTGACCCGCAGCCCCTGGTCGGCGGCGAGCGCGGTGATCTGGGGTCCGTGCCCGTGCAGCCGGGACGGGAGGACCACCACGACCTCCTGCCGGTAGAGGGTGGCGAGTTCGAGCGCGATGCGGTGGGCGAGCGCGTCGTTGCCGCAGACCACCATGTGCCCGGAGAGCTCCGGCGGCCGCGCCGGCTCCCGGGGGAGCGGGAGCGGCAGCGGGGGCTGCTCGAACCCGGGCGGTTGGTGCTGCTGGGGCGGGTGGGATGGATGGGGCGGGATCGAAGTGCTCACCGGCACAGTCTGGCCGTCACCGGACCCCTCGGGCACACCGGACACCGATTGTTGACGACCTGTCACCTGCGGCCGGGCTCAGGGCAGCAGCAGCCGGCTGCCCGGGGGGAGGGCGCCGGTGCGGGCGGCTTCGGTGAGGTGGGTGAGCAGGGCGGTGCGGAACTCGGCGGCCGCGCGGCTGAGGGGGACCTCGCGGCCGTGCGCGAGGGCGATGGTGCGGCCCAGGCCGGGGCGGGTGAAGGGGGTGACGTGCAGGCCCGAGCGGGCGGCGACCATGCCGGGGAGGACGGCCGGGCCGAGGCCCGCCCGGACGGAGGCGAGGACGGCGTCCATCTCGCCGCCCTCGACCGCGTAGACGGGCTCGAAGCCGGCCCGGCGGCAGGCGGCCAGGGTGGTCTCCCGGACGTCGTAGCCCTCGCGGAACATCACCAGCGGGCGGTCCCGCAGGTCCTCGATCCGGGCCCGGCGCCCGGCCGCCGGGGCGGTGGCGGAGACCAGGACCAGCTCCTCGTGCAGCACCTCGGTGACGGCCAGCGAGACCGGCCCGCCACCGGCCGGCGGGACCACCAGGGCGAGGTCCAACTCGCCCGCCTCCAGGGCGCTTTCGAGCCCGCGCGAGCCGCCCTCGCGCAGCTGCAGGTCGACCCCGGGGTGGGCGGATCGGAAGGTCCGCAGTACGTCCGGGACCAGGCTGACGCACAGGCTCGGCGGAGCCCCGAAGCGCACCCGGCCGCGCCGCAGCTGGACGGTCTCCTGCACCGCGCGGCGGGCCGACTCGGTGTCGGCCAGGATGCGCCGGGCCAGCGGCAGCAGGGCCTCGCCCGCGTCGGTGAGGGTGGCCCCCGTCCGGGCGCGGTGGAACAGCGCGGCCCCCAACTCCCGCTCCAGGGACCGGATCTGCTGGGAGAGGGAGGGCTGCGCGACCAGCTCCCGCTCGGCGGCCCGGGTGAAGTTGCGGGTCTCGGCGACGGCGGTGAAGTAGCGGAGCTGCTGGAGCTGCATCCACCCATCATAGGCTCTGCCTATCGTCAGGACCGGAACCATGTCTTGGACGCACCGTGCCGAAGGTCCCTACCGTTCTCGGCATGGCACTCGCGACCCGGACGGACGGCCGTCCGCCCTCCCGTCCGTCCAAGCTGGCGGTCCTCTGGCGCTCGACCCTCGGCAAGAAGGCGGTCATGGCGGTCAGCGGACTCGTCATGCTGCTCTACCTGGTGGCCCACATGCTGGGGAACCTCAAGGTGTTCTTCGGGCCGGAGGACATCAACGGCTACGCGCACTGGCTGCGCACCCTGGGCGAGCCGCTGCTGCACTTCGGCTGGTTCCTCTGGCTGGCCCGGGTGGTCCTGCTCACGGCCGTGGTCGCGCACGGCGTCGCCGCGTACCAGCTGAGCCGCCGCGACCTGAAGGCCCGTCCGGTCAGGTACGCGCACACCCGCCGCCGGGCGAGCTACGCCACCCGCACCATGCGCTGGGGCGGGGTGATCCTCGGGCTGTTCATCGTCTGGCACATCCTGGACCTGACCACCCTGACGGTGAACCCGCTGGGCGAGGAGGGCCACCCGTACCAGAACATCGTGGCCTCCTTCTCCACCTGGTACGGAGGCGGGGTCTACTGCCTGGCCGTACTGGCGCTCGGCCTGCACGTGCGGCACGGCTTCTGGAGCGCCGCCCAGACCCTCGGCGCCAACAACCCCCGCCGCGACCGGGGGTTGAAGCTCACCGCGAACGGACTCGCACTGCTGCTCACCGCCGGTTTCCTGTCCGTCCCCGTCGCCGTGATGACCGGAGTGGTCCGATGAGCTACCTCGACTACACCCTCGGCGCGCCCGTCGCCGACACCAAGGCCCCGGACGGCCCGATCGAGGAGCGCTGGGACCGCCGGCGGTTCGAGGCCAAGCTGGTCAACCCGGCCAACCGCCGCAAGCACACCGTCATCGTGGTCGGCACCGGCCTGGCGGGCGGCGCCGCCGGCGCCACCCTGGCCGAACAGGGCTACCACGTGGTGCAGTTCTGCTTCCAGGACTCCCCGAGGCGCGCCCACTCGATCGCCGCCCAGGGCGGCATCAACGCGGCCAAGAACTACCGCAACGACGGCGACTCGGTGCGCCGCCTGTTCTACGACACCGTCAAGGGCGGGGACTTCCGCGCCCGGGAGTCCAACGTGCACCGCCTGGCCCAGGTCTCGGTGGAGATCATCGACCAGTGCGTGGCCCAGGGCGTCCCGTTCGCCCGCGAGTACGGCGGGCTGCTGGACACCCGCTCCTTCGGCGGCGTCCAGGTCTCCCGGACCTTCTACGCCCGCGGCCAGACGGGGCAGCAGCTGCTGCTCGGCGCCTACCAGGCGCTGTCCCGGCAGATCGCCGCCGGGAACGTCGAACTGCACGCCCGCACCGAGATGCTGGACCTGCTGGTGGTGGACGGCCGGGCCCGCGGGATCCTCGCCCGGGACCTGGTCACCGGCGAGCTGACGACCCATCTGGCCGACGCGGTGGTGCTGGCCACCGGCGGCTACGGGAACGTCTTCTACCTCTCCACCAACGCCAAGAACTCCAACGCCACCGCCGTCTGGCGGGCCCACCGGCGCGGCGCGCTGTTCGCCAACCCCTGCTTCACCCAGATCCACCCGACCTGCATCCCGCGCAGCGGCGACCACCAGTCCAAGCTCACCCTGATGAGCGAGTCGCTGCGCAACGACGGCCGGATCTGGGTGCCGAAGGCGAAGGGCGACACCCGCCCGCCGGCCGAGATCCCGGAGCAGGAGCGCGACTACTACCTGGAGCGGATCTACCCGGCCTTCGGCAACCTCGTCCCGCGCGACATCGCCTCCCGGGCCGCCAAGGTGGTCTGCGACGAGGGGCGCGGCGTCGGCCCCGGCGGGCAGGGGGGTCTACCTGGACTTCGCCGACGCCATCGCCCGGCTGGGGCGGGACACCGTCGAGGCCAGGTACGGCAACCTCTTCGAGATGTACCAGCGGATCACCGCCGAGGACCCGTACACCTCGCCGATGCGGATCTACCCCGCGATCCACTACACGATGGGCGGCCTCTGGGTCGACTACGACCTGCAGACCACCGTGCCCGGCCTGTTCGCCATCGGTGAGGCCAACTTCTCCGACCACGGCGCCAACCGGCTCGGCGCCAGCGCCCTGATGCAGGGCCTGGCCGACGGCTACTTCGTGCTGCCGCCCACCCTCAACCACTACCTGGGCTCCACCCCGCTCGCCCCGGTGCCCGCCGACCACCCCGAGATCGCCGCCGTCGAGGCCGAGACCGCCGACCGGCTGGCCCGCATCCTGGCCGTCGACGGCGACCGCACGCCCGACTCGCTCCACCGCGAGCTGGGCGAGCTGCTCTGGGACGAGTGCGGGATGGCCCGCGACGAGGCCGGGCTGCGCCGGGCGCTGGCGCGGATCCCGCAGCTGCGCGAGGAGTTCTGGCGGCGCGTCAAGGTCCCCGGCAGCGGGGCCGAGCTCAACCAGGCGCTGGAGAAGGCCAACCGGCTGGTCGACAACCTGGAGCTGGCCGAGCTGATGTGCCTGGACGCGCTGCACCGCACCGAGTCCTGCGGCGGCCACTTCCGCACCGAGAGCGCCACCGCCGAGGGCGAGGCCGCCCGCCGCGACGAGGAGTTCTCCTACGCCGCCGCCTGGGAGTTCACCGGCACCGGGCGGGCCCCCGTGCTGCACCGCGAGGAACTCCGCTTCGAACACGTCCACCCCACCCAGCGGAGCTACGCGTGAACCTCACCCTGCGCATCTGGCGCCAGCCCGGCCCCGACGCCCCCGGCTCCATGGCCACCTACCAGGTCTCCGGCATCAGCCCCGACATGTCCTTCCTGGAGATGCTCGACACCCTCAACGAGGAGCTGATCCAGCGCGGTGACGTGCCGGTCGCCTTCGACCACGACTGCCGCGAGGGCATCTGCGGCGCCTGCGGCATGGTGATCAACGGCCAGGCCCACGGCCCCGAGCGGACCACCACCTGCCAGCTCCACATGCGGCACTTCCGCGACGGCGACACCATCGACGTCGAGCCCTGGCGGGCCGGCGCCTTCCCGGTGGTCAAGGACCTGGTGGTGGACCGCACCGCCCTGGACCGCATCATCGGCTCGGGCGGCTACGTCACCGCCCCCACCGGCTCCGCCCCCGAGGCGCACGCCACCCCGGTGCCCAAGGAGACCGCCGACCTCGCCTTCGAGCACGCCGAGTGCATCGGCTGCGGCGCCTGCGTGGCGGCCTGCCCGAACGGCTCGGCGATGCTCTTCACCGCCGCCAAGGTGGTCCACCTCAACGTCCTCCCGCAGGGCGCCCCCGAACGCTCCTCCCGGGTCCGCGCCATGGTCGACACCATGGACGCCGAGGGCTTCGGCGGCTGCACCAACACCGGCGAGTGCGCCACCGCCTGCCCCAAGGGCATCCCGCTCACCGGCATCTCCCTGCTGAACCGCGAACACCTCCGGTCCCTGCGCGGCTGACCGCGTGTCAGTGACCGCCGGGGCGAACGGTCACCAGTGGCAGCGGAGTTCGGCCAGCAGGGCGTCGTCGGGCAGCCCGCGCAGGTAGTCGTCGGCGAGCCGCCAGTACGCGGCGGCCTGGGACTCGTCGGGGCGGACGGTGCCCAAGGGGCCCGCGGTCCACTGGTCGGCCCACTGCCCGTCGAGGGTCAGCAGCGCGGCGGTCCGCACGGCCAGTTCGGTGCCGCTCTCCAGGTAGTCCTGCTCCCCGGCGGCGAACACGGCGACCGGGTCCCGCAGGACGAAGCCGTTCGGATAGGCCGGGTCCCCGGCCGTGACCGCGTACTGGGCGAGCGCCTGCACCAGGGGCTGGGCGAGGTGCTCGGCCTTCGCCCGGTCCAGGGCGGGGGAGGGCAGGTCCGGGTCGGCCCCGTGACGGTCGATCAGCGCGGACAGCGGTTCGGCCGGCGGGTGCTCGGCGGAGAAGCGGGCCCACACCGCCCAGGTGGCCGCGGCCGCCGCGACACTGGCGGCCCGCATGCCCTCCAGGTCGAGCGACCCGCGCGACGCGCAGCTCACCAGCTGGTACCAGTCCCACTCGCCGTGCGGGTTGTGGCCCTCCCCGCCGGTGGCGGGGTCGACGTTCCTGTCGAACGGACGCATCGCCGCCGCGATCGCGGCGGCCGGATCGCCGGCGGCGACCGCGGGAAGGCAGACCGTCACCCTGAACTTCGCCATGCGTCCTCCATGATCAACACGCGCAGGCGGACCAGGATACGCACGCCGGACGTCCGGCCGGGCCGCGGGGGTCGGCCGGACGTGTGCTCAGTGCTCGGTGACGTCGACCCCGCGCCAGAAGGCCACCCGGCCGCGGACGTGCTCCGCCTCGGGCAGCGGGTCGGCGTAGTACCAGGCGGCGTCGGGGTTGGTCCGCCCGTCGACGTCGAGGGTGTAGTAGGAGGCCGTGCCCTTCCAGCCGCACATGGTCGTGGTGTCGGAGGAGAGGAGGAACTCCCGCCGGACCGAGTCGAGCGGGAAGTAGTGGTTCCCCTCGACGACGACGGTCTCGTCGCTCCGGGCGATGACGGTGTCCTGCCAGCGTGCGGTAGCCATGCGCTGATTCTGGCGGGGCAGGGCCCGGGTTTCAATGCGCGCCGCGGGACGGGCGGAGGCGGACGGAGCGGAGATGAGAATGCGGTGAGATCCGCAGGGGCGCGGAATCCCCGTCAGTACGGCGCCGACCTGCGGAGCAGCCGCCGGCGGAGCCGCCGAGGAGCCCCCGGACGGCCCGGATTCACAGGGAACCGAGAGATTCCGGTGCCAGGGTCTTACTCCTCGGCGGCGCCAGGCCGCCCGGGCACTCCCCGGAGAGGAGGCCGCGATGGCCGCCGTCGCACCGCGACCCCAGCACAGGGCCCGCCGTTTCCCGGTCGCCACCGTCCCCGTTCTGGTGCGGGCGGCCGTCGCCCTCGGTGCCCTCGCCGTCCTCGCGCTCTGGTGGCAGGGGACCGGTGCGGTCACCGGGGCGGCAGGGTGGCTGACCGGGGCCGGCCGGATCACCGGACTGCTGGCCGGGTACGCGGCCCCGGTGCTGCTCCTGCTGATGGCCCGACTCCCGTTCCTGGAACGGGAGGTCGGCGCCGACCGGCTGGCCCGCTGGCACGCCTTCGGCGGGCGCTACCTGGTCGCGCTGGTGACGGTGCACGTGCTGACGGTCGTCTGGGGCTACGCGCTGACGGACGGTCAGGGAGTGCTCGGCGAGGGCGTGGAGATCGTGTTCCACTACCCCGAGATGCTCAAGGCCGCGCTGGGCACCCTGCTGCTGCTCGGCACCGGCGCCGCCTCCGCCCGCGCGGCCCGCCGGCGGCTGTCCTACGAGGCCTGGTACTTCCTCCACCTCGCGACGTACCTCGCCGTCGCCCTGGCCTTCGGCCACCAACTGGCCACCGGCGCCGACCTCGGCGTCGGCACGCCCGGCCGGGCCGCCTGGTACGTGCTCTACCTCGGCACCGCCGCCGCACTCGGCTGGTACCGGCTGGCCCTGCCGTGGCTGCGCGACCGGCGGCACCGGCTGGTGGTCGCCGAGGTGCGGCCGGAGGGGCCGGGCGTGGTCTCGCTCTTCCTGACCGGCCGTCGGCTGGACCGACTCCGCGCCGAGCCGGGCCAGTTCTTCCGCCTGCAGTTCCAGGCGCCCGGGCTGCGCTGGGCCGCCAACCCCTACTCGCTCTCCGCGCCGCCGCACCCCGGGCACCTGCGCTTCACGGTGAAGGACCTCGGCCCGCACAGCGCGGCGGTCGCCGCCCTGCGCCCGGGCACCCGGGTACGCGCCGAGGGCCCGTACGGCGCCTTCACCGGACGGCTGCACCGGCGGCCGAAGGTGCTGCTGCTCGGCGCGGGTGTCGGGATCACCCCGCTGCGCGCGCTGTTCGAGACGCTGCCGGGCGAGGTGACGCTGGTGCAGCGGGCCCGAGGTCCCGAAGAGCTCCTGTTCACACGGGAGTTGGCGCTGATAGCGGCCCGCCGGAACGCCACGGTGCACGCGCTGACCGGCTCCCGGGCCGAGGTCGGCGAGCTCGGCGCGGCCCTGGGCCGGCTGGTCCCGGACCTGGCGGAGCACGAGGTCTACCTGTGCGGGCCCGAGGCGATGGCGGCGGAGGCCGTCCGGGCACTGCGGGCCGCCGGGGTGCGGGCCGACCGCATCCACCACGAGTCGTTCGCCTTCTGAGGAGCCGTCATGCGCAGAGCCGTCGTCACCGGGACCGCCACCGCCGCCGGGGTGATCCTGCTGCTCTCCCTGAAACCGCACGAGAGCACGCCCGCGGCGGCGATCGGCGCGGGCGGCCCCACCGCAGCGCCGGGAGGGGCGGCGGCAGGGGCGGCGGGAGGGGCCGCGGCCGACGCGTCGGCCGCCACCCGCTCGGTCACCGGCGACGCGGTCGACACCCGGTACGGGCCGGTCCAGGTGAAGGTCACCCTGACGGGGACGCGGATCACCGCCGTCGAGGCGGTCCGGTACCCGTCCGAGGACCGCCGCGACCGGGAGATCAACTCCTACGCCCTCCCCGTCCTCAACCAGGAGGCGATCTCCGCCCAGAGCGCCGACATCGACGTGGTGACGGGGGCGACCTACACCAGCGACGGGTACACCCGCTCCCTGCAGAGCGCGCTCGACAAGGCCGGCGGGAGCGGCTCGTGAAGCACGCCGAGCACGTCATGGGCACGGTCTTCTCGGTCACCGTGCGGGACCCGGGACCGCGTACCGGCGCCGCACTGGAGCGGCTGGTGGCCCGCCTGCACGAGATCGACGCGCGCTTCTCGACCCACCGGGAGACCAGCGAGGTCAGCCGACTGGCCCGGGGCGAGGTCGAACCGGCCGACTGTCACCCGGAGTTGGCCGAGGCGCTGGAGCGCTGCGCGCAGACCGGCCGGGAGACCGACGGCTGGTTCTCCGCCCGGCCCGCCGGCCGGCTGGACCCGAGCGGCTGGGTCAAGGGCTGGGCGGTCGAGGAGGCCTGCCGGATCCTGCGGCACTCCGGCTCCCGCGAGCACTGCGTGAGCGGCGGCGGCGACGTCCAGACCGCCGGCGGCCCCTGGCGGATCGGTATCGCCCACCCGCTGCGGCCGGGCACCCTGGCGGCGGTGCTCACCGGACGCGACCTCGCCGTGGCCACCTCCGGGACGGCCGAGCGCGGCGCCCACGTCCTCGACCCCTCCACCGGCCGCCCGGCCCTCGGCTTCGCCTCGCTGACCCTGGTCGGCGCCCCCGGCACCGGCCTGGCCCGCACCGACGCCTGGGCCACCGCCGTCTGCGCGATGGGCCCCGGACTCGGCCTCGCCTGGGCTGAGGAACGCCAGGAGGTCGAGGCCTTCGCGGTCCTCCCCGACGGCTCCCAGCTGCGCACCCACGGCCTGGCCCGCCACCTCCCGCCCTCCGGGCCCGCCGACTGGACGCTGCGCGCCGCGGGCTGACCGGGCCGGAGCCGACGGACCGTCAGGTCCGGTCCGGGGCGCCGTCGGGGGTCAGGCCAGGTGTCAGGTCGGGTGTCCAGTCGGGGTGTTCGCGGGCGGCCCAGGGGCGGGAGACGGTGCCGGTGCGCATGCCGCGGCGGGCTTCGGGGTCGCGGGCGGCCATCCAGATGTGGCCGGTGACGGCGACGGCGACGGCCGTGGCGAGCCAGTCGTGGACGAAGGTGGCCCCGGTGCGCCAGGCCAGCGGGGCGAGGCCGGTGAACCACATCAGGAGGCCGGTGCCGAGCAGGACCAGGACGGCCCCGGCGGTGAAGGCGGCGTAGAGCTTCTGGCCGGCGTTGAACTTGCCCGCCGGGCGGTGGGGCGAGCCGTGGCGGACCGCGCGGAGCCAGGTGCGGTCGGCGGCGGTGAAGCGGTTGAGCCGGGTGAGGTCGGCGCGCAGGTGGTGGGAGACCAGGCCGAGCAGCAGCGGCACCGGGAGGAGCAGGCCGGCCCACTCGTGCACCGTCCTCACCATTCCCCGCCTGCCCACGAGTTGGGAGAGGGAGGGGAGGTAGAGGACGGCGGCCGTGGCCAGGCAGGTGAGCATCAGGGCGGCGGTGGCCCGGTGCACCCGGCGCTGGGCGGGGCTGAAGCGGGCGACCCGGGGGACCGGGGGGACGTGGGCGGTCTCAGGAGGTCGGGGCATCGTCGCGTCCGTTCGATCGGCCGACCCAGGCGTCGGTCTCGTAGCCGCGGCGCTCCCAGTAGCCGGGTTCGACGGCGGGGGTGAGGGTGATGCCGGAGAGCCACTTGGCGGACTTGTAGAAGTACATCGGCGCCACGTACAGCCGCACCGGCCCGCCGTGCTGGTGGATGACCGGGGCGTCCTGCATCCGCAGGGCCAGCAGGACGTCGTCCCGGCGGGCCTGATCGAGCGTCAGGGACTCGGTGTAGGCGCCGTCGAAACAGCTGAACCGCACCGCCGCCGCGTCCGGCCGCACTCCGGCGGCGTCCAGCAGGTCGGCCAGCCGGACGCCCTCGAAGCGGGTCTCGGGCACCCGCCAGCCGGTCACGCACTGCACGTCGCGGACGATCCGGCGCTGTGGCAGGGCCTGGAGCTCGGGCAGCCGGTAGGCGGCCGGGCGGTCCACCAGACCGTCGACGGTCAGGGTGTAGTCGGCGGCCGTGCGGGGGCGCACCGAGTCGACCACCGAGTAGTAGCGGAAGCCGCTGCCGCCCGGCAGCAGTCCGGTCACCCCGGTCGGGTCGGCGCTGGTGACGGCGTCCACGCCGCGCTGGAGCCAGGGCCCGGCCGCGACCCCGGCCGCGCCGAGCCCGAGCATGGCCAGCACCACCCGCCGCCCCACCGGCGCGCCGGTGGCGGCCGTTTCGTCCTCGTGCTTCATGGCTCCGATTCGAGCAGGTGGAGCGGCCCGGGCCAAGGGGTGGCGGCGGGACGTGAGACTTCCGTCATCTCTCGGCCCGGCGGGGCCGTGGGCGTGTCGGTGCAGCCGGTTCGTAGCGTGGTCGGGCCGGACGGAGCGTGCCGCGCACCGGGCCGCCGGCGAACTCGCCCGGTATGGAGGGCTGCTGATGAGGACCGTCGTTTCGCGCCGTCCCCGTCGCGGCGTCGGAGGACTCACGGGCCGACCGCGACCGCAGGCGCGAGCGCGGCCGGAGACCGGATCAGGCCTTCGCGGGGGTGTCCGGTGCCGGTCTCAGCGGGGTGCCCGGTGCCTGGCGCGGGCCCGGCGGGCGGCGGACAGGCCGGCGGTGAGAGCGGTCACGGCCGCGATCCCGGCCAGCAGGAGCAGCCAGTTGCGCAGGTAGGGCAGCGGGAGGACGGACGGGTTGCCGTGGTCCTCCCCGGCCCGCAGGACGGCTGGCACCGCGACCGCGCTGACCGCCGCGGCCACCGTCAGCCCGGCGCGCACCGCCGGGTGACGGGTGAGCGGCACCCCGGCCAGCAGGACCAGCGGCACCCAGAGCCCGTCGTGGACGACGACGGCGCCGGCCGACCAGAGCAGCACGTCCAGCGGGTCGGTGATGTAGGGGTCGGTCAGCAGCCCGTACAGGCCGAAGGCCAGGAGGGCGGCGCCGACCGCGCCGAGCACGATGCGCAGGGGCCTCATCCGAGCACCTCGATCCGGGAGACCCACTTGGTCTGCAGGACGCCGGGGCGGTTGGGGGGCGATGACCCGGGCCGGGTGGCCGTGGTCGGCGTCGAGGACCTGACCGTTGACGGCCAGGGCGAGCAGGGTGAGCGGATCGCGGGGCGTACACCGGCTCCATGGTGGTGACGGCGTAGGGGCCGGAGGTCTCCAGGGAGACGATCCGCAGCCGGGCGTCGGCGGGCACCCGGGCGAGGTCGAGCAGGTCGCGCAGCCGTACTCCCGTCCAGTCGGCCGAGGCGCTCCAGCCCTCCACGCAGGAGATCGGCAGCCGGGCGGAGTGCTGTGGCAGGGCGCGCAGGTCGGAGAGGGAGAGGCGGAGCGGGGTGGGGCCGTCGACGGTCAGGTGCCAGTCCGCGGGGACGGTGGTGGTGCCGGCCTGGGCGGCGGTGCGGTTGACGGGCAGGCCCTGCGGGCCGAGGTCGGGGCGGCGCGCGGGGCGAGCAGGTCGAGGCCGCGCAGCCAGGGGACGGTCTGTCCGGCGGTGGTGAGGGTGACGGCGGTGACCGAGGCGGCGACGGGTGCCCAGGAAGGCGCGGCGGGCCGGGCAGCGGCAGGCGCGGACGCCACCAGTGCTCGGTGATGGTGGCGGCCTTGGCGGCGACGTGCAGCAGCAGGGCGCCGGTGATGGTCCAGCCGAGCCAGAAGTGGGTCTGCCGGAACGGGAACGGCCACGGGTACCACTGAAGCGTGTTGAGCAGCCCGGTGAACAGCTCCAGCAGGGTGGCCGCGACCAGGACGGCGATGGCCGCGCGCTCCAGCAGGTGCAGGACGCTGCGCGCGCGGCGGCCACTCGAAGAGCCTCGGGTAGACCGTCCAGAGCTTGGCGCCCCAGCAGCGGGATCGCGGCGGTCCCGGCGATCACGTGCAGGCCCTGGGTGGACCCGGTAGCCGTCCACCGGACGGCTCGTCAGCAGGGCGCGCAGCCCAACCGGGCGGCTCCTGGAGGCCGTGGCTGAGCAGACCGGTCAGGAAGCAGAGCACGATCGCCGCCCCGAGCCAGCGGCCGAGGACCACCGCCGTGCGCGGTTCGTGCAGGCGGGAGCGGAAGGTGCCCTCGCGCAGCGGGCCGATCCGCAGGGCGTCCGGGGGTGGCGGCAGGGGGAGGTCGAACCGGCGGGAGGAGCCGTCGGTGGTGGTGTCCTTCATGCCTTCATCAGAGGCGCCGATCGGGGCGGTTCGAGCGGTGCGACATGCTTACGGAAGTCGTACGGCGGCCTGCGGCTCCCGGCTGCGGCCTTGCCGCGGTGGCACGCTGACGGGGTGTCCGACACCACGCGCCCTGACCACACCCGACTGCCCCGACCGTTCTGCCGTCTGGCCCGCCGTCCTCGCCCTGGCGGCC
>NZ_BAAAYB010000015.1:0-29742 GCF_039535905.1 Kitasatospora albolonga | reverse complement strand
ACGCCGCCGACGGCCGGGCCGTCTGGCCACGGACACCTGGAAGAACCTGCGCGCTCACCGCTGTCGTCCAGCGTGACGGCAACCTGGTGATCTACGACCTCGACGGCCGCGTGCTCTGGTCCACCGGCACTGGTACGGCGGCGTGGAGACCCGGGGCACCGTGATCCCTTCGGGCCGTACGGTGCGGTCGGGCGAGACGGTGGAGTCGCAGGCCGGCCGGCTGGTGATTGCAGCAGGACGGGAACCTGGTGCTGTACTCCAAGGCCACCGGCAAACGCCCGCTGGTCGTCCCGCACGTGGGGCAACAACGGCGCCACCGCCGTCATGCAGGCGGACGGCAACTTCGTGGTCCGGGCCACCGACGGCCGGGCCCTGTGGACCAGCGGCACCTGGACCCACCGCAACGGCGCGCGCGCGGTCTGCAGTGACGACCTCAACCTGGTGGTCTACGACCAGACGGCAACGCCCTGGGCCACCGGTACGACAACCGGGTGGCGGCCCGGCAGGGTACCGCGCTGTTCGCCGGTGCCGTGGTGAAGAGCGTGAGGTGGTCAACACCCCGACCGCTTCGCCGATCTGGCTGCAGATGCAGTCGGACGGCAACCTGGTGCTGCACTTCAACCCGTCGGTGCGGTCTGGTCCTCCCGTACGGGCAACCCCGGTGCCCGGGCCACCGGCAGGCCGACGGGAACGTGGTGGTCTACGCGGCCGACGGCCGGGGTCTGTGTCGACCGGGACCTGGGGTACACCGGGTGCGTACCTGGTGCTGCAGAAACGACGCCAAACCTGGTGACTCTACGACGCCGATGGGGTCCAGCCGCTCTGGGCCCAGCAACACCTACTGGAAGTCGCTGAAGTACTGACGGTCACCTCAGCACCCCGCGCGGGGGCGGCACCCGGTTCTCCGCGCCGCCCCCGCGTACTGTCCGGCGCCAGTCCCCATGGTCTGGACCGCAGGCGGGAAATCATGCCGGTAGCACCCGAGGGGAGGACGATACTCTCGGTCGTCTCCCGATGTACGACGAGGGAGGCGCGCGCTGCCGGCCCCTGGTGGCCAAGGCTGCGCCGCGCTGGACTGGGCCGGGTGTCGTACGAGGTGCGTCGCGGTGGACGACGGGAGCGCGGACCGGACGGCCCCGAGCTATGCTGGAGAAGGAGCGGGCCGGGTGGCGGAGCTTCAGGGTGGTCAGCACTGCGGTCGAACGCCCGGCACCAGGCCGCCGCTGAGACGGCGGGCTGCACGCGGCCGTCCGGCGCGTACGTGGCCAGCACACGAGCCCCGTCCTAGGCACCCGCCGGAGAAGATCCCCGAGAATGCTGGAGAGCTGGCCCGGGTCCGAGGGGCTGGACATCGTCTACGTGGGGTGGCAACGGACCGGTCCACCGACACCGCCTTTCAAGCGGCGGACGGCCGGGGCGTACTACTGGCTGGTGCGCAGGCTGGTCGGCAAGCGGGTGACGGCCCAGGCGGGTGATTTCCGGCTGCTCAGCCGGGTCGCGGTGGAGGCGCTCAAGGAGCTGCCGACCGATCAGCAGCAGGTCTACCGGCTGCTGGTGCCCTGGCTGGGCTTCCCCAGCGGGCAGGTGACCTACCAGCGGGCGGAGCGGGTCGCCGGGAGCAGCAAGTACTCGGTCGGCAAGATGGTCCGGCTCGCGATGGAGAGCGTCACCACCTTCTCGGCGGCCCCGCTGCGGCTGGCCACCTGGCTGGGCGTGGCCAGCTTCCTGCTCTGCCTGCTGATGGTGGTGTGGAGCATCGGGGTGCACCTGGCCGGCTCCACCGTGCCGGGCTGGACCTCGCTGTTCGTGGCGGTGCTCTTCCTGGGCAGCGTGCAGCTGATCTGCGTCGGCCTGCTGGGCGAGTACGTGGGCCGGATCTACACCGCCGTCCAGCACCGCCCCACCTACTTCGTGGCCTCCGACTCGGCCTCCGGCGCGGCTCCCGACTCGGCCTCCGGCCCGGCGTGGGAGGGCGGCGTACCGGAGGCTGGACCGTGACGATGGTCCTGGACGGGGCTCGGTAGAATCTGCGAGTCTGGTCTAGACCACATCTACGCGTACGAATCAGAACGGTGGAGCCATGGAAATCGTGATCGTCCCCGACGCCGCCGCGGGCGGCGAGCTCATCGCCTCGGCCATCGCCGAGCTGGTGGCGCGCAAGCCCGACGCGCTGGTCGGGGTGGCCACCGGCTCCACGCCGCTGCCGATCTACACCGCGCTGACCACCAAGGTGGCGGGCGGCCTGGACGTCTCCCGGGTCCGGATCTGCCAGCTGGACGAGTACGTCGGCCTGCCGGCCGGGCACCCGGAGTCGTACCGCTCCACCGTGATCCGCCAGGTGGTGGAGCCGCTCGGCCTGAGCGAGGCCTCCTTCATCGGCCCGGACGGCACCGCCGAGGACGTCGCGGCCGAGGCCATCCACTACGACCGCGCGCTGGCCGAGGCCGGCGGCGTGGACTTCCAGATCCTCGGGATCGGCACCGACGGGCACATCGGCTTCAACGAGCCCTGCTCCTCGCTCGCCTCGCGCACCCGGATCAAGACCCTGACCGAGCAGACCCGGGTCGACAACGCGCGCTTCTTCGAGGACGACATCGAGCAGGTCCCGCACCACGTCATCACCCAGGGCATCGGCACCATCCTGGAGGCCCGTCACGTGGTCCTGCTGGCCACCGGCGCCAACAAGGCCGACGCCGTCGCCGCCACCGTCGAGGGCCCGCTCTCCGCGCTGGTCCCGGCCTCGGCCCTGCAGCTCCACCCGCACGCCACCGTGGTGGTCGACGAGGCCGCCGCAGCCGGCCTCAAGCTGGCCGACTACTTCCGCGCCACCTACGCCGCGAAGCCGGACTGGCAGTCGATCTGACGCAGTACCGCGCCCGTCGTGCGGGAGCCGTGGTCCCTCCGGGGGCCACGGCTCCCGTGCGTTCCGGGCCGCATCAGGCCGCCGGGAGGGTGAGGAGCACGGTGGTGCCGCCGCCGGTGGTGTCCTCGACGTCGAGGGTGCCGTCCATGGCTTCGGCGAGGCCGCGGTGGCGAGGCGGTCGCGCTCCAGGGCGGCGCCGACGTGGACGGCGTCAGCGGTCCGCTGACGCCGTCCGTACGGGTGATCGGGTGTTCCTTACCGCGTCTCGGCGCGGTCCGGGGTCCGGCCCGGCTGCTCCGGCTCGCCGCGCCGCACCGCGCCCGGGGCGCGGCGGGCCGGGCGGTCCGCCCGGGCCGAGGAGTTGAGCTGCCAGGGGACCGAGATGACCATCACGCCGGGGGTGAAGAGCAGGCGGCTCTTCAGCCAGAGCGCGGACTGGTTGTGCAGCAGGGTCTCCCACCAGTGGCCGACCACGTACTCGGGGATGAACACCGCCACGGCGTCGCCGGGGCTGGCCTGCCGCACCGAGCGGACGTAGGCGGTCACCGGCTTGGTGATCTCCCGGTAGGGCGAGGCGAGTTGCTTCAGCGGGACGTCCAGCCCGGCGGCGTCCCACTGCGCGCGCAGCTCGCTCACCGCCTCGGGCTCCACGGCGACGGTGAGCGCCTCCAGGTCGTCCAGCTGGAAGGCCTGTGCGTAGGTGAGCGCGCGCAGGGTGGGCTTGTGCAGCCGGGAGACCAGCACGATCCCGTGCACCCGGGCCGGGCGGACGGAGTCCTCCTGAGGGTCCGTCACCGAGAGCTCGGCCGCCACGCTGTCGTAGTGGCGGCGGATGCCGCGCATCATCATCCAGAGCGCGGCGGCGGCCAGGACGGCGAGCCAGGCGCCCTGGGTGAACTTGGTGGCCAGCACGATCACCAGCACCAGCGCGGTGGTCAGCGCGCCGAGGGCGTTGATCACCCGGGCGCGCCGGGCGCCGGCCCGGACGGCCGGGTCGCTCTCGGTGGCCAGGGCGCGGTTCCAGTGCCGGACCATGCCGGTCTGGCTGAGGGTGAAGGAGGTGAAGACGCCGAGGATGTAGAGGTGGATGAGGCTGGTGACGTCGGCGTCGTAGAGCCAGAGCAGACCGCCGGCCACCAGGGCGAGCGCGATGATGCCGTTGGAGAAGGCGAGGCGGTCGCCGCGGGTGTGCATCTGGCGGGGCAGGTAGCGGTGTTCGGCCAGGATCGAGGCCAGCAGCGGGAAGCCGTTGAAGGCGGTGTTCGCCGCCAGGATCAGGACCAGCGCGGTGACGGCCTGCACCAGGTAGAACAGCACGCCGTCCCCGAAGGTGGCCGCCGCGAGCTGGGCGATGACGGTCTGCTGGGGCTCGGTGGCGCAGTCGGCGAAGCCGGTCAACTGGCAGGCGTCCTCGGCGATGTGGACCTTGGCGATCAGTGCCAGCGCCGTCACACCGGTGAACATCACCACGGCGATGATGCCCATGGCGGCCATGGTGGTGGCGGCGTTCCTGGACTTCGGGGCGCGGAAGGCGGGCACGCCGTTGGAGATCGCCTCCACGCCGGTCAGCGCCGTGCAGCCGGAGGCGAAGGCCCGCAGGCCGAGCAGCAGCAGGGCGATCCCGGCCAGCGCGTCCTTGCCGTGCTCGGGTGTGATCCCGTACCCGGCGCTGGCCGCCACCGGCGCGTCCCCGAAGGCCAGCCGGACCAGGCCGGTGGCGATCATCAGCAGCATGGCGCCGATGAACAGGTAGGTGGGGGCGGCGAAGGCCTTGCCGGACTCGCGCACGCCGCGCAGGTTCATCGCGGTGAGCAGCGCGACGAAGCCGACCGCCAGGAGGACCCGGTGCTCGTCCAGGCCCGGGAAGGCCGAGATGATGTTGTCCACGCCCGAGGCGACCGAGACGGCCACCGTCATCACGTAGTCGACCAGCAGCGAGGCGGCCACCACCAGCCCGGCGTTCGGGCCGAGGTTGCGCGAGGCCACCTCGTAGGAGCCGCCGCCGCTCGGGTAGGCGTGGACGACCTGACGGTACGACAGCACCACGACCACCATCAGCCCGACCACGGCCGCCGCGATCCACGGGGTGAGGTAGAGGAAGGCGGTCCCGCCGACGGTCAGCACCAGCAGGATCTCCTGGGTCGCGTAGGCGACCGAGGAGAGCGGGTCCGAGGCGAAGATCGGCAGTGCCAGCCGCTTGGGCAGCAGCGTCTCGCCCAGCTCCTCGCTGCGCATGGCCTTGCCGATCACGAGGCGCTTCAGCGCCTGGGGCAGATTGAACACAGGGGCGAGAGTAGGACGCGGGGCGGAATCTTCGAAACGGCCCGAACCGCCCCTCCGGCGCCTGGTTTTCGCAGGTCAGAGGGGCGGTTGACGGTGCTGACGGAGCGTCATGGGAGGTGTTAAGGGTCCGTCAAGGTCCGTGTGCGGATTCCGGTCATACGGGATGAACGCGGCTATTTCTCCGCATCGGTCCGGAGCCGGAGACGGCAGACCACGGCGTCGGTGCGGCGGCGCAGCGCCCGGTCGATCACCGCGCCGCGCTGGTTCTGCAGCGCGCGCTGCCAGCGGCGGGCCGGCTCCACCTCGGGGATCAGCACGGTGATCCGGCGGCCCTCGCCGAGGCCGTTCACGTAGTCCGCGATCGGCTGCCCCAGACGCCGGTGCGGATCGGTGATCTCCACCAGCTCGACGCCCGGTCGCCAGAGCTCCCAGTCCCGCCGCAGCGCCTCGGCGGCCTCCCGGTCCTCGGCGTCGGGGTCGGCCGGCAGCACGGTGAAGGCGCGCACCTCGTCGCCGAGCGAACGGGCCGTGCAGAGCGCCTCCCGGGTGAGCCGGGTGATCGTGCTGACCGGCACCAGCACCAGCGAGGGCCCGGAGCCGGTCAACGGCCCCGGCACCCGGCCGAGTTCGAGCCGCTCGCCGATCCGGGCGTAGGCACGGTGGACGGCCTCGAAGAGCAGCACCAGCAGCGGCAGCGCCAGGCAGATGCCCCAGGCGCCCTCGGTGAACTTGGTGCCGGTCACCACCACCGCGGCCACACCGGTGAGCAGCGCGCCGAAGCCGTTCAGCGCCGCGCGGGCCCGCTGACGGGCGATCAGCCAGTGCTTCACCATGCCGACCTGGCAGATGGTGAAGCCGACGAACACCCCGATCGCGAACAGCGGCACCAGGGTGTTGACGTCGCCGCCGGAGCCGATCAGCAGGGCCGCGGAGACCAGGGCCAGGAAGAGCACGCCGTGCCGGTGCACCCGGCGGTCGGCGCGCAGGGCGAAGACGTGCGGCAGGTGGTTGTCCCGGGCCAGCAGGTGCAGCAGCACCGGCAGGCCGCCGAAGGAGGTGTTGGCGGCCAGGCCGAGCAGGACGACGGTGGCGAACTGCACCAGGTAGAAGCCGAACCCGTGCCCGAGCGAGGCGTCCGCCAGCTGCGCCAGCACGGTGACGCCCTCGACCGGCTGGAGGTGGAACTTGCCGATCAGCACGGCCAGCCCGATCAGCATCACGCCCAGCAGGCCGCCGAGCGCGACCTCGGTGTGCTGGGCCCTGCGCACGGCCGGGGCCCGGAAGGAGGGGACGGCGTTGGCCACCGCCTCCACGCCGGTCAGTGCCGAGCAGCCGGAGGCGAAGGCCTTGAGCAGCAGCAGTGCGCCGACGGTGGTCGCGTTCTCGCCCAGCACCGAGGCGTGCCCGGCGGCGGCCGCGGTCGAGGCGGGGGCGTCGCGGAACAGGCCGGCCACCACGATCGCCAGGATCGACAGCACGAACACCGCGGTCGGCACCATGAACCAGCGGGCCGACTCGGCGATCCCGCGCAGGTTCACCGCCGTCACCAGGGCGAGCACGCCCAGGCAGAGCCAGACCCGGTCCCCGTGGAGGGAGGGGAAGGCGGAGGTCAGCGCCGCCACTCCGGCGGTGACCGAGACCGCGACGTTCAGAACGTAGTCGATCACCAGCGAGGCGGCGGCGGTCAGCGCCGTGCGCCGCCCCAGGTGCGCCTTGGCCACCGCGTACGAGCCGCCGCCGTCCGGGAAGGCCGCGATCACCTGCCGGTACGAGGCCACCAGCACCGCCAGCAGCACCGCGATCGCCACCGTCACCGGCAGCGTGAACCCCAGCCCGTACGACCCGGCCGCCGCCAGCACCAGCACGATCGACTCGGGCCCGTACGCCACCGAGGCCATCGCGTCCAGCGACAGCGCGGACAGCCCGCCCAGCGCCGTCAGCTTGTGCCGCTGCTGATCAGGGGGCTCCTCGGCCGCCGTGGGGGCGGTGGCGGCGACGGTGACGGACATGCGGTCCTCCGGTGGTGCGGGATGCTTCCACCCCGATCCTCGGACCGTCCGCACCTCGGGCCCCGGCCCCTGACGGGATCCTGACGGCCCGTCCACTCCCGTTGACGCCTCGTTGACGCCCCGCCGGGCGGAGGCTCAGCGGGTGCGGCCGTCGCGGACCACGATCTCGCGGTCGGCGTAGGCGGCCACCCGGGAGTCGTGGGTGACCAGGAGGACGGCGGCGCCGGTCTCCTTGGCGGTGGAGCGGATCAGCTGGAGGACGCGCTCGCCGCTGAGCGAGTCCAGGGCGCCGGTCGGCTCGTCGGCGAAGAGCACCCGCGGGCCGGTCACCAGGGCCCGTGCGGTGGCCACCCGGTGGGCCTGCCCGCCGGAGAGCTCGCCGGGGCGCTGCGCAGCGGTGCCCTCGGCGCCGACCCGCTCCAGCCACTCCCGGGCCTTCGCCTCGGCGGGGCGGCGCCGCAGGCCGGACAGCCGCAGCGGCAGCGCCACGTTCTCCAGGCAGGTCAACTCGGGCACCAGCTGGCCGAATTGGAAGAGGAAGCCGAAGTCGGTGCGGCGCAGTGCGCTGCGCTCGCCGTCGGAGAGCAGGTCCAGGCGCCGGCCGTCGTACTCCACCGCGCCCGCGTCCGGCCGGACGATCCCGGCCAGGCAGTGCAGCAGGGTGGACTTGCCGGAGCCGGACGGCCCCATCACCGCGACCAGCTCGCCGGGGGCCAGCCGCACCGAGGCCTCGTGCAGCGCGGTGGTCGGCCCGTAGTGCTTGGCCAGCGCGGTGGCGCTCAGCAGGGCGGGCGTCACCGCGGCCTCCGGCGAGGCCTCGGCCGGGGCGGTCACCGCAGCACCTGCCCGCTCAGCTCGTCCAACCGGGCCGCGGTCAGCTCCAGCCAGCGCAGGTCCGCGTCCAGGTGGAACAGCGCGTGGTCGCAGATCAGCTGGTCCGCCAGGTCCCCGCTCTCCTTGCGCCGGGTGAGCGCCCGCATCTGCCGTAGGTGCTCGGTCCGCTGGGTGTCCAGCACCTCCACCGCCGGACGGCCCGTCAGCAGCGCCAGCACCACCTTGGCGTACAGCGTGTTCTGCAGGTACGGCTCCGGGTTCTCCGCCCGCCCCAGCCACTGCGCGACGTCGGTGACCCCGGCCTCGGTGATCGCGTACCGCTTGCGCTCCGGCCCGTCCCCCGGCTCCACGCCCTCGACCTCGACCAGACCGCCCTTCAGCAGCCGCGACAGCGTCGAGTACACCTGCCCGTAGTGCAGCGACCTGGTCCGCCCGAACTGCTCGTCGTAGGCCCGCTTGAGGTCGTACCCGTGGCGGGGCTGCGACTCCAGGAGCCCGAGGAGGATCTGACCGAGTGACATGGTTCGCACTGTACACACGGTGTATAGGCGCGCGGGCCCCGCGTCCCGTGGTGGGGAGGCGGGGCCCGTGGCGGGTCAGGTGTTCTTGGCGGTGGTGAAGCGGTTGGTGACGTCGGTCCAGTTGACGACGTCCCAGAGGCGGGTGACGTAGTCGGGGCGGACGTTGCGGTACTGGAGGTAGTAGGCGTGTTCCCAGGCGTCGAAGGCGAGGAGGGGGGTGGTGCCCTGGCCGACGTTGCCGTGGTGGTCGTAGACCTGTTCGACGATGAGGCGCTGTCCGAGGGGTTCCCAGGAGAGGATGCCCCAGCCGGAGCCCTGGACGCCGGTGGTGGCGGCGGTGAGCTGCTTCTTGAAGGCGGTGAAGGAGCCGAAGTGTTCGCCGATGGCGTCGGCGAGGTCGCCTTCGGGTTCGCCGCCGCCTTCGGGGGAGAGGTTCTCCCAGAAGAGGGAGTGCAGGACGTGGCCGGAGAGGTGGAAGCCAAGGGTCTTCTGGAGGCCGACGAGGCCGCCGTAGTTCTCCTTCTCGCGGGCTTCGGCGAGCTGCTCGAGGGTGGTGTTGGCGCCGGCGACGTAGGCGGCGTGGTGCTTGGAGTGGTGCAGCTCGAGGATCTCGGCGGACATCGCCTTCTCCAGAGCCGAGTAGTCGTACGGAAGATCGGGGAGCGTGTAGGTGCCCATCGGGCCCACCACCTTTTCGGAGCGCTGATCTGTCGTCTACGACCCCAACATCCTTGTGCCGCAAGGGGCAAGGAACGGCGGGCCGGTTCCGACCAAGGTCCGATCCAGCCTAGGTCCGTGGACCTAGCGCCCTTGTTGCACAATCAATGCAAGTACATGAACGAGGGAACAAGGCGGAACCATGTCGGATTCACCCGTGGTGCTGGGCATCGAGTCGTCCTGCGACGAGACCGGCGCCGGACTGGTCCGGGACGGGGTGCTGCTCGGCCAGGCCGTGGCGTCCAGCATGGACGAGCACGCGCGCTTCGGCGGTGTCGTGCCGGAGATCGCCGCACGGGCGCACGTGCACGCCGTCGCCCCCGTGGTCCGCGAGGCGCTGGACCGGGCCGGGCTGACCCTGGCCGACGTCGGCGCGGTGGCCGTCACCACCGGGCCCGGCCTGTCGGGGGCGCTCCAGGTCGGGGTGGCCGCCGCCAAGTCCTACGCCTTCTCCCTCGGCGTCCCGCTCTACGGGGTGCACCACCTGGCCGGCCACGTGGCCGCCGCCACCCTGGACGGCGGACCGCTGCCGGACCCGTGCGTCGTGCTGATCGTCTCCGGCGGCCACACCTCGCTGCTGCTGGTGCGCGACCTGGCCCGGGACCCGATCGTCCACCTCGGGGACACCCTGGACGACGCGGCCGGCGAGTGCTTCGACAAGGTGGCCCGGATCCTCGGCCTGCCCTACCCCGGCGGCCCCGCCATCGACCGGGCGGCCCGCGAGGGCGACCGGAAGGCGGTGCGTTTCCCGCGTCCGCTGACGGGTGCTCAGGACGCTCCCTACGCCTTCTCGTTCTCCGGCCTGAAGACCGCCGCCGCCCGCTGGGTGGAGGCCCAGGAGCGCCCGCACGTGCCGGACGCCGCCGCCGCCCTCCAGGAGGCGGTGGCCGACGTGCTCACCCGCAAGGCCGTCCGGGCCTGCACCGACCACGGGATCACCACCCTGGTGGTGGTCGGCGGGGTGGCCGCCAACTCCCGGGTGCGCGAACTGGCCGAGCGCCGCTGCGCCTCGGCCGGCATCACCCTGCGCGTCCCGCCGCTGGGCCTGTGCACCGACAACGGCGCGATGATCGCCGCCATCGGCGACCTGCTGGTCCGCGCCGGCGCCGAACCCGCCCCGGCCGACGTCTCGGTCGACCCCTCCGCCCCGCTGGAGCACGCCGCGCTGGTCCCGCTCGCCCACCGGCGGCGGGCAGCCGCCTGACGGTACCGTCGGCCCCGGACGTACGACGGAGGAGGGGCATGACCACCACGGTGCTGGACGCCAGGGCGCTCAACCGGGCCACGCTGGCGCGCCAACTGCTGCTGGAGCGGGCCGGACTGACGGTGCCGCAGGTGCTGGAGCGGCTGGCCGGGCTCCAGGCCCAGACCCCGCAGACCTGGTACGTCGGGCTGTGGAGCCGGATGGACCGCGACCCCGCGGCGGAGGCCTCGGCACTGCTGGCGGACGGTGCGGCGGTGCGGATCGCGGTGATGCGCGGGACGATCCACCTGCTCACCACCGAGGACGCGCGCTGGCTGCGGCCGCTGGTCGACCCGGTGATCGAGCGCGGCACGCTGTCCGCCTTCCGCCGCAAGCTGGCCGGGCTGGACCTGGCCGAGGTGACGGCGGCCGGGCGGGCGGCGTTCGCCGAAGGGCCGCTCACCTTCGCCGAGTTGGGGAAGCTGCTGGCCGAACGCTGGCCCGGGCACGACGGCGCGGCGATGGCACAGGCGGTGCGGGCGGCGGTGCCGCTGGCGCAGGTGCCGCCGCGCGGTCTCTGGGGCCGCAGCGGGCCGGTGGCCCACCTGCCGCTGGAGCAGTGGACCGGGCAGGGCCTGCGGGCCGCTCCGGTGGACGAGCTGGTGCGGCGCTACCTGGCGGCCTTCGGGCCGGCCACCGTCAAGGACGTGCAGCAGTGGTCGGGCCTGACCAGGCTGGCCGAGGTGCTGGACCGGCTCCGCCCGGAGCTGGTGACCTTCCGGGACGGGGAGGGCCGCGAACTGTTCGACCTCCCGCAGGCACCCCGCCCGGACGGGGACGTCCCGGCGCCGGTCCGCTACCTCTACGACTTCGACAACCTGCTGCTCTCGCACGCCGACCGGAGCAGGGTGCTGACGGTGGACTTCGCCGACCAGGGCTTCGCCGGGGTGAACGAGATGCCCCGGTCCGTGCTGGTGGACGGCTGGGTGGCGGCCACCTGGCGGATCGAGACCGGCAAGCGGGAGGCGGTGGTGACGGTGCGTCCGTTCCACCGCCTGACGGCCGCGCAGCGGCACGACCTGGTGGAGGAGGGCACCGCGTTGGCCCGCTTCCTGGCCCCGGAGGCGGCGCGGCACGAGGTCCGGATCACCGCTCCCACGACCACCTGACACTGTCCCGGCCGGACCATGGCGACCTTCACCGCCCGTCCACATACTCGGTCGTGCGCCGAACCCTCGACGACGCGGCGCCACGGGCACGTTGACCGGAAGAGGTGATGGTCGGTGCGCAGGGTGAGTGCGACGGAGGGCTTCCTCGGTGCCGAGCCGTGGCGGGCGAACGGCCACTGGGACGTGGTGGTGGTCGGGCTCCCGTACAGCGGGAGCAGCGCGGCCGGTCGGGCCGACCTCGGCCCCGGGATGCTGCGCAGCGTCTCCCGGGCCGTCAGCCCGGGGCCGCTCCGCGGGCCCGTCCCGGGCTGGTGGGACCGGGCGGAGCAGGAGCTGCTCTGCGCCGGGCTGACCTTCGCCGACGCCGGCGACCTGCGGATGGACCCGCTCAACGCCGGACAGGACCTCGACCTGGTGCCGGAGGTGCTGGAGCGGCTGCGGGCCACCTGCCGGCTGCTGGTGGTGCTGGGCGGCGACGACTCGCTCGGCTACTGGGTGCACGAGGGCTTCGCCGGCGTGCTGGCGCACCTGGACGCGGAGCAGGACGACCAGGAGCCGCGCTGCCCCTCCGGGCCGACCAGGAGCGACTTCGTCCGCCACCTGGAGCGGCTGGAGGAGCTGCGGATCGTCCAGTACGGGCAGCGCGGCCTGGTGCAGGGGCGCCCCGAGGGGCCCGGTGACCGCCGGGACCTGGCCCGGGACGTGGCCGAGCTCAAGTCGCTGGTCGCGGGCTCCGGCGCGGCCGCCTGCGCGGTCCTGCTGGACGTGTCCGTGCTCGACCCCGGGGTGGTCCGCAGCGTCGCCGCGCCGCTGCCCGACGGGCTGACCACCGATCAACTCGGCGGCACCCTGCGGGCGGTGGGCTCGGCGGGCGTACCGGTGCGGCAACTCACGGTGACCGAGTTCGCCCCCGAGGGGGCGGAGGGCGCGGCCGGGCGGCTGGACGCGATGCGGCTGGTGCAGCTGGTCGTCCGGGCCTGTCACGACTGGCTGACCTGAGGCGGTGCGCCGCGGTCCGTCACCGAACTGACCGCTCCGCTGGTCCGCCCCGACGGCTACGCCGCCTGGAGCTCGGCCTCACCGGCCCCGCTCACCACCGCGCTGACCCGCTGGTTCGGCGTGCCGTCCGGCAGCTGACGGCGGTTCAGAGCAGCGAGAGCGCCTGGTCGGCGGCGGCCCGGATCCGGACCCGGTCCGGGGCGGCCCGGGCGATCACCCGGATCCCCTGGAGCAGCACCAGCAGGAAGCGGGCCAGTGCGTAGGGGTCCTTGGACCCGTCCAGCTCCCCCTGGGCGTGGGCCCGGACCAGCGCGGAGGTGAGGGCGGTCTCCAGGACCGTCCAGCTCCGTTCGACCTGGGCGGCCACCACCGGGTCGCGGGAGGAGAGCTCGATGGCCGCGTTGACCACCAGGCAGCCGCGCGGCTCGGAGTCGTGCAGGGCCTCGTGCACCCAGCTCTCCACCAGCGCCCGGACGGCCGGGAGGGCCGGGCCCGGCTGCGACAGGGCCGCGACGAACCCGGTCTCCCGGCTCTCCAGGTAGCGCTTGAGGGCGCTGAGGTAGAGGTCGTGCTTGCTGCCGAAGGTCCCGTAGATGCTGGCCCGGGCGATGCCCAGGTGCTCGACCAGGTCGGCCATCGAGGTGGCCTCGTAGCCGCGCTCCCAGAACAGGTCCATCGCCTGCACCAGCACGCTGTCCGGATCGAACTCCTTGGTCCTCGCCATGGCTCCGACCGTAAGTCATTCGAGACCGTTCGGTCCAGTAGTGGACCGGGGGCCAGGGCGCCGGGTCCGAGGGGTCGATGAACTGGTTCACGTGATCCCTTGAGCCTCTCGGAGGGGCGATCATTGCTCTATCTGGACCAAGCGTTCTTGAACTGCTACGGTTCAGGAACAGCAGAGATCTGGCAAACTGGTCTCTATCTGGAACGATTGGTCTGGAAAAGCTGGAGGGGTGTCATGGCTGCGGATCCGGCCCTCGGGCCGCCGGCCTTACGGCAGCGGGCCGCGTTCGCACTGCTGGGGACGGTGCAGGTGGTGCTGATCGCCACGATCACCGTGATCACGGTCGCGCTACCCGCGATCCAGGCCGAACTCGGGCTCACCGAAACGGACTTGGTGCTCGCCATCTCGGCGTACAGCCTCTCCTTCGGCGGGCTGCTGCTGCTCGGCGGACGGCTGGCCGACCTGCTCGGCCACCGCCGGGTCTTCACCGCCGGAGTGCTGGTCTTCGGACTCGCCTCGGCCCTCGCCGCCGCCGCGCCGAACCTGGCGCTGCTGGTGGCGGCCCGCTTCGGCCAGGGCGTCGGTGCGGCCGCCGCGGCCCCGGCCGCGATGGCCCTGCTCGGCTCGGTCTTCCCGGCCGCCGAGCGGCGCGGACGGGCCCTCGCGGTCTGGGGCGTGCTGGCCTCGATCGGGGCCGGTACGGGGAACATCGTCTCCGGCGTGGTGCTGCACTGGGTCTCCTGGCGGTGGACCTTCGTGGCCCCCGCGGCGGTGGCCGCCGTGGTGGTGCTCGCCGCCCCCAGGGTGCTGCCGTCCGGGCCCGGGCTCCGGCGGGAGAAGCTCGACCTGCCCGGCGCGGTGCTGGCCACCGCCGGCCTGGCCGCCCTGATCTTCGGCCTGACCGAAGTCCACAGCCTGTGGATCGCGGTGGGGACCGTCCTGCTTGCGGCCTTCGGGCTCACCCAGCTCCGCGGCTCCAGCCCGCTGGTGCCGCCCTCCTTCCTGGCCTCGCCCCGCCGGGTGGCCGCCCTGACGGCGATCGCGCTGACCGCCGCCTGCATGGCCACCTACTTCTTCGTGCTCGCGCTCTACTTCCAGCAGGTGCGCGGCTACTCGACCCTGGCCACCTCGGCGGCCTTCGTCCCGCCGGCCCTCGCGGTGGTGTCGGCCGGTGCGCTGGCCGGCCGGGCCCTGGCCCGGTACGCCCCCGCCGCCGTCACCTCCGCCGGGCTCGGGCTCTCCGCCCTGGGGCTCGCGGTGCTCAGCGGGATCTCCGCCGACAGCGCGTACGTCGGCCCGCTGCTGATCGGGGTGGTCCTCTTCCCGGTCGGGGCCGGCTTCACCTTCTCGGGTGCCACGGTCTGGGCGGTCAGCGACGCCCCGGCCCACCAAGCCGGCCTGGCCGGAGGGGTGATGAACACCGCGATGGAGATCGGCCCCCCGATCGGCCTCGCCGTCCTGATCCCCCTCGCCACCGCCCACGCCGGCACCACTCCCACCCCGGCCGCCGTCTCCTCCGGCTACGCCTTCGCCTTCCTCCTCGCCGCAGCCACCCTCACGGTGGCGGCCGCCCTGACGCTGTTGCTGCGCACCAGAGCAACTCGCTAGAGCGGCGCACCTGGCTACGCCACCAGGGGCGCGAGGAACTGCGCGAAGCGGAAGGCGGCCCAGAGCCAGATCGGGGCACGTCAGCCAGTTGCACGCGCTGCCGTTCCCCAGCGCGCAGTTCCTCGCGCCCCCGGCCTCACCACCTACGTCCCTCACGCCCCTCGGGGCCAACCCATCTGCGAAACCTAGGAGTTCTCATGTCCGCCCGCTTCACCGACAAGGTCGTCCTGGTCACCGGTGCCGCCGGAGTCGTCGGCCGCACCACCGCCCTCGCCTTCGCCAGGGAGGGCGCCACCGTGGTGGTGGCCGACCGCAACGAGGACGGCGTCGACGAGACCGTGAAGCTGATCGAGGAGGAGGGCGGGAAGGCCGGCGGCGTGCTGGTCGACGTCGCCGACTCCGCCTCGCTGGCCAACGCGGTGCGGCACGCCGTCGAGACCCACGGCGGCCTGCACGTGGCCTTCAACAACGCCGGCATCCTCCGCGGCGGCACCCCCGTCGCCGAGCACGACGAGCAGGCCTGGCACGACTCCATCGCGGTCAACCTGACCGGCGTGTTCTTCGCCCTCAAGCACCAGATCGCCCACATGAGCGCCCACGGCGGCGGCACCATCGTCAACACCGCCTCCAACCTCGGCGCCCACTGGCGGCTGGCCAACATGGCGGCGTACTCGACCTCCAAGGCCGGCGTCTCCTACCTGACCAAGACCGCCGCGCTGGAGGCGATCCCGCATGGCGTCCGGATCAACTCGATCAGCCCCGGCCCGATCGACACCCCGATGTCCTACCTGCCGGGCGAGACCCGTGAGCAGCGCGACGCCCGCCTCGGCCCGACCGTCCCGCTGGGCCGGGTTGCCGACCCGGCGGAGATCGCCAAGGCGGTGCTCTGGCTGGCCTCCGAGGAGTCCAGCTTCGTGGTCGGCCACGACCACGTGATCGACGGCGGCGCCACCGCCTGACGCCGCGTCACACCGCTGAGCGGGCCCGGACCACCACCCCCGTGGGCGGCCCGGACCCGCCTTGCCGCCACCCCTGCGCCCTGTCCCGTTCTCAGCCCCGCTCGGCCGCGGAGCGCTCCACCTCGGCGATCACCTGTCCGGCCATCCGCTCCGCGAAGCGGTTTCCGACCACGCAGCCCACCACGATCGCCGCCACCAGCATCACGGTGCCCAGCCACACCATGGTCTCCACCGGCAGCACGTACGCGCAGACCGCCTTGACCACGCACTCCGCGACCAGCACCGACCCCCAGGCCAGCGAGAAGTTCCGCTCGTTCCGGCGGAACTCCGCCGAGCCGGCCATCAGCCGCCCCCAGGCCGCCTCCCGCCCGGCCCGCCCCTTCACCACGAAGGGCTTCATCCCCGCCGTCATCAGTGGCCGCCCGAGCAGCGCGGTGACGATCATCGAGCCGCCGATCACGCTGCTCAACAGCGCGTCCTTGACCAGCATCAACCGGGCGTCCCCCGCCACCAGCGACAGTCCGATCCCGGCCACGTTGACCACCAGCATCACCGCCGCGAGCGCGTTCACCCGCCGCTCCCGCAGCAGCCCCGCCACCGTCCGCACCACCGGCACCGCACTCGCCACCGTCAGCGAGGCCACCAACCCCATCCCCAGCACCGAGTGCGCCAGGTAGTACGCCCCCAACGGCACCGCCACGTCCACCGCCAGCGGCTTCAACCCCGCCCACGCGTCCCCGCCCCGCCCCTGCTCCGCCCGCTGGACCGCCGTGCCCTCGATGACCGCCATGACCGCTCCCCGTTGTCCGTCCCCGCCGTTCTCCGACCCCTCAAGACTCCCGCCGACCAGGCTCCCTGATGCAGTGCCACCCGTTGCCGAAACCGCATGACGGTTGTCACGCCCCGGCCGCGCTCCGGTGGCGGGACCACCACCGGGCGGTGAGGGTGGGGCGCGGGGGTCGGCGATGGAGAAGGAGACGTGCGGATGGTCGAGGTGACGGGACCGTATGCGGTCGGGACGCCCTGTTGGGTGGACCTGACCTCGAAGGACCAGCAGGCGGCGCTGGACTTCTACCGGGACCTGCTCGGGTGGCAGGGGCAGGTCGGGCCGCCGGAGTTCGGCGGGTACGCGGTCTGTGACCTGAACGGCCGTCCGGTGGCCGGGGTGATGGGGCCGGTGCCGACGGAACCGGGTCAGCCGGCGGTGCCGCCGAACTGGACCACGTACCTGGCGACCGACGACGCGGACGCCACGCTGACCGCGATCGGCGACAACGGCGGGACGGTGCTGTTCCCGGTGATGGACGTCGGCACCATCGGCCGGATGCTGGTGGCCGCCGACCCGACCGGCGCGGTGTTCGGGGTCTGGCAGCCGCTGGAGTTCCCGGGTGCGGGGGTCTGGGGCGAGGCGGGGGCGGTGGTCTGGAACGAGCTGCGCACGCCCGCGCCGGACGCGGCCGGCGTGTTCTACAACGCGGTCTTCGGGGTGCAGATCGCGCCGATGGAGCAGATGCCCGAGTACCTGTCCTTCAACGTGAACGGCAAGAGCAGCGGCGGCGTCACCACCCTGGAGGGCGACCCGCCCGGCACCCCGCCGCACTGGCGCACCTACTTCGGAGTGGACGACACCGACTCCACCGTGGACGCCCTGGTCAAGGCCGGCGGCACCGTGCTGGAGCCGCCCACCGACTACCCGTGGGGGCGCAACGCCCTGGTCCAGGACCGGGACGGCGCGGTGTTCGCCCTGCTGAAGCCCAATCCGATGTGACGGACCGCCAGGCGGCCGGAGCCGCCCGTTCGCGACGCGCCAGAAACGCCGCGAATGGGCGGTTCTCCGTGCCGTTCGGGCCAGACTGAAGGCCATGCTGGGGCTTCCGGACCACATCCACGCGTTCCTGTTCGACCTCGACGGCGTGTTGACGCAGACGGCCAAGGTGCACGCGGCCGCCTGGAAGGACATGTTCGACGCCTTCCTGCGCGAGGAGGCCGACCGCACCGGCGGAGCCTTCGTGCCCTTCGACCCGGTCGCCGACTACGACACCTACGTGGACGGCCGCCCCAGACTCGACGGCACCCGCACCTTCCTGGCCGCCCGCGGCATCACCCTTCCCGAGGGCGCCCCGGACGACCCGCCCGGCACCCGCAGCGTGGCCGGGCTCGGCAACGCCAAGAACGAGACCGTGCTGCGGCTGATCGAGGAGCAGGGCGTGCAGCCCTACCCGGGGTCGGTGGAGTACCTGCACCGGCTGGCCGCGCTCGGCCTGCCCCGGGCCGTGGTCTCCTCCAGCGCCAACTGCCGGGACGTGCTGCGCGCGGCCGGCATCGACGGGCTCTTCGACGTGGTGGTGGACGGCCTGGTGGCGCAGCGGGACCACCTGCCCGGCAAGCCGGCCCCGGACACCTACCTGGCCGCCGCGAAGGCGCTGGGCACCGAGCCGGCCCGGGCCGCCGTCTTCGAGGACGCGCTGGCCGGGGTCGCGGCCGGCCGGGCCGGAGGTTTCGGCACCGTGGTCGGGGTGAACCGCACGGGGCAGGCCGAGGCGCTGCGCGAGCACGGCGCCGACCTGGTGGTGGACGACCTGGCCGAGCTGATCCCGACGCAGGAGGACCGCGGATGACCGCGCACGGCAGCTTCACCGTCGACCCCTGGGGCGTGCTGGAGACCGGCCTCGACCTGGCCGCGATGGCCCGCTCCGAGTCGGTCTTCGCGCTCTCCAACGGCCACATCGGCCTGCGGGCCAACCTCGACGAGGGCGAGCCGCACGGCCTGCCGGGCACGTACCTGAACGGGGTCTTCGAGCTGCGCCCGCTGCCGTACGCGGAGGGCGGCTACGGCTACCCCGAGTCCGGTCAGAGCGTCATCAACGTCACCAACGGGAAGATCATCCGACTGCTGGTGGACGACGAGCCCTTCGATCTGCGCTACGGCGAACTCCGCAGCCACCAGCGGCGGTTGGACTTCCGGGACGGCCTGCTGCGGCGCGAGGCGGAGTGGACCTCCCCGGCCGGACGGACCGTCAAGGTGGTCTCCACCCGGCTGGTCTCGCTCACCCAGCGGGCCGTCGCCTCGGTGGACTACCGGGTGACGGCGGTGGACGGTCCGGTCCGGATCGTGCTGCAGTCCGAGCTGGTGGCCAACGAGCAGCTGCCCGGCGGCCAGGAGGCCGACCCGAGGGCCGCCGCCGTGCTGGAGGCCCCGCTGCTGGCCGAGGCCTCCTCGGCCGCCGGCACCAAGGCGGTGCTGGTGCACCGCACCCGGCACAGCGGCCAGCGGGTGGCGGTCGGCATGGACCACGTGATCGAGGGCCCGGAGGGCTTCAACGTCACCGGGGAGAGCGACGAGGACCAGGCCCGGATCAGCGTCACCACCGTGCTCAAGCCCGGCGAGGAGCTGCGGCTCACCAAGTTCACCGCCTACGGCTGGTCGGCGACCCGTTCGCTGCCCGCCGTCCGGGACCAGGTGGAGGCCGCGCTGACCGCCGCGCGGTACACCGGCTGGAACGGGCTGGTGGCCGAACAGCGGGACTACCTGCGGGAGTTCTGGGAGACCAGCGACGTCCAGATCGAGGGCGACGTCGAGCTCCAGCAGGCCGTCCGGTTCGCCCTCTTCCACGTCCTCCAGGCCGGCGCCCGGAGCGAGGAACGGGCCATCCCCGCCAAGGGGTTGACCGGCCCGGGCTACGACGGGCACAGCTTCTGGGACACCGAGACCTTCGTGCTCCCGGTGCTCACCTACTGCCTGCCCGAGGCGGTCAAGCAGGCCCTGCGCTGGCGGCACACCACCCTGCCGCTGGCCCGCGACCGGGCGGCCCAACTCGGCCTGGCCGGAGCGGTGTTCCCCTGGCGGACGATCCGCGGCGAGGAGTGCTCCGGCTACTGGCCGGCCGGCACCGCCGCCTTCCACATCGGCGCCGACATCGCCGTCGCGGTGGCCCGCTACGTGCGGGCCACCGGGGACGTGGAGTTCGAACGCACCCACGGGCTGGAGCTGTTGGTGGAGACGGCCCGGATGTGGCGCTCGCTCGGGCACCACGACGCGGCCGGCCGGTTCCGGATCGAGGGCGTCACCGGGCCCGACGAGTACAGCGCGGTGGCCGACAACAACGTCTTCACCAACCTGATGGCGCAGACCAACCTGCGCGCCGCCGCCGAGGCCGCCGCCCGTCACCAGGTGGAGGCCGCCGCCCTGGGCGTCGGCACCGAGGAGACCGCCGCCTGGCGGGACGCCGCCCGGGCCATGTACGTCCCCTACGACGAGAAGCTCGGCGTGCACCCGCAGGCCGACGGCTTCACCGACCACCAGTTCTGGGACTTCGACGCCACCCCGCCGGAGAAGTACCCGCTGCTGCTGCACTACCCGTACTTCGACCTGTACCGCAAGCAGGTGGTCAAGCAGGCCGACCTGGTGCTGGCCATGCAGGTGCGCGGCGACGCCTTCACCGACGAGCAGAAGGCCCGCAACTTCGCCTACTACGAGCGCCTGACCGTCCGGGACTCCTCGCTCTCCGCCTGCACCCAGGCGGTCATCGCGGCCGAGGTGGGCCAGCTCGACCTGGCCTACGACTACACCGCCGAGGCCGCCCTGATGGACCTCCACGACCTCGGCGGCAACACCAAGGACGGCCTGCACATGGCCTCGCTGGCCGGCGCCTGCCTGGCCCTGGTGGCCGGCTTCGGCGGCCTGCGCGACCACGCCGAGCACCTCTCCTTCCGCCCCCGGCTGCCCGCCGGCCTGCGCCGGCTGGCCTTCGCCCTGGTGGTCCGGGGCAACCTGCTGCACGTCGAGATCACCCACACCCGCACCACCTACACCCTGCGCCGGGGCAACCCGATGACCGTCCTGCACGAGGGCGAACCCCTGCGCGTCGAAGCCGGCCGCCCCGCCTCCCGCCCGATGGCCGCCCCCGCCCCGGTGGAGCGCTGCGCCCAGCCCCCCGGCCGCGAACCCGCCCGCCGCCAGCAGACCTCCGGCCCGGCCGTCGGCAGCGGCGTCGAGCCCTCCACCCACCTCGCGGCCGAGTAGCCGCACGACCCTGACGTACCGTCCGACGAGAGCGGGAGGCCCTGTGGGCAGCAGCGTGGCCGAGCAGATGGTGGAGGTGCTCCGGGAGGCCGGGGTGGAGCGGGTCTACGGGGTGGTGGGCGACAGCCTCAACCCGGTGGTGGACGCGATCCGGCGGACGGAGGGCATCGAGTGGGTGCACGTCCGCAACGAGGAGGCCGGGGCCTTCGCGGCCGCCGGGGAGGCCGAACTGACGGGGCGTCTGGCGGTCTGCGCGGGCTCCTGCGGGCCCGGCAACACCCACCTCATCCAGGGCCTCTACGACGCCCAGCGCAGCGGGCTGCCGGTGCTGGCGCTGGCCTCGCACATCCCGTCCTCGCAGATCGGCACCGGCTTCTTCCAGGAGACCCACCCGGAGCGGGTGTTCACCGACTGCAGCAGCTGGTGCGAGACCGTCTCCACCCCGGCCCAGCTGCCCCGGCTGCTCCGGATCGGCATCCAGCACGCCCTCGGCTCGCCCGGCGTCGCGGTGCTGGTCTTCCCCGGCGACGTGGCCGCCCTCCCCGCCGCCCACCCGACCGGCACCGGCCACTACCTGACCGAACGGGCGGTGGCGGCCCCGCCCTGGTCCCAGGTGCAGGAGCTGGCACGGAGGCTGAACGCGGCCGAGAAGGTCGCGGTGTTCGCCGGCGCGGGGGTGCGGGACGCGCACGCCGAGGTGATGGAGCTGGCCGGCACGGTGCTGGCCCCGGTCGGGCACTCGCTGCGCGGCAAGGAGTGGATCCAGTACGACAACCCGTACGACGTCGGCATGAGCGGCCTGCTCGGCTACGGCGCCTGCCACCAGGCCCTGCACGAGGCCGACCTGGTGCTGCTGCTCGGCACCGACTTCCCCTACGACTCCTTCCTGCCGGGGCGTAACACCATCCAGGTCGACCACGACGCGACCCGGCTCGGGCGCCGCACACCGCTGGAGCTGGCGGTGCACGGCGACGTGGCGGCCACCCTGCGGGCGGTGCTGCCGCTGCTGGAGCAGAAGACCGACCGGGCCTTCCTGGACGACCTGCTCGACCGGCACTGCAAGGCACTGGAGGAGGTGGTCGGCGCCTACACGAAGAAGATCGAGAAGCACGTGCCGATCCACCCGGAGTACGTCGCCTCGGTGCTGGACGAACTCGCCGACGAGGACGCCGTGTTCACCGTCGACACCGGCATGAACAACGTCTGGGCGGCCCGGTACCTGAGCCCGAACGGACGGCGCCGGGTGATCGGGTCCTTCCTGCACGGCTCGATGGCCAACGCCCTGCCGCACGCGATCGGGGCCCAACTGGCCGCCCCGGGGCGGCAGGTGGTCTCGATGTCGGGGGACGGCGGGATCGGCATGCTGCTCGGCGAGCTGCTGACGCTGGCGAAGTACCGGCTGCCGGTGAAGACGGTGGTGTTCAACAACGGGGCGCTCGGCATGATCAAGCTGGAGATGCTGGTCAGCGGCTACCCCGAGACCGAGACCGACAACGGCGACGTGGACTACGCGGCGCTCGCCCGCGCGGTCGGCCTCCAGGCGATGCGGGTCACCGACCCGGCGAAGGTCCGCGAGGTCCTCGCCGAAGCCCTCTCCCGCCCCGGCCCCGTCCTGGTCGACGTCGTCACCGACCCCAACGCCCTCTCCATCCCGCCCCACATCACCGCCGCCCAACTCAAGGGCTTCGCCCTGGCCGCCGGCAGGACCGTCCTCTCCGGAGGCGTCGGCCGCATGATCGACCTCGCGAGGAGCAACCTCCGCAACATCCCGAGGCCATGAGGTACGTGGCTACGCCGCTGGGGGCGCGAGGAACTGCGCGAGTACGGAAGGCGGCCCAGCGTGAGGTCGGGGCACGTCAGTCAGTTGCACGTGGTGCCGTTCCCCTGCGCGCCCCGCGGCGGAGCCGCAGATCAGCAGAGCCTCGCGCCCCTGGCGGGTTTGCCTCACAGGCAAAAAGCTTGCCCGGAGGGCAGGGAAGCGGTGGACTGGGTCCATGAACGCGGACCAGTTCGAGGTGGACGGCCTCGGGGCCCGGCTGCGGGAGCACCGCTCCGCCGCACGCCTCACCCTGGAGGCCGCCGCCGCCCGGGTCGGGCTCTCGCCAGCGTACCTGTCGAGGCTGGAGACCGGGCAGCGGCAGCCCTCCCTCCCGGCGCTGCTCGGGCTGGCCCGGGAGTACGGGACCACCGTGTCGGGCCTGCTCGGCGAGCAGCAGGGCGAGCCGGAGCCGGTGATCCGGGGCGGAGTGATCGAGCCGGGGCGGACGGGCGGCTGGGGGTACCGGCGGGCGGGTGCGCCCGGAAGGGCGATGCAGGCGCTGCACGTCCAGGTGCCGCCGGACGTCCAGGACGCCGTCGTGAGGGTCCACCCGGGGGAGGAGTGGCTCTGGGTGGTGAAGGGACGGCTCCGGCTGACCCTGGCCGACCAGGACCACCTGCTGGAGCCGGGCGACTCCGCGCACTTCGACTCGCTCACCCCGCACTGCATCGCCGCCGACTCCCCGGCCGGCGTCGAACTCCTCTTCCTGCACACCCTGTTGCAGAGTCCGGGCAGCAGCCTCTGCCTGCCCGCTCCCCACTGAAAGGGGCACCACCATGGCCAAGTCCAGCCTCGTCCCCGGCCGCCGCTTCGACCGCCGCGTGCTCTGGCGGGTGTTCATCTACATGGTCGCCACGCACGCCTTCCTGGGCTTCCTCGCGCTGCTCTTCGAGATCGGCTCGCGCAACAACTGACGCCCCCTCACAGCCGCGCCAGCGTGCACAGCGCGTCCAGCGCCCCCGGGAAGGTGTGCTCCGGCGGGGTCGCGTACCCGATCACCAACCCCGACCTCGTCCCGGCCGGCGCAGGCCCGGCCGACGGCGTCCGGCACCCGCTCAACGTGTTCAACGACAGCCCCGACCACCCGGCGTGGCGCAGCAGTTCGGCGTCGCTCAACGAACCGGCCGGAAGCCGCAGCACCGCGTGCAGCCCGGCCGCGATCCCGGTCACCTCCACCTCGGGGGCCCGCTCCGCCAGGGCGGCCACCAGCCGGTCGCGCCGCCGCCGGTAGTGCAGGCGGCAGCGCCGGACGTGCCGGTCGAAGCCGCCGGAGACGATCAGCTCGGCCAGTGTCAGCTGGTCCGTCACCCCCGACTGACCGTCCGCCAACTCCTTCTGCCGGACCACCGGTTCGACCAGTTCGGCCGGCAGCGCCAGCCACCCCAGCCGCAGGCCGGGGGCCAGGCTCTTGCTGGCGGTGCCCGCGTACACCACCCGCTCGGGGTCCAGTGCCTGGAGGGCCCCGACCGGTTGGCGGTCGTAGCGGAACTCCCCGTCGTAGTCGTCCTCGATCACGAAGCCGCCGCTCTCCCGGGCCCAGGCCACCGCGGCCGCCCGCCGGGCGGGACGCAGCGGCACGCCGGTCGGGTACTGGTGGGCGGCGGTGAGCACCACCGCGCCCGTCCCGGCCCCGGCGGTCAGCCCGCCGAGCAGGTCGGTGCGGGCGCCGCCGGCGTCCAGCGGGACGGAGACGGTCCGCAGACCGGTGGCGGTGATCACCTCCTGCTGCGGCGGCAGCCCGTACTCCTCCACCGCCACCGACCGCGCGCCGCGCTCGCCGAGCGCGCGGCAGAGCAGGCCGAGGCCCTGCTGGTAGCCGGCGCAGACCAGGATGCGCTCGGGGTCGGTGCGCACGCCCCGGGCGCGGGCCAGGTAGTCGGCCAGGGCTCGGCGCAGTTCGATCCGGCCGCGCGGGTCGGTGTAGCCGAAGGCCTCGTGCGGGGCGGTGGCCAGCGCGCGGCGGCCGGCCGCCAGCCAGGCGGAGCGGGGGAAGAGGCTGAGGTCGGGGCGGCCGGGCATCAGGTCGTAGCGGGCCGCCGGGACGCGCGGCGGGGTGCTGGGCGGGGCCACCGCCGGGGCGCCGCCCCGGTCGGCGACCACGGTGCCGGAGCCCTGACGGGCGGTCAGCCAGCCCTCGGCGGTGAGCTGGGCGTAGGCCTCGGCCACGGTGTTGCGGGCGATGCCGAGGTCGGTGGCCAGGGCCCGGGAGGAGGGCAGCCGGGTGCCGGCGGGCAGGCGGCCGCTCCGGGAGGCCTCCCGGACCGCCTCCTCCAGGGCGGCCCGCAGGCCGAGGCCCCGGGCCCGGCCCGCCGTCAGGTCGAGGTGCAGGTCTCCGCCGAAAGTGGCCCACGATTCCATGGCGTCAATGAACCACGGGAGCGGGCCGCCGCGCACCTACGGTCGAGGCATGAGCAACGGAGAGAACGACTACGTGACCGCCCCCGAGCAGCGCTTCTCGATGCCGGAGCTGGCACCGGACTGGTACCGGGCGATGATCGGGATGGACCGGGAGTCGCGGACCCTGGTGGACCCGGCGCTGGCCGAGCTGGTCCGCACCCGGGCCTCGCAGATCAACGGCTGCGCCTACTGCGTGGACATGCACGCCACCGACGCCCGGCACGGCGGCGAGCAGGAGCACCGGCTGTACGCGCTGCCGGTCTGGCAGGAGACGCCCTACTTCACCGCGGCCGAGCGGGCCGCGCTGGCGCTGACCGAGGCGGTCACCCGGATCGCCGACGGGCCGGTGCCGGACGAGGTGTACCAGGAGGCGGAGAAGCACTTCGAGCCGGCCGCGCTGGCCCAGCTGGTGACCGTGATCATCGCGATCAACGCCTGGAACCGGATCGGCGTCACCGCGCGGATGAGCCCCGCGCCGAAGCGGAGCTGAGGTCTCCGGAAAGAATCTTCCGAGCGGCCGTCACATCCGGGCCGCGGGCCGTGTCGGTGGGGTGAGAGCGGCCGGAGCGGCGAGCAACCGCCCCGGCTCCCCATCCCGAACGAGGAGCCCACCGATGAACGTCACCACCACCGTCGTCACCGTGATCGCCGCCCTGATGTCGGGCTTCTCGGCCTACGCGCTGCTGTCGCGCCAGGTCTGGGTGGTCCAGCCGCTGGAGCAGTACGGCGTGCCGAAGGGCTGGTGGAACCTGCTGGGCGCGGCCAAGGCGGCCGGCGCGCTCGGCCTGCTGGTCGGCCTGGCGGTGGAGCCGCTCGGCCTGGCCGCCGGGATCGGCCTGGTGGCCTACTACGGCGGCGCGGTGGTCACCGTGCTGCGGGCCCGGGCCTGGGGGCACGTCCCGTTCCCGATGGTCTACGCCGCCCCGGTGGTGGCCGCTCTGGTGCTCGCCGCCTGACCCGGCCGGCCGGGTCCGGCGAGTCGGGTCCGACGAGCCGGGGTCGGGTACCGGAAACCGCCGGTCGGCCCCGCACGGAGCTGAGATGGTGAAGGACATGACGACGACTCAGAACGACCAGCGGGCCAAGGCCGAACTCCTGCACGCCCTGCACACCCCGGGCGATCCCCTGGTACTGGCCAACGTGTGGGACGCCGCGACCGCCCGCCTGGTGGAGGCGGCCGGCGCTCCCGCCGTGGCCACCGCGAGCGCCAGCGTCTCCTGGACCAGGGGCGTGCCGGACGGCGGCGGCCTCGACCTGGCCGGGGCACTGGCCCAGACCGCCCTGGTGGTCCGGGCGGTGGAGGTACCGGTGACGGCCGACCTGGAGGACGGGCTGGCGCCCGACGCCGCCGGGGTCGGCCGGGCCGTCACCGAACTGCTCGCGCTCGGCGCCGTCGGCGTGAACCTGGAGGACGGCCTGCGCCCGGTCGCCGAGGCGGCCGAGCGGATCGCGGCGGCCCGGGCGGCGGCCGAGGCGGCGGGCGTGCGGCTGTACGTCAACGCCCGCACCGACGTCTTCGTCCAGGGCGACCGGGACGTCACCGAGACGGTGGAGCGGGCCCGGGCCTACCTGGCGGCGGGGGCCAGCGGGATCTTCGTGCCCGGCGCGGGCGACCCGGCGGTGATCGCCGAGCTGCTGGCCGCGCTCCCCGGGGTGCCGCTGAACGTGATGGCGGGCCCCGGAGCCCCCGCGGTGGCCGAGCTGGCGAAGCTCGGCGTGGCCCGGATCAGCCTGGGCCCCGGCCTGGCCAAGGCCGCCTACGCCGCCGCCCGCCGTGCCGCCGAGGAGCTGTACGCCCACGGGACCTACCAGGCCCTCGAAGGCGGCCTGGAGTACGGCGAGTTGAACGCCCTGTTCGACTGAGACCGCCCGATCGGGGTGGTGGCTACGCCTTCGGGGGCGCGAGGCTCCGCTGATCCGCGGCTCCGCCGCGTGGGCGCGGGTACGGAAGGCGGCCTGGTAAGTGGTCATGCCGGGGCCTCCGGCCCCGGCGGGGCGCTGCCGGTTGCCTACTTCGGCACGGCCGTGCCCGCGCTGCAGAGCGGGGCGGCGGCGGAGGCGTTCTTGCCGAGCAGCGGGATGCCGCCGATCTGCTGGACGCAGGTCTCGGACGCCGAGGTGGAGGCCGAGGCCGACTTGCCGGAGTCGAGCTTCCCGCCCATGTTGCTGCCGCGTGGGCGGCAGGGGCGGCGAGGGAGAGACCGGCCATGGTGAGGGCGGCGAGCGCCGTGATCTTACGCATGGCCGGTCCAACGACCGGGCCGCCCCGGCGGTCACCGGTGCGGGCCCGGATCAGCCCTGACGGACCAACAGGGTCTTCACGCTGTTGCTGACGAACGAGGCGATCGGCTCCGGCGCCGGACCGTCCGCGAGCCGCAGCCCGGGGAAGCGGGTGAAGAGCAGCCGCAGCGCGGTCTCCGCCTCCAGCCGGGCGAGGCCCGCGCCCAGGCAGAAGTGCGGGCCGTGGCCGAGCGAGAGGTGCTTGGCGGGGCCCGGCCCAGGTCGAAGCGGTCCGCGTCCGGGAAGTGCCCGGAGTCCCGGCCCGCCGCCGCGTACGAGGCCAGCAGCGCCTCGCCCTGACGGATGGTCACCTCGCCGACCTGGATGTCCTCCGCGGCGTAGCGCAGCGGGAACTGGCCGACCGGGGAGTCGTAGCGCAGGGTCTCCTCGACCACCGCGGCCCAGCTGTACGTGCCGTCCAGCACCGCGGCCAGCTGGTCCGGGTGGGCCAGCAGGGCACGGACCGCGTTGGTGATCAGGTTGAGCGTGGTCTCGTGTCCGGCCACCAGCATCAGCAGCAGGGTGCCGACCAGCTCCATCTCGGTCAGCCGGTCGTCGGCCTCCCGGGCGGCGATCAGGTCGGTGGTCAGGTCGTCGCCCGGCTCCGCCCGCTTGGCCGCCGCCAGCCCGCCGAGCAGGGCGAACAGGCCCCTGCTGCGCGGCCACCGCGGCCCCCGGCGTGGCGGAGCTGCTGACCAGGGTGTTGGAGAGCTCGTGCAGCTCGTCCTGCTGCTTCGGCGGCAGGCCCAGCAGCTCGCCGATCACCTGCATCGGCAGCGGGTAGGCGAAGTGCTCGCGCAGGTCGAAGTCGCCCCTCCAGCAGGGCGACCCCGTCCAGCAGGGCGGTGGCCCGGGCCTCGATGGCCGGGGCCAGCTCGGCTGTCCGGCGCGGGGTGAAGGCCTGGGTGACCAGTCCGCGCAGCCGCCGGTGGTCCGCACCGTCGGCGGTCACCATGCCGGGCACGGTGACGAAGTTCATCAGCGGCCAGCCCTCGGGCAGCCGGCCCTCCGGAAGGTGGTCCACAGCTGCGGGTTCTTGCCCACCCGGGGGTCGTTCAGCAGCGCCTGGAGGGTGTCGTGGTGGGTTACCGCCCAGACCACCACCCCGCCAGGGAGTTCCACCAGGACCGCAGGCCCGGCCGCCCGGAGCCCGGCGTTCTCGGTGTGCTGGTCGGCTCCGAAGGGGTCGAGGCGGACGGGCTGGGGGACGAGGGCGGAGTCCATGCGGGCCTTTCGACGGGGGGAGTGCGCGGGGGAGTGAAGGCGCTGTAGAGCACCGGCAGGGCGACCAGGGCGCGCGACCAGGGGGACGGCCGCCAGGCCAGCTCGTGGGCGGGGACGGCCAGTTGGAGGTCGGGCAGCCGGTGGAGCAGGGTCTCCACGGCGGTCTCCACGATCATCCGGGCCGGGTGCTGGGCCGGGCAGACGTGCCGGCCGGCGCCCCAGGCCAGGTGCGCCCGGTTGCCGCCGAGCCCCTCGCCGGAGGGCTGCTGCACCGCCGGGTCGGCGTTGGCGGCGGCCAGGCCGAGCACCAGCATGTCGCCCGCCGAGATGTACTGGCCGCCCAGTACGGTGTCCGAAGTCGCCCACCGGCCAGGGAAGTTCTGGGTCGGAGGGTCGCGCCAGAGCACCTCCTCCAGGGCGTCCGAGACGGTGAGGCGGCCACCGGTCAGGGTGGCCCGGAACCGGCGATCGGTGAGCAGCAGGCGCAGCGTGTTGCCGGTCCAGTTGATGGTGGTCTCGTTGCCCGCCACCATCAGCACCACCAGGTGGTGCACCGCCTCCTCGTCGGAATGGATGAGCCCGGCGTGCGCAGCAGCCAGGAGGTCAGGTCTGGCGGCCCGAGCGGGGCCTGGCGCCGGCTGCGGACAGCGTCCAGGCAGATCGCCTGGAACTCGGCGTGGCCCGCACGCGACTGTCGCTGACTGTCATCGAAGTGGGCCTGATCAGCTCGACGATGTGCGGCCCGGCTCGGCGGCAGGCCGATCAGCATGGGTGAAGACCTATCACAATGCGGCAGCCGGCGCGCGTTACTGGGCGATCAGTCGGCGGTGCTCGTCCGTGGCACCACAGCCGTCGATCAGGTGTCGGCGGCCGCCTCGGTCGCCTGCGCGACAGCTGCTCGGTGGTCGACCTGGGCCAGTGGTCGTCGACACACGCCGCGCGCAGCCGCGGCGTGCTCGGCACCGTCCAGGTGAGCAGCGTCGGACGCCAGGAGGTCTATCGCAGGCAGCCGGGGAGTTCGGCGCGCAGCCGCCCCTCGGCCGGCACCCGCCAGCAGGCGCGACGTCCTGGAGAGAAACACAGCTGCTCGTTGCGCGGTCAGTTCGAGAGGCAGCCGTGGGATAGCCGAG
>NZ_BAAAYB010000014.1:0-111226 GCF_039535905.1 Kitasatospora albolonga | reverse complement strand
GCGCGGGGGACGGGGACCTCGACGGTGGCCAGCAGGGTGCCGGTGGGGGAGAAGCAGTGCACGGCGTGGCCGCCCCAGAAGGCGATCCAGAGGTTGCCCTCCGGGTCCAGGGCCAGGCCGTCGGGCTCGCCCTGGTACTGCGACAGGTCCAGGGTGCGGACGGTGGCGCCGAGCGGGCCGTGCTCGGGGTACTCGTACAGGGTGGCCCGGTGGCTCGGGCTGTCGATGTGCCAGAAGCGGTCCGGCTCCGGCCAGCCGAGGCCGTTGGGGATGGCCAGGCCGCCGAGCAGCTGCCGGACGGTGCCGTCCGACTCGCGGCGGTAGAGCCGTCCGTCGGTGCGAGGCTCGGCGCGCTGCATGGTCCCGGCCACCATCCGGCCGAACGGGTCGACGGCGCCGTCGTTCATCCGGCGGCCGGCGTCCTCGGCCTCCACGGGGGTGGCCAACTCCGGGGTGCCGGTGGCCAGGTCGAGGTTCTCGAAGCCGCGCTCGGTGGCCAGCAGCAGGCGGTCCGGGCCGGCCGGGGCCAGGCAGCCGGGGGTGACGTCCAGGCGCAGGCCGTCGGTGCGGCCGGTGGCCGGGTCGAGCCAGCGGATCTCGTGGTCGGGGATGCCCAGCCAGTACAGCCGCTGTGCGTCGGCGTCCCAGCGCGGGCCCTCGCCCAGGGTGAGCCGGTGGCTGTCGGCGGGTTCGGCACGCATGGAGGTCTCCTCGGGAGCGCGGGGTGCCGCCCCGCACCGGTGTCGGTGCGGGGCGGCCGGGTGGTGGGGATCAGTCGAGCGGTTGGACCAGTGGATCGTCAACTGCGAAGGTCGCGGCGCCGGTTCCCGGCTGCACCCGCAGCCGGAGCCGGTCGGCCGGGCCCGACCCGGCGGTGAGCCGGGCGGTGGCCAGCGGCACGTCGTCGACCAGCAGGTCGTACGTCCCGGTGGCCGGGTGCAGCAGCAGGGCGACCCGGAGCCAGACCCCCGGCGGGTAGGCGAACGGCGCGTCGGTCCAACTCCCGTTGTCCGTCAGGGCGGCACTGCCGTTGGCCGCCAGGCTGAACTGCGCCACCGGCGCCCCGGCGGCGTCCAGCAGGTGCACCCCGAGCGGGGCGCCGGTCTGCCCGGCCCGGACCCGCAGGTCCACCCGGGTCTCGCCGGAGACGGCGGGGAAGGTGCGGACGGCGTTGACCTCGGTGGCCTGGCGGGTGAGCAGCAGGGAGTTGCCGTAGCCGCCGCCCGGGTCGGCGCCGACCACCGCCCCGGCGGCCGGGCCGGTGACGGTCCACCCGGCGGGGGCGGAGCCGGCCGGGTCGGTGTTGAAGTGGGCGGCCAGGGTCGGGGCGGTTACCGAAGGGCCTTGGTACCAGCCGGTGTTGGCCCCGCCCGCGCCCAGCGCCGAGGAGCCGGCCAGCAGGCGGTAGCCCCAGGGGTCGGCCAGCTCGCGGCCGGAGAGCAGCGGGGCGCCGGTCACGGTGTTGGTCGCCCCCGCCGGGGTCGGAACGGCGTAGAACACGTTGTGGTCGATGGTGAAGGCCGGGTCGTTGAGCGTCCAGCCCACCGTTCCCGAGCTGCCGTGCTTGGCGACGATGTTGTCGGTGAAACGGACGTCCAGGGTGGCGTTGGTGCCCTCGGTGACGATCTGCTGGCTGATGCCGTCGGCCAGGTAGATGGTGTTGTGGTGGATCCGGCCGTTCTTCAGCGCTCCCGGGCAGACCTGGAAGCCCCGGGCCCGGTCGTTCACCGAGACGTTGTGGCGGATGGTGAAGTTGCTGGTCGGGGTGTCGTAGGGGCAGAGCAGGAAGAAGCCGCCCTGGTTGTCGTGGGAGTAGTTGTACTGGAACACCACCCCGTCGGTGGAGTGGTCCACGTCGTAGGCCATGCCGTCACTGGTGGTGCGGCCGCCCGAGGTGTCGTTGTACTGGAAGGTCACGTCCACCGAATTCGCGGTCCACATACCGGCGTTGGGGGAGCCGGAGCGGACGTTGAAGCCCTGCAGGAGGTTGCGCTCCACCAGGGTCTGCTGCCCGGTCATCGGGGCGATGCCGTCCCCGCCGATGTCCCAGAGCCGGTTGCCCCGGATCTCCAGGCCGGTGGACGGGGCCCAGGGGGCGGAGCAGAGGCTGTTCCAGAACGCGGCCAGCCGGGTGTTGCGGCACCAGTTGGACCAGGTGTAGATGCCCTGGCGGTCGACCGCGTGGATCCGGTTGTCGAGGATCTTCAGCCCGGTGAAGGCGGTGGGGGTGGTGGAGCCCTTGGCCTCCACCACGATGCCGCCGGAGGCGTCGGCGTACTTGCCGGTGCCCGCGCCCGCACCCGTGACGGCGGGCAGCTTGCCGCGCACGTCGTGCACGTCCAGGCCCTGGAGCACGATCCCGGGCAGGGTGCCCGTGTCGGTGGCCCGGACGTACACACCGCGCCGGGTGGACCGGTTGTCGCCCGGCGCGCTCAGGTCGAGGTTGCGGACCTCGACGTACGCCAGGTCTGCGAGCAGCACGGCCTCGGTGCCGCCGTCGGCGTTGACGGCGGGGAGCGGGCCGGTGCCGTAGGCGTCAACGGTGACCGGCGCGGCGGCGGTACCGGAGCCGACCGGGGTCAGGGTGCCGCGGCAGGTGGAGCCGCGCTTGAGGCGGAGGGCGCTGCCGGGCGTCAGGGTGAGGGAGTTGACGGCGGCGAGGGTGTTGTACGGGGAGGACTGGGTGCCGGTGCCGTTGGTGGCGGCGGAGCAGTCCAGGTAGGCGGTGACCGGAGCCGCTTCGGCGGCGGCCGGGACGGCCAGGGTCAGGGGCAGAGCGGCGGCGAGGGCTGCGGTGAGCAGCCGGAGGCGGCGGGACACTCGCCCTCCTGGGTGATGGACACGGAGCTCTCTTCTCGGTTGGTGACGGACCCTCAGCGCAGCAGCGCTTCGGGGAGCATGGCGGTCGCCCCGCCGTCCACGGCCAGGCAGGTGCCGTTGACGAACGAGGCTTCGTCGCCGGCCAGGAAGGCCACGGCGCGGGCGACTTCGGCGGCGGTGCCGTGGCGGCCGAGCGGATTGGCGCGCAGCAGGGCCGGGCCCAGCTGCGGATCGCTCCACACGTGCCGGTTCCGCTCCACCGGTACGAAGCCCGGGGCCACCGCGTTGCACCGCACCCCGCGCGCGCCCCACTCGACGGCCACCGCCCGGGTGAGCGCCAGCAGCGCCGCCTTGGCGGCTGCGTAGGCGGCGAAGCCGGGGACGGCGCCGTGGGCGTGCGGCGAGGCGATGTGCACGATCGAGCCCGGGGTGCCGGGCGGCAGTGCGCGCAGGAAGGCGGTGTCGAAGTGGCGGGCAGCGGTCAGGACGGTGTGCAGCATGGTGTCCCAACTCCCGTCGTCCTGCTGGTCGAGCGGGGTCGGGGTGCCGGAGAACGCCCCCTGCACCAGGATGCGGGCGGGGCCGCCGAGGGCTTCGGCGGCGGCCAGCGCGGCGGCGCGGGTGGCCGGGTCGGTGACGTCGCCCCGGACGGGGGTGACCCGGTCGGCGGCGGGGACGGGGGCCAGGTCGACGGCGACCACCAGGGCGCCGCGGGCGGCGAGTTCGGCGGTGACGGCGGCGCCGATGCCGTGGGCGGCGCCGGTCACGACGGCGATCCGGTCGGCGAGGGGGAGGGGCACGGTGCTGGTTCCTGTCAGGTCGGGGTGTGGGGGTGCCAGTGGCCGGGTGCGAGGTCCAGGCCGAGGCCGGGGCCCTCGGGGAGGGTGAGCCAGGGGCTGTCCGGGGTCTCGGCGGGGTGCACTGCGTGGCGCCGCCAGGAGGCCTCGCCGAAGGCGAACTCGCTCTCCACGGACGGGCCGAGGGCCACCGCCAGGTGCAGTCCGGCGGCGGTGGCCACCGGGCCGGACGGGCTGTGCAGCGAGACCCCGGCCCCGGCGGCCAGGGCCTCCTCGGCGAGGGCGCGGGCGGCGGCGAGGCCACCGGCGTGCTTGACGTCCGGCAGCAGCCAGCCGAGGCCGGCGCCCAGGGCGGGGCGCACCTCGGCCGGGGCGGTGGCGAACTCGCCGCCGGCCAGCGGGGCGATGCCCGCCTCGCGGACGGCGGTGAGCCCGTCCAGCGGGGCCGCGTCCTCCAGCCAGCGGAGGTCGAGGGCGCGCAACTGCGCTGCGGTTCGCAGCACTTGGTCGATGGAGAGCAGCGCGTGGGCGTCCACCATCAGCTCGGCGTCCGGGGCCGCCGCCCGGACCGCCCGGGCCCGGGCGAGGCCGCCGCCCAGCCGCTCCCCGTCCGGGAGGCCGTCGAACGGCGCGCACTTGAGCGCGGTGTACCCGGCGGCCACGGCGGCGGCCGCGACCTCGGCGAACTCCTCGGGGGTGCGTCGGCGCAGCGCCCGGTTCAGGTTGGCGTACCGCCGCACCGGGCGTGCGGCCCGGCCGCCGAGCCACCGCCAGAGCGGCACCCCGGCCCGCCGCGCGGCCAGGTCGGTGAGGGCCTGCTCCAGCCCGCCGCGGACCGTCCTCGCGGCGAACCGCCGTTCTCCGGAGGCCAGTTGATCGAGCAGGGCCAGCGCATCGCCGCCGGACCCGCCCTCGGCCAGCCGCTCCGTGACCGACGGCCACAGTGCTTCGGCCCCGGGCCCGGCATCGGACCACTCGCCGAGCCCGAACGCCCCGTCCGCGTCGCGGACCCGCACCACGTCCCACGAGGTCCGCGCGGACACACGGGCGCGGAACAGTTCGACGGTGAGCACGGAGGCCTCTCAGGGAAGGTGGTGGGTGAGGGGGTCGGAGAACCAGGCATTGAGGAAGACGGCGGCGGAGGCCAGGACCAGGGCGTGGTCGCCCAGGCCGGAGGGGACGAGGCGGGTGGCGGCGGCCGGGCCGAGGGAGCTGTGGCGGGCCAGTTCGGCGCGGACGTCCGGGAGGTACTCCGGGGTCTTCAGCGGGCCGCCCGCCAGGACCAGCAGCTCGGGGTTGACCAGGTCGAGCAGGACGGCCGCCGCGCGGCCGACCGAGCGGGCGCGGGTGCGCAGCAGGCGGATCGCCCCGAGGTGGCCGTCGCGGGCCAGCCGGACCAGGTCCTCGAAGGACTCCTCCTGGCCCACCATGCCTTGCCCGCGAGCCAGTTGGAGGACCGAACCGTCGGCCAGCACGGCCTGTAAACAGTCCGAGGCGCCGCACCCGCACAGCACTCCCTCGACCCCCGGCAGCCGCAGGTGGGCGATGCCGCCGGCCGCCGAGCGCGGGCCGCGGTGGATCCGACGGCCGACGGTGAAGGCGGCGCCGACCACGTTGCCGACGAAGAGTTCGAGCAGGCTGTCGGTCTCCTGCCCGGCGCCGTACCAGCCCTCGGCGAGCGCGAGCGCGCGGACCAGGGCATCGAGCCGGACGGGCGCGTCGAGCCGTTCGGCGAGTGCGGCGTGCAGCGGGACGTCGTGCCAGCCGAGCGGGCCGTGCTCGACCACCGTCCCCGACTCGGTGTCGACCCAGCCGCCGGTGGAGACGCCGATGCCGAGCAGCCGCCGGTGCGACTGCCAGGCCGTCAGGTCGGCCAGGGCCTCAGCCAGTTCGTCGACCAGCTCGCGCGGGTCGGTGGACCCGCGTGGCACGGCCCACTGGGCCAGCACCCCGCCGCGCAGGTCGACCAGGCCCAGGGTGGTGCGCAGCACGCCGATGTGCACCCCGGCCACGGCGGTCTCCTCGACCGGCAGGTCCAGCGGGATCCGCGGCCGCCCGGTCGCGCTCGGACCCAACTCCGGCTCCATCTCGACCAGTTGGCCGCTGTCGGCGAGCCGTCCGGTCAGCCGGGAGACGGTGCCGGCGGAGAGTCCGGTGAGTTCGGCGATCCGGTGGCGGGGGAGCGGGCCGTGGGCGAGCACGGTCCGCACCACGGCGGCGGCGTTGTGCCGCGCACTTTCCGCAGGGACCGCGCGGGTCGTGGGGGTGGTCATCGGAGGCTGCCTCCCTTCGAGTTAATTTCGCTTGGAAAGTTAATGCGACAACAGAAGGAAGGACAAGCCCCGCCGAGGCCCGCCATCCGCCGCAACACGGCGCAACGAAGCCGCAACACCCGCTCCCACCAGGCGAGATGGTGTTTGACAGACCGGCTCGCGGTCACCACGATGATGCCCAGAAACCGAGCCGCAGTTCGAGCGAGTGACCGAAGGAGGAGCGATGACCGTCCGCATGTGCCGTGCCCTGTCCGCCTCCTGTCCCTGTCGCCGCTGCCGCTGTTCCCGCTGACGCCGCTTTCGTCCGCGCCCCGTCGCGCCGCTCTCCACGCTTCTCCTCCGCCGCCGGCCCGTGCCGTGCGCTGCCCGCCGTGCCCGAGCACGCCCCTTCACCAGAACCGAGGGACCGTCATGACCACTGCCGTCTCCACCCAGCTGAACCTCACCCCGGCCGCCGGCCGGATCGGCGCGATCGTCCACGACGTCACGCTCGGCGGCGACCTGCCCGCCGAGACGGTGGCCGCGATCGAGGCCGTGCTGTACGAGCACAAGGTGCTCTTCTTCCGCGGCCAGCAGCACCTGGACGACGCCGGACACGAGGCCTTCGCCCGTCTGCTGGGCCAGCCGGTCGGCCACCCGACCGTCCCCAGCGCGGACGGCCGGTACATCTTCGAGCTGGACGCCACCAAGGGCGTGCGGGCCAACAACTGGCACACCGACGTGACCTTCGTGCCCTCCTACCCGAAGGCCTCCATCCTGCGCTCGCTGGAGCTGCCGCCGGCCGGCGGCTCCACCGTCTGGGCCAACACGGTGGCCGCGTACGAGGACCTGCCGGCCCCGCTGAAGACGCTGGCCGAGAGCCTGCGCGCCGTGCACACCAACGACTACGACTACGCGGCCTCGCTGGCGCTCACCCCGGAGCTGGCGGACAACAAGGAGGTGGCCGAGCTGTTCCGCTCGGTCTTCGTCTCCACCGCCTTCAAGACCGAGCACCCGCTGGTGCGGGTCCACCCGGTGACGGGGGAGAAGACCCTGCTGCTCGGCGCCTTCGCGCAGAAGATCGTCGGGGTCTCGGGCGCCGACAGCCGCGCCCTGATCACCCTCTTCCAGCGCTACGTCGAGCGCCTGGAGAACACCGTCCGCTGGGACTGGTCGGTCGGCGACGTGGTGATCTGGGACAACCGCGCCACCCAGCACTACGCCGTCAACGACTACGGCGACGAGCCGCGCCTGGTCCGCCGGATCACCCTGGACGGCGACCTGCCGGTCGGCCCGGACGGGCAGCCGAGCCGCCTGCTGGAGCCGGCCGACCCGCCGGCCGTGGCGGGCATCGTCCCGGCCGAGCAGCTCGAAGCCGCCGCCCTCAACTCCTGACCCCCGTAGGTCTCCTGACGCCGTGACGACGGCGGTCCCGGCCGCCGTCGTTACTTTCGGCACCGAACAAACCATCCCCCACGAAGCCACCCCTCGATGAAGGACACGGAACGATGACCACGCTCTCCCGCCGCTCCCTCCTGCGCGGCTCCGTCGCCGCGGCCGGCCTGCTCTCGCTGGCGGCCTGCCGCTCGGCGGCCGAGAGCGCGAGCACCGCCGCCTCCCCGTCGGGAGGTCCGCGCCGCGGCGGCACCCTCGCCATCGCCACCACCATCGACTTCACCCCGAGCCTGCTCTTCGCCCAGAGCGCCAACACCCTGGTGCAGCGCCTGGTCTTCAACACCCTGACCCGCTACGACGACCAGCTGAAGCCGCAGCCCGAGCTGGCCACCTCCTGGCAGCTGGCCGCGGACGGCAAGGGCATCACCTTCAAGCTCCGCGACGACGTCACCTTCCACAACGGCCGCAAGTTCACCGCCGACGACGTCATCTTCGCCATCAAGAACCTCCAGAACCCGGTCCGCTCCGCCCAGTTGAGGACCACGGCGGCCACCGTCACCGAGTTCACCAAGAACGGCGACCACGAGCTGACCCTCACCCTGGCCCACCCGGTCTCCAACCTCTTCGACCTCTTCGAGTTCATGATCATCACGGACTCGGCCACCGTCGAGGACGCCGTGGCCGGCAAGGCGCTGGTCGGCACCGGCCCGTTCGTCTTCGGCAAGCGCACCCCCGGCTCCTCGATCACCTTCACCCGCAACGACAAGTACTGGAACCCGGGCCGCCCCTACCTGGACGGCGTGGAGATCCGGGTCATCCCGCAGGCCGACTCGCTGGTGGCCTCGCTGAAGACCGGTCAGAGCCACCTCTCCTACCACGTGCCCGGCAAGGACCTGGCCGGGCTCAAGGCCTCCGGGCAGTTCCAGCTCAAGCCCTACGACACCGGCTCCGGCGCCTACTACATCGGCGTCAACGTCAGCGCCGACCAGGTCAAGGACAAGCGGGTCCGGCAGGCCATCTCCTGGGCAGTGGACCGCGAGCGGCTGGTCCAGCAGGCCCTCGGCGGCTACGGACTGCCCTCCGCCGCCCCGTGGCCCAAGTCCTCGCCCGCCTACAGCGACGCCAACGCCACCAAGTACCGCCACGACCCGGAGAAGGCCAAGGCACTGCTCGCCGAGGCCGGGGTCACCGGCCTCACCCTGCCGTTCGCCCACTCCAACACCCCGGACGGCATCGCCTTCGCCCAGATCATCCAGCACGACCTCAAGCAGGTCGGCATCGAGACCGTGCTCCAGCCGACCGACTCGCCGACCATGCAGAAGCAGCTGATCTCCCAGACCATGCCCGCGCTCTGGACCCTCGGCCACGGCTTCGCCCAGCTCCACCCCGCCACCCTGGCGGTCAGCGCCTACCCGTTCAACGAGGCCAAGAACAGCTCGCACTTCTCCTCGCCGGCCTACACCGACATCGTGCAGCGCGCCTGGAAGCGGCCCGACGCCGACAGCCCCGAGGCCAAGGCGCTCTACCAGCAGATCACCGACATCCTGCTGGACGAGGAGTTCGTCATCGACCTTGCCATCGGCGGCCAGATCGAGGTGGCCGGGCCCAAGGTGCGCGGCGCCACGCTCAACAAGTTCACCTACCTCAACCTCGACGACGCCTACCTGACGGCCTGACGGATGCGCACCTTCCTGCTGAGGCGGCTGCCCTCCGGGCTGCTGGTGCTGGCGGCCGCCTCCTTCCTGATCTCTCCATCCTCCGGCTGATCCCCGGCGACCCGGCCACCAGCCTGGCCGGGCCGGACGCCGGCCCCGAGGCGGTCGCGGCCATCCGCACCCGCCTCGGGCTGGACCAGCCCTTCCTCTCCCAGTACCTGACCTGGCTCGGTGACCTGCTGACCGGCCACCTCGGCCCCAGCTACGCCATCGGCGGCGAGGTCGCCACCCTGATCGGCGACGGCCTCGGCGCCACCGTCGAACTCACCCTTGGCGCCCTGGTCCTGGTCGCCCTGATCGGCCTGCCGCTCGGGGTGATCGGCGCCACCGTGCGGCGCGGGCCGGTGGCCGCCGCGGTCCGGGCCTTCACCACCACGGTGCTGGCCGTGCCGCCCTTCGTCACCGGCGTGCTGCTGGTGCTGGTCTTCGCGGTGACGCTCCGTCTGCTACCCGCCGGGGGCCACGAGTCGATCCTCGACCAGCCCGACATCGGCCTGCAGTACCTGCTGCTGCCCGCGCTCTGCCTCGCCCTGCCCAGCGCCGCCATCCTGGCCCGCTACCTCAAGGACGGGCTGGAGCGGGCGCTGGCCGAGGACTACGTCCGTACCGCCACCGCGCTCGGCGTCTCCCGACGCCGGATCGTCTGGCGGCACGCCCTGCCCAACGCGCTGCCGCCCGCCGTCACCGTGCTCGGCCTCCAGGTCGGCCAACTCCTCGGCGGCGCCGTCCTGGTGGAGGCCATCTTCGCCTGGCCCGGCCTCGGCCAGCTCGCCGAGCAGGGGGTGCTGCGCCGCGACTACCCCGTGGTGCAGGACCTGCTGCTGCTCCTCGTCGCCGTCTACGTCGCGGTCCAGCTGCTCACCGACCTGGTGTACACGTGGCTGGACCCCCGGATCAGGTGGGAGTGACCTGTTGACCACCATCTCCCTCGCACCCCGTCGCAGCTTCCTCCCGGCCGGACTGCACACCCTCCGGGGCACCGCGGGCCTGACCCTGGTCGGGCTGGTCGTGCTGGCCGGGCTGCTGGCCCCCCTGCTCACCGACGCCGACCCGCTGGCCCAGAGCGGCCTGGCCCTGGCCGGGCCGAGCGGGGCCCATCCCTTCGGCACCGACGACCTCGGCCGGGACCTGTTCAGCCGAGTGCTGCACGGCATCCGGGCCGACCTGCTGATCAGCGTGGTGGCCGTCCCGGCCGGCGCCGTGCTCGGCTGCTCGCTGGCCCTGCTGGCCGCCACCTCGCGCGGCGCCGACGTCGCCGTCCAACGGGTCTTCGACCTGCTGCTGGCCTTCCCCGGCCTGATCCTCGCACTGGCCGTCACGGCCGTCCTCGGCCCCGGCCGCTGGCCAGTGATCATCGTCATCGCGCTGGCCGAGATCCCGGGCTTCGGACGGCAGTTGAGGGCCGGAATCCTGGTCCAGCGCGAGCGCGAGTACGCCCTGGCGGCCCGGCTCGGCGGCGCCTCGAAGGCCCGGGTGCTGCTGCGCCACGTCCTGCCCAACGCCACCGACCCGCTGATCGTGCAGGCGGCCATCGCCTTCTCGCTGGCGGTCTTCATCGAGGGCGCCATGAGCTTCCTCGGCGTGGGCCTGCGTCCGCCGGAGCCCTCGCTCGGCGGCATCCTCAGCCAGTCGATGGCGTACCTGTCGAGCCACCCGACCTTCGCCGCCGCGCCGCTGGTCGTGGTCACCGCCCTGGTGCTCGGTTTCACGCTGATCGCGGAGGCACTGAACGAAGGGATCCGACGATGACGGGACGGACGCCCGCGGCGGGCTGGTGGCGGGGCGGGGGAGGCGCGACCCCGTTGGTGGTCGTCCGCCGCCGGCCGCTCGGCTTCACGCTGATCGCGGAGGCACTGAACGAAGGGATCCGACGATGACGGCGGTACTGCCGGAGACCACGGTCGCCACCGTGCTCCAAGTCACCGATCTGCGCGTCGAGTTCGACGGGGCGGAGGCCGTCTCCGGGGTCTCCTTCGAGCTCGGCGCCGGGGAGACGCTCGGCATCGTCGGCGAGTCCGGCTCCGGGAAGTCCACCACCGCGCTGGCGCTGCTGCGGATGCTGCCCGCCGGCGGGCGGGTCTCCGGCGGCTCGATCGAGCTGGGCGGGCAGGACCTGGCGCAGCTGGACGAGCCGGAGCTGCGTGGGCTGCGCGGCCGCCGGATCGCGATGATCTTCCAGGATCCGATATCCTCGCTCAACCCGGTGCTCACCGTCGGCCGCCAGCTGGACGAGGCGCTGCGGGCGCACGGCCGGTACCTCGCCAAGGCCCAACGCGCGGAACGCGCTTCCGAGTTGCTCGACCTGGTCGGCATCCCGGGTGCGGCCGGACGGCTGCGGGACTTCCCGCACCAGTTCTCCGGCGGCCAGCGCCAGCGCATCATGATCGCCCTCGCGCTGGCCGGTGACCCAGAGGTGCTGGTGGCCGACGAGCCGACCACCGCCCTCGACCCGACCGTGCAGCGGCAGATCCTCCTCCTGCTGGAGCGGATCAACCGCGAGCGCGGCACGGCCCTCGTCCTGATCAGCCACGACCTCGGCGTGATCGCCCAGACCTGCCGGCGGGTCCTGGTGATGCACCAGGGCAAGGTGGTCGAGCACGGCCGCACCGAGGAGGTCCTGCGCAGCCCGCAACAGCCGTACACCCGACAGCTGTTGGCCGCCGTCCCGCGCCTCGAGGCCCCGTCCACCGCCGCCGCCAACTCCACCCCCGGCCCCGAGCCGCTGCTCACCGTCCGCGAGGTCACCAAGACCTACGGCCCGCGCCGCCGCCGGGCCACCGCGCTTGCCGGCGTCAGCCTGGAGCTGCACCCCGGCGAGACCCTGGGCCTGGTCGGCGAGTCCGGCTCCGGCAAGTCCACCCTGGCCCGCGCCCTGGTCCAGGCCCACGCGCCGAGCACCGGCACCATCAGCTACCGCGGCGAGGAGCTCACCCGCTCCAAGGTTGCCCGCCGTGAGGTCCAACTGGTCTTCCAGGACCCGTACTCCTCGCTCAACCCCCGGATGACGGTCGGCCAGATCCTGGCCGAGCCGCTGATCGCGCACCGCCTCGGCACCCCCGCCGAGCGGGCCGAGCGGGTGGGCGAACTGCTGGCCCAGGTGGGGCTCGACCCCTCCGCCGCCGAGCGGCACCCACGCGCCTTCTCCGGCGGCCAGCGCCAGCGGATCGGCATCGCACGGGCCCTGGCCCCCAACCCCTCGGTGCTGATCTGCGACGAGCCGGTCTCCGCCCTGGACGTCTCGGTCCAGGCCCAGGTGCTGGAGCTGCTCTCCGGCCTCCAGCGTGAGCTGGGCCTGGCCGTCCTGTTCATCGCCCACGACCTCGCCGTGGTGCGGCAGGTGAGCCACCGCATCGCCGTGATGCACCGCGGCCGGATCGTCGAGACCGGCCCCGCCGACCGGGTCGTCACCGACCCGCAGGACCCGTACACCGCCGAACTGCTCGCCGCCGTACCGCACGTGAGCCACCATGACCGGAGCGCCGCATGACCACCACCCGCCGTGACCCCTACGCCGGCTTTCCCGGCACCGTCGGCCGCACCTTCGGCGAGTCCACCGCCGCCTGGCCGCCCCGCCGCCGGGCCCGGACCGGGGCGCCGAACGTCGTGGTCGTCCTGGTCGACGATCTCGGCTACAGCGACATCGGCCCGTTCGGTGCCGAGGTGCCCACCCCGACGCTGGACCGGCTGGCCGGGAACGGCGTCAAGCTGGCCAACTACCACACCATGCCGCTCTGCTCCCCGGCCCGCGCGGCCCTGCTGACCGGCCTCAACCCGCACCGGGTCGGCTACTCCTTCGTGGCCAACGCCGACCCGGGCTTCCCCGGCTACGGCATGGAGGTGGCCGGGGACATCCCCACCCTGGCCGAGCTGCTGCACGACAGCGGCTACGCGACCTACGCCGTCGGCAAGTGGCACCTCACCCGGGACTCCGCCTCCAACGCCGCGAACGACCGCTCCAACTGGCCGCTGCAGAAGGGCTTCGACCAGTACTACGGCGTGCTGGAGGGCCTGACCAGCCTGTTCCACCCGCACCAACTGGTGCGGGACAACAGCCCCTTGGACATCGACGAGTTCCCCGACGGCTACTACTACACCGACGACATCACCGACCAGGCCATCTCGATGGTCAAGTCGCTGCGCGCCCACGACTCCGAGAAGCCCTTCTTCCTCTACCTGGCCCACAACGCGGTGCACGGCCCGCTCCAGGCCAAGCCGGAGGACCTGGCCCGCTACCGGGGCCGCTACGACCGGGGTTGGGACGAGCTGCGCGCCGAGCGCTTCGCCCGCCAGCTGGCCGCCGGGCACTTCCCGGACGGCACCCGGCTGCCCGAGCGCAACGGCGAGGCCGGGTACGACGTCCGGCCCTGGGACGAACTCACCGAGCCCGAGCAGAAGTTGTACGCCCGCTACATGGAGGTCTACGCGGCGATGGTCGACAACGTCGACCAGAACCTGGGCCGTCTCACCGACACCCTGGCCGCGCTCGGCGAGCTGGACAACACCATCATCCTGTTCACCTCGGACAACGGCGGCACGGGGGAGGGCGGCGCCGAGGGCACCCGCAGCTACTTCAGCCGCTTCGTCCACCACCCGGCGCTGCCCGCCGACTGGAACCCGGACGTGGAGCGGGAGGTGGAGCTGATCGGCGGCCCGCAGAGCCTGGTGCACTACCCGCGCGGCTGGGGCATGGCCTCCAACACCCCCTTCCGCCTCTACAAGGGCCAGACCTACGCGGGCGGCGTCCGGGTGCCCTTCGTGCTCTCCTGGCCGGCCGGACTGCCCCGGGCCGAGGGCGACCCCGGCGTCCGGACGCAGTACCAGTACGTCACCGACGTGCTGCCCACCATCCTCGAACTCGCCGGGGTGGAGCGGCCGGTGGAGCGCCACCGGCAGAGCGTGCAGGAGCTGGACGGGATCTCCTTCGCCTCCGTGCTGCGCGCACCGGAGGCCGACTCCACCCACACCGAGCAGTACTGCGAGATGACCGGGAACCGCAGCTACTACCGGAACGGCTGGAAGCTGGTCACCCTGCACCGCCCGGGCAGCCCGTACGACGACGGCGAGTGGGCGCTCTACGACCTGCGCACCGACCCGACCGAGACCACCGACGTCTCCGCCGAATTCCCGGAGGTGGTCAAGGAGTTGGCCGAGGCCTGGGAGGACGCGGCCTGGCGCAACGGGGTCTTCCCGCTGGCCGACCGCTCCGGGGGCCTGGCCCTGCGCCACCCGGAGGACGCCGGGCTGCGCGCGCCGCTCACCCTGCTGGCCGGCACCCCCGAGCTGGAGCGCTACCGCTCCTCCCGGCTGATCGCCTTCCGCTCCTTCGAGGTGGTGGCCGAGCTCACCGAGCACCGCGCGGGCGACCAGGGCGTGCTGGTCTCGCACGGCGACCAGGGCGGCGGCTACAGCCTCTACGTGGAGGACGGCGCGTTGCGGCTGGCCTACAACCAGTACGGCGAGCTGTTCGAGGCCGGCGGCGGCCCGCTGGAGCCGGGCGCCCGGACGGTCGGCCTGCGGGCGCACGCGGTGGCCGACCTCAAGTGGGAGTTCGAGCTGCTGGTGGACGGCGAGGTGACGGGCCGTCTGGGGCCGGTCCACCAGCTGATCGGGATGGCCCCGTTCCAGGGCATCAGCGTCGGGGTCGACCGCAAGTCCCCGGTCTCCTGGCCGGTGTACGAGCGCCACCGCAGCTTCCGCTACGGCGGCCGGCTGCACGCGGTGACCTACCTGCCGGGCGAGCCCGCCCCGTACGACCCGGAGACGGTGGCCACCGCGCTCAAGGAGGCGGCCGCCGCGTTCGAGTGACGGGGTCGGCGGGTCAGGACTCCGGGGTGAGCGAGCCGGTGTGCAGCTCGCCGACCCGGCCGCCCTCGCCCTCGTAGGTCCAGAAGGCACGCACCGTCAGCCGCGTCAGGTCCATCACGTGGCTGACGGTGATGCCGCCCTTCTCGGTCCAGCTGACGAAGTAGACCGCCGGGGCCACCTCGGCCACGTGCAGGGCGACGTCCTCCCACTGCCCGGCCGACTCGCCGAGGCCCTCCCAGCGCAGCCGGGTGCCGTCCGCCGAGTACGTGTTGCGGAAGGCGGCGCCGTTGTCGACCTGGAACAGGTAGGTGTGTCCGGCGAAGGCGGGCAGGGGCGCGGTCATCTCGGGAGGCGTCCTCGTCTGGTGGCTACGGCTGGCGGGTGGGTACGGACGGCGAGCCGCCCGTACCGACCAACCTATCGGACCACCGGCCCGGAACGCCGCCTACTTCAGGTACGGGCCGTCCGCGCCGACCTTGCCCGGGGCGGCGTTGGCCCCGCCCAGGTCGAGCACGTAGACGCGCAGGTTGCCCTTGCCGGAAGCGGCCACCGCGAGGGTGCCGTTGGTGACGTTCTTCACGTCCCCGGTGACGGCGTCCTTGTAGGTGCCGTTCGGGATCCCGGAGAAGGTGGCGGCATTGGTGACGGCCACCAGGGCGAAGCTGTCCGTCCCGTTCGCGGTGTACCGGCGCTTGAAGGCCACGTCGCCGGAGACCCCCTGAGTGGAGTACTGCCCCAGCTGGAGGGCGGGCACCGCGCGGCGGATCTGGTTGAGCCGCTGGAGTTGCTTGACCAGCGGTTGCTGGAGCGTGGTGGCCACCGGGCCGGAGGCCGAGGAGACCACCGAGAACTGGCCGGCCGTCACCTCACCGGCCACCTTGTCCCCGTAGTACGCCCGCCCGGTGCCGGCCAGCGGGCAGGTCGGGCCGCAGTCGATCTGCTTCCCGGCCTGGAACTCGATCTCCGAGCCGTAGTAGAGGGTGGGGATGCCCCGGAAGGTCCACATCAGCGCCATGTTCTCGGCCCAGGCGTCGGTGCCGCCCGCGTAGCGGGTGCTCGACTTGTTCGGGCCGAAGTCGTGGCTGTCCACGTAGACCACGTTGTAGGTGGCGTCGTTGGTGGAGTCGTCGCTGTCCTTGCCGTTGTTGAAGGCGTTGGACGCGTCACCGAAGTTCATGTGCATCCGCATGTCGATGATGTTCATGCCGGAGAATTTCGAGTGGTCGGGCGCGTGGTACTCGTTGCCGTTGAGCACCGCGTTCGTGGAGGTCGGCTGGTTGCCGGTGCCCATGGTGTTCTCGTAGGCGAACTGGTCGAGCGCGGCCTGCACGTCGTCCGAGGTGTACTCCCTGCGCTCCTTCCAGGTGAAGAACTGGGCGGAGTGGTTGACCGACCCGCGGTTCCACCTGTCGTTCACGAAGGCGCCGACCTCGCCGAAGACGAAGAAGTCGTTCGCCTTCTCCGGGCCGAACTTCCGTGCCACCTCCTCCTGGATCGCGGGCAGGAAGCGACGGTTCCAGGTGACGCGCGGGATGTGCACGGCGGTGTCGATCCGGAAGCCGTCCACGCCCATGTCGATGTACTTGTCGTAGGCCCCGATCAGGTACTGCTGCACCACCGGGCTCTCGGTGTTGAAGTCGGCCAGGTCCTCGTGCAGCCAGCAGGAGCGGGAGTCCTCGCCCTCCCAGTTCCCGATCCAGCAGGCGTGGTAGAGCGCCTTGGGGAACATCCCGGTGGTGGCGCCCGGCCACTGGCAGTTGTAGATGGTGTAGCCCTCGGGGCTCCTGGCACCGGTCGGCTTGCCCCAGTTGAGGCAGGTGTTGCCGCTGGGCTCGGCCGTGGACCAGAGGTCGCCGTTGTAGTACGACTTCCCCGAGACCGGGTCGACGGTCAGGCCGTCGTACTCGAAGCCGGAGTTGGGGGCGTCGTAGTACCAGCTCCACTGGCTGTCCCGGACGCCGTAGACGGTCGGGGTGAACAGGCCCTTGGCGCCCCAGCGGGAGCTGTGGTTGTAGACCACGTCCTGGTAGATCTTGACGCCCTTGGCGTGCGCGGCGTTGATCAGGTCCTGGTACGAGGCGCCGGCCGACTCCAGGCGCGGGTCCACCTTGTAGAAGTCGTACCCGTGGTACCCGTGGTAGTCGTAGTCCGAGCGGTTGAGCACCACCGGCGTGATCCAGATCGCCGAGAAGCCCAGCGCCTTGACGTAGTCCAGCTTCTGCACCAGGCCCTTGAAGTCACCGCGGAACATCGGGTCGGCGTTGGCCGCGTTGCCCGACTTCACGTCCTGGCTGCCGCCCCGGTTGTTGGAGCTGTCGCCGTCGTAGAAGCGGGCGGTGAGGACGAAGTAGATCGGGTCCTTGCGCGGGTCACCGCCCAGCGGGGCGCCGGCGGCGGGGGCCGGCTCCGCCGTGCCGGTGGTGGCGCAGGCGGGCGGAGCGGAGGCGGTGGAGAGGTTGCCCGCCGCGTCCTTCGCCCTGACGGTCCAGCAGTAGGAGGTGGTGGGCTCCAGGCCGCTCTGCGAGTACACGGTGGAGGTGGTGTCGACGACGGAGCCGCCCCGGCTGCCGCCGGTACGGGTGACCTGGTAGCCCGTCACGCCGCGGTCGTCGGTGGCCGGGTTCCAGGTGAGCACGGTGCCGGTGCCCGTGGCGGAGGCGCTGACGCCTGTCGGGGCCGTGGGGGCGGTGGTGTCCGGGACGGCGGTGGCGCAGGGGTCGGTGGCGTCGGGGGTGACGGTCTTGTCCTTGACGGTGCTGTTGCCGCCGCGGAGCTGGTAGTTGACGCCGTTGTTGTTGTCCCAGACGCCGTTGCCGTTGTTGAAGACGGCCTGCCAGGTGGTGGCGGCGCCGAGGCTGACGGTGCGCTTGACCCAGCCGGTGCAGGCGGCGGTCATGCCCGTGCCGGGGGAGGTGGTCCAGGCGCCGCCGGTGGGGGCCCAGTGCAGGTTGACGGTGGACCAGCCGACGCTGGTGGTCGAGTACCAGACGGTGGCCTCGGTCGCCGGGGTCGGCGTCGTGGTGGGGGTGGGCGTCGGCTCCGGCGTGGTGGTGCCGCAGGGGTCCGAGTGGGCGACGACGCCGTCCTTGACGGTGATCGAGCCCGTCCCCAGCTGGTAGTTGGCGCCGCCGTTGTTGTCCCAGGTGCCGGCGCCGTTGTTGAAGGTCGCCTGCCAGGTGGCCGCGTAGCCGAGGGCCACGGTCTGCTTCACCCAGCCGGTGCAGGCGGCGGTCATCGCCGTGCCGGGGGAGGTGGTCCAGGTGCCGCCGGTGGGGGCCCAGTGCAGGTAGTACGCGGGCCAGTTGCGGCCGGCGGTGGAGTAGAATACGGTCGCGGAGGTGGGGGTGGCGGCCGCGCACGGGTCGGTGGTGGTGACGGTGCCGCCCGAGACGGCGCTGACGCCGCCGGCGAGTTGGTAGTTGGCGCCGTTGCGGCTGTCCCAACTGCCCGAGCCGTTGGTGAAGGTGGCCTGGAGACCGGTGGCGGCGCCGAGGTCGACGCTCTTCTTGAACCAGCCGGAGCAGGCCGCCTCCATGGCGGTGCCGGGCGCGGTCGTCCAACTCCCGCCAGTGGGGGCCCAGTGCAGGTAGACGGCGCTCCAGGTGGTGGCGGGCTTGTAGTAGACGGTCGCGGTGGTGGCCGCGTTGGCGGTGAGTGCGGGCAGCAGGGTGGCCAACAGCCCTGCCACGACGGCCAGTACGGCGGCCAGTGGATGGCGGGATCGCCGGGGGCGGCGTGCGACTTCACGGTCCACGGAGGGACTCCTCGAATGCCTGACGGGTGGGGGAGGAGACGCCCCCTCCGGCGACGGCACAGGGGTGGGGCCCTGCGGCGCACGCCACCGACCGGAGTTGACGCTCCGTCTTGCGCAAGACTCTGCAAGATGTTTCAGGAGAGTACTCGTCCGTAAATCCCCCGTAAAGGCCCGACGTCAGGTCCGGAGGCGAGGCCCCGGGTCCGGCGCGATAGCGTGCCGGGCATGGCGGACTGGGATCTTCGGCAGGCATCGGCTTCGGACGTCGAGGCGGTGGCCGAGCTGCGCGCGACGGTGCTGCGACCGGATCTGGAGCGGCTCGGCCGGTACGACCCGCAGCGCGTCCGGCAGCGGCTGCGCGACGGGTTCGACCCGGGCCACACCTGGGTGATCGAGGTGGCCGGCGAGTTCGCCGGCTGCGTGGCCCTGCGGCCCGCCGCGGACGGCTGCTGGCTGGAGCACTTCTACCTCGACCCGCGCCACCAGGGAGCCGGCGTCGGCTCGGGCGTGCTGGGTCGGCTGCTGGAGCAGTGCGACCGCACCCGCACCCCCGTCCGCCTCAACGTCCTCCAGGGCAGCCCGGCCCGACGGCTGTACGAACGCCACGGATTCACCGTCGAGACCGAGGACCCGGTGGACGTCTTCATGGTGCGGGAGCTGCCGTGAACGCGCCGGTGCGGCGGTGGACGATCACGCGGATCGGCACTGGACGCGGTGGGGGCCGGGTGCCATGATCGCGCTGCGCTCCGGAGCGTGTCCGGGGTGCGGGGAGCGAATCGTGAAGGTGTATCTCGCAGTTCCGCCTCTGCTGGTGGCGGTCTTCCTCGCCGGGTCGGGGATCGCGACGCTGACGCGGGGCTGGATGCTCCCGCTGAACCGGAGGTACGTCCGCCGTCCCCGGCTGCACGGTTGGGCCCAGCTGGTGTCGGCCTTCGCCCTGGTCTGGCAGGCGGTGTTCGGGCTGCTGGTCGGCGAGTTCGGCTTCCGGATGGGCCTGGTGATGATCGGCAACGTGTTCTTGCTGGTCGGGTTCGGCCTGATGGGGCTCAGTCAGCGTGCGCCGCGTCCGGCGCGGCCCGTCCCGAGCTGACCGCGCGACCGCCCGCCCCCGGGGAAGTGGGGCGGGCGACCGGTGGGTGAAGTGGGGCGTCAGCAGCCGAAGTTGACCTTGTAGAAGGTCGCGTAGTGGTCGGCGGTGTAGTAGTCCTCGTGGAAGACCTTGCCGGTGACGATGCGGCGGGCGCCGCGGGTCGAGGAGCCCGGGGTCTTCACGGTGTACTCGTGGTAGTAGCCGGTGGTCTGCTTCGGGAGCACGCCCTCGCGGTTCTGGAAGACGATGCCGTCCTGGCTGTAGGGGAACGGGCCGCCCTGGTCGATCAGCTTGACGGTGGTGCGGCCCTCGGTCGGGAGGGCGGTGTAGCAGATGCTCCCGCTGACGGTGGCGGAGGCGTCGGTGGCGAACACGGCGGTGGGGGCGAGGGTGAGCAGACCGACGGCGGCGACGGAAGCGGCACGGGTCTTCAACGCGCGTAGAGTGATTCGCATGTTTTTCAGTCTGAGGGTTTGTCAGGTCCCGGAGGAAGCGTTGCGGAAACACTTCACCGACGGGTAACTCGCCGTGAATCCAAGTGACTTGTGGGTTGCCGCCATGCGGCGCAGGTGCCGGATGTGTGACCGTGCCATGGGGGAGCGGTGCCGGTCCGCCTACCGTGGCCGGACCCCTGCCCCCCCACCAGGCTGGAGCTCCCCGTGAGACGACTCCTCGTACTGCTGCTCAGCTGCGCCGCCCTGGCGCTGGGCCTCGGTCCGGCCGCCGCCGCGACCCCCGCGTACCTGAAGCTGGAGGCGACGTACTCCGCACCCGGCAACGGCTGGGCCAAGGTGGAGCGTTGGTACGACACCACCACCGGGTTCCGCGCCGAGCAGTTCCCCGCGGACGGCCGCGGTGACCAGGACGGCGCCCGGGTCAGCTACTTCGGCGGGGTGAAGCGCCCCTCCTCGGCCCGCTTCCTGCTCTACTCGGCCGCCGGCTGGGACACCGGCGCCAAGTCCGCCGTCCTGCTGGTGCACGGGGCCAACGACAACGCGGACCGGGCCTGGGCCAACCCCGCCGAGAGCGGCAACTGCGGTGCGGCGAGCTGCCCTTCGACCGGGCTGGCGCAGCAGCTGGCCGCCGCCGGGCACCGGGTCTTCGCGATCGGGTTCGCCCACAAGCACGGTGACAACCTGATGCAGGCCCAGGCGGTCGGGGACGCCGTCGCGGTGATCCGGGACCGGCTCGGCGTGGGCCAGGTCGACCTGGTCGCCTGGAGCAAGGGCGAAGTGGCGGCCCGGAGTTGGGCCTCCTCGGTCCGGCCGTCCTGGGGGCGGGCCTACCCCGGAGACGTCCGTCGGCTGGTCACCCTCGGTGGCCCCAACGGCGGCCTCGACTACGTCTACGCCCACGGCTGGAGCTTCTCGCTGGCCACCTGGCCCGCCTGCGGGGGCACCGCCAACGCACCCTCCCCGCACCTCTGGATGACCTGTTACGGCACCTACACCTCCCAGCCCTGCCTCGGCGTGCTGCCGGTCAACGGCTCCGACTGCTTCCCCGGCCAGCGCCAGCTGCTGGCCCGCTGGGACGGGCGGTACGGCGTGGACCAGCTCACCCAGGACTGGTGGACCACCTACTACGGCGGCCAGGGCTACTACACCGCCGGCCAGGGCATCCAGGCCGCGATCGACGCCGGTTCGCTGATCGCCCCGCTGCAGGCCGCGGGCACCCCGGCCGCCGTCCCGGCCTACCTGCTGGCCGGCGGCTCCGCCGACCTCCCCGGCCTGCTCAACGAGAACCGCGGCCCGAGCGACGGCATCGTCCTCACCGCCAGCGCCCTCGACACCACCGGCATCCGGACCGTCGGCGGCACCAGGCTGCTCACCGACCTCAACCACCTCGAACTCGGTTGGGCTCCGGCCGCCGCCGCCCAGGTCGCCGCCTGGCTGTCCTGAGGAGCGGAACGGTATCCGCCCAAGGGGTCGGCTGCGACCGGTGGGCCGGGTCCTGTGAGGGACGTCTCGTTGTCGCTCGGCGGGTCGCCGCCTAGCCTGCAGGGAGTTGTCCGCGTACGAGCGGACGCCGTCGCCGGGGCGCCGAGTCCTGCCTGCCCGTCGACGGTCACTCGACCACACCGAGTACGGGCAGGAGCGGGGGAACCAGGTCAGTCCGTGACCCCTGCCCGCCCACTCGGCGCAGGGGCACTCGGGGTGAAGCCGCTCACGGGCGGCCGGGCGTTCCCTCATGCCCGAACCCGACAGCTCACCTCGCAGGCGTCGAAAGAGGACTCCTGCCCATGCGCTTCTCCGTCACTCCCGCGCGCCTCGGCGCGGCCGCCCTGGTGGCCGTCCCGCTGATCGCCGCCGCCCCGCTGGCCGGCCAGGCCGAGGCCGTCACCGTCGTCACCCAGGACCGGCTCAGCCCGAACACCCTGGCCGCGGACGTGGCCGGCCGGGCCAGCCTGACCGTGCACTCCGGCTCCTGCTTCACCGCCAAGACCCTCGGCGTCGGCGTCCGGGACGCGGCCGGCCGCAACCTCGACTTCCCCGGCAACGCGAGCAACGTGCGGATCTGCCCGGGCGGGGTGACCTTCACCAGTGGCGCCCGGGCGCTGCCGGCCGGGACGTACACCCAGTTCGGCTTCTGGCAGGACCAGAACGGGGGCTGGCACAACCTGCCGTCCCGTCAGCTGACCGTCGGCGGTGCCTCGGTGACCCCGACCCCGACCCCCACGCCCACTCCCACGCCCACTCCGACGCCCACCCCGACCCCGACCCCGGGTGGTTCGCCCGTGCCGGGCAAGGCGCTGACCTGGTCGGAGGAGTTCGACGCTCCCGTCGCGCTCGGCAGCAAGTGGGTCAACGACCGCAGCAGCAGCTACCGTTACGGCAACCACAACCCCGACGACAACAAGCTGGACTGGCTGAACCCGTCCGGCGTCTCGGTCGCGAACGGTGTGGCCACCTTCACCGCCAAGCCCTCCGTGCACACCCTGGAGAACGGCAAGCAGGCCTGGGACACCGGACTGCTCACCACCGAGTACTCCTCGCAGGGCTTCCAGGTGCGGACCGGCGACTACGCCGAGGCCCGGGTGCAGCTGCCCTCCGAGGCGGGCGCGTGGCCCGCGCTGTGGACCTGGAAGAACGGCAACGGGGAGATCGACACCTTCGAGTACCACCCGGACAACGCCGCGCTGCTGGAGCTGACCAACCACGTCAGGTCGGGCCAGAAGTACCTCACCGACGCCACCGCGATCGGCCACGACAAGTGGGTCACCATCGGCACGTACTACGGTGCGAACTCCGTCGACTGGTACGTGAACGGCGTCAAGGTCTTCTCCGACAACCAGGGCGTGGGGGCCGACTGGTCCGCCTACCTGATCCTCAACCTCTCGGTGGGTGCCGGGAAGTACCACCCGGCGCCGTCCGGCACCGCACCGATCGACTTCGCCGCGGACTGGGTCCGCGTCTACCGCTGAGTCAGCTCACGGAGAGCGTGAACGGCGTGGAGTTGTTCGTGAGGTCCGTGTCGTCCGCGCTGACCACCGTCACCTGCCCCTCGGCCGTCGTGCCGGGGGGCACGTCCGTGTCCACCCGGACGGGGGCGAGGACCGTCGCGGTCCGGTACTGAGGCAGGCCGGCGCCGAAGGTGCAGGTCAGCGCGTGGTTCCCGGCCGTGAGGGTGCAGTCGGTCGGGAAGGTCGGGCCCTCGAAGGTGAAGCCCTCGGGGACCGTCAGCACCACCGTGAAGGGCGACTCGGTCCGGTCGGGGCCCCCGTTGGCGACGAATCCGTGCACCGTCGTGGTGCCACCGGGGGGAGCCGCCTCGGGGTCCAGCCGGACCACCTCCAGGTCCGAGTTCGAGGGCGCCGCGCTCGCCGGCACGGTCACCCCCAGCACCAGCGCTGCGGCTGCGGCCAGCACCACCGTCAGCTTCCGTCCACCCATGGTCCACTCCGTTCGCTCTCCGTGTCGCCAACTGCACAGAATGTATCGGCAGAGTGTCCGGGAGAGATGGAGGTGCGGACGGTGTCCGGACAGGTGTTGAGCGAGGTCTCCGGGGTGGTCGGCCCCGAGAAGGAGGCCCAACTCGTGACGTCGTACCGGGAGTTGGTGGCAGGGGCGCTGCCGGAGGGGCTGATCAGGACGGAGCTGCTGCGCGGCCCGGGTGGCCGCTGGCGGGTGCAGAGCCTGTGGCGGGACAAGGCCACCCTGGAGGCCGTCCGGGCGGATCCGAAGCTGGCCGCCGCGCCGCGGCTGTTCCGCGAGGTGGGCGTGGAGCCGGAGCTGACGGTCTTCCAGCTGACGGCGGCACAGGTGGGCGCGCCCGACCTCGATCCGGACTGAGGCCGGGAGGTCGGGCGGGCCTGACCTGACGTCAGGGGGCGAGGACCTGACCGAGTCGGGTCGCGATCTGGCGCATCACGGGGACCAGCGAGCTCTCCCCGGCCTGCGCCTCCAGGGCCCGGATCCGGGCCTCCGGGCCGGAGACCGAGAGGGCGGTGGGGGTCGGTGCGCCGGGGACGGCGACCGCGATGCAGCGCACGCCGATCTCCTGCTCCTGGTCGTCCACCACGTAGCCGGAGGCCCGGGCGTGGGCCAGTTGGGCGAAGAGCTCGTCCGGGTCGGTGACGGTGTACGGCGTGTGCGACTGGAGCGGCTGGGTGCCGAGCACCGCGCGGGCCTCGGGCTCGTCCAACTGGGCCAGCAGCGCCTTGCCGACGCCGGTGCAGTGCGGCTGCACCCGACGGCCGACCTCGGTGAACATCCGCATCGAGCGGCGGGACTGCACCTGGCCGACGTAGACCACCTCGCCGCCCTCCAGCACCGCGAGGTTGGCGGTCTCCCCGGTGGCCTCCATCAGCTCGGCCAGGTACGGGCGGGCCCAGCTGCCCAGCAGGCGGCCTGAGGTCTCGCCGAGGCGGATCAGCCGCGGGCCGAGTGGTGTAGCGGCGGGCGGTGTCCTGGCGGACATAGCCCTGCTGCACGAGGGTACGGATCAGGCGGTGGATGGTCGGCATCGGCAGGCCGGAGCTGGCGGAGAGCTCGCTCAGGGTCGCGATGCCGCCGGAGTCGGCGAGTGCTTCGAGCAGCTGGAAGGCGCGCTCGACGGACTGGACGCCGCCGCCGGCTCGCTCGGCCCCGGACGGTGCTGCAGCGGGGGTGGTGGCCACCGGCGTTCCCTTCTGCTGTGGAGGAGGAGTAGAGTCCCGGCGATCTACCTCAACAAACCGTTGAAATTCTGTATCGCGGAAACTAGTCTCCACCTTACAGAACCGAACCCGCCAGTAGGTGGGTCGGTATCGAGGAGGCACCCACCGGAGCCTCCCTGCTGGCTCAACTGTCCAAGGAGTGTTCTGCCCATGGCTGCAGACCAGGACCCCGTCGGCGCCCCCTCCGCCGCTCCGGTCGTCACTGTCGCCGGTCCGCGCGTCCCCCGCAGCGAGGAGGTGCTCACTCCCGAGGCCGTCTCCTTCGTGGTCGGCCTCCACCGCGCCTTCGAAGGCCGCCGGCAGGAACTGCTGGCCCGCCGCAAGGCCCGGCGCGCCGAGATCGCGGCCGCGGGCACCCTCGACTTCCTCCCGGAGACCGCCGAGGTCCGCGCCGGTGACTGGAAGGTCGCCCCCGCTCCCCGCGCGCTCCAGGACCGCCGGGTCGAGATCACCGGCCCGACGGACCGCAAGATGGTCATCAACGCGCTCAACTCGGGTGCCAAGGTCTGGCTCGCCGACTTCGAGGACGCCACCGCCCCCACTTGGGAGAACGTGGTCAGCGGTCAGGTCAACCTGATCGACGCCTACGAGGGCCGGATCGACTTCACCACCGAGGCCGGCAAGTCCTACGCCCTCAAGCCCGCCGCCGAGCTGGCCACCGTCGTGGTCCGCCCCCGCGGCTGGCACCTGGACGAGACCCACCTGCTGGTCGACGGCGCGCCGGTCTCCGGCGGCCTCTTCGACTTCGGCCTGTACTTCTTCCACAACGCGGCCCGGCTGATCGCCAAGGGCGAGGCGGACCCGAACTCGGGCCCGTACTTCTACCTGCCGAAGACCGAGAGCCACCTGGAAGCCCGGCTCTGGAACGAGGTCTTCACCCACGCGCAGGCCGCGCTCGGCATCCCGCACGGCACCATCCGCGCCACGGTGCTGATCGAGACCATCACCGCCGCGTTCGAGATGGACGAGATCCTCTACGAACTCCGCGACCACGCCGCCGGGTTGAACGCCGGCCGGTGGGACTACCTGTTCTCCATCGTGAAGAACTTCCGGGACGCCGGGGAGCACTACATCCTCCCGGACCGGAACTCGGTCACCATGGCAGCCCCGTTCATGGCCGCCTACACCCGCCTGCTGGTGCAGACCTGCCACAAGCGCGGCGCCCACGCGATCGGCGGCATGGCCGCCTTCATCCCCTCCCGCCGCGACCCCGAGGTCAACGCCGCCGCGCTGGCCAAGGTCAAGGCCGACAAGGACCGCGAGGCCGGCAACGGCTTCGACGGCTCCTGGGTCGCCCACCCCGACCTGGTCCCGGTCGCCCGGGCCTCCTTCGACGCGGTGCTCGGCGAGCGGCCGAACCAGAAGGAGAACCCCGGCCCGGCCGAGCCGGTGACGGCCGCTCAGCTGCTGGACATCGCCGGTGCGGGCGGCAGCTGCACCGAGGCCGGACTGCACAACGCCGTCCAGGTCGGCGTCCGCTACATCGAGGCCTGGCTGCGCGGGCTCGGCGCGGTCGGCATCTTCAACATGATGGAGGACGCCGCCACCGCCGAGATCTCCCGTTCGCAGATCTGGCAGTGGATCCGCAACGACGTGGTCCTCGCCGACACCGGCGAGAAGGCCAGCGCCGAGCTGGTCCGCCGGCTGGTGGCCGAGGAACTGGACGCGCTGAAGGTCGAGCTGGGCGAGGCCGCGTACGCCGGTGGGCGCTGGGCCGAGGCCGCCCGGCTGTTCGAACAGGTCTCGCTGGCCGAGGAGTTCGTCGACTTCCTCACCCTGCCCGCGCTGCCGCTGCTCGACTGACCACCAATCTAGCGAGGCGCGGCCGCCCTGCCGCCTGCCGTGCTGGAGCACTGGCCGCGCCGATTAGTACGAACCGTACGGCCACCCTCGGAAGCGGGTGGCCGTACGGCCTTGTCACGGAAGGAACTTCACGCACATGGCGCGCATCTTCTTCAACGGCCAGGCCATGGTCGGCGGCCCGTTCCACGCCTCGGTGGCCGACGCGCTGCTCGGCCCGGTCAGCACCGCCCCGGGATACCGCTTCTTCTCGATCCGGGACGAGTGCCCCGGCCTGCTCGCCGACCCGACGGTGGAGACCGCCATCGAGGGCGAGCTGTACGACGTCGACCTGGCGCACCTGCGCGACGTCATCCTCCCCGGCGAGCCCGCCGAACTGGAGCTCGGCGTCATCGAGTTGGCCGACGGCTCGGCCTGCCTCTCGATGCTGCTGGCCCGCGGCCAGCTGGAGCGCGGCGTGCACCAGGAGATCACCGGCTTCGGCGGCTGGCGCGCCTACCTCGCTACGCTGGGCCGCACCGCCTGACCGGGTGACCGTCCGGCCCGGCCAGCAGCCAGCTGCCGTCGCCGAGCGGGGTGATGTCGTAGGAGTCCGCGCTCCCGGAGGCGAACGGGGTGACGGCACCGGTGGCCAGGTCGACCAGGTGGTCCCGGTGCCACTCCTCCTCCGTCTCCTCGTCCTCGCCCATGATCGTGACCACCGCGGTGGAGTCGGTCAGGTAGCCCCCGTTCCACTCCACGACGCCCTCCTCGCGGTCGGGCTCGAAGGCGTCGACGGTCAGGGTGAGCAGCTCCTCGCCGCCCGGGTAGCGGTGGAAGGTCACGTCGGTCTGGCTGTGATCCACCGTCATGAACTGGGTGCCGTCGGGCGACAGCTCGATCAGGCAGCGGTCGTGCCACGGGTACTGGAACACCTCCAGCCGGCCGCCCAGCAGCCGGGCCCGGAAGGTGGCCACGCCGTCCTGGCCCTCGCCGAGCTCCAGCAGGACGTGGCCGTCGGTGGGGTGGAAGTACTGCGAGCCGCCGTGGCCGACGGTGCCCAGCTCCACGGCGTCGAGCCGCTCGCCGGTCGCGGCGTCCAGCACCTCCCAGTGGTCCAGCAGGCCACGGTCGGCCATCGCGTCGGGCCGGTAGACCCAGACCGTCCGGCCGTCGGGGGAGTACGCGCAGTCCGGCCGGTGGCCGTACGGGCTGGTGGAGTGCGGCTCCAGCAGGTGGCGCCAGAGCTCGGTGCCGTCGGCCGAGACGCACACCACGGCGTTCAGGGTGGTGTAGCAGGCCCGCCCCAGGTCCGAGGTGACCGAGGTCGAGATCGGCTCGTCACCGGCCACCGGCAGGAAGCGGGCGACCGGGACCAGCTCGCCGGGCCCGCCGGCGAGGTCGTACACGTGGATGACGTCCTTGAGGACACGGGTGGTGTGCTTCACGCGCCGCAGGCTACCGCCGCCCGCCGACAGCCCGTCAGGGGCCGGTCAGACGGGTGGTCTCGTCGTCGAGGTGGGTGGCGAACTCGGACTGGCGGACGTAGCCGCGGTGGTGGTGGCCCCGGATGACGGGGAGGTCGCTGCCGGGGCGGCGTTTCGGCGGTGGGCGGGTCGGGGAGCCAGACGTCGGTGATGCCGGGGGTGGTGAGGGGCTGGCCACCGAAGGGGTCGGTGGCGCGGTGGAAGTTGGCCCAGGTGGGCGGGGTGGGGAAGCGGGTCAGCCGGGCGGCGGTCGCGGCGTCGGCCAGGTGGCGGGGGAACCACCGGCGGTAGAGCCGGGGCACGGGGTTTGCCGTAGGTGACCACGGACAGGCGGGCGCCGGTCTCCGGCGCGGTGCCGGCCAGCCGGGCCACCGTGGCGGTGACGATCACCGCGCCCTGGCTGTGCCCGAGCAGCACCACCGACCCGCCCCGCGAGGTCAGGTGCCTTACCCGCTCGGCGAGTTGGGGGCACCGCCTGCTCCGCGTAGCTGGGCGGCGCGTACGGGTGGAAGGCCCGCGGCCAGAAGGTGGCGACGTCCCAGACGATGCCGACCACCCGGCGGGTGTTCTGGTCGGCCAGGGACTGACGGACCAGAGGAGCAGCAGCACCGGCCCGAGCACCAGGATGGTCCCGGCCAGCGCCGCGCTGGGCGCGGGCAGGCCGGTCCAGATCCGGGTGGGATCCGGCTTGGGGCCGCCGGTCCAGGCCAGTCCGTAGCTGATGCCGAAGGCGATCGCCGAGGCTCCGAGCAGGACGGCCGCGCCGGAGGTCAGGCCCTCCATCCGGCGCAGCAGCAGCTCGCCGTTGCGCTTGCGTCGCAGCACCTCGGCCAGCCAGAGCCCGCGCGGGCTCTCCGGGTGCGGCGCCGGGGCGCGCAGCCGGAGGGCGGGGCCGCGCTGCTCCCAGAGGTCCAACTCGTCGTCCAGGCCCACCGGGTGGCGCAGCCGGTGCCAGAACCAGACCAGGCCGAACCAGGCCGTCAGCAGCACCATCCCGTCGATGCTGTACCGGGCCAGCACCTCGGAGCCGGGCAGGATCTGGACCTGCGTCACGGCCGCCGCGCCCTTCTCCCCGGGCGGGCTGAGCCAGTGCGCGGCGGAGAGCGCCACGCCCGACCAGATGGCGAACAGCAGGCCGCTGCTGACCGCCACGGTGGTGAAGGAGGGCGGCAGCCGGGGCAGGCCGCGCTGCCCGGCGGAGCGCTTGGCCCACCAGGCGCAGAACAGCATCGCCGCTCCGGCGGCGTAGAGCACCAACAGCAGCAGGTTGAAGAGTTCCAGCAGGTCCGGGGTGCCGATCGCGGCCCCGCTCACCCCGGCCGCGCCCTCCCGGCGTGAGCTCGGCTGGACGGCGCAGAGCAGCATCGCGGCGCCCAGCAGCACGGTGGTGGAGGCGCAGGCCACCCGCCGGGAGATCCGGCCGCCGGCCAGCCAGGCCCTGGGGCGGTCGCCGAGCGCTGCGGCGGCGAACAGCAACAGGCCCAGTACGGTGAGCAGTTCGAGGGCGGTCAGCAGCCCGGTGGCCCGGCCGCCGGTGCGCGCGGTGCGCAGCACCACCAGGGTGAGCAGCAGCAGGGCCGAGCAGGTGTGCACCGTGCGGTGGCGGGTGGAGTAGGCGCCGCCCTCCCAGAAGCCGGGGTCGGTGAGTTCGGCACGGGCCAGGTCCCGGTGGGCGGGGCGGTCGTTCTCTCCGCCGGTGCCGTCCCCCGGCCTCCCAGCGCCGGTTGGGGCTGGTGCCGACGTGCAGCAGCAGCACCAGCAGGGCGGGCAGCAGCGCGGCCACCGCGACCGCGACGTAGGGGCGGTCCTGGAGTTGGAGGGCGTGCCAGAACGGCTGGGCGCGGCAGTTGGCGACCGCCAGGCACTGCCAGGCGGCCTGGTCGACCAGCACGTGGGTGAGGAACAGCAGGTAGGTGGCGGTGACGCAGAGCGCGATGATCCGCACCATGGCCTGCTGGAACCGGACCTGGCGCGGCCCGCCGTGGGCCATCCAGCCGGCCGTGTTGACGAAGGCGAAGGGCAGCAGCAGGAACCAGAGCGCGGTGGCCCAGGAGCGTGAGGTCAGCCCGCCCCAGGAGTACACCTCGCGGTGCCGCCCGGACGGCCGGGCGTCCCGCCCGCGCCAGATCCCGGCCAGCTTGGAGCCGGTGACCTGCCGGGCCTCCGGATCGTCCAGCCACCTCGGGCCGGCCCGGAGCCGCCGACCCCGTGCACCACGAGTTCGGTGACCCCGCCCTCGTCCACGTCGGTCGGATAGTCGTGGTCCACCCCGCCGCCCATGCCGCACCCCCGGAGCTCGCCGTGCTGGAACTCTGGGTCAGGGTGGGGGAGTTGTCAATGGAGTTCCCGGCGCTCGGCCAGCCGGTAGCCGACGCCCCGGACGGTGTCGATCCCGCAGCGGGCCCCGGCGGCCAGCAGCTTGCGGCGCAGCGCGGCCACGTACACCTCGACGATGTTCAGGTCGCCCCGGAAGGCGTGGTCCCAGACCGCGTCCAGGATCTCGGTCTTCGGCACCGCCAGCCCGGCCCGGTGGGCCAGACACTCCAGCACGCCGAACTCCTTGGTGGTGAAGTGCAGTTCGGCTCCACCGACCCGGCAGCGACGGGTGGCCGGATCCACCGTCAGGTCACCGACCGTCAGGACGGCGGGGCGGCCGGCCGCGCCCCGGCGGATCAGCGCCCGTAGCCGGGCGGTCAGCACCACGTAGGAGAAGGGCTTGCCGAGGAAGTCGTCCGCCCCGCTGTCCAGCGCCTCGGCCTCGTCGTACTCGCCGTTCTTCGCGGTCAGGATCAGCACCGGGACGGTGGAGCCCCGTTCGCGCAGCCGTCGGCAGATCCGGAAGCCGTTCAGCCCGGGCAGCATCAGGTCCAGCACCACGGCCGCGTACCCGCCGCTCTCGGCCAAGGCCAGGCCCTCCAGGCCGTCGCCGACCACGTCCACCGCGTAGCCCTCGGCCCGCAGGCCCCGGCTCAGGGAGTGGGCCAGCTCCTCCTCGTCCTCCACCAACAGCAGTCGCATCCGGTCAGCCTAGGAGACAGCCCCCGGGACGGGGAGGCTGACCACCAGCTCGGCGCCCCGGCCGGTGGCGGGGGCCACGGCGGAGGCCGTCCCGCCCAGGCCCTCGGCGATGCCGCGGACCAGGGCCAGGCCGAGCCCGGAGCCGCCGTGCTGACGGTCGCGCGACTCGTCCAGTCTGACGAAGCGTTCGAAGACCCGTTCCCGGTCGGCCTCGGCGATCCCGGGGGCCGTCGTCGGCCACCGTCAGCTCGGCCGTGCCGTCGGTGACCCGCAGGGACAGCGTGATCCGCGAGGCGGCGTACCGCTCGGCGTTGTCCAGCAGGTTCCCCAACAGCCGCCCGAGCAGCAACTCGTCGGCGGGGAGCAGGAGTTCGTCCAGGGCGAGCACTGTGGCCGGGCGCCCGCCGAGCAGGGCCCGCTCGGCTAGCTGCTCGGTGATCAGGTCGTGCAGCGGGGTGAGCCGGTCGGTGACGGCCTGGCCGTCGACCCGGTGCAGCAGCAGGAGATCGGCGGTGAGCCGCTCCAGTCGTTCGGCTCCGGCCACCGCGGTGCGGGCCACCGACGGCCAGTCGGCCCGCTCGGGGTGGGCCAGGGCCACGTCCAGCGAGCCGCGCAGCACCGCGACCGGGGTGCGCAGTTCGTGCGAGGCGTCGGCGACCAGCCGGCGCTGCTCGGCCAGCGCGTCCGCCAGCCGGTCCAGGGTCTCGTTGGTGGTGACGGCGAGGCGGCCGATCTGGTCCCGGGACGGCGGGGACGGGCACCCGTTCGTGCAGGTCGCCGCCGCCGATCCGGGCCATCTGACGGCGGATCGCCTCGACCGGCCGGAGCGCGAAGCCCACCACCAGCCAGGCGACCAGCGCCACGAACAGCGAGCCGAGCGGCAGCACGTAGCGGAGCAGCGCGGTGGTGACCGCGGCCGCGTCCTCCCGGGCGGCGTTGTCGTTCACCAGGACGAAGGTGGTGACCTGCTGGGCGGGGAGGCCCTTGCGGCCGGTCAGCGTCTCGAGGGCCGCGGCGTCCCAGACCTGGCCGGTGCGCCGCTGGAAGACCACGTCCCGGCCGACCAGGTCCGCACCCGGGCTGTTCGGCATGGTCAGCAGGACGCCGGCCGGCACCCGCAGCTCGACCTCGTCGCTGCGGCCCTTCAACAGAACGGTGCCGGCCGGGTCGTTCGGGTCGACGGCCGGCGGCATCGGGTGCAGTGCCGGGCGGAGCGCGTCGATATCGCCGAGCACCGCGTGGTGAAGCGCCCAGCTGCCGTCGGCCAGCATCAGCAGGTAGGAGGTCTGGGGGTACTTCCACTGCAGGGTCCGGTCCCGGTCGAGGGCCGGCACCGCGTCGTCCAGCGCGTCGGCGTCCTTGAGCGCGGTCAGCTTCGCGGGGGGCAGGCCGGCCCGGTAGCTCTGCTCGCCGACCCACCAGGTGACCCACGCCGAGCACCACGGCGGTGGCCAGGGCCGCGGCCAGCGCTGCCCGTAGGCGGATCGGGAGCATGCGGAGCAGTCGCACCGGTCCCCTCCCGCCTCGTTCGAACGGCCGTCAGCCTGGCACGGCCCGCCGTGCGGTGGCAACGTGGGGGTACGGGACGGCCCCGGACTCTCGCCGTGAGTCCGGGGCCGCCTCCACCCCGAGGGGTGGATCCGGGTGCCGCGCCGTCCCTGACGCGGTCCCGGAGTTGAGGGGGGGATCAGCCGCGCGAGGCCAGCTCGCGGGCGGCGCGGGCCGCGTTCTGCGCGATCCTGTCCTCGTTCACCGTGGTGAGCAGGCCCTTCTCGACCACCGGGTTGCCGTTGACCAGCAGCAGGGCCAGCGGGGGCAGGGCGCCGAAGGTGAGGGCGGCCACCGGGTCGGCGATCGAGGAGTGCATCACGCCGTCGATCTTCCAGAGCGCCAGGTCGGCCAGCTTGCCGACCTCGATGGAGCCGATCTCGTTCTGACGGCCCAGCACCCGGGCGCCGCCCATGGTGCCCAGGCGCAGCGCCGAGCGGGCGGTGAGCGCCTTCGGGCTGCCGTGCAGACGGTTGATCAGCAGCGCGTTGCGCAGCTCGGTGCCGAGCTCGCCGGACTCGTTGGAGGCGGTGCCGTCCACGCCGAGGCCGACCGGGACGCCGGCCTGCAGCATGTCCGGGACGCGGGCGATGCCGGCCGCCAGACGGGCGTTGGAGGACGGGCAGTGCGCGACACCGGTGCCGGTCTCGGCGAACTTGGCGATGTCGGAGTCGTTCATGTGGACGCAGTGCGCCATCCAGACGTCCTCGCCGAGCCAGCCGGTGGACTCGAAGTAGTCGGTGGGGCCCATGCCGAAGAGCTGCTTGCAGAACTCCTCCTCCTCGGCCGTCTCCGAGCCGTGGGTGTGCAGCCGCACGCCCTTGCGGCGGGCCAACTCGGCCGACTGCTTGAGGAGTTCGGTGGAGACCGAGAAGGGCGAACAGGGCGCGATGGCCACGTGCAGCATCGAGCCGAAGGAGGAGTCGTGCCACTTGTCCACGGCCGCCTCGGAGGCGATCAGGATGTCCTCGGTCTTCTCCACCGCGTGGTCCGGCGGCAGGCCGCCGTCCTTCTGCGAGCGGTCCATCGAGCCGCGCAGCGCGGTGAAGCGCATGCCGAGCTCCTGGACGGCCTCGATCGAGGCGCCGAGGATGTCGCCGCCGCCCTGCGGGAAGACGTAGTGGTGGTCCGAGGCGGTGGTGCAGCCGGACTTGAGCAGGGCGGCGGTCGAGCCCTGGGCGGCCGCGTGCACCAGCTTGTCGTCGATCCGGGCCCAGGTCGGGTAGAGCGCGACCAGCCAGTCGAAGAGGATGTTGTCCTGGGCCAGGCCGCGGGTGATCCACTGGTAGAAGTGGTGGTGGGTGTTGACCAGACCCGGGGTGACCAGGTGGCCCTCCCCGTTGATCCGGCGCACCACGTTGTCCAGCCACGCGGGGGCGGGGCCCGCACCGACCGACTCGATCTTGTTGCCGAGCACCACGACGTGGCCGCGGGCGTACTCGGTGTCGTTGGCGTCGACCGTCGCGATCGCGACGTTCTCGATCACGATCCGCTGGTCGGCGGGCGGGGGCTGGACTGCCATGGTGTGTCTCCTATGGGGGGAGGGTGCGGGGCGCGCAGTGAGCGCTGTGCGCCCCGCACCGTTCAGGACGGCGTCGCCGTTGACGCCGCGCCGTGCGGACTTCCTTGCGGGGCAGGGCGGTTCGCACCGACGTGGTGGAAGAGAAGGTTGAGCAGGACGGCCAGGACGCAGCCGGCGGATATGCCGGAGTGCATCAGCGTGCGGACGGCCTCCGGGAAGGCGTCGTAGAAGGTCGGGGCGGCGATCGGGATGATGCCGACCCCGAGCGAGACCGAGACCAGGATGGTGTTGGCGCTGGACTGCATCCCCGCCTCGGCCAGGGTCCGGATGCCGCTGGCCGCGACCGTGCCGAAGAGCACGATCCCGGCGCCGCCGAGCACCGGCGAGGGCACCAGCGAGACCACCGAGCCGAGCACCGGGAAGAGGCCGAGCAGGATCAGGATCCCGCCGCCGGCCGCGACCACGAAGCGGCTGCGGATGTTGGTCAGTGCCACCAGCCCGATGTTCTGGGCGAAGGCGCTGGCCGCGAAGCCGTTGAAGACCGGGCTGATCGCGGTGGCCAGCCCGTCGGCCCGCAGGCCGGCGGCCAGGGTGGGCTCGTCCGCCTCGCGCTCGACGATCCGGCCCAGGGCCAGCATGTCGGCGGTGGACTCGGTCATCGAGACGATCATCACGATGCAGATCGAGACGATCGCGGTGACCTCGAAGACCGGGGCGCCGAAGTGGAAGGGGGAGGGCAGGGCGAAGACCTTCGCCTCCGAGACCGCCCCGAAGTCGGCCAGCCCGAGGGGGAAGGCCAGCGCGGTGCCGATCGCGAGTCCGATCAGCAGCGAGAGCTGCTGCCAGAAGCCGCGGAGCAGCTTGTTGCAGAGCACCACCGCGGTGAGGGTGAGCGCGGCGAGACCGATGGCCTTCACGGAGCCGTAGCCGGGGGCACCGGGGGTGCCGCCGCGGGCCCAGTTGACCGCCACCGGCAGCAGGGACACCCCGATGAGGGTGATCACGGTGCCCTGGACGACCGGTGGGAAGAACCTGATGAGCTTGCAGAACCACGGTGCCGCGAGGAAGCACAGGATCCCCGCGACGATCACCGCGCCGAAGATCACCGGGAGCGCGTCCTGAGGGCCGTGCTCCTTGGCGATGGCCAGCATCGGTGCGACGCCGGCGAACGAGACGCCGTTCACGAACGGCAGCCGTGCGCCGATCTTCCAGACGCCCAGCGTCTGGAGGAGGGTGGCCAGGCCCGCGGTGAACAGGCTGGCCGAGATGAGCAGGGCGAGCTCGGTGGGGGACAGGCCCACACCGGCGCCGACGATCAGCGGGGGTGCGACCACACCCGCGTACATCGCGGCGACGTGCTGGAGTCCGGTGGTGAAGAGCTTCACCGTGGGCAGTAGCTCGTCCACGGGGTGGACCGGGCGGCCGGCCGGGTCGTCGGGGAGGTTCGGTGACGCTCCGTCCGGCCGCTCGGGTCCTTCCGGGGTGGAACCGCCGTCAGTGGTTCGGGTGTTGGGGAGTGCCATGTCGAGCCCCTCTTGTGCTCGTGACTCCCGGCGTGCCCGTGGCGCTGGAGAATGCCCGAGGGCGGGACGGCGGTGCAAGGGTCCCTCGGGGTGTTCCTCCGGCTCCCCGGGCCGGCCGCCGCGAGGCGAGCACGATCTCCGGTAGGTGGGGGTGGAGAAACAGGTGGAGCGGGCGGAGCGGGCCGTCCGGCACCGTCCGGCCGGGTGCGGCCGGGGGGTGCAGCGGTGCTGGACGACGGTCATGACGGTGCCTCAGCTCGGCGATCAGGCGACCGGGATGACCGGGGTGACGCCCTCGCGGTGCACGGTGCCCTCGATCAGGCCGTACATCCGGTCGGCGGCGTAGTAGACCTCGTTCTCGTTCTTCAGGCCGAAGGGCGAGAGGTCCACCAGGAAGTGGTGCTTGTTCGGGAGCTCCAGGCGGACCTCGTCCACCTCGGCCCGGTTGTTCAGCACCCGGGTGCCCATCCCGTGCAGGGTCTGCTGCAGCGAGTAGGAGTAGGTCTCGGCGAACGCCTCCAGCAGGTGGCGCTTGACGTGCTGGTACGAGCGGTTCCAGTTCGGCTCGGCCGAGCCCTCGGTGCCGTCGAAGGAGTACTTCCACCGGGCCGTCACCTGGGTGGCGAGGATCCGGTCGTACGCCTCCTGGAGGGTGGTGTACTTGTCCTTGATGTAGCCCCAGAACTCCGAGTTGGTGGAGTTCAGGACGGTGAGGTCCTTGAGGCCGGAGATCACCGACACGGTGGTGCCGTCGTAGACGATCTCACTGGTGCGCACCTCGCCGCCGTTGCGGACGAAGGAGTGGCCGACCTCCTCGGAGCCGATGAAGCGGGCCGAGTTGTCCGGGGTCTTGATCCGGTCCCAGGTGTACTCCTCGATCCGGATCCGGGCGCTGTGCACCACGCCGCGCTCGGTGTTGTCCACGAAGTGGCGGGCCAGCTGGATGCCGAAGGCCTCCGCGGACTCGATGCCGTACTCCTTGGCGAAGGCGTACACGGTGTTCTTGGTGGTGTCGGTGGGCAGGCAGTTGGCGTTCGAGCCGGTGAGGTGGACGTCGTCGAACTCGCCGCGCAGGGCGACCGAGACGTTCAGGTCCTTGATCTCGTGACGGGTGGAGTCACGGTAGACCCGGACGATGCGGTTCTCCGCCTTGCCGTACTGGTTCTGACCGAGCACGTGGGCCATGACGGCTCCTAAGGGTTCCAGCGGTCTACTAGCTTCCGCGGTAGACCGAGTATCCGAACGGGTTGAGCAGCAACGGCACGTGGTAGTGGTGCTGCGCGGGCGCGACCGTGAAGACGATCGAGACCTCGGGGAAGAACGGCGGCTCCTCGGACTTCTTCGCGTAGTAGGCGGAGGTGTCGAAGAGCAGCCGGACGACCGAGCCCGCCTCCACGGCCGGCAGGTCCTTGGCCCGGCCGTCGGAGTCCGTGGCGGAGGTGCCGAGCACCTGCCAGCCACCCTCGGTGTGCAGTGCGAGCTCGACCGGGACGCCCTCGGCCGGGCGGCCGAGGCTGGTGTCGAGCACGTGCGTGGAGATGCCAGTCATGGGTTGAATGACCTTACTGATGGCAGGAGTTGACGTACTGGCGGGAGTTCAGGACTCGTCCAGCAGTCGGTTGATCCGGATGTCGTTGATCTTGCGCAGCTCGCCCCGGACGATCTCCGCCTCGGTGGCGGCGTCGTTCGGGAAGCGCTCGCGGAGCGCGGTGAGCATGGTGTCGGCCGTGCGGCCGGTCGCGCAGATCAGGAACACGTGGCCGAACTTCGCCTCGTAGGCGGCGTTCGCCCCGTGCAGTTCGTCGAGGAGTGCGGAATCGACTCCCCGGATGCCGGCCTGCTCCCGCTCGGAGGTGGCGTCGCCCGTCTTGGGCTTGCCGATCCGGGCGTGGCCGGCCATCGCGTCGTTCAGGTCCTCGACCGTCAGCTTCGCCATCGCCGCCTCGTTGGCGGCGAGCAGCTCGGCCCGGTCGGACCACGGCCGGGTGTCCGCCACGAGGGCGGCCCAGCTGGGGCTGGAGCAGATCTCCAGCAGGGTCTCCGTCAGCTCGGCGGCAGGGGCCGCCGCCAGAGCGTCAAGAGCGTCGATGGGGCTGGTCACGGGTGGGCCTCCTGAAGAGTGGTGCCACCCGGAAAAGCTAGATCCGCCACCCGTAGCCGTCAACACTTTGTTGAACTGTTGGTGGTTACGTTTTGGGCCAAGTGCTCTGACCGGCCCTTTTGGTGTGCGATTCGCCAAGTGTGCCCGGTCCGCCGTGTCGGCAAGACTGGGCGCGGCGCCCCGGCCGCAGCCAGTGGACGGGGCGGACAGCGTCAGGTCAGCCCTTCGAACCGTCCTGTCGGTTCAGGTAGTTGTACACCGTGAACCGGCTGACGCCGAGGGCGCTGGCGACGGTCTCCACGCCGTGTCGGACGGTGAAGGCGCCGCGCTCCTCCAGGAGGGCGACCACGCGCTGCTTCTCGTACCGGTCCAGCTCGGTCAGCGGACGCCCGTCGAACTGACGGGTCATCTCGGCCAGCAGACGGTCCAGTGCACTGCTCAGGTGCGGCAGCCGGACGGCGATCGCCGCCCGGCCCTCCCACTCCAGCACCACGTCGTCCGGGCGGGCCTCGTCGAGCGCGACCTCGGTTGCGCCGACGGCCTCCAGCAGCGGCTTTATCGCCGATGCCAGCGGGTGATCCAGGGCCTCGCTCACGCGCTACCCCCTCCTTCCTCTTCCTGGTCCAGCACGCTGACCTGGACGGAGATCCGGGTGGCGCCGGCCGCCAGGGTCTCGCGCAGCAGCGTGGTCACAGCGGTGACGACGTCCTCGGCCTCGCCCCGGGCGTCGGTCCCGAAGGGGCCGACCGCCACCTCGAGTCCGGCGTCGGTCACCGCCTTCAGGGCCGCCTCGGCGTGCTCGGGGAACGTGTCCCGCTCGAACGGTTCTGTCGTGAACTCCACCATCAATCGCACCTGGTCACTCTATCGATCAGGCGTTTTGGCGGAAGGGGCAGGACTCGACGGAGAGCTTCAACAAAATGTTGCGAGCGGTCTTGACGGTCCATCGGACGGCAGGGCAAGCTTCCATCAAGCAGAATCCGTCTTCCGGATCGTGGAAGTCTCGGATCGGAAGAGTGAAAGGTGATGGGCGTGACTGCCGCTTCCCAGCACACGTACACGGTCAACCTGTCGATCCTGTTCAGCGAGCTCCCGCTCCTGGAGCGCCCCGCCGCCGCCGCGGCCGCCGGCTTCACCGCCGCCGAGCTCTGGTGGCCCTTCGGGGAGAACCACACGCCGTCCGAGGCGGAGCTGGACGCGCTGCGCAAGGCGTTCACCGACGCGGGCGTGCAGCTGACCGGCCTCAACTTCCTGGACGACCTGACCAAGGGCGCCCGCGGCACCGTCTCCGTCCCGGCCGAGCGCGAGCGCTTCCGGGAGAACCTGCCGGTGACCGTCGCGCTCGCCGAGTCGCTGGGCACCAAGGCGCTCAACGCGCTCTACGGCAACCGGGTGGAGGGCGTCTCCGCCGCCGAGCAGGACGAGCTCGCGCTGGAGAACCTCACGCTGGCCGCCCAGGCCGCGCACTCGATCGGCGCCGTGCTGCTGATCGAGACCCTGAACAAGGTCGAGTCCCCGGACTACGCCCTGCTCTCCGCCGAGGCCGCGATCGAGGTGGTGGACAAGGTGAACGCCGCCACCGGCCTCGGGAACGCGAAGTTCCTCTGCGACCTCTACCACCTGGCCCGCAACGGCGAGGACCTGGCCGAGGTGATCACGAAGTACGCCGACCGGATCGGCCACGTGCAGATCGCCGACACCCCGGCGCGCAACGAGCCCGGCACCGGCGAGCTGGACTTCGAGGACCTGTTCGCCCGCCTCACCGCCGCCGGCTACACCGGCCGGATCGGCCTGGAGTACAAGCCGTCGACCGGCGTCTCCGCCGACAGCTTCGAGTGGCTCCCGCGCGAGCTCCGCTCCAACTGACCCTCACATTCCTCCCCGCACCAAAGGACGTATCGCGATGAGCCGCAAGATCGCCTTCATCGGCCTCGGCATCATGGGCAGCCCGATGGCCGCCAACCTGGTCAAGGCCGGCCACCACGTGACCGGTTACAACCTGACCCAGCCCCAGATCGACGCCCTGGTGGCGGCGGGCGGCCACGGCGCGACCTCGATCGCCGACGCCGTGAAGGACGCCGAGGTCGTCATCACGATGGTCCCGGCCGACCCGCACGTGGAGCAGGCCATCCTCGGTGAGGGCGGCGTGCTGGAGAACGTGGCCCCGGGCACCCTGGTCATCGACATGTCCAGCATCACCCCGCAGACCTCGATCAAGGTCGAGGCCGCCGCCAAGGCGAAGGGCGTCCGCACCCTGGACGCCCCGGTCTCCGGTGGCGAGGCCGGCGCGGTCGAGGCCGTGCTCTCCATCATGGTCGGCGGCGAGGCGGCGGACTTCGCCGAGGCCAAGCCGCTGTTCGACGCGCTCGGCACCACCGTCATCCACGTCGGCCCGGCCGGTGCCGGCCAGACCGTGAAGGCGGCCAACCAGCTGATCGTGGCGGTCAACATCCAGGTCCTGGCCGAGGCCGTGGTCTTCCTGGAGAACGCGGGCGTGGACCTGCCGGCCGCGCTCGACGTGCTCGGCGGCGGTCTGGCCGGTTCCACCGTGCTGAACCGCAAGAAGGGCAACATGATCGACCGTCAGTTCGCCCCGGGCTTCCGGATCGACCTGCACCACAAGGACATGGGCATCGTCACCGACGCCGCCCGTGCCGTCGGTGCGGCCCTGCCGGTCGGCGCCGTGGTGGCCCAGCTGGTCGCCTCGGCCCGCGCCAACGGCGACGGCTCGCTGGACCACTCGGCCCTGCTCCGCGGCGTCGAGCGCCTCTCGGGCCGCGAGGTCAAGTAACCCCATAGCTCCCCCTGGCGGCGTGTACCTGTCCGGTCGTGCCCGCGTCGCCAGGGGGCCACAGTTCGGTCGGCCGACGGGTCCGGTGCTCATCCACCCGTCCGCCGACCGTGCCAAGCCGGCGGTGCGCTCGGTCCTTCGGTCGTTCCGAGCACCAGCGCCGCCCGGCCCCCTCCCCGCCGAGGGGAGCCCCCCGTACGTCGGAAGCGGAGCGGGGGGAACGGCGGGGAGGGGGTCGCACCCCGGTCATTCCGGGCAGATGATCGGCCTGACGACGTATCGAGCGCGAGCAACGGAGAGTCCCCATGGGTCACATCGTGGTAGCCCCTGACAAGTTCAAGGGCACCCTGGAGGGCGCCGAGGTCGCCGCCAGGATCGCGGCCGGCATCCGCCGGGTGGCCCCCGGTGCGGACATCCGCGAGCTCCCGGTCGCCGACGGCGGCGAGGGCACCCTGGCCGCCGCGCTGGCCGCCGGCTTCAAGAAGGTCGCCGTCAAGGTGGCCGGTCCGACCGGCCTGCCGGTGGACGCCGCGATCGCCCTGCGCGGGGACACCGCCGTGGTCGAGCTCGCCCAGGCCAGCGGCCTGGCCCGGCTCCCCGGCGGCCGCACCGCGCCGCTCGCGGCCGGCTCCTACGGGGTCGGCACCCTGATCGGACGGGCCGTCAGCCTGGGCGCCAAGCGGATCGTGCTGGGCCTCGGCGGCAGCGCCTGCACCGACGGCGGGGCCGGCATGGTCCAGGCCCTCGGGGTCGGCCTCTACGACGCCGACGGCCTGGAGCTCGCCCCCGGCGGCGCCGCGCTGCGCAAGCTGGACCGGATCGACCCGGGCGCGCTGGCCGACACCCTGAAGGGCGTCCAGGTCGTGGTCGCCTGCGACGTGGACAACCCGCTGCTCGGCCCGCGCGGCGCGACCGCCGTCTACGGACCGCAGAAGGGTGCCGACGGCGACGACCTGGTGATCCTGGAGGAGGGCCTGACCCGCTGGGCGGACGTGGTCCGCGGGGTCAGTGGCAAGGACTTCCGTGACGCCCCCGGCGCCGGGGCGGCAGGAGGGGTCGGCTTCGCCGCCCTGGCCCTGCTCGGCGCCACCATGCGACCCGGCATCGAGCTGCTGCTCGAACTGCTGGGCTTCGACGAGGCCGTGCGTGGGGCACGACTCGTCGTGACCGGTGAGGGATGCCTGGACGCGCAGACGCTGCACGGCAAGGCCCCCGCCGGTGTCGCCGCGGCGGCCACTCGGGCGGGGGTTCGGGTGGCCGCCGTGGCCGGACGGCTGGAGCTCTCGGAGCCCCAGTGGCGGTCGGCCGGCTTCGTCGCGGCGTACGCGCTGACCGACCTGGCCGAGCAGCCGGGGGACTCCATGACCAAGGCGGGGGAGCTGGCCGAGGTCGCGGGGGAGCGGCTGGCGGCCGAACTCCTGCAGGCCTGACCGATCGTACTTTCCTACATTGACGTTTTGTTGAAGGCGGGCCTAGGCTCCGAGCAATCGCAGCTGGCGACCCGGTGAACGGGCCCCAATTGCCTTGTCCGCCTTCGCTATTCCCGGAGGTCCCCATGCCCATCAGCGAGACGCCCGCCAGCACGGCGGTGATCCGCTCCCGCCGCGTGGTCCTGCCGGACGGCGAGCGCCCCGCTGACGTGCTGGTCCGGGACGGCCGGATCGAGCAGATCGCCGAGCACGGCTCCCTGCTCGTCGGCGACGCCCACCTCACCGACCTCGGCGACACCGCGCTGCTGCCCGGCCTGGTCGACACCCACGTGCACGTCAACGAGCCCGGCCGCACCGAGTGGGAGGGCTTCGCCACCGCCACCAAGGCGGCCGCCACCGGCGGCGTCACCACCATCATCGACATGCCGCTCAACTCCATCCCGCCGACCACCACGGTCGAGGGCCTGGAGGCCAAGCGGAAGATCGCCGAGGGCCAGGCCTGGGTCGACCTCGGCTTCTGGGGCGGGGCGATCCCCGGCAACGTGGCCGACCTCGAACCGCTGCACCGCGAGGGCGTGTTCGGCTTCAAGAGCTTCCTCGCCCCCTCCGGGGTGGACGAGTTCCCGCACGTCGAGCAGGAGGACCTGGAGGCCGCGCTGGCCGAGCAGGCCCGGATCGGCGCGCTGGCCATCATCCACGCCGAGGACCCGGCCGTCCTGGACGCCGCCCCGCAGCACCCGGGCGTGCACTACCGCGACTTCCTGGCCTCCCGGCCCGACGACGCCGAGGCCGCCGCCGTGGCCCGGCTGCTCGACACGGCCCGCCGCACCGGCGCCCGCGTCCACATCCTGCACGTCTCCTCCGCCGCCGTGCTGCCGCTGCTGCGCCAGGCCCGCGAGGACGGCGTCCGGGTGACCGCCGAGACCTGCCCGCACTACCTCACCCTCGCGGCCGAGGAGGTGCCGGACGGCGACACCGCCTTCAAGTGCTGCCCGCCGATCCGCGACGAGTCCAACCGGGACCAGCTCTGGGCGGCGCTGGCGGCCGGCGAGTTCATCGCCGTGGTCTCCGACCACTCGCCCTCCACCCCGGACCTGAAGCTCCTTCAGCGCTACGGCGGCAGCGGCGACTTCGCCGCCGCCTGGGGCGGCATCGCCTCCCTCCAGCTCGGCCTGCCGGCCGTCTGGACCGAGGCCCGCCGCCGCGGCCACACCCTGACGGACCTGGTCCGCTGGATGAGCAGCGGCCCTGCCGAGCTGGCCGGCCTCACCGGCACCAAGGGCGCCATCGCCGTCGGGAACGACGCCGACCTGGTGGCCTTCGACCCCGACGCCGAGTTCGCCGTGGTCGCCGAGGACCTCCACCACCGCAACCCCGTGACGCCGTACGCGGGCAAGACCCTGAGCGGCTCCGTCCGCACCACCTGGCTCCGCGGCCGGGTGATCGACGTCGAGGCCGCGCCGTTCGGCCGTCAGATCCGCAACAACGAAGAAGGAGACCTCAGTTGAGCACCGGTCAGACCCCGAGCGCTCCGTTCACCGAGCTGGTCAACCTGGCCTCGCGCCTGCTGGGCGCCGGCGTGGTCGACACCAACGAGGACACCTTCGCGGACGCGGAGAACCTGCTGGTCGCCAAGCCCGCCGAGTTCCGCCCGCACACCTTCGGCCACAAGGGCCAGATCATGGACGGCTGGGAGTCCAAGCGCCGCCGCGGCGTCTCGGCCGAGCAGCCGCACCCCACCGACGAGGACCACGACTGGGCGGTCGTCCGGCTCGGCGTCCCCGGCCGGATCCACGGCGTGATCGTGGACACCGCCTTCTTCACCGGCAACTACCCGGAGACCGGCTCCGTCCAGGGCGCCTCCGTCCCCGGCCACCCCTCGCCCGAGGAGCTGGCCGCCGCCGAGTGGACCGACCTGGTGCCGCGCACCGCCCTCCAGGGCAACACCGCCCACGAGTTCGAGGTCACCGACCCGACCCGCTACACCCACGTCCGGCTGAACATCTGGCCCGACGGCGGCGTGGCCCGCCTGCGGGTGCACGGCGAGGTGCTGCCCGACCCGCGCGAGCTGGACGGTCTCAGCTTCGACCTGGCCGCCCAGGAGTTCGGCGGCGTGGCCGAGGCCGCCTCGGACCGCTACTTCTCGTCCCCGCACAACCTGAACGCTCCCGGTCGCGCCTCCGTCATGGGCGACGGTTGGGAGACCCGGCGTCGGCGCGACAAGGCCAACGACTGGGTACAGATCGCCCTGGCCGGGGGCGGCGAGGTCCTGGCGGCGGAGGTGGACACCTCCTACTTCGTCGCCAACGCCCCTGGCTGGGCCGACCTGGTCGGCTACGACGCCTCCACCGGCGGCGACCCGTCCACCGACGCGGACGGCTGGTTCGAGCTGCTGCCCCGCACCCGCCTCCAGCCCGACACCCGGCACCGCTTCCGGCTCGCCGCCGGACGCAACGCCACCCACGTGCGGATCAACGTCTACCCGGACGGCGGACTGGCCCGCCTGCGCCTCACCGGCAAGCTCACCGAGGCCGGCCGCGCCGCCCTCGCGCTCCGCTGGTTCAACGCCGTCCCCGCCGCCGAGGCCGAGCAGGCCCTCGCCGAGGCCGGCCTCACCCCGGCGGAGGCCACCGAGCTGACCGCCGCCCGCCCGCTCGCGGACGCCGCCGCGACCACCGCCGCCGTCGCTGCCCTGCAGCCGACCGACGGCCCCGACGGCGAGCAGTCCTCCCGCCGCCGCTCGGCCATCTGGCGCCTGCTCGGCGTCTAGGCCAGGGGCGCGAGGAACTGCGCTGCCAGCCCACCGCTCTGCCGCAGTTCCGCGCCGACCCTCCGTTGCCGCCCCTAAAACACCTCGCACCGCTGCTACTTGAAGGACCCTCATGTCGAAGATCCTCACCACCGAGTCCGGCGCCCCGGTCGCCGACAACCAGAACTCCGCCTCCGCCGGCGAGTACGGCCCGCTGCTGATCCAGGACCAGCAGCTGCTGGAGAAGCTGGCCCGCTTCAACCGCGAGCGCATCCCGGAGCGCGTCGTGCACGCCCGCGGCTCCGGCGCCTACGGCTACTTCGAGGTCACCGACGAGGTCTCGCAGTACACCAAGGCCGACTTCCTCTCGGCCGTGGGCCAGCGGACCGAGGTCTTCCTCCGCTTCTCCACCGTCGCCGGCGCCCTCGGCTCCTCGGACGCCGTCCGCGACCCCCGCGGCTTCGCGCTGAAGTTCTACACCCGCGAGGGCAACTACGACCTGGTCGGCAACAACACCCCGGTGTTCTTCATCAAGGACCCGATCAAGTTCCCCGACTTCATCCACTCGCAGAAGCGCGACCCGTACACCGGCATCCAGGAAGCCGACAACGTCTGGGACTTCTGGGCCCACTCGCCGGCCTCCACCCACCAGATCACCTGGCTCTTCGGCGACCGCGGCATCCCGGCCTCGTACCGCCACATGAACGGCTACGGCTCGCACACCTACCAGTGGACCAACGAGCAGGGCGAGTCCTTCTGGGTCAAGTACCACTTCAAGACCAACCAGGGCATCCGCTCCCTCGACGGCGGCCAGTCCGCCGAGGTGCTCGGCGCCGACGCCGACTCGCACCAGCGCGACCTGCACCAGGCCATCGAGCGGGGCGTCTTCCCGTCCTGGACCCTGTACGTGCAGCTGATGCCGGTGGCCGAGGCCGCCGACTACCGCTTCAACCCCTTCGACCTGACCAAGGTCTGGCCGCACGCGGACTACCCGCTGGTCAAGGTCGGCCGCCTGGTGCTGAACCGGAACCCCGACAACGTCTTCGCCGAGGTCGAGCAGTCCGCGTTCTCGCCGAACAACTTCGTGCCGGGCATCGGCGCCTCCCCGGACAAGATGCTCCAGGGCCGCCTGTTCGCCTACGCGGACGCCCAGCGCTACCGCCTCGGCGTCAACCACACCCTGCTCGCGGTCAACGCCCCCAAGGCCACCACCGCGCAGAACTACGGCCAGGACGGCTTCTCCGCCGTGGCCCGCAACGGCAAGGACGCCAAGAACTACGAGCCCAACTCGTACGACGGCCCGTCCCAGACCGACGCCCCGCTGGCCGCCCCCGTCGCGGTCACCGGCCACACCGGCACCTACGTGACGCCGCAGCACACCAAGGACGACGACTTCTTCCAGGCCGGTGAGCTCTACCGCCTGATGTCGGCCGGCGAGAAGACCCGCCTGATCGACAACATCGCGGGCTTCCTCTCCCAGGTCTCCCGCGACGACGTCGTCGAGAAGAACCTCGCCCACTTCCACGCGGCCGACGAGGAGTACGGCGCCCGCCTGGAGGCCGCCGTCACCAAGCTCCGCGCGGGCAACGACAACTGACCCACCCGTACCACCTGACCCACCCTCACGGGCCGGGTCCCTCCCCCTCGGGCAGTGGGGGAGGGACCCGGCCCGGGCGCGTTGCGCCGGAACTCCTCAGGACTCCCCGCTCCACCGCGCGGGACGTCTTCCTCTGCGGCTCACCCGGTATGACCGCCTCCGCCGTCTCGGCCCTGGAGACCGCGGGCGTGCCGCGCGGCCGGATCCACTGCGAGAGCTTCGCGTTCTGACGCCCCACCACCGCCGGACCGGGTGCAACCTTCCGGCCCCGTCGGAGCGTATAGAGCGTGAACCATGAACGAGGGGGAGCACGTGACGTACGGACGGGCGGCCGGGGCCGCAGCGGTGATGGGCGGTGTGCTGGTGCTGGGCACGGCCTGCGGCGGTACGACGGGGGAGCCGAAGGCGGCCGCGTCCGGGGCGGCCTCGGTCTCGGCGTCGGCCTCGGCGGAGGTGCTGCCGAAGAGTTCGGCGGCCGTGCTGCGGGTGAGCCCGGCGAACGGGGCGGCGGACGTCCGGCTGGCCGGGGCGCTCAAGGTGGAGGTGGACGGCGGCACGCTGTCCGAGGTGGTGGTGACGGACAAGAACGGCACCAAGGTGGCGGGCACCACCGCTGCCGACGGCCGGAGTTGGACGCCGGAGGGCGGCCTGGTCGCCGGGACCGCCTACACCGTCAGCGCGCAGGCGAAGGACGGCCAGGGGCTGGTCTCGGCGGTGAGCAGCGGCTTCACCACGCTGGTGCCGGCCGGCAAGGTGTCGGTCCGGGACAACATCGGCTCGGGGGAGACCTACGGCGTCGGGATGATCGTCTCGGTCAACTTCGGCAAGCAGGTCAAGGACAAGGACGCGGTGGCCAAGGCGGTCACCGTCCAGGGCAGCGACGGCACCGTGGCCCGGGGCCACTGGCTGGAGGACGACACCCGGCTGGACTTCCGCCCGCAGGAGTACTGGAAGCCGGGCACCAAGGTCACCGTCAAGTACCGGCTGAAGAGCGTGGAGATCACCCCGGGCCTGTACGGCGACAAGGACGCCGAGGAGAGCTTCACCGTCGGCGAGAGCCGGATCAGCACGGTGGACGCCAAGACCCACCGGATGACCGTCACCACGGCGGCCGGCTCCCGCTCCGTCCCCATCTCGGCGGGGAACGACCAGAACCCGTCCTGGAACGGCACGATGGTGATCTTCTCCAAGGAGCGGGTCACCCGGATGAACTCGGCCACCGTCCCCGGCGTCAGGGGCGAGCCCTACGACCTGGCCGCCGTCCCGCACGCCATGAAGCTCACCGACACCGGCACCTACGTGCACGGCAACTCCTGGAACCAGAACATCGGCCGCGGCAACTACAGCCACGGCTGCGTCGGCCTGTTCGACACCGAGGCGGGCAGCAAGTCCTCCGACGCGGGCAAGTTCTACGAGGAGTCCCGGATCGGCGACGTGGTCTCGATCGTCAACTCCAAGGGCGAGACAGTCCAGCCGGAGAACGGCCTGAGCGGCTGGACGCTCCCGTGGAGCCAGTGGTGACCCTCCCGTGGAGCCAGTGGTGACGGACCATCGGGGCCCTCGCGGCCCTCACAGCAGCCGCAGGCGCTGGGCGGCGATGCCGATCCGCACCGTCTGACCCCAGCCGAGGCTGAGGGTGTCGGCCTCGACGCCGTCGCCGAAGGCGACCAGTTCGTCGGACTCGACGGTCAGGGTGAGAGTCTGGCCCTCCGTCAGCAGGCCCTGGACCTGGGAGGTGCCGGTGGTGGGGGAGGGCCAGGCCTCCCGGACGAACCAGGCCAGGCCCGCGGCGGCCGGGCCCGGCAGCGGGAGGGTGCTTCGGCTGGCCTGCCAGACGGAGCGGCACCAGCCGGTGGCCCCGGTGCCAGTGCCGACCAGCACGCCGGAGGAGGCCTGCGCCTCCTCCGGGGCCTCCGGGGCGGCCAGGCGGTAGCGTGCGGTCTGGTGGCCGCGCTGGCCCAGGTAGACCTCGTTGAGGGCGAGCAGCCGCTGGGTGTCGTCGGCCACCGCCTCGACCATGGTCCGCTGCTCGAAGCGCCGGTCGGCCCCCGCACCGACCGCGGCCCGCAGCAACTGGCCCGCCCGCTCGGGACGGTGACGGACCAGCACGCCCGCGTTGCGCCCCGGGTCGGCGTCCACCCCGATCACCGGCTGCCCGGTCAGGTACTTGGCGGTGTTGGCCACCAGCCCGTCCTGGCCGACCACGACCACCACGTCCTCGGGCGTGAAGAGGAAGCGGTCCAGGTCGGCCCGCTCCACCCGGCTGCGCCGCCAGTCCAGCGGGACGGCCGCCGAGACCTCGGCCAGCGCGGCGGCCGTCCGGTCGTGCCGCCGCTCCGCCTCGGCCAGTGAACGGCCGCGCGAGGCGAGGAAGAAGGAGGCCTGCCCGCGCGAGCCGTGCCGGGCGAGCAGCTCCTCGTACTCGGTGCGGCGGTGCACCAGCACCACCCGGGGGGTGAGCGTCACGACGACTGCCCGCCGCCCAGCTTGGTCAGCAGCCCGGTCAGCACGTCCGGGGTCAGGGTGACGCTGTCGATCTTCGGCAGGTGCTCGGCCATCCGGATCAGCGCCAGCGCCTTGAGCACCTCGGGCCCGGCCTGCTGGTGGGCCGCCAGCCAGGCCGCCTCGCCGGCCGCCCGGGCCTCGCCGAGCGCGCGGTCGCTCTCGGCCTTGGCGGTGGCCAGGATGGTGGCGGCCTCCGCCTCGGCCGCGGCCAGCCGGGTGCGGCGGACCGCCTCGGCCTCGGCCCGGATGCCGTCGTCGGCCGCCGCCTGCTCGGCCTGGCGGCGGGCGTTGGCGCCCTGCTGCTGGATCAACTCCTCCTCGCGGCGGGCCAGTTCGATCTGGTTGGCGAGTTCGTTCTCGGCGATCGCGCGCTCCCGCTCGACCGCGACGGCGCGCCGCTCGTAGGTGGCCCGGTCCGCCTCCTGCTGGACCTGCTCGCGGGCGGGGGTGCGCAGGGCCCGCTCCAGCTCGGCCTCGGGGCGCAGGGCGGTGATCCGGACCGCGATCACCGCGAGCCCGGTCTCGGCGAGGCGCTGGTCGCCGCCCAGGCCCTCGCCGATCCGCTGGCGGAGCAGGGTGATGCCGTCGGCCAGCGCGGCGGCCAGGGTGGTGCGGGCGATCAGCTCCAGGGCGTGCTGCTGGGCGGTCTCGGTGAGCAACCCGCCGATCTGGTCGAGCGGTTCGCCCCGCCAGCGGCCGGTGGCCAGGTCGATGCCGAAGTCCACCCGGGTGGCCGCGACCGCCGGGTCGGTGATCCGGTAGGTGACGGTGGCCTGCACGGTGAGGTCCTGGAAGTCGGCCGTGCGGGCGTGGAAGAGCAGGGTCAACTCGCGGTCGTCCGCCGGTACTTCGGAGATGCTGGCGGCCAGTGGGCGGAACCAGTAGGCCAGACCGGCGCCCTCCCGGCGCAGCTTGCCGCGCTCCAGGTGCCGGACGTACGAGGTGGGTGCGGCCCGCAGGTGCCGGTAGCCGAACCGCCGAGTGATGTCTGCCATGTCCCTCTCCTTTATCGTCATGAAGACGATAATCCCGGCTGATCCTTCTCGTCAAGATGACGAGATGATCATCCGCCCGAGCTGACGGACCTGGTGACGACCTGTCGGGCAATCCCGCCGGTGGTCCGTTCTCGAACGCTCCCTGGGGATACGCTGGGAGCGGCAGGTGCGTACGGAGGGGGTCGCCATGCCGGTGCGGGGATTGCCGGTCTCGGCCGGGCCGTTCGGAGTGCTGCGGCGGGCGCTGCGGGTGCTGGAGGCGGTGGACCGCCATCCCGGTGGCGTGCCCGAGGCGGCCCTGGCGCGCGAGCTGGGCATACCGCTGCCCGCCGTCCGGGAGCTGGCCGAGGCGCTCGAACTCGAGGGCTACCTGGCCCGGGTGGACGGGGTCTGGACGCTCGGCGGCGCGGTCGCGGTGCTCGGGCAGCACAACCGCGAGCAGCTGGTGCGGGCCCGGCTGGAGCAGCGGCTGGGCGAACTGCGCGACGAGCTGGGCGCCGCCGTCTACTTCAGCCGCTACCACGACGGCGAGCTCTCGGTGGAGGCGGTGGCCGCCGGCGACCACGCCCCCGCCGTGCTGGAGTGGGTGGACTTCCGGGCCACCGCGCACGCCAGTGCGATCGGCAAGTGCCTGCTCGGCCAGCTCGACCACGACGGACGGCGGGACCACCTCTCCCGCCACCCCGCCGCCCGGCTGACCGCCCGCACCATCACCGACCAGCAGCAGCTGATGCACCGTCTGGAGCGCCAGCCCGCCACCGTCCCGGTGCTGGATATCCAGGAGTACTCGCTCGGCACGGTCTGCGCCGCCGTCCCGGTCTCGGCCGGCACCACGGTCGGCTGCCTGGCCACCTCGCTGCCGGTCGAGCAGGCCCACCGGCTGCGTGCCGCAGCCGAGTTGCTCGCCGACCGGGCGGCGCCGCTGATGCTGGCGATGGCGGTCTGACCGCCTCCGCGTCCCCCGCTCGGCGGCGGATTCCCTCGTTCGGGTGCAATGGCGGGCCGTAGGCCGTTCGGGATCATCCGGCGCCCGGCGGAGCTGGATACTGGGTCGGCGGCCAGGCCAAGATCACCGGCCGCGACTCCCCCTTCGCTCCGAGAGGTGCTCCGCCATGCCCACTTCCGAGGCCACCGACCGCGTCGGACTCGTGTTCTCGCTCTTCGACGTCGACGGCAACGGCGTCCTGGAGCCGGACGACTTCGACCTGATGACCCGCCGGGTCGCCGAGGCGCTGCCGCAGGCCGACGCCGTCGCGAAGGACCGGCTGGCCGCCGCGCTGGACCGCTACTGGGACACCCTGGTCCGCGAGTTGGACGTGGACGGCGACGGCCGGATCAGCCCCGAGGAGTTCCGGGCCGTGGTGCTCGACCCCGAGCGCTTCGACGCCGTGGTGGACGAGTTCGCCGAGGCGCTGGCCGGCCTGGCCGACCCGGACGGCGACCAGCTGGTCACCCGGCCGGACTTCCTGGCCGTGATGACCGCGATCGGCTTCGAACTCCCCAACATCGAGGCGCTGTTCGACGCCCTCGGCCCGGTGGACGGCGACCGGGTGGAGGTGCCGGTCTGGGCCGAGGCGATCCGCGACTACTACCGGCCCGAGAAGGCCGGCATCGCGGGCGACCGCCTCCTCTCCGGCGCGGCGGCCCGGTGAACGCGATCGTCCGCCAGGCGGGTGCCCCGGCCGCGACCGACTCCGTGACCGGGCCCGCGCCCGTGATCGGGCTCGCGGTCGGCCGGGGCACCGGTCCCGAGCTCGCCACCGTCTTCGAGCGGGTGCTGGCCGCGCTCACCGAGGGGCACCCGGGCGGGGTGGAGCTGGTCCGCTCCGACCGCCTCTACCACTCGTACGTCTCGCTGCGCGGCGAGGGCGACCCGGCCGAGATCCAGGGGCTGACCGCGCGGGACGCCGAGCACTACGAGGAGTTCTGCCGGAGCCTGGCGGCCCGGGGCGCCACCGCGGTCTTCCGCACCGCGATCAACGCCCAGTCGCTCTACCTGGTGCGCCGGCGGCTGCGGGCCGTCAAGGTCGACCTGCTGCGGGAAGAAGGAACGTCACTGCTGCTGGTCCGCGACCAGGCCCAGGGCTTCTACACCGGGGAGAACGAGCACGCCCCGGGCCGGCTCACCCGCACCCTGACCTTCAGTCAGGAGCTCACCGAGGCGGTGATCGAGCACGCGCTGGGGCGGGCCCGCCGGGAGTGGCCGGACGGGCGGATCGACCGGATCGTGATGGCCTACAAGTTCCACCTGCTGGACGGGGCCTTCGACCGCTGGGTGGCCGCCGCCGCCGAGCGGCTGGGCGTGCCGATCGAGGTCTACCAGCCCGACACCGTCAACCGGAACCTGATCGCCCACGGCCTCCCGGAGCGCACCCTGCTGATCGCGGGCAACGAGTGGGCCGACATCATGCACGTCGTGCTGCTGGACCGCTTCGGCTCCGGGCGCCAGGAGAATCGTTGCACCGAGAACGTCTGCCTGGACCGGGGCGTGGCCGGCCTGGTCGAGTACCAGACGGTGCACGGCTCCGCCGACGACCTGGCGGGCCGTGACCTGGTCAACCCGGTGGCCACCGTCCGGGCCGCCGCCCTGGTCGCCGAGCGGCACGTGGGTGTCGCGGGGGCGGTGGAGCGGGTCGAGACCGCCCTGGCCGAGCTGGAGCGGGACGGGGTGGCCACCGCCGACCTGGGCGGGCGGCACTCCACCACCGAGGTCGCGTACGCGCTGCTCGCGCGGCTGGCCCGTACCCCGGCCCTGGCGCGGAACGCATGACGGACACTCAGGCCGTCGCCCCCGTGGGCCCGGCCACCGTCACCGGGTCGGCGACCGCGCTGGTGGTGGTGGACCTGCAGAACGACTTCTGCGTGGGCCCGGTCGCCACCGCCCGGTTCGCCGGGGACCCGGCGGTCCTGGAGCGGGTGGCGGAGGGCTGCGAGCGGGCGGTGGCCGAGGCCCGGCGGCGGGGTCTGGAGGTGGTGTTCGTCCGCTTCCTCGGCGACCCCGCCCACCAGGGCCCCGCCTGGCGGGCCCGCGACCTGCGCCGGGGGCGGCCGCCGAAGTGCGCGGAGGGGAGTTGGGGCGCCGAGTTCCACCGGGTCTCGCCCGGTCCGGAGGAGCGGGTCTTCACCAAACGGGCCTGCTTCGACGCCTTCCTGGCCGAGGGCTTCGAGCGGCACCTGCGGGCGCGGGGGATCGGCCACCTGGTGCTGGCCGGGCTGTTCGCCGACGTCTGCGTGGACTCCACGGCCCGCACCGCCTTCCAGAAGGGCCACCACATCACCGTGCTGACGGACTGCACCACCTCGCTCCACCTCCCGTACGAACAGGTGCTGCGCTTCGCGGCCACGCTGTACGGCGCCCGGACCCTGTCCGGGACGGATCCGGCGGCCTGGGCGGCGCCGGAGCCGCAGGGGGTACGGGCATGACCGAACTGCTGACCCGGGGTCAGGGCGGGGTGGCCGTCGGGGTGGGCCGCACCGCCCTGCTGGTGGCGGCGGCCCGGGCCGTCGAGACCCACCGCCCGGACGCCCTGGCCCGCGACCCGCTGGCCGAGCACTTCGTCCGCGCGGCGGCGGCGGCGGACCGGGCCGACCCGGCCGACTGGCCGGTCCGTCCCGGCCAGGTCCCCGGCGGAGACGCCGATCCGCTCTGGGGCCGGCTCGGCCGCTACTTCGGCCTGCGCACCCGGGCGTTGGACGACCACCTGCTCCGGTCCGCCCGGGAGCTCGGCGTCCGGCAGGTGGTGCTGCTCGGCGCGGGCCTGGACACCAGGGCCTACCGGCTGGACTGGCCGGCCGGCTGCGTGGTCCACGAGCTGGACACCGAGCCGGTGCTGGCGTTCAAGCAGCAGGTGCTGGACGGCACCGGCGCGCGGCCCGCGGCGGAGCGCCGGACGGTCGCGGCCGACCTGCGCGGGGACTGGGCCGCGGCGCTCGCCGCCACGGGCTTCGACCCGGCGCTGCCGACCGCCTGGCTGGCCGAGGGGCTGCTGCTCTACCTTCCCGCCGAGGCCGAGCGCCGTCTGGTCGCCCGCCTGGACGGGCTGAGCGCCCCGGGCAGCACCCTGGCCTACGAGGTGAAGGAGGTGGACGCGGAGTCCCCGGCGATCCGCTCCTCCCCGGTGTACGCCGCCGCCCGCGAGCGGCTCGGCATCGACCTGGTGGCGCTGTTCGCCACCGGCAGCCGCCCGGACTCGGCCGCCGAACTCGCCGCCCGGGGCTGGACGGTGACGGTGCGCAGCCCGTACGAGTTCACCGCGCTGCGCGGCCGCGGCCCGCTGCCCGAGCCGGACGACGCGCTGGCGGCCAACCGCTGGGTGTTCGCCGAGCGGCCCGGGGCGGTCGGGCCGGCGGCCTGACGGGTGCTCAGCGGTCCTGCGGGTACCACCAGCGGGCCTTGTAGAAGCGCAGTCCGGCCAGCTCGCGGCGGCTGTCCGGCCGGTGGAGCGCCAGGGTCGAGCTGCACCAGGGGCAGGCGGTGTCGGGGTCGGGGGAGACGGTCATCACCTGGCCGGTGACGGGGTCGTCGTCCACGCTCTTGACCGGCTCCCCGCTCTCCGCGCGGGGGAAGGGCGTGAAGGAGTCGTCGGCCGGGTCGTACTGCCAGACCCGGTCCCGGGCCGTGATCCAGAACCGTCCCGGGGCTCCGGCCACCGGGGCGAGGTCGTGGCCGCCCGGGCCGGGCAGCGGGACGGTCCGGACGGTGGTGAGGGTCGGCGCGGCGGGGGTGCCGCCGGGGCGCAGGGCCGTCAACTCGGTGCTGCCGAGGGCCCAGAGCAGTCCACGCGCGCCGTCCCAGTGCACCCCGTGCGCCCCGGGCAGCGGGTGCCAGGTGTAGTGGTCGCTGTGCGGACCCTGCGAGGCGGTGTAGAGGCGGAGCTGGCCCGAGGCGCTGCTCGCCACCGCGACGTTGCCGTCCGGCAGCAGCTCGATGCTGTGGGGGTTGCCCGATCCGGTGTCGACCGCCCAGCGCACCTGCCGGGACCGCTGCTCGACCACGGCGGCCAGGCCGCCCGAGGCGGTGGCGAGCAGGTAGCGGTGGCCGTGCCACCGGCGGGACTTGGCCTCGGTGGGGTTGGCGCCCACGGAGCGTCTCATCCCGGCCAGCTCCGGTGCCCGTTCGGCGTTCCAGGACCAGATCACCGGCGGCCGGCGCTCGCCGAGCTGCGGCAGCGGCCCGGCCATGACCAGGACGGAGCCGGACAGCTGGTCGGTCACCGCGACCGGCGTGACGGCGGGGTGGGAGGCGTGGGCCTCGGTGGCGCCGGTGGCCACCGAGACGCACAGGGCCAGGGCGAGGAGCGAACGGGGCGGGCGGCGAAGGCTGCTCACGATTCGTCAGGTTAACCGTTGATAGGTGATCGTCCGGGGCGGAATCGCCGGTGCGGCGGCGCAGGTCGGGGCGTCACCCGAAAGCTATTAGACACGTTGTCGATAAGAATGGTCGAAACCCTTGTGGGTCGCCATACCCGCGAGTAGTTTGCCTGGGGTCGAGCCGTCGTCACCCCTCGTCCACCCGCCGGTCAGGAGGCCCCCGTGTCCCGTCCCGCTGTGCCCCCCGCCGTCCACGACTCCCTGGTGCTGGAGCCCCGCGACGTCCACTTCGACTGGGCCGCGCTGCCGCTGCACTGGATCCCCGACGAGCCGATGGCCACCCACACCGTGAACGTGCTGCACCTGCTGCTCCCCGAGGGCGAGCGCTGGTTCGTCGAGGTCTTCAAGGACGCCCTGCCGCTTATCACCGACGACCAGCTGCGCGAGGAGGTGCTCGGCTTCATCGGCCAGGAGGCCATCCACGCCGAGGCCCACCAGGAGGTGCTGGACCACCTGCTCGGCCAGGGCCTCGACCCGCGCCCGTACGTGCGCCAGGTGACCTGGCTGTTCCACCGGATCCTCGGGCCCCGGGACGGCCAGTCCCCGCTCCAGCAGCGCGAGTACCTGATCGAGCGGGTCGCCTTCGTCGCGGCGATCGAGCACTTCACCGCCTTCCTCGGCAACTGGGTGCTCAACTCCCCGGGCCTGGACCGGGCCAAGGCCGACCCCACCATGCTCGACCTGCTGCGCTGGCACGGCGCGGAGGAGGTGGAGCACCGCAGCGTGGCCTACGACCTGATGGTCCACCTGGACCCGGGCTACCTGCGCCGCCTGCGCGGCATGGCCATCGCCGGGCCCACCCTGGTCCACCTGTGGGTGCGGGGCGTCCGCTTCCTGCTGGCCGCCGACCCCTCGCTGCGCGGCTCCGTCCGGCCCACCTGGCGGGAGGCGCAGCAGATCGCCCGGCGCGGCCTGCTCCCCGAGCCCGCGAAGGCGTTCCGCTCGGCGCTGCGCTACTTCCGCCCGAAGTACCACCCTACTCAGGAGGGCTCCTCCTCCCAGGCCCTCGCCTACCTGGCCGCCTCCCCGGCCGCCCGCGCCGCCGCCACCCACTGACGGGCGGCCCGACCGGGCGCGGCCGGGGCCGGTCGGGTTTCACCCGCGCCGGGCCGCCGGCCGGGGGCGCCCTGACGGGCGGTCAGACCGAGCGGACACGGGAAGGAGCCCCGGCCGCCGCATCCGCCCCGGCAGCCCGTGGCCACGGCCGGCGCCGTGCCGCAGGCGGCCGCTGCGGACGCGGCACGGCCGACGCCGGTCACCGGGGCACCGGAACCGGCCCGCCACGGCCGGCGGAGCCGCAGGTGCGGTACCCGCCGGCCGGCCAGCACCGCCCTGCCTGCTTCGCCCGCTCGCCAGCCCGCTCCGCCCGTCCGCTCCGCTCGCCCCACCCCCACCCCACGCCCCGCCGTTCCTGCACCGAGAGGATCCCGTCCGGATGGACCTGGACCTGCCGCCCGACCTCTACGGCCGTCCCCGGGCGGACCGGTACATGAGCCGGCTGACGGCCTTCGCCGACTGGCTCAACCCGCGGTTCGGCGGCCCCGGGCTGCGCCGCAACCCGCGCCGCCCCGCCGCCCGGCCGGTGCCGCCGCTCCAACTGGTGGTCGTCTCGCACCGGTTGATCGCCGACGGCGTGGCCGAGCTGCGCCTCGCCGACCCGGGCGGCTCCCCGCTGCCCGGCTGGCAGCCCGGCGCCCGGCTCGAACTCACCCTCCCCTCCGGCCTGGTGCGGCACTACTCGCTCTGCGGCGACCCGTCCGACCGCCGCTCCTACCGGATCGCGGTGCGCCGCATCCCCGGGGGCGGTGGCGGTTCGGTCGAGGTGCACGACGCGCTCCACCAGGGCGTCCGCCTCACCTCCCGCCGCCCGCGCAACGGCTTCGCCTTCTGCGCCGAGCCCACCGTGCTGCTGCTGGCCGGCGGCATCGGCGTCACGCCGATCCTCCCGATGGTCCACCAGGCCGAACGCCTCGGCCTGGACTGGAAGTTGGTCTACGCGGGCCGCGACGAGGCCTCCATGCCCTTCCTCCCCGAGCTGCGTGCCCTGGGCGCCGACCGGGTCGAGGTGCTCACCGGCCCGCCCACCCCCGCCGAGGAGCTGCTCGCCCGGGCCCGCCCCGGCTCCGCCGTCTACTGCTGCGGCCCGACCCCCATGCTGGCCGCCGTCCAGCGGGCACTGGAGGCCTCCCCGGCCGCCTCGCTGCACTTCGAGCGCTTCGGCGCCGCCCCGGTCGTCGACGGGAAGCCCTTCACCGTCCGCCTCGGCGACGGCCCGGAGCTCCAGGTCCCCGCCGACCGCTCGGCACTCGACGTGCTGCGCGAGCAGAACCCCGCCCTGGCCTACTCCTGCCACCAGGGCTTCTGCGGCACCTGCCGACTGCGCGTCACCTCCGGCACCCCCGAACACCGGGACCGTCGCCTCACCCCCGAGGACCGCGCCGCCGGCGCCTTCCTGCCCTGCGTCTCCCGCGCCCCCGAGGGGGAGCACCTCACCCTGGAGGACCGATGAGCACCGGGACTTTCGGCTACACCGAGCAGGACCTCACCCGCTTCCGGGAGACCCAGCAGCTCGCCTACCACTGCGCCGAGCAGGTCGCGGCCTGGATCGAGCCGGGCGTGACGGAGCGTCAGGCCACCCTCAAGCTGCGCCAGTGCCTGGTGAAGGCGGGGGTGCAGGACTTCTTCCACGTCCCGTTCGCCTGGTTCGGCGACCGCACCGCCTTCCGCCACTTCCACACGCCGCTCCAGTTCTTCGCGGGCAAGCGCAAGCTCGAGGAGGGCATGCCGTACGTCCTCGACTGCGCGCCCGTGGTGGACGGCTACACCGCCGACATCGGTTACGGCGGCAAGGTCGGCGAGAACCCGATCTGGGACAAGCTGGCCGCCGACCTCCAGGTCTACCGGGAGCTGATCCTCCGTGAGGTGCGGGCCCGCAAGCCGCTGAACGAGGTCTACCAGGCCGTCGACGCCCAGATCGCCGCGCACGGCTACGACAACCGGCACAAGGTCTACCCGGGCCGGGTGATCGGCCACCAGGTGACCAGGAACACCGCCCGCGGCCCGGCCGGGGTCAACCTCTTCGGCTTCGGCGTGCGTACACTCCAGACGCTCGGCCGTGAGCTGATCAGCGAGCGGCTGCACGGCCGCTCGCCGCTCTGGGCCGACGGCCGCTCCTCCCGGCACGCGCCGACGCCGGGGATCTGGGCGGTGGAGCCGCACATCGGCTTCCGCGAGGTCGGCATCAAGTTCGAGGAACTGCTGGTGGTCACCGACGACGACGCCTACTGGCTCGACGACGACCTGCCGCACGTCCGCCGCTGGACCACCACCGAGGGGGCCGCCCGATGATCCGCCGCCGTACCGTCCACTCCCACGGCCTGCCGCTGGCCGTCTTCGAGCAGGGCGACCCGTCGCACCCGACCGTCATCCTGGTGCACGGCTACCCCGACACCCACGTGGTCTGGGACGACGTGGCCGCGGACCTGGCCGCCGACCACCACGTGGTGCGCTACGACGTGCGCGGGGCCGGCGAGTCCGGCGTCCCGGCCGACCGCGACGGGTACCGGCTGGAGTTGCTGGGCGCCGACCTGTTCGCCGTCGCGGACGCCGTCAGCCCGGACCGGCCGGTGCACGTGGTGGCCCACGACTGGGGCTCGGTGCAGTCCTGGGAGGCCGTCACCGAGCCCGGCTCCGAGCAGCGGATCGCCTCCTACACCTCGATGTCCGGCCCCTGCCTGGACCACATGGGCTTCTGGATGCGCAAGCGCTTCCGCCGCCCGACGCCCCGTCACCTGCGCCAGCTGCTGGTGCAGGGCGCGCACTCCTGGTACATCACCGCCTTCCACCTGCCGCTGCTCGCCCCCGCCACCTGGCGGCTCTGGCTGGCCCGCGCCTGGCCGCGGGTGCTGCACGACCTGGAGGGCGTCAACCCGCGCCCCGGGCACCCGCAGCCCACCCTCAAGCAGGACGCGGTGCGCGGCATCGAGCTCTACCGGGCCAACATGCGCCCGGCGGTGCGCGCCCCGCGCGAGCGCTACACCGAGGTCCCCGTCCAGCTGCTCACCCTCGACCGGGACCATTACGTGGAGCCCTTCCTCTCCGAGGGCCTGGAGCACTGGGCGCCCAAGCTCACCCGGCGCACCGTCCACGGCACCCACTGGTCCGCCCTGCTGGAGCACGGCGCGGTGGTGGCCGGGCACGTGCGGGAGTTCACCGCCGCCGTCTCCGCCGGGCAGGACCGAGGCCCGGCCGCACCCGGCGAACTGGTGGTGATCACCGGCGCGGGCAGCGGCATCGGCCGGGCCACCGCACTGGCCTTCGCCGCCGAGGGCGCCCGGGTGGTCGTCGCCGACCTCGACCTCGAATCCGCCGCCCGCACCGCCGAGCTGTGCACCCTGAGCGGCGGCACCGGCCACGCGTACCGGCTGGACGTCAGCGACGGCCCGGCCGTGGACGCCTTCGCCAAGCAGGTCGCCGCCGACCACGGCGTGCCGGACGTGCTGGTCAACAACGCCGGCATCGGCCACTCCGGCACCTTCCTGCAGACCACCGAGCAGGAGTGGCAGCGTGTCCTGGACGTCAACCTCTGGGGCGTCATCCACGGCTGCCGCGCCTTCGGCACCCTGATGGCCGAGCGCGGCCACGGCGGACACATCGTCAACCTCGCCTCGGCCGCCGCCTACCTGCCCTCCAAGGCACTGGCCGCGTACGCCACCAGCAAGGCCGCGGTGAAGATGCTCTCCGACTGCCTGCGGGCCGAGCTGGCCTCCTCCGGCGTCGGTGTCTCGGCGATCTGCCCGGGCCTGGTCAACACCAACATCACCCGCACCTCCACCTTCTCGGCCACCACCGAGGCGGAGCAGTCGGCCAAGCAGGAGCGCGCCTCCAAGCTCTACGCCCGGCGCAACTTCCCGCCGGAGAAGGTGGCCGTCGAGATCCTCAAGGCCGTCCGCACCGGCAAGGCCGTCGTCCCGGTCACCCCGGAGGCCAAGGGCGCCTACCTGCTCAGCCGCTTCGCCCCCGGCCTGCTCCGGCTGGCCGCCCGGCTCAACGTGACCTGAGGCCCCCGGGCCGTGGGCCCGGGACACACCCGGGACCCGCGCCTCATCCGCCCGGGACCGGCCCCACCGCAGACTGGGACGGACGTACGGCCCGGCCCCGCTCCGACGCACCGTCACCTCCGACGCACCGTCAGGGCGGGCCGGGCCCACCGCCGTCCAGCCAGCCGCTCCGGCGGCGAAGCGGAGGACCGAACCATGACCACCACACCCACCCCGCTGCCCGCCCTCCGGGTCACCGTGCACCTGGCCGCACCCGAGGACCGCTCCGGCGAACTGCTCGGCTACGGCCTGCTCGCCGCGCCCCGGACGGTGCTGGTGCCCAGCCCGCCGGCCGAGCTGGCCGACCCCTGGCAGCGGCTGTTCGTCCGGATCGCCGAGGTGCCGGACGGCGGCAGCGGGCCCGAGGGGGAGACCCCGCCCGAGGCGATCCGGGCCGGCGGTGTCTTCCTCACCGCGTACAAGGGCGAGGACTTCGACGTCTCGGCCGCCGTGCTCACCCTGGTCAGCGCCTCCCGCTACCGCAACGCGGTGGCCGTGCACACCCGGGCCCGGCTCGGCGAGGTGCTGCGGAGCCACCACGGCGACCTCTGGGAGACCTTCGCCGAGCTCGGCTACCCGGTGGCCCGCCCCGAGGTGGACCGCGGCCCGGGGGACTGGTGGTACGAGAAGGGCAACGACGCCCTGGAGTCCTTCCTCAACCCGATCTGCTGCGTGAGCTACTGCAAGCCCTGCGCCGCGGTCCGCTGAGCGGGGCGGCTGCCGTGCCCCTCTCCTGGCCGCGCTCGCCCCTGGTGCAGGACCTCGCCCTGGCGGTGGTCGCCACCTCCGCCGACGTGCTGTTCTGGGGCGGCCTGTTCTCCCCGGCCGCCACCGGCGGGGACCGGCTGCCGGTGCTGCTGCTGGCCCTGCCGGAGTTCGGCGGCCTGCTGCTGCGCCGGCGGCACCCCGCCGGTGCCTTCCTGCTGCTCTGGGCACTGGCCACCGGCACCGCCGCGCTGACCCTGTACCAGGACACCTTCTACTTCACGCCCTACCTGGGCTTCCTGATCGCCCTCTTCACGGTGGCCGAGCGTCGCCGCCTCCCGGTCGCGGCCGGGGCCCTGCTGCTCAGCCTGGCCCCGATGGCGCTCAAGGTCCGCTACGTGGTCACCGACCAGTCGATGCCCGGCTACGAGCTGGCCGCGCTGGTCTCCACCCTGGTCTTCTACCTCTGGCTCACCAGCGCAGCCTGGGCCGTCGCCCGCTGGACCGGGGCCGACCGGGCCGCTGCCGAGCGCGACCGCGAGCAGCTGGAGCAGGCCCGCCGGGCCGTGGTGCAGGAACGCACCCTGATCGCCCGCGAGCTGCACGACGTGGTGGCCAACGCGGTGGCCGTGATGGTGATGCGCGCCGAGGCCGGGCGGGTCGCCGCCGCCGGCCCGTCCGCCGAGGCCTTCGGGCACATCGAGGAGGTCGGCCGCTCGGCGGTCGCCGAGCTGCGCCGGATGCTGCGGCTGCTGCGCTCCACCGGCCTGGTCGGCGAGGAGAGCCTGGACCGGCACGGCCTGGCCGACCTGGAGCGGCTGCTCGCCGAGGCCCGCCGCACCGGCCTGGACGTCGAGCTGCGTACCGACGGCGTCCCGGTGCCACTGGCGGACAGTGTCGACATGACGGTTTATCGCCTGGTGCAGGAGGCCGTCACCAACATCGCCAAGCACGCCGGCCCCGGCACCCGCGCCACCGTCCGTCTCCGCTGGACCGACGCCCTCCGGGTCGAGGTCACCGACGACGGCGCCGGCCGCACCCCCGCCGCCCGCCAGGCCCTCTCCACCGGCCACGGCCTGCTCGGCCTGGCCGAACGCATCGCCGTCTTCGGCGGCGAACTCACCGCCGCCCCGTACCACTCCGGCTTCCGCATCACCGCCACCCTCCCGCTGGGCTGACCAGCGGCCACGCGCCGATACTGGGGAGAGCCACACCCCTCACTCCTGGAGGACACGATGGCCACCGGAAGCGTCAAGAGCTACAACATGCACCACGGCTACGGCTACATCACCCCCGACGACGGCAGCCCCGAGCTCACCGTCTACCACGACTCGATCCTGGCCCCCGAGCCGCACGAACTGACGGCCGGTCAGCACGTCGAGTACGACCCCACCATCCAGGAGTTCCGCCCGGTCGCCGAGCGCGTCCGCCCGACCGACTGAGCCTGCGGAAGGTCTCGGGCACCGGGGCAGGATTCGAACCTACGTCCACCCGGAAGTCGAGCCAGGCGCTCCACCGCAGAGCTTCCCGGTGCCCGAGGCCCCCGATCCTGGCCGTGCGGCCGTGCGGGGGTCAACCGATTTCCGCCCCCGCCGGCCGGAGCGGCCGCCCGGAGAACACCCCAGCAGACCGGAGCAGCCCCGCCAGCAGCGGATCCGCCACCGTGACGCCGTGCACCAGTTCCGGGGTGGCACGGAACGGCGCCGCCTGCGACACCCGCCGCGCCCTGGTCCAGCCGCTGAACGAGGGCTCCACCCCGTGCCGGCGGCAGACCTGCTCCACCAGCCACTGCGGACAGTCCGCCTCGCCGCGCAACACCAGCCAGGGCAACGGGAGTTCGGCCCAGATGTCGGTGTCCGGATGCAGGCCGCGGCCGGACCGCCGGTGCCAGTAGGCGACGTCCGCGGCCACCAGCATCATCACCTTCCCCGGGCAGACCTTGGCCAGCACCTCCTGCGCGCCCATCCCCTCCAGCAGGGCGAACCAGCCGTTCCGGGCGGTCCGCCAGGCACGGGCCGCCTGGTTCCAGCCCGTCGAGTCGTCGCCGCGGCGCACGATCATCGCCTCGCGGTCCACGTCCAGCCCCTCCCAGAGCGACTCCAGTTGCTCCGCGACCTCCACCAGGATGCGGTACCAGTGGCCGAGCAGCTGCCCCTTCTGGAGATCGGTCAGCCGCTCCAGGACCGGGAGCACGGGGTGCACGTGGGCGACGGCGAACCACTGTGCCCGTGCCGGGTCCAGCCGGTGGAACAGTGCGGACGCCACCTCGTCGTAGGCCAACTGCTGCCCGGAGATGGTGAATTCACTACGCAGGTTGGCCCGCGCCGTCAGGTAGGCGATGAAGGCCGCACTGTCCGGGTCGGCCGCGAACAGCTCGTACGGCAGCCGGGAGGCCAGGCCGTTCTTGCCGATCAGGGTGATCTCCCGCTTGCGGATCTCGGCCACCAGCCGGATCAGCTTGGTCTCCATCCGGGCGAGCAGCCGGAACCGCTTGTTGTACTGCCGCTTGGACAGCTCCCCGAGCCCCTCCCCGGCCCGCTCGGCCCGGTCCAGCCGGTCCTCCCGGAAGTCGCCGCATCCGAACTCCTTCCGGATCTCCGCCCCGGCCCGGCGGATCGCCGCCTCGATCGCCGTCGGATCGTCACCGGCCTCGGCGGGAAGCGCCCCCACCGTGGCGAACAGCTCGGCCGCGGTGGTGAGTTGGCGCTGCAGGCCGACCGGGCGGGCGAAGTCCTGGAGCATCGAGGTGTAGCCGTGCCAGAGGTTCTTCAGGGAGTTCTCGGACGCCTTCGCGAGGGCGGCCGCAGTCCGTTCGTCCACGGTGCCGGGGGTCGAGTCGAGGAGCTCCCTGATCAGCTCGGCCACGTCCTCCGGCCGCCTGCGCCGGCCGATGGAGGTGTGCAGCTCACGCAGGATCTGTTCGGTGCGGGCGGACATGCGCGCCAGGGTGGCACCGCGCGGTCCGGGCACGCCAGCGGTTTTCCGGGGCCGCCGTAGACTCCCGGGCATGACCGATCCTGCCGACCTGACCGCCGTCGCCGCCGACCTCGCGCCCACCGGGGTGCTCCGTGCCTCCGTCAACCTGGGCAATCCGGTGCTCGCGCACGGGACGCCGGAGGCGCCCGGCGGGGTCACGGTGGCGATCGCGCGGGAGGTCGGCGCGCGGCTGGGGCTGCCGGTGGAGCTGCTCTGCTTCGACGCGGCGCGGGACTCGTACCGGGCGATGGCGGAGGGGCGGGCCGACCTCTGCTTCCTGGCGGTGGAGCCCGCGCGGGAGGCGGAGGTCGCCTTCACCGCGCCGTACGTGATCATCGAGGGGGTGTACGCGGTGCCGGAGGGCTCGGCGATCCGGGAGGTCGGTGAGGTCGACCGGGAGGGCGTGCGGATCGGGGTGAAGGAGGGTTCGGCGTACGACCTGTACCTGTCCCGGACGCTCCGTCGGGCGGTGGTGGTGCGGGGCGCGGAGGGCACGGCGGTCTTCGCGGCGGAGGGGCTGGAGGTGGCGGCCGGGATCCGGCAGCCCCTGACCGCGTACATCGCCGCCGAGCCGGGGCTGCGGCTGCTGGACGGCCGGTTCATGGAGATCCGGCAGGCGGTCGGCACGACCAAGGGGCGCTCGGCCGGGACGGTCCGCTACCTCACCGAGCTGGTCGAGGAGTTGAAGGCCAGCGGATTCGTGGCGGACGCGCTGCGCGACTCCGGACAGTCGGACGGGTTGGTTGCCCCGGCGCGGTGACCACCCCCTAGGCTGACCGGGCATGGAGATACCCACGGCACTCTGGTCCTTCGCCCTGGTGGTCGGGCTGCTGACCCTGACCCCCGGCCTCGACACCGCCCTCATCCTCCGCACCGCCGCCCTCGGCGCCCGGGCCCGCGCCTGGGGCGTGGTGGCCGGCATCGGCAGCGGCACGATGATCTGGGGCACCCTCAGCTCGCTGGGCATCAGCGCGCTGCTCACCGCCTCCCACCTCGCCTACGAGACGCTCCGCTGGGCGGGCGTCGCGTACCTGGTCTGGATGGGCGTCCAGATGCTCCGCAGCGCCGGCGGCCCGGCCGCCCCGGAGGACGACGGTGACCTGGGCACCGGCGGCTTCTGGGCCGGCTGGCAGCGCGGCACCCTGACCAACTTGCTCAACCCCAAGGTCGGCGTCTTCTACGTCGCCGTCCTGCCGCAGTTCATCCCGGCCGGGGTGCCGCACCTGCCGATGGGCGTGGCGCTCACCTCGATCCACGTCGCCGAGGGCCTGCTCTGGTCCGCCGTCCTGATCGCCTTCGCCCGCGCCCTGCGGACCTGGCTGCGCCGCCCGTCCGCCCGGCGGGTGCTCGACCGGGTCGCGGGCACCGTGATCGTCGCGTTCGGCGCCAGGCTGGCGGTCGCCGACTGACGGTCCCTCACCCGGCTTCGGGGTAGGGGCGTTCGTCGTCGCGGTGCTGGACGCCGCGTCCCGCCAGCCGCCACGACCGGCTGTGGGCGCTCAACCCCCAGCCCCCGGACGCGGCCCGGGCCGCCGCGGTCCAGGCCGCGAACTGCGGCATCGCGTGCCCGAGCATCACCAGCCGGGCTGCGGTGCGGTAGGCGTCCGGGGTCGGGGCGATCCGGATCCGCAGGCTGCTCAGCGGGTCGAGACCCGAGTCGAGCGCCGGGACCCAGGCCACGTGCAGCAGGGTGCCGTCCTTCCACGGGCGGTCGTCGAACGCCAGGTCGACGGCCGCCGCCGGACCGACGCCCAGGGCGGCCCGGACGTCGTTCGGCCGGAGCGGCCAGGACAGGTGGCGGGGCAGGCGGCGGTTGCGTGCGGACATCCGCCCGAGAATGGCACGGCCCCCGGCGGAACGCGAGGTCGTTTATCCGCCGGTCCTCGGGCCGTCGAGCGGCCAGGCTGGTCGACATGACGACACTTCAGACCGCCAACGCCCTCCGGATCGACGCGATCGACCCCGCCACCTGCGAGCGGCTCCGGGAGCTGGACGACGCGGGCCGCCCGCCGGTCCTCTCCACCGACGAGACCGGCGGCGCCCCGCTCCGCTGCTGCCTCACCAAGGCCCGCCCCGGCGACCGGATCGCCCTGGTCTCCTACCGCCCGCTCGCCCCCTGGGCCACCGCCACCGGCGCCGACCCCGGCCCCTACGACGAGCGCGGCTCGGTCTTCATCCACGCCACCCCCTGCCCCGGCCCGGCCGACGCCTGGCCCGCCACCATGCACGGCGGCCCCCGCGTCCTGCGCGCCTACACCGACCGCGGCACCATCCTCGGCGGCCGCCTGGTCACCGACCCCGCCGCGTTGGAGACGGCCGCCGCCGAACTGCTGACCGACCCCGAGGTGGCCCTGCTGCACGTCCGCGCGGTCGAGTTCGGCTGCTACATGCACGCGGTCCACAGGATGTAGGAATGATAGGGAGTGGGTATCATTGACGCATGCTCTATCAGACTCCCCACCTCGATGCGGCCGATCAAGACGTGCTCGGACAGATCGATGCGAAGCGTGAACAGCTGCGGCACGCTGTCCAGCAGGCGCCGACGAAGTGGACCCTTGAGCTGCGGAAGGCCTTGACCGCGAGTGCGATCGCAGCGTCGAACACGATCGAGGGTTTCCGCGTCACGGAGCAGGACGTCGCTGACTTGATCGATGGCGAGAAGGAGGTCGACGCCAGTGACGAGGACAAGGCGGAGACGCTGGCGTACCGCCAAGCGATGACGTACATCCAGTCGCTCCACGATGTGCCCGACTTCCGGTACAGCAAGGAGCTGCTCAACGCCCTGCACTGGATGCTCCAGGGTCACCACCATCCACTGCGGCTTGCCGGGCAGTGGCGGCGGGGAGCCGTGAGGATCACGGCTCCCGGCGACCCGCTCGCCACCGACTACGAGGGTCCTGATCATGACCTTGTCGCCGGACTGATGGGGGAGCTGGTCGGCTGGCTCAATGACGGTGACCTGGCGGAGCACGTCCTGGTCCGTGCGGCGATGGCCCATCTGAATCTGGTCAAGATCCATCCGTGGACCGACGGGAACGGGCGCCTCTCGCGGTCGTTGCAGACGCTGGTCATCGCCCGGGGCGGCGTACTGGCGCCTGAGTTCTCGTCCATCGAGGAGTGGCTCGGCCAACCCGGCAACACCTGGGAGTACTACAAAGTCCTGCGCGTCGTCGGAGGGCCGGTGTGGTCGCCCGAGCGGGACACCCGACCGTGGATCAAGTTCAACCTGCTCGCCTACCACCAGCAGGCCCAGCGGGTTCAGCATCGTGTTGACAGGTCCAACCGATGCTGGATGGCCTTGGACGAGGAGGTCGGGCCGCTCGGGGTGAGCGAGCGTCAGGTGACGGCCCTGCACGAGGTGGCGATGGCGGGTCGTGTTCGACGCGCGCGGTACGAGCGGGCGGAGGCCATCACCACTCAGCAGGCCACGCGCGACCTGCAGTTCCTCACCAAGACCGGTCTACTGGAGGCGGTCGGACAGACGAAGGCCCGGCACTACGTAGCCGGTCCTCGCTTTCCCGAGCGGGTGATGGGCATCGCCCGTCAGCCGTACCAGCCGATCGACCCCTACGAGGCATAGGTGAGTCTTTCAAAGCGCGAACCGGGTGCTGAATCCGATGAGACGGTGACCGTGCGGTGCCGGGAGAACCGGGACGTTTGGGTGCGGTTCGGTGAAGCGGAGCGGACCGGGGACGGGCGGGTCCTGTTCACCGTCCGGCTCGGGGCGCCGGGGCTCGTGGCGCGGGCGACGGGGTGATGGCCTGGGAGGGGCGGGCCGGGGTGGGCGGGTTCCTGGGGGAGCTGCTGGCGGACTTCCGGCCGTGGGAGGGCCGGCGGGTGTGGGAGGGCGACGACCGGGACTTCGCGGTGGCGGCGGAGTTCCGCAGTCCTGGGCTGGTCGGGCTGACCTGGACGGTGCGGCCGTGGCGCGCGGTTGAGGGCGGGTGGGCCGCGGAGGTGACCACCTGGGTGGAGGCGGGGGCGCAGCTGTCCGGGTTGGCGGGGGAGTTGGAGCGGGTGCTCAGCTGACGGGGCGCGTCGGGGTCGGCGCACGCGCAGGGCGGCAGTTGGCAGCGGAGTTCCTTACCGGTGAGCCGGCCGGCGGCGCCGAGCGGCTGACCAGGGCTGTCCGGCTCGCCGCCGCGTTCACCCTGGCCATGGAGCCCGGCCCGCTGCTGCCGCCCAGGCTGCTCCCGAGGCCGTGGAGGAGGGCTGAGCGGTCGTCAGCCGCTGTCGCTGATCCGGCCGAGGCCGGTTGCGAGGTCCTCGGCGTTCATGCAGGGGGTGACGCTGACCTCGGCGTTGAGCTCCCAGAGCGGTTCCATCATCGGGACCAGCGCCGCCTCCTCCGGGAGGTCCGCGAAGAGGTAGGCACAGCGGCGGCCGTCGGTGGGGGAGAAGTACGCGGCCTCCGGCCTGATGGTGCTCATGAAGCCCTGGAGGGACTTCTGCATGGTGCCGTCGGCGATCAGCCGGTTGGCGGTCTCGGTGTCGAACTTGATCCTGATGAGCATGCGCATGGTCCTGGTGCCTTCCCGGTGGAGGGGACCCCCTACTCCAGGCTCCCGCCGACCGCCACCGGGCGCACCCGGACGGGTGAGGCGGGATCAGGCGGGGTCAGGCCGCGCTGGCGGGCACTGCGGGTTCGGCCACGGGCGGCCGGGCGGCTTCGTGGTGGATCGGGCCGTCCCCGGCGGAGAGCGGGAGGCAGGAGCCGCCCCGGCGGTGCGCGACGATCTCGGCGGCGACCGAGACGGCCGTCTCCTCGGGGGTGCGGGCGCCGAGGTCCAGGCCGATGGGGGAGCGCAGGCGGCCGATCTCGGCGTCGGTCAGGCCGACCTCGCGCAGCCGGGCGTTGCGGTCCCGGTGGGTCTTTCGCGAGCCCATCGCGCCGACGTAGCCGACCGGCAGGCGCAGCGCGCGCTCCAGCAGCGGGATGTCGAACTTGGCGTCGTGGGTCAGCACGCAGAGCACGGTGCGGCCGTCGATCGCGGAGAGCTGGGAGTCCAGGTAGCGGTGCGGCCAGTCGACCACCACCTCGTCCGCCTCGGGGAATCGGCGGGCGGTGGCGAAGACCGGGCGGGCGTCGCAGACGGTGACCCGGTAGCCGAGGAACTTGCCGATCCGCACCACGGCGGCCGCGAAGTCGATCGCGCCGAAGACCAGCATCCGGGGCGCCGGGACGTACGCCTCGACGAAGAAGGTGACGGTGCCCTGATCCTGGTCGTCGCAGGGGCGGCCGTCCAGACCGAGCGTCAGCTGCCCGGTGCGGCCCGCCTCCAGCATCGCCCGCGCCTCGGCGACCACGGCGCGCTCCAGCGGGCCGGTGGTGGAGGGGGCGGGGGAGAGCGAGCCGTGGTGGGTGTCGGCGGTGACGGCGACGGTGGCGCCGATCAGGCCGGCCGGGCCGGCGATGGCGCGGGCCAGGGCCACCGGCGTGCCGGAGGCGATGTAGGTGATGCCGGCGTCCAGGGCGGCGTCGGCTCCCGGGACCACCGGCTGGACGAAGACGTCCAGGATGCCGCCGCAGGTCAGGCCGACGGCGAAGGCGTCCTCGTCGCTGAAGCCGAAGCGCTCCAGCACCGGGGCGCCGGAGGCGATGGCCTCCTGGCAGAGCTCGTAGACCGCACCCTCGACGCAGCCGCCGGAGACCGAGCCGATCGCCTCGCCGGCCGCGTCCACCGCGAGGGCCGCGCCCGGGTCGCGCGGGGCGGAGCCGGAGACGCCGACCACGGTGGCCACGGCGAAGGAGCGCCCGGAGGAGTGCCAGGCCAGCAGCTGCTCGGCGATGTCCTGCATGTTCGGAGGCTCCTTACGAGGGATTGAGGGGTGGAACGGACCAGCCGCTGTGCGAGAGGGCAGGCCCCCCGCACAGCGGCTCTGGTACTAGTGAACTCCCAGCCAGTCCTTGATCGGCGTCAGGGCGAAGTACACCAGGAAGACGGCGGTCAGGATCCACATCAGCGGACCGGGCTCGCGCCACTTGCCCCGGCCGGCCTTGATCACGCAGTAGGTGATCACACCGGCCGCGACGCCCGCGGTGATGCTGTAGGTGAAGGGCATCAGCACACAGGTGAGGAAGGCCGGGATGGCCACCTCGCGGTCGGACCAGTCGATGTGCCGGGCCTGGCTCATCATCATGGAGCCGATGACGACCAGGGCGGCCGAGGCGACCTGGACCGGGACCATGCCCGCGATCGGGGTGAAGAACAGCATCAGGGTGAAGACGCCGCCGGTGACCACAGAGGCCAGGCCGGTACGGGCACCCTCGCCCACGCCGGTGGCGGACTCGACGAAGACGGTCTGGCCGGAGGCACCGGCCACGCCGCCGATCGCACCGCCGGCGCCGTCCACGAAGAGCGCCTTGGAGAGACCGGGCATCCGGCCCTGCTTGTCGGCCAGTCCGGCCTCGGTGCCGACGCCGATGATGGTGGCCATCGCGTCGAAGAAGCCGGCCAGCACGAGGGTGAAGACGGCGACGGAGGCGGAGATGGCGCCCATGCCCTGGCTGCCGAAGGCGCCGAACAGGTCGACGTGGCCGAAGAGGCCGAAGTCGGGGGCGTCCACCGGGCTGCCGGGCCACTTGGGCACCTGCAGGCCCCAGACCTTGTCGTCCAGACCGGCCGCCGCGTTCACCACGAACGCGATCACGGTGCCGACCGCGAGGCCGATCAGGATCGCGCCGCGGGTGTTGCGGACCAGCAGGACGAAGATGGTGAGCAGGGTGATCGCGAAGATCAGCACCGGCCAGCCGGCCAGCTCGCCGGTGGGGCCGAGCGAGAGCAGCGGGCCCTTGCCCTGGAAGACGAAGCCGGCCTTGTTGAGGCCGATCAGGGCGATGAAGAGGCCGATGCCGATGGTGATCGCGTGCTTGATCGGCAGGGGGATGCCGTTCATGATCTTCTCGCGCAGGCCGGAGACGACCAGCAGCACGATGGCGATGCCGTAGATGACGCAGAGGCCCATGGCCTGTTCCCACGTGGTGTGGGGGACCACGATCGCCGATATCGCGCCGGAGACCGAGAGGCCGGCCGCGGCGGCCAGCGGGACGTTGCCGACCACGCCCAGCAGGATCGTGGTCACGGCCGCGGCGAGCGCGGTGGCCGTGGTGAGCTGCGCGTGGTCCAGGTGCACGCCGTTCTTGTCGGCGCCGCCGAGCAGGATCGGGTTGAGCAGCAGGATGTAGGCCATCGCCATGAAGGTGGTGAGGCCACCGCGGAGCTCGTTGCCGAAGGTGGAACCGCGCGCGGAGATCTTGAAGTAGGCGTCCAGCGCGTTCTTCGGCGGCTTTGCCTCGGACGGCGTGAGGGAGTCGTCCGTGGCGGGTCTGTCGTCAGTGGTGCCGGGCTCCGTGGAGATCCGGGTCATGTCCACTCCCAAGGTTCATAGGGGGTTGGGGTGGGCGAGTCGACCTGATTGCCGGTTGGAGGAGGCACAGGGGGACATATCGACTCACGAGGTGCACTCAAGCGGTGCGGGTGGGGCGCACTGCTGCTGACCCCGGCGTGGGAGATGCGGCAGCGAGGGTGGTGCCTGATGGTGCGTCATGTTCTTTCTTGCGGTCTTGCGGGTGGTGCGCCCCGGGGCGGCGGGAAGACGTTGTGGCCGCCCCGGGGAGGTTCGGGTGTTAGAGCGTGCCCGTCAGGTGCTCCGGCCGGACCGGGATCCGGTTGAGGGCGATGCCCGTGGCGGCCCGGATCGCGGCGACGATCGACGGCGTGGCGGAGACGGTGGGGGCCTCGCCGACGCCGCGCAGCCCGTACGGGGCGTTCGGGTCCGGGAGTTCGAGCACGTCCACCGGGATCGGCGGGGTGTCGAGGATGGTCGGGATCAGGTAGTCGGTGAAGGAGGCGTTGCGCACCTTCCCGTCCTTGACGATGATCTCCTCCATCACGGCCAGGCCGAGGGCCTGGGTGCAGCCGCCCTGGATCTGGCCGACCACGGAGAGCGGGTTGAGCGCCTTGCCGACGTCCTGGGCGGCCGTCAGCTCGACGACCTTCACCAGGCCGAGCTCCACGTCCACGTCGACCACCGCGCGGTTGGCGCAGAAGGTGTACTGGACGTGGCCGAAGCCCTGCCCGGTCTCCTTGTCGAAGGGGACGGTCGGGCGGTGGTGGTGCTCGCGGGTCAGGTCGATCGCCTCGTCGCCGAGCAGGTCGACCATCGAGACCAGCACGCCGGCCGAGTCGGAGACCACCTTGCCGCCGACCAGGTCGATGTCGTTCTGGTCCCAGCCGTAGCGGCGGCGGCCCTTGGCGATCAGCGCCTGCTTGACCGCCTCGGCGGCCAGCTTCACGGCGCCGCCGGTCATGTAGGTCTGGCGGGACGCGGAGGTCGAACCGGCCGACCCCACCTCGGTGTTGGCCGGGTGGATGGTGACCTGCTCGACGCCCAGCTCGGTGCGGGCGATCTGGGCGTGCACGGTGACGCCGCCCTGGCCGACCTCGGCCATCGCGGTGTGCACCATCGCGACCGGCTCGCCGCCGATGACCTCCAGGCGGACCCGGGCGGTGGAGTAGTCGTCGAAGCCCTCGGAGAAGCCGACGTTCTTGATGCCGACCGAGTAGCCGATGCCGCGCACGATGCCCTCGCCGTGCGAGGTGTTGGAGAGCGCGCCGGGCACCGAGCGGATGTCCAGGTGCTCGAAGTCCATCGGCGGGGGCAGCGGCATGTCCTTGACCCGCTGGAGCAGCTCGGCCACCGGAGCGGGCGAGTCGATCTGCTGGCCGGTGGGCATGAACGAGCCCTCGGACATCGCGTTCAGCTGCCGCAGCTCCACCGGGTCCATGCCCAGCTCGGCGGCGAGCTTGTCCATCTGCGACTCGTAGCCGAAGGCCGCCTGCACCGCGCCGAAGCCGCGCATGGCGCCGCAGGACGGGTTGTTGGAGTAGAGCGCGATGGCGTGCATCCGCACGTTCGGGATCTCGTACGGGCCGTGGCCCAGCGAGGCCGCGTTGCCGACGACCGCGGGGGAGGCGGAGGCGTAGGCGCCGCCGTCCAGCACCAGGCGGGCGTCGGCGTAGACCAGCTTGCCGTCGCGGGTGGCGCCGTGCTCGTAGTACATCTTGGCCGGGTGGCGGTGCACGTGGCCGAAGAAGGACTCGTCGCGGGAGTAGACGATCTTGACGGGCTTGCCGGTGTGCAGGGCCAGCAGCGAGGCGTGGATCTGCATCGACAGGTCCTCGCGGCCGCCGAAGGCGCCGCCGACGCCGGCCAGGGTGAGGCGGACCTTCTCCTCCGGCAGGGCCAGCACGGGGGCCATCTGCTCGCGGTCCACGTGCAGCCACTGGGTGGCGATGTAGAGGTCGATGCCGCCGTCCTCGGCGGGCACCGCCAGGCCGGACTCCGGGCCGAGGAAGGCCTGGTCCTGCATGCCGACCTCGTAGTGGCCGGAGACCACCACGTCGGCCAGCGCGCGGACCTCGTCCGTGACGCCCAGGCCGGAGACCAGCTTCTGCTCGTGGCAGATGTTGTCGTAGCCGTGCGACTTGAACTCGTGCGGCTCGTGCACGTAGCCGTAGGTCTGCGGGTCGAGGCACTGCTCCTCGGTGACGATCGGGGTGAGCACCTCGTACTCGACCTTGATCTTCTTCACCGCGCGGCGGGCCGTCTCCGGGTGGTCGGCCGCGACCAGCGCGATCGCCTCACCGTGGTAGCGGACCTTGTCGATGGCCAGGGCCGGCTGGTCCTGGATCTCCAGGCCGTAGAACTTCGAGCCCGGGATGTCCTCGTGGGTCAGCACCGCGTAGACGCCGGGCACCTTGAGCGCCTCGGAGATGTCCACGCTCAGCAGGTTGGCGCGGGGGTGCGGGGAGCGCAGCGCCATGCCCCAGAGCATGTCCTCGTGCCACATGTCCGAGGAGTAGGCGAACTCGCCCTTGACCTTGAGGTTGCCGTCCGGACGCAGCGGCGAGCCGCCGATGCCGTCCTTGGAGGCCGTGTTGATGTTCTGCAGGTTCTTCTGACCCTGGATGGTGCGAGTGCTCATTCGCCCGCCGCCTTCGCGCACTTGCGGGCGGAAGCGAGCCGCACCGCGTCCATGATCTTCTCGTAGCCGGTGCACCGGCAGAGGTTGCCCGACAGCGCCTCGCGGATGTCGTTGTCGCTCGGCTGGGCGTCGTTCTCGAGCAGCGCGTCGGTCTGCACCAGCAGGCCGGGGGTGCAGAAGCCGCACTGCACGGCGCCCGCGTCCACGAAGGCCTGCTGGACCAGGCCCAGCTCGCCGTTCTCCTCGCTCAGGCCCTCGACCGTGCGGACCTCGCGGTCCTGCACCTGGCCGGCCGCGACCAGGCAGGAGCAGACCGGGGTGCCGTCCAGGTAGACGGTGCAGGAGCCGCACTCGCCCTGCTCGCAGGCGTTCTTCGAACCCGGCAGGCCGACCCGCTCGCGCAGCACGTACAGGAGGCTCTCGCCCTCCCAGACGTCGTCGGCCTCGACCGGCTTGCCGTTGGCGGTGAAAGTGACCCTCATGCCGCGCTCCTGATCTGCTTGCTGTAGTCGTTCCAACACCAGGTGAGGGTGCGGCGGGCCATCACGGCCAGCGAGTGCCGGCGGTAGTCGGCGGTGCCGCGCACGTCGTCGATCGGCGAGGCCGCGGCCTTCACCAGCTCGCCGAAGCGCTGGATCACCTCGGTGCCCAGCAGGTCGCCGGACTCCCACAGGCCGCGCTCGGCGAGCACGCCCTCCAGGTAGGCCTCGGCCTCCGCGGCGCGGCGCGGCGTGGGGGCAGCCGAACCGATCCCGGTACCGACCGTGCCGTTCTTCGGGTGCAGGGCGAAGCCGAACGCGCAGACCGCGATGACCATCGCGTTCCGGGTGCCGATCTTCGAGAACTGCTGCGGGCCGTCCGCCACCGGGATGTGGACGGCGCGGATCAGCTCGTCCTGCTCCAGGCTGTTGCGCTTGACGCCGACGTAGAACTCGTCGATCGGGATCATCCGGGTGCCGCGGACGGAGGCCGCCTCCACGAAGACGTCCTTGCCGGCCGCCAGCAGCGCGGGGTGCGCGTCACCGGCCGGCGAGGCGCCGCCGAGGTTGCCGCCGACGCCGCCGCGGTTGCGGATCTGCGGGGACCCGACGGTGTGCGAGGCGAGGGCCAGACCGGGCAGCGGCTCGGAGAGCTCGTTGATGATCCGGGTGTACGGCACCGAGGCGCCGAGCTTCACGACGGCGCCGTCGTTGGACCACTCGGTCAGCTCGGTGATGCGGTTCAGGTCGAGAATCGCGGATGGCCGGTGCACGTCGAAGTTCATCTCGACCATGACGTCCGTACCGCCCGAGATCGGCACTGCGGACGGGTACTCAGCCTTCGCCGCGAGCGCCTCGTCCCAGGTAGCGGGCCGAAGGAACTCCATGCGGGTCTCTCCTCAAGTCGTCACGCCGGACAGTGGGCACATTGCCCGGGGATTTCACTGGTTGTTCGGCGTGTGGCCAGTGAACCGCTGTGACCCGGCCCACTGGGAGTCACCGATGGCATGAAGCCCTCGCCTCGACGTCGCCCGGCATCCTGTACGTTCCTCTAAGGCGGACAATTGCCCTGTACAGCGATGTGCGAGGCCCCACTTACGACCGTAATCCGCCCGTGATTCGGAAGCTACGACCCCGTGACCACGCGTCGGTTGATACGTAACACCGACCTCCGGACCGATGGGGCACACTGTCCCCCCAGTGCCCAGCGGCACGACCAAGCACAGACGAAGGAGTCGCCGGATGCGCGTCCGAGACCTGCTCGCCCCCGGGGCCCCGAGGCTGCGGCTGCTCGCCGCCGAGGACGAGCTCGACCGGCAGGTCAGCGGTGTCATGACCACCGACCTCCAGGATCCGGGCAGGTACCTGCACGGCGGCGAGCTGGTGCTCACCGGCATGCTCTGGCGCACCGGCCCGGACGACTCCGAGCGCTTCGTGCGCACCATCGTGGCCGGCGGCGCGGTCGCCCTGGCGGCCGGCGAGGCCGAGGTCGGGCCGGTCCCCGAGGACCTGGTCGCGGCGTGTCGCCGGCACCGGATGCCGCTGCTGGCGGTGCCCGACGACATCGCCTTCGGCACCGTCACCGAGTTCATCGGCCGTCAGGTCTCGGCCGACCGGGCCGCCGACCTGGCCGCCCTGGTGGACCGGCACCGCCTGCTGGTCTCCGCCGCCGGCGGCGGAGGGCTGGACGCCGTGCTCGACCTGCTCGGCGGCGACCTCGACCTGGACTGCTGGGTGCTCGCCCCCACCGGCCGGGTGGTGGCCGGCCCCGCCGACCGGCTCACCGCCGAGGAGCGGGACCAGCTGGTCCGGGCCAACCTGGCCGCCCAGCGCCAGCGCCGCCGCCCCCCGCACCGGGCCCGGCTGGCCGGCGGCTCGTACTCGCTGCTGCCCGCCCCGGCCAGCTCCGAGGCGGACGTCTCGCTGGCCGACTGGGTGCTGGTGGTGGCCGGCGACGTCACCGAATGGACCGTCAAGCGCCAGCAGCTGGCCGAGAACCTGGCCCGTCTGGTCGCGGTCGAGCGGGTCCGCCGCGACGAGGGCCGGCGGCTGCGGCGGCGGCTCGCCGACGAGGTGCTGACGCTGCTTCAGCGGGACGCCGACCCGGGCGAGATCAGCCGTACGCTCTACGCCTCGGCGGCGATGGCCGCCCGGTACGAGGGCGATTCGGTGGGGCCCCTGGTGACCGAGGGGTCCTGGTTGGTGCTGAGCGCGGAAGGGACGGGGCTGCCGGACGGGGCCTGCCGGTCAATCCTGGAGGAAGCTCTCACCGACGCCACCGACGGAGCCCTGGTGGCCGGCGCCGGATCCGGTGCGGTGGTCGTGCTGCCCGCCCCCGCCACCCCCGTGCCCGCCGACGCGCTGCGCGAACTGCTCGCCCCGCTGGAGGCCGGCCTCGGCTCCGAGGGCCGGATCACCCTCGGCGTCTCCGCCCCCGCCTCCGAGGCGGGCGGCCTGCGCGGCGCCCTGGAGGAGGCCCGGCACGCCCGCCGGATCGCCGCCGCCCGGGTCGGCCGGGTCTGCGTGGCCGGCCCCGAGGAGCTCGCCTCCCACGTCCTGCTGCTGGCCGCCGTCCCCGACGAGGTCCGCCGTGCCTTCCGCAGCCGCCTGCTCGACAAGGTCATCGCCTACGACATCGAGCACCAGGCCGACCTGGTCCGCACCCTGGAGGCCTTCCTGCGCTCCGACGGCTCCTGGACCCGCTGCGCCGCCCAGCTCCACGTCCACGTCAACACCCTGCGCTACCGGATCGGCCGCATCGAGGAACTGACGGGCCGTGACCTCTCCCGCCTGGAGGACCGGGTCGACTTCTACCTGGCCCTCGAACTGGCCTGAGCGAGGCCGCGACACGCCGAAGGGCCCGCCGTCCCCGGAGGGGGAGGGCGGGCCCTTCGGGTCCGACGGTGCGTCAGCCGTTGGCCGGGATCACCGTGGTGAGCCACTTGAAGACGTCGGGGACCATGGGCTTCCAGACGTCGCTGGAGTGGGCACCGCTGGTCTCGACCGGCTGGACGGTGGTGGCGCCCTTCGCGGCGGCCTTCAGGGCCAGGGCGTCCTCGAAGCCGTCGCCCTTGTTGCCGCTGACGTAGAGGGCGACCTTGGGGGGCTGGGCGGCGTTCTTGATGATGTTCAGCGGGTTGGACTTCTCGCGCAGGGCCGGGTCCTTCGCGGTGAGCGAGGCGGGCTCCTTGGCCGGGTCGTTGTACCCGGAGAGGCTTATCCCGGCCCGGTAGCGGTTGGGGTGCTCCAGGGCGAGCTTGGCGGCGCAGTGGGCGCCGGCCGAGTACCCGGCGACGGCCCAGCGGTCGGAGGACGGGTCGGCGCGGAAGTTGTCGAGCACCATCTGCGGGACGTCCCGGGCCAGCCAGGTGGCGGCGTTGACCTTGCCCGGCACGTCGGCGCAGCCGGTGTCGGCGGTGTTGCCCAGCAGCAGGGTGCGCGGGGAGACCAGGATGAACGGCGCCACGGTGCCGTTCTCCATCAGCGGCTTGAGCTGCTCGGAGACCTTGAGGGTGCCGTACCAGGTGGAGGAGGAGCCGGGCCAGCCCGGGAGCAGCTCGACCACGGGGAACTTCTTGTCCTTGTACTCCGGCTTGTCGTACTGCGGCGGCAGCCAGACCAGCACCTCGCCGTCGACCCCGGAGGCCCGGCCCTTGAGCTCGGTGCGCTGCACGTCGCCCGGCACCTTGGGGTCGTCCACCTTCTTGAACTGCTGGATCACCTTGGGCTCGGCCGAGTGCGAGGCCTTCGGGTCGTCGGGCGTGACGTGCGGCACGGCGCGGACGTGGTCCCCGGTGCCGAGCAGGTCGTCCCAGCTGCCGTAGATGAGGTTGGCGTTGTTGACCATGACGAAGACCGTCAGCACGGCCGTCACCTGGCAGAACAGCAGCATCACCAGCCGGGTGAGCGCCCTGGCCGCTCTAGGCCCGCGGACCTTGCCCCAGTACAGCATCGCGACCGCGATGGAGATCGGCACGAGGATGATCGTGACGATGAGGAAGGGGGTGCCTGTCAGTTGCATCGAGTTCTCTTGTCCGGTCGCCAACCGTCACGGAGACCCTGATCGCCCCCGGACGCTTCGATGGGATCAGACGTTTTCGAACGGATGGTCAGTTGCCCCCGAAGCTGAGTGAAAGCTGAGAGGAACGTCACAGTCTCCATGAGAACCGTCTGAACGGCCCGGACCAGTGTGCCACCCGCTTGGGCGTACGCGTCGAACGGGTCCGGCCCGTTCCCAGCGAGTTGCCGTGCGGCGGCGGCCGCTTCCTGGAGACTGTCGGAGTGTCATACCGCCCTCGCCGCACCGCGGCTCTGGTCCTGGCCCCGTTCCTGGCCCTGCTCCTGACGGCGGCGGTGGGGTGCAGCAGCACCGGGGGGAGACGGGCGGAGCAGGCCCGCTCCGCGGCCGCCACGGCGGGCGGCGCGGTGAACACCCCGCGCTGGAAGGTGGCGATGGTCACCCACGCGGGGGCGGGCGACGCGTTCTGGGACGGCGTCCGCAAGGGCGCCGAGCAGGCCGCCGCCAAGGACAACATCGACTTCCGCTACACCAACGACGCCCAGACCCAGAACCAGGTGCAGCTGGTCCAGGCCGCGATCGACCAGCGGGTGGACGGCCTGCTGGTCTCGCTCGCCAAGGGCGAGGCGATGGCCGAGGTGCTCGGGAAGGCGAAGGCGGCCGGCATCCCGGTGATCAGCATCAACTCCGGCCAGGAGTTCTCCGCCCGGTTCGGTGCGCTCACCCACGTCGGCCAGGACGAGACCACGGCGGGCCGGGCCGCAGGGGCCGAACTGGCGAAGCGGGGGCGCAAGTCGGTGCTCTGCGTGATCCACGAGCAGGGCAACGTCGGGCAGGAGCAGCGCTGCGGCGGCGCGAAGGAGGGCTTCGGCGGCCCGTTCCAGACCCTCTACGTCACCGGCACCAGCCTGCCCGACGCCAAGGCCGCGGTCTCCGCCAAGCTCCAGGCCGACGGCGCGGTCGACACCGTGCTCACCCTCAGCGCCCCGCTCGCCGCCACCGCCCTGCAGGCCGTCGCCGACACCCGGCCGGGCGTGGAGCTGGACACCTTCGACCTCGGCACCCAGGTGGTGGACGGCCTGAAGAACGGCACCGTCGGCTTCGCGGTCGACCAGCAGCCCTACCTCCAGGGCTACGAGGGCGTCGACCTGCTCTGGCTCTACCGCTACAACCTGGACGTGCTGGGCGGCGGCGGACCGGTGCTGACCGGCCCTCAGATCCTCACCAGGGAGAACGCGGCCGCCCTCGCCACCTACGTCGCCCGGGGCACCCGGTGAGCCGCGAGCTGCTCACCGCCGGCCCGCCCGAACGCCGGCGCCGGGCCCGCCCCGAGCTCGGCGCGGCCCTGGCCGCGCTCGCGGTGCTGGTGGTCTTCGCCGTGGTCGCGGACGGCTTCCTGCGGCCCGCCTCGATCGGCACCGTGCTCTACGCGGCCTCCACCATCGGCATCATGGCGGTGCCGGTCTCGCTGCTGATGATCGGCGGCGAGTTCGACCTCTCGGCCGGCGTGCTGGTCACCACCGCCGCGCTCACCTCCTCGATGGTCAGCTACCAGCTGACCGCGGTGACCTGGGTCGGGGTGCTGGTCTCGCTGGCGGTGGCGCTCGCGGTCGGCTGGGCCAACGGCTGGCTGCTGGCCCGTACCGGCCTGCCCAGCTTCATCGTCACCCTCGGCACCTTCCTGATGCTGACCGGCGCCAACCTCGGCGTCACCAAGCTGGTCTCCGGCACCGTCACCACCAAGCCGATCGCCGACATGGAGGGCTTCGCCTCCTGCCGCTGGCTGTTCGCCTCCGAGCTGACGGTGGGCGGGATGTCGCTGAAGGCCACCGTCTGGTGGTGGCTCGGCCTGGTCGCGGCCGGCTCCTGGGTGCTGCTGCGCACCCGGTACGGGAACTGGGTCTTCGCGGTCGGCGGCGACGCGGCGGCCGCCCGGGCGGTCGGCGTCCCGGTGGCCGCGGTGAAGACCGCGCTCTACCTGGGGGTCGGCTTCTGCGCCTGGGTGCTCGGGCAGCACCTGCTGTTCTCCTTCGACACCGTGCAGTCCGGCGAGGGCGTCGGCAACGAGCTGATCTACATCGTCGCGGCGGTGATCGGCGGCTGCCTGATCACCGGCGGCTACGGCTCGGTGCTGGGCGGCGCGCTCGGTGCGCTGATCTTCGGCATGGTCAGCAAGGGCATCGTCTACGCCCAGTGGAACCCGGACTGGTTCAAGTTCTTCCTCGGCGCGATGCTGCTGCTGGCCGCGCTGCTCAACTCCTGGGTCAAGCGACGGGCGGAGCGTGGCGGCCGGTGAGCCTGCTGGAACTCGACGGCGTCGGCAAGAGCTACGGCAGCGTACGGGCCCTGGAGGGCATCTCGCTGACGGTGGCGGCGGGCCAGGTGCACTGCGTCCTCGGGGACAACGGCGCGGGCAAGTCCACCCTCATCAAGGTGATCGCCGGGCTCCACCGGCACGACGAGGGGCGGTACCTGATCGACGGTCAGGAGGTGCGGCTCTCCTCGCCCAAGGAGGCGATGGAGCTCGGCATCGCCACCGTCTACCAGGACCTGGCCGTCGTCCCGCTGATGCCGGTCTGGCGGAACTTCTTCCTCGGCGCCGAACTCGGCACCCGGCTGCGCCTGGACGTCCCCCGGATGCGGGAGGTCACCCGGGAGGCGCTGGCCCGGATGGGCATCGACCTGCCCGACGTGGACCGCCCGATCGGCACCCTCTCGGGCGGGCAGCGCCAGTGCGTGGCCATCGCCCGGGCCGTGCACTTCGGGGCGCGGGCGCTGGTGCTGGACGAGCCGACCGCCGCGCTCGGGGTCAAGCAGTCGGGCGTGGTGCTCAAGTACGTGGCGGCGGCCCGGGACGAGGGGCTCGGCGTGGTGCTGATCACCCACAACCCGCACCACGCGCATCTGGTGGGCGACCACTTCACCCTCCTCAAACGAGGGAGGATGGCGGGCAGCCACCCGCGCGCCGGGATCACCCTGGAGCAGCTCACCACCGAGATGGCGGGCGGCTCCGAACTGGCCGAGCTCAGCCACGAGCTCGGCCGCGACCCAGGCCGTGCCACCGGTTCCGACCCCGAGGAGTGACCCGCCCCGTGAGCAGCCCCCAACGTCCGCCCGTCCTGCCCACCCTGCTCGGCATCGGCCCGCGCGCGGAGCGCCGCCGCCGGGCGCTGCCGGCCAGCGTGCTGCGGCTGCCCACGGTGGGCGTGGACATCGGCGGGACGAAGGTGGTCGCGGGGGTCGTCGACGGTGAGGGCAAGGTGCTGGAGCGGATCCGCACCGACACCCCCGACAAGAGCAAGAGCCCCAAGGTGGTCGAGGACGTGATCGTCGAGCTGGTGCTCCAGCTGGCGGACCGTCACGACGTCCACGCGGTGGGCGTCGGCGCGGCCGGCTGGGTCGACTCCGACCGCTCCCGGGTGCTCTTCGCCCCCCACCTCAACTGGCGCGACGAACCGCTGCGGGACGCGCTCAGCGCCCGGCTGCGCTTCCCGGTGATCGTCGAGAACGACGCCAACGCCGCCGCCTGGGCGGAGTGGCGCTTCGGGGCCGGGCGCGGCGAGGAGCACATGGTGATGCTCACCCTGGGCACCGGCATCGGCGGGGCGGTGGTCCGCGACGGCTACGTCGACCGCGGCAAGTACGGCCTGGCGGGCGAGTTCGGCCACATGCAGGTGGTCCCGGGCGGGCACCGCTGCCCCTGCGGCAACCGCGGCTGCTGGGAGCAGTACTCCTCCGGCAACGCCCTGGTCCGCGACGCGAAGGAGCTGGTGGCCGAGGAGTCCCCGGTGGTCCAGCCGCTGCTCGCCCTGGCGGGCGGCACGGCCGACGGACTGACCGGCCCGCTGATCACCGAGGCCGCGCGCGGCGGCGACCCGGTCGCCACCGAGCTGCTGTACGAGGTCGGCACCTGGCTGGGCGTCGGCATCGCCAACCTCGCGGCGGCGCTGGACCCGGGGCGCTTCGTCATCGGCGGCGGCGTCTCGGAGTCGGGCGAGCTGCTCCTCGCGCCGGCCCGGCAGGCCTTCAAGCGGACCCTGACCGGGCGCGGGTTCCGGCCGGAGGCGCAGATCGTGCACGCGGCGCTGGGCAACGACGCCGGACTGGTCGGCGCCGCCGACCTGGCCCGGCAGGTGGCGCGCCGCTTCCGCACCATCAAGCGCCACCGGGTCGAGCGGGCGGCCGGCTGAGCGTCCGTCCGCTGGACACCGAACTCCCGTGCGGTCCCCGCTCCCTAGGCTGTCCTGATGAGTGATCAGCAGCTGCGCGTCTGCTTCATCGGCGACTCCTTCGTCCAGGGCATCGGCGACCCCGCGTACCAGGGCTGGGTCGGCCGCGTCCTCGCGGCCGCCGGCCCGGACGTCACTGCCTTCAACCTGGGCATCCGCCGCGACACCTCGGACGACGTCCTGGCCCGGGTCTGGACGGAGTTCTCCCCCCGCTCGGCCTCCGGCTCCGACCACCGCCTGGTCGTCTCCTTCGGCAGCAACGACACCGTCCTCGAGGACGGCGCCCCGCGGGTCGCCCCGGCCCGCACTCTGGCGAACCTCACCGCCCTGCTCACCGAGGCCGCCGAGCGCTCGATCGCCGTCCTGGTCGTCGGCCCCCCGCCGATCGCGCTGTACGGCGACGAGCACCTCGGCCGCCTGCTCGACCTGGCCGACGCCCAGGCCGAGGTCTGCGCCTCCCGCGGCGTCCCCTTCATCCCCCTCACGGCCGCCCTGGCCACCGACCTCGCCTGGAACGCCGAAGCCCTCGCCGGCGACGGCGCCCACCCGGGTACCGGCGGCTACACCCGTGCCGCTCAGGTGGTCCTCGACGGCGGCTTCCTGCTCTGGCTGACCACCCCTCAGGCAGTGAGCGACCGCCAGTAGGCGGCGTCCTCCGGGTCGGCCGGCCACTCGGCCAGCTGTTCGGCGCACGCCGCCACGGCACGGGTCATCGGGGGTCAGGCCGCTGTGCGCCGGTAGCTGCTGCCGTCCCGGGTGCGGGTCAGGCGGCTGCTCTCGACCAGGTAGCGGCGTAGCGCCGGGAAGTCCTCGTGCACGGTCGACAACGCCTCGTTGACCTGCTTCTCGGTGTAGGCGGTCCCGGGCTCGAACAGCGTCCCGGCCAGGTGGTCGAGCAGCTGCTCGCGGCGTGCCGCCTTGCGCGGGATGGAGACGAGGCGGCCGTCGGCGGCGAAGAGCGCGGCGACGGAGGAACTGGTGGTGTTCTCGGACATGTCCGGCAGCCTGCCGCCGGGAGGAGCGGACGGACAAGCGGTTTTCCGCGACGGCTGACCCCCGGCGGAGGGTGGCTGCGACCCAGCCTCGCGGGAACGGGGTTACCGGCTGGTAGTCACTCAGAAGTGCCATTGTGGTGGGCATGGCGGATGTGAAAGAACATGAAGCGCAAGGGAGTTGACGAGCCAGCAATGTCCTGGAGGGGCCCATGCGTCTGATCCGGATCGTCCCGCTCGCGCTGACCGGCGCGCTGATCTGCGCGGCCGCCCCCGCGCAGGCGCAGGCCGGTGTGCCGCCCAAGGTGCCGGAGGCGGTGGGCTGGGGCGGTGCGGTGGCCAGTGTGGACGCCGATGCCACCGCGATCGGCCTGGAGGTGCTGAAGCGCGGCGGGAACGCGGTGGACGCGGCGGTGGCGACGGCGGCCGCGCTCGGCGTCACCGAGCCGTACTCGGCGGGCATCGGCGGCGGCGGGTTCTTCGTCTACTACGACGCCCGCAGCGGCAGGGTCTCCACCATCGACGGCCGCGAGGTCACCGGCCGGACGGCCGACGAGACGCTCTTCCTGGAGAACGGCAAGCCGCTGGCCTTCGCCGACGCCGTGACCAGCGGCCTGAGCGTCGGCGTGCCCGGCGTGCCGGCCACCTGGGACGCCGCGCTGGACCGTTGGGGCAGCCGGAGCCTGGGCGAACTCCTGAAGCCCTCCGCCAAGTTGGCCGACCGGGGCTTCACCGTCGACCAGACCTTCCAGGACCAGACCGCGCTCAACCTGACCCGCTTCCGGGCCTTCCCGGACACCGCGAAGCTGTTCCTGCCCGGCGGGGAGCTCCCGGTGGTCGGCTCGACCTTCCGCAACCCGGAGCTGGCCGCCACCTACCGCGAGATCGGCCGCAAGGGCGTCGAGACCCTCTACAAGGGCCAGTTGGCGACCGACATCGTCAACACCCTCCAGCACCCGCCGGTCGACCCGGCCTCCGGCTGGAACGCCCGCCCCGGCAAGGTGGACCGCAAGGACCTCGCCGACTACCGGGTGATCCAGCGTCAGCCCACCCACCAGGAGTACCGGGGCTACGACGTCTACGGCATGGCACCGGTCTCCTCCGGCGGCACCACCGTCGGCGAGGCGCTCGGCATCCTGGAGGCCAAGGGCGACCTGTCGAAGGTCAGCTCGACCCAGTACCTGCACCGCTACCTGGAGTCCAGCCGGATCGCCTTCGCCGACCGCGGCCGCTGGGTCGGCGACCCGGCCTTCTTCCGGGTGCCGACCCGTCAACTCCTCAGCGACGAGTTCACCGCCTCCCGGGCCTGCCTGCTGAACCCGGAGCGCGCCCTCACCAGCCCGCTCGCGCCGGGGGACCCGTACCACCCGGCGGCCTGCGCCACCGCCGGCCCGGCCGTCCCCGAGACCTACGAGGGCCCGAGCACCACCCACCTGACGGTCGCCGACCGCTGGGGCAACGTGGTCTCCTACACCCTCACCCTGGAGCAGACCGGCGGCAGCGGCCTCACCGTCCCCGGCCGCGGCTTCCTGCTCAACAACGAGCTGACCGACTTCTCCTTCGCCCCGGCCACCGCGGGCGTCCCCGATCCCAACCTGCCCGGCCCGGCCAAGCGGCCGCGCTCCTCCATCTCGCCGACCATCGTCCTCAAGGACGGCAAGCCCTTCGTCGCGGTCGGCAGCCCCGGCGGCTCCACCATCATCACCACCGTCCTCCAGGTCCTGCTCGGCCGCCTGGACCGGGGCATGACGCTGGAGCAGGCCATCGCCGCCCCGCGCGCCAGCCAGCGCAACACGGCCGCGTCGGTCGCCGAACCCGCGTTCCTCGCCTCGCCCGAGAAGGCCGGCCTGGAGGCCCTCGGCCAGGTCTTCGCACCCACCCCGGAGATCGGCGCCGCGACCGGCGTCGAACGGCTCCCCGACGGCCGCTGGGTCGCCGCGGCCGAGCCCACCCGAAGGGGCGGCGGCTCCGCGGCCGTCGTTCACCCCAGTCGGTAATCCCGGGGGCGCGAGGAACTGCGCGATGCGGAAGGCGGCGCACCTGCAACTGAAGCACCGTCAGTCAGTTGCACGTGCTGCCGTTCCCCTGCGCGCAGTTCCTCGCGCCCCCAAAGGCGTAGCCACGCCCTGTCAGGGGGTGACGGTATGTTGCAGGAGTACATGTCCGTCGCACCTGCTCGGGAAGGCCGCCCGCCGTGACCGTCCGCATCGCCACCTGGAACATCAACTCCGTCACCGCCCGGCTGCCCAAGCTGCTGGAGTGGCTGGAGGGCAGCAGCCCCGACGTGCTCTGCCTCCAGGAGCTCAAGTGCGCCTCGGACGCGTTCCCGTACGAGGCCGTCCGCGAGCTCGGCTACGAGACCGCCGCCTACGGCACCGGGCGGTGGAACGGCGTGGCGATCCTCTCCAAGATCGGTCTGGAGGACGTGGTCCGCGACCTCCCCGGCCAGCCCGGCTTCCTGGCCGACGGCGCGATGATCCCGGAGACCGAGCCCCGCGCGATCGCCGCCACCTGCGGCCCGCTCCGGGTCTGGTCGGTCTACGTGCCGAACGGGCGCGAGGTGGGCCACCCGCACTACACCTACAAGCTGGAGTGGTTCGAGGCGCTGCGCCAGGCAGTCCTCGACGACGCCGCCGGCGACCGCCCGTTCGCCGTGATGGGTGACTTCAACGTGGCGCCCACCGACGAGGACCTCTACGACCCCTCGGTCTTCGCGGGCCAGACGCACGTCACCGAGCCGGAGCGCGCCGCGCTGGCCGCCCTCCGGGAGGCCGGGCTGGCCGACGTGATGCCGCGCGCCCTCAAGTACGACCGCCCGTACACCTTCTGGGACTACCGGGCACTGGGCTTCCCGAAGAACCTCGGCATCCGGATCGACCTCACCTACGCCAACAAGCCCTTCGCCGACGCCGTGACCGACAGCTACGTGGACCGCGAGGCCCGCAAGGGCAAGGGCACCTCGGACCACGCGCCGGTCGTGGTCGACCTGGACCTCTGAGCGGTACGAGTGCGCCCCCCGAACGGTCCCGAACGGTGGCCGTCCGGGGCGGCGCTGCCTAGCGTCGCAGGTGACAGGGTGTAGCTGTCCCCTCACGCGACGACGGAGTCCGTGTGCTGCGCCCGGAACCGGAGGAACGGCATGCGCGCTCCGCGTACCGCCGCCGCGCTGATCGGCGCGACCACCCTGCTCGTCCTGGCCGCTCCCGCCGCCACCGCCAAGAGCGTCGAGCCCGCCTGGGTGAGTCCCGCCGAGGCGGCGCCGGGGCAGAGCGTGACGGTCAGTGTCACCTGCGAGACCAGTTCGGTGAAGACCATCACCGCCAACTCGCAGGCCTTCTCCACCGGCAGCGCCACCCTGACGGTGGGTCCGGACGGCAAGTACAGCGGCAGGGCCCTGCTGGCCTCCGAGAAGGAGTTCGCCTCCAAGGCGCTCGGCAACCTCGGCAGCAACCTGGGCAACCTGGTGAAGGGGGCGAAGGCCTCCGGCTGGGGCATCGACGGCAAGTGCCCGAACGGCGACACCTTCAGCGGCGCGGTCGAGGTCAAGCTGGCCGGGCACGGCGGGCAGGACCAGGGCGGCAAGCTCCCGACCGGCCCGGTGCACACCGGCGTCGGCGGCTCGGCCTCCACCGGCCCGGGGCAGCTCGCGGCGGGCGGGGCACTGGTGGCCGCCGGGGTCGGCGGCTTCTGGCTGCTGCGCCGGCGGACGACGGAGTGACATCGCGGTGACGGCTGTTGCAGGACGGTGACGCCAGGGCGGGATGCGGCCCGGCGGCCCCCGGGTAGGAGGTGGTCAGTGGCCGTCACGGGGGTGGGGCATGGCAGTGGAGACCGTCATCGGTCTGGTGGGGATCGTCGTCCTGACGGCCTGTGTGGTGGGGATCGTGCTGGTCTGGCGGACCGGTTCGCCGATCTACCTGCCGCCGTACGAGGCGCCGCGCCCGCCCTGCCGGAACTGCGGGCACTCGGCCCACACCGGGGGCTGCGACCACGAGGAGGGCAGCGGCGACCGGTACGAGAACGGCGACTGGGTGGGGTTCTGGAACTACACCCACTGCCGCTGCTCGGAGTACGTCCCGGGGGAGTGGCCGCCGCCGCGCGCCAAGCGCAGGTGGTGGTAGCCACTCCCGTCCGGGAGCGTGCCGGGACCCGACGGGCCGTCAGCGGCCGGTGGCCGCCAGGGGAGCGGTGAGCGGGGCCGAGGCCGGGGCGGTGGTGGCCCGCAGGGTGCCGTCGGCGAGCAGGAACTGGGCCAGCACGTAGGTGGCCATGATCCAGACGCCGTGGCCGGGGAGGGCCTTCCAGTCGGCCAGTTCGGTGGCGATCAGGGTGTCCGAGAGCAGGAACAGCCCGCCGCCGAGCCCGGCCCGCCAGCCCAGGCCCGCCGAGGTGACGGCGGTGGAGGCCAGCAGCAGGCTGTAGACCGCGACCGGGATCTTGAGGTCGCCGAGGCCGGGCCAGAGCTGACTGATCATCACCGCCCAGGCGGCGGCGTACGCCAGCGCCAGGACCACGATGCGCCGCCGGTCCTCCAGGGCGCCCATCTTCACGAACATCGTGACGTAGCAGACGTGCGCCGCCGCGAAGGAGCCCATGCCGGCCAGGAAGGCGGCCTGCTGGTCGAACTGGAGCAGCACGTCCCCGCCGGTGGAGAAGGCCAGTGCGGGCAGCAGCAGCTTGGGCGCCCGCTCGGCGCGGGCCGCCACGTAGCCGGCCAGCAGCGGCACCAGTGCGGGCTTGGTGGCGTTCTGCAGCACGCTCGCCCCGGCGGCGATGGCGCCGAGGTGGGTGACCGAGGTGGCGGCGAAGGCGGTGAGCAGGCCGCGGGCGGTGCGCAGGCGGGTGGAGACGGTCATGCGGCGGTGCCCTCCGGGCGGTCGGTCGGGCCGGGCTGCCAGCCCGGGCCCTTGGTGAGGTGGCGCACCCGGTCGCGCCAGTTGGTCGCGGCGGCCACGTCACGGGCGATCGAGGCGTACTCGTGGGTGGCCACCCGCAGCGGGTTGTGGGTGCTCAGGTTCTTGGTCAGCCCGTAGACCGGCTTGGTGGTCTCGGGGGCGAAGGAGCCGAACCAGCGGTCGAACAGGATCAGGATGCCGCCGAAGTTGCGGTCCAGGTAGCCGCCCTGGGAGGCGTGGTGCACCCGGTGGTGGGACGGCGTGTTGAAGACGTACTCGACGGGGCGGGGCAGCTTGCCGATCCGCTCGGTGTGGATCCAGAACTGGTAGACCAGGTTGGCCGAGGAGCAGAAGGCCAGCGCGGCGGGGTGCACCCCGGCCAGGATCATCGGGACGTAGAACACCCAGGTTGTGGCCGAGGTCCAGGGCTGGCGCAGCGCGGTGGAGAGGTTGTAGTGCTTGCTGGAGTGGTGCACCACGTGGCAGGCCCAGAGGATCCGGATCACGTGGTGGCCGCGGTGGGACCAGTAGTAGAAGAAGTCCTGGGCCAGCAGCATCAGCGGCACGGTCCACCAGAGCACCGGCACCCGAAGGGGCGTCAGCTCGTAGAGCGCGGCGTAGATCGCCACGATCGGGATCTTCCAGAGCGCGTCGAAGACCAGGCTCCCCAGCCCCATGCTCAGGCTGGTCGCGGTGTCCTTGACGGTGTAGCCCTGCTCCTCCTCGTCGGGATGGAAGCGGTAGGAGACCACTTCCAGGACGGTGAGCAGCACGAAGGCGGGTATCGACCACAGCACGACGTTGGGCAGGTTCGGCATGCCCAGGACGATAGGTGACGGCGGGTGGCCTGCGGAAGAGGTAGTTACCCATGCGTAAGTAACGGGGTGCGGGTGGCAGCCACGCGGGGGACGTGCACCGTCTAGTCTGGTGGGCGACATGGAGCGGTACGAGGGCGGGGCGACGAGCGGGCGCGGGGCGGGGGCGGGGCAGCTCACCGCCGTCGTGCCGTCCGGCGCTGCCGTCGGCCACCCCGCCGCGGGCCCGCCCACCGGTCTCCCGGGCGCCGGCCACTCCGCTGCCGGGCGGCTCGCGGAGCTGCTGGCCGGCGCCGGGCCGTCCGAGGCCGATGCGCTCTTCACCGCCGCCTTCGGCCTCTACGGGGCCCGTCACCTGGGCGGCGTGCTGCCCGAGGACGAGGCCGACGACGAGGGCTGCAGCTGGTGGCACGGCCCGACGGTCCATCAACCCACCACCCTGCGCGGCCGCGAGGGCGGCCGCCGCAGCCGGGTCGCCCCCGGCCGGGACGCCCTGGCCGTCACCGGCCGCCGCGGCCGCCACCGCAAGCCGGTGCCCGGCAGCCCCGAGCAGGTCGCGGTCGAACGCCGCACCGCCGCCCGGCTGCTGGCCGCCCACCCGCTGGTCACCGCGGGCGGCCCGCACGGCGAGGGCCTGCCGCTGATCCACCGTCACGCCGACTGGCTGGTGGAACGCTTCGCCACCCTGCTCGGCTACCCCCTCACCGTCGGCGCCGGCTACGCCCGCCTGCACAAGGCTCCGCTGCCGGGCCGCGCCCTCGAACCGACCGAGCACGGCCCCTGGACGCCGCAGGCGTACGCGGCCCTGGTCCGCGCCCTGGCGGCGGTGGCCGACGGCGCCGCGCCCGACCTCACCGAACCGGCGGTCCGTCAGCAGCTGGCCGACTGGCGGGTGCTGACGGGAGGCCTCGCGGACCGGGAGCTGGCCGGAGCACTGCTCAGCCCGGGCCCGCCGGACTCCCCCGTACCGGACCCGGTCGCGGTACGGCGGCGCCTGGCCGAGACCCCGGTGGTGCTGCTCGACGAACTGACGCCGGACCAGCGCCGCTGGCTGCTCGCCCACCGGGCCTCGGAGACGGCCCTGTTCGCCGACTTCCTCGGCCTGACCGCCGAGCACCGGGCCGAGGGCATCGCCCTGCTCGACCCGGCCGACGAACTCACCGACCTGGCCCTGCCCGGAAACGGCACCCTCGCCCAGGCCGCCCTGCTGCTCGCCTGCCGCCTGGTGGAGGAGCTGCGCCCCCTCCCCGAGGAGTCCGCCCCGCCCGCCGTCCTGGTCCCCGACGCCCTGATAGACGGCGCCCTCGGCGACATCACCGACGAGCACGGCCTGCGCAACGGCTGGCGCCGCGCCTACCTCGCCGACCTCACGGCCTTCCGCCGCGACGCCCTCGACCTCCTGCACCGGATGCACCTGATCGCCCCGGCCGGCCGCGCCTGGCTCCTCCGCGCCCCCGCCGCCCGCTACGCCCCGGCCCTCGAACCCCTCCCCGAGACCCCGGGCCGCCACTCCCGCTCCTACGCGGGCTGACGCCGCGGCGCCCGCCCGGAGGGCGGTCAGGGGCGCGAGGAACTGCGCGAATCGGAAGAAGCCGACCCGAGTGCCGGGTGCGGACGTTCACCTGCAAGTGGTTCTCCGTACCCGGCACACGGGTCGTCGCCTGCCGCAGCGCGCAGTTCCTCGCGCCCCTGACCGCCCTCCGGGCGGTACCGGGCGGAGCCCTCAGCGGCTGGCGGTCGCTATGGTCTCCTGCTGGCGGGCCGTCTCGACGGTGGCCGCGACGCCGAGGGTGCCGAGGGCGATCGAGGCGGCGACGGCCGCGCAGGCGATCAGGCGGCGGTGGCGGCGGGGCAGGGGGAAGCGCGGGCCTGGCGGGGCCGCGGGTGCCGGGACGGGCTGAGCGTTCATGACAGTGAGCATTCCAGGGCGGTGTTAAACGGTGACGACACCGGGGTGAAGCCCAGGTGGGAGCTGGGCGACGGGTCATCGAGGCTGTTCAGCATGCCACCGGAGGGGAACGACGCTGACGAACCATCAGCCGCGTTCGGCCCAGTTCACTCGGAAGGGGGAGGCGGGGGCGGGGAGGCGCCGTTGCGGCGGCGCCCCACGCCGTGGTCGGCCAGGGCGTCGCCGACGGCGACCCGGACGGCGTCCCGCAGGCCGTGTGCGGCGTGCAGGCGGGAGGGCCCGGCCGCCGGGTCCGAGCGCAGCTCGCGCACCAGGGCCAGGCAGAGCAGCAGCATCACCACCACGAAGGGCAGGGCGACCAGGATGGTGGCGTTCTGCAGGGCGCTGAGCCCGCCGGCCAGCAGCAGGGCGGCGGCCACCCCGCCCATCAGGACGCCCCAGACCACCACCAGCCAGGTGCGCGGGTGGAGCGAGCCCCGGCTGGAGAGCGAGCCGAGGACCAGGGAGGCGGAGTCGGCGCTGGTGATGAAGAAGGTCATCACCAGCAGCACCGCGATCACGCTGGTGACCCCGCCGAGCGGGAGCGAGCGCAGGGTCTCGAACATCGAGGCCTCGGCGCCCTGGGAGATGGTGCCGACCAGGTCGGCCGCGCCGGTGGAGTCGAGCCGGATCGCGGTGCCGCCCATCACGCAGAACCAGATGACGGTAGCGCCGCTGGGCACCAGCAGCACGCCGAGCAGGAACTGACGGATCGTCCGGCCCCGGGAGATGCGGGCGATGAAGGTGCCGACGAAGGGCGCCCAGGAGAGCCACCAGGCCCAGTAGAAGATGGTCCAGGAGCCCAGCCAGGCCTCGTCGGTGAAGGCGCCGGTCTGGGTGGCCATGGTGGTCAGGTCGGAGAGGTAGCCGCCGACGGTGGAGGGGATGGCGTCCAGCAGGTAGACCGAGGGGCCGAAGACGAAGACGAAGAGCATGATCAGCGAGGCCAGCACCACGTTGGCGGTGGAGAGCCACTTGACGCCCTTGTGCACGCCGGAGAAGGCGGAGAGCACGAAGGCGGCGGTCAGCGAGCCGATGATGACCAGCTGGACGTTCTCGGTGGACTTCACGTCGGTGATGTAGCCGAGCCCGTCGGCGACCTGGAGGGCGCCGAGGCCGAGGCTGGTGGCGGAGCCGAAGACGGTGGCGAAGACCGCGAGCAGGTCGATGGCCTTGCCCATCCAGCCGTCGGCGCCCTGACGGCCGATCAGCGGGACGAAGGCGGCGGAGATCCGGTTGCCCCGGTTCTTGCGGAAGGTCGTGTAAGCGAGGGCCAGGCCGCCGACGGCGTAGATCGCCCAGGGGTGCAGGGTCCAGTGGAAGAGCGAGAACTCCAGCGCGGACTGGGCGGCGGCCGCGCTCTGCGGCTCGATCCCGGAGCCCGGCTGCGGGGCGGCGTAGAGCTGGAGCGGCTCGCCCACGCCGTAGAACATCAGGCCGATGCCCATGCCGGCACTGAACATCATGGCGACCCAGGCCAGGGTGGAGAACTCGGGCTCCTCGTCGTCCCGCCCCAGCCGGATCCGGCCGAAGCGGCTGAACGCCAGCAGCACCGTGAGCACCAGGAAGACGTCGGCGGCGACCACGAACAGCCAGCCGAAGTTGTGCAGCACCCAGTCCAACCCGGTCTTGGAAGCCCGGCCGAGCGAGTCCGCCGCGAACACGCCCCAGGCGACCACCGCCAGTACGGCGACGGCGCTGACGCCGAACACCACCTTGTCGGTCGGGAGGGTGGCCCCCGGTTGTTCGTCGGGTCGGGTGCTCATCAGGGGGGCTCCAGCGGTCGGACAATACGTACATCTCGTACTATCTGCGGCTTTGACACGCGAGCCGGTGAGGACGCGCCGGTCAGCTCCTCGGTTTCCCTGACGCCACGTCATCCGCACACCTAGGATCGTCCGCCGGACGGCGCTGCCGGGGTGGCGGGCGCCACCGAGGGAGGGGACGGACGGATGGACGAGTACGCCTACGACCGGATGCGGCGCGAGCAGTGGCTGGCGGGGGAGGCCCGGGCGGAGGGGGTGGACCGGCGGACGCTGCTGCGGATGCTGGCGGCGGCCGGAGTCGCGGGGCCGGTGCTGACCGCGGTGGGGGCGGGCGCGGCGAGCGCCGCCTCGCCGGTGCCGGATGCGGCGAGCGCCGCCTCGCCGGTGCCGGGGATCGTGAAGCCGCTGCCACCCGAGTGGTTCGTGCCGCGCGGCACCAACGCCGAGATGCGCTGGGACTCGGTGGCCGGCAGCGGGTTCCACACGCCGACCGAGCGGTTCTTCGTCCGCAACCACACCAGCACCCCGCTGATCGACCCGGCCGCCTGGCGGCTGAAGCTGACGGGCAGTGGACTGCGGCGCGGCGACGTGGAGTTCGACCTCGCGCAGCTGAAGCGGCTGCCGTCCACCCGGATCACCGCCCTGGTGGAGTGCGCGGGCAACGGCCGCAGCTTCTTCCTCTCGCAGCAGGGCCGTACGGTGCCCGGCACCCAGTGGACCCTGGGCGGCGTCGGCTCGGCGAGCTGGCGCGGCGTCCGGCTGGCCGAGCTGCTGCACCGGGCCGGGCTGCGCCGGGAAGCGGTGGACGTGCTGCCCTCCGGGCTGGACCCGGAGTACGTCACCGGTGGCGTCTCGCTCGGACGGGTCCGCCGGCCGCTGCCGCTGGCCAAGGCGCTGGACGACGTGCTGGTGGCGTACGAGATGAACGGCGAGCCGCTCACCCCCGACCACGGGGCGCCGGTGCGTCTGGTGGTGCCGGGCTGGATCGGGATCGCCTCGATCAAGTGGCTGGGCACCGTCGAGGTGGCGGACGAGCCGCTGTATTCGCCGTGGAACACCGACTTCTACCGCCTGTTCGGCGAGGCCTACCCAGAGGGCGGCAGCGCCCCGATCACCGCGCAGGTGGTGAAGAGCGCCTTCGAGCTGCCCTGGGCCGCCGTCCTGGAGGCGGGCCGCACCCACCGGCTGACCGGCCGTTCCTGGTCCGGCTCCGCGCCGGTGCGGGAGGTGGAGGTCTCCACCGACGGCGGTGCCGTCTGGCGGCGGGCGCACCTGCTGGACCACCCGCGCAAGGACGGCTGGGTGCGCTGGTCGTACGACTGGCGGCCCGGGCAGCCGGGCGCGTACCAGCTGCGCGCCCGCGCCACCGACCGGCGGGGGAACACCCAGCCGGTTACCGCGGTGCACAACCGCGAGGGCTACCTCTTCGACGCGGTGGTGGCCCACCCGGTGACGGTCACTCGGCCGACGGCGGGTCAGGCCGCCTCGTAGGGGGCCAGCACCAGGCGGACCACGCCCTCCAGGCGGCGCCGGGCGTCGTCGAGCGTGGTCCGCCCGGTCACCCAGGAGGTCAGCTCGCCCTGCCAGGAGTGGCCGACGATGTGGCGGACCAGCTCCCCGGCGGCGGGCGGCAGGCTGGGGCTGACGGCGTCCAGCGCGGCGCCGTCGGCCCGGGCCAGCGACTGCAGGGTCTCGGAGGCGAACGGGTCGGTGGACGCGGCCACCGCCACCCGGAGCCGGGCCAGTTGGGGCTGGCGCTGGTAGGCCCGCATGCCGTTGCGGACGAAGCGCACCACCCGGTCGGTCTCGGCCACCCCCCGCCGTGAGCCGCGCTGCTCGGCGACCAGGTCGTCCAGCAGCAGCCGGTGCCAGTCCGCGATGGCGGCGGCCAGCAGGTGGTCCTTGGAGGAGAAGTACCGGTAGGCCGTCCCGAGCGCGACTCCGGAGCGTTCGCAGACCTGTTTCATCTGGAGCCGTTCCACGCCGGTCTCGTTCACCAGCGTCAGGGCGGCCTCGATCAGGCTCTTGCGGCGTTCGAGCTGACGGGGCGACATCGCCTCCACCGGCCTTGGTGACAGGTCAACCTTGGTCACCCGCACCATGATACGGGCCGGGGTCCGCCGAGCGAACGTCACCTGAACGGCCAAGTGCCGGGCTGCGTCAGGTCGGGCCCCGCCGGAGGCGGGGCGGACGGGGCGTCAGACCGCCCGCCGCCGGATCAGGGTCTCCTGGACGGCGGAGGCGACCAGCCGCCCGGCGCGGTCGTAGAACTCGCCGTGCGCCAGGCCCCGGCCGTCCGAGGCGGAGGGGCTGCGCTGGGCGAACAGCAGCCACTCGTCGGCCCGGAACGGGCGGTGGAACCACATCGCGTGGTCCAGCGAGGCGAGCACGATCCGGGACGGCTCCGCGCGCTGGAAGCGGTGCGCCTGGAGGTCGATCGCGGCGGTGGAGGCCAGCGTCAGGTCGGAGAGGTAGGTGAGCGCGCAGACCTGGAGCAGCGGATCCCCGTCGGGCAGCCGGCCGCCGGTCCGCAGCCAGACGAACTGCTGCGGGGTGCCGGGGAGTTGGCCGGGCAGCCCGGGGGAGTCGGCCGGGACGAAGCGCAGCTCCAGGGTGCGGAAGACGGCGGCCCGCTCGTAGTCCTCGGGGGCCGCGGCGGCCCAGGCAGGGAAGGGGTCGGGCAGGTCCTCCGGGGCGGGCACCGCGGGCGCGGCGGAGTGCCGGTCGGGCTCGTCCTCGGGGGTCTTGAAGGAGGCGGAGAGGGTGAAGATCGCCTCGCCGTGCTGGACCGCGGTCACCCGGCGGGTGGCGTAGGAGAAGCCGTCCCGGACCGGGTCCACCTCGTAGTCGATGGGATGGCGGGGATCGCCGGGGCGCAGGAAGTAGGAGTGCAGCGAGTGCACGTGCCGCCCGCCGCCGATGGTCCGCCCGGCGGCGGTCAGCGCCTGGGCGGCCACCTGCCCGCCGAAGGCACGCATCGGCGCCCCGGCGTGGCAACGACCTCGGAACAGGTTCTCGTCCAGCCGGTCGATCCGGAGCAGTTCGACGAACCGCTCGGCGGTGTCCGCTGCGCTGGTGGCTCTGGAGGCTTCCGTCACGCGCACAGCGTACGACATCAGAGGTGGAACAGGTTTCAGGAATGTTCGTTCTTGACTGACCGTTCCTTTACTCCTAGGGTTTCCCGCATGGGACGACCACGCGCGTTCGACGAGGACGAGACCGTCCGGGCCGCCGCCCGGGTGTTCACCGACCGGGGTTTCGAGGGGACTTCGGTGGACGACCTGGTGACGGGCCTCGGGGTGCACCGCAACAGCCTCTACAAGGTCTTCGGCAGCAAGCGCGGCCTCTACCTGGCCGCCCTGCGCCGGCACCTGGACGAGGAGGTGCTCCCCGGCGCGGCGGCGCTCACCGCCGCCCCCGGCCTCGGCGTGGCCCTCGCCCGGGCCGCGGCCGCCTTCGACGACGGTCCGGCCGCCGGGCTGCTGCTGCTCGCGGCCGCCGAGCGCGCCCCGCACGACCCCGAGGTGGCGGCCCTGGTCGAGGAGGGGCTGACCGCCCTGGAGGCCGCCCTGGCCGCCCACCCGGAGGCCGGGCCCGACCTGGCCCCCGCGCTCGCCGCCACCGTGCTCGGCGTGCGGCTGCGCCGCTCCGGGAGCGGGCCCGCGCAGCTCGCCGCGCTCGCCCGTCGGATCACGTCAACCAGCTGAAGGAGTCGAGGAGATGGCAGTGGTATCGGTGGCCGACGGCGTCCTGACCGTCGAGGTCGAGGGGTGGGACCGGTTCTGGGCGCTGAAGAGCCGGATCGAGATCCCGCTCCGGCACGTCCGGGGCGCGACGGTGGACCCGGGCATCCTGCGCGAGCCCAAGGGGATCAAGGCCCCGGGCACCCACTTCCCCGGGGTGATCGTGGCGGGCACCTTCCGCCGGGACGGCGAGAAGGTGTTCTGGGACGTGAAGAACCCGGAGAAGGCCGTGGTGATCGAGCTGGTGGAGGAGGCCTACGCCCGACTGGTGGTCGAGGTGGCCGACCCCCGGGCCACCCTCGCCCTGGTCGAGCAGGCCCTGCGGACGGTCTGACGACCTGTCGACCGCCCGGAGTACGGCGCCGGACCTGACGGCTCGTCCGGTCCGGCGCGCGGCGGGTGCGGCGCCCCGGTGCGCCACGCCCTAGGGTTGCGGACCATGCTGCATCTGCGTCTGATCGTCCCGCACGACCTGCGGGACGCCGTCCTCGAACACCTCGACACCTGGGCCGGCGTCACCCACGTGGTGCTGCTGCCGGACGCCGCGCTGCGCCCCGCCGGGGACGTGGTGCTCTGCGACGTCGCGCGGGAGGCGGCCGACGAGGTGCTGGCCGGGCTGCGGGAGCTGGGGCTGGCCGAGCGCGGGGCGATCGACGTGTCGCCGCTGGAGCTCACCATCTCCAAGTCCGCTGAACGGGCCGAGGAGCTGGCCCCGGGCGACGGTGCGGACGCGCTGGTCTGGGAGGCGGTCTCCGAGATCACCCACGAGGAGTCCACGCTGAGCGTGGTCTACCTCGCCTTCATGGCCCTGGCCACCATGCTGGCCGCCTGCGGTGCGGTGCTGGACAGCGCGATCCTGGTGGTCGGCGCGATGGCGGTCGGCCCGGACTTCGGCCCGCTGGCCGGGCTCTGCGTGGCCCTGGTGCGGCGGCGGGCCAGGGAGGCGGGCCGTTCGCTGGCCGCCCTGCTGGTGGGTTTCGCGGTGGCCATGGTGCTCACCGCCGGGTTCTCCTGGGTGATGGACCAGCTGGGGCTGTTCAGTCAGGCCGCCTTCGACGCGGAGCGGCCGAACACCTCCTTCATCTGGAAGCCGGACGCGATGTCCTTCGTGGTCGCGCTGCTGGCCGGCGCGGCCGGGGTGCTCTCGTTGACCTCGGCCAAGGCGGGGATGCTGGTCGGCGTGGCGATCTCGGTCACCACCGTCCCCGCCGCGGCCAACGCGGCGGTGGCCTTCGGCTACCGGGACTACGCGCAGGCGGCGGGGTCCGGGGTCCAGCTGCTGCTCAACCTGCTGGGCATCGTGCTCGCCGGGGTGCTCACCCTGCTGGCGCAGCACTGGGCCTGGCGGATCATCAGGGCCCGGGCGGCGGCCTGAGCCACCACGGCCGCTGCCCTCAGACCGTGACCCCGTCGTCCTCCGCCCGGCGGGCGGGCCGGGCCGGTGCGGGCTGCAGCCCTTGCGGGACGAACAGTTCGGCGCCGCGCGGCATGGCCGCCACCGCGCGCCACCAGAGCCGGACCGGCGGTGGTTCGGCGGGCTCGAAGGGCTTGCCGGGGCGCGGCACCACCAGGCGGGCGCCCAGCGCCTGGGCGGCGCTGACGGTCCGTTCGGCCGGCTCCTCCCAGGGGTGCGGGGCCAGGTTGAAGGTGCACCAGTGGATCGGCAGCAGCAGCTCGCCGCCCAGGTCCAGGTGGGCCCGCACCCCCTCCTCGGGGGTCATGTGCACCTCGGGCCACAGGTCGCTGTAGGCGCCGATCTGCACCATCGTCAGATCGAACGGCCCCAGCCGGCCGCCGATCTCGGCGAAGCCGGGGAAGTACCCGGTGTCCCCGCTGTGGAACACCCGGTGCTCCGGCCCCGCCACCACCCAGGAGGCCCACAGCACCAGCGGGTTGTTCCGCGGCCCGCGGTTGCAGTAGTGGCGGGCCGGCGTGGCCGTCAGGGTCAGCCCCGCCACCTCGGCCGACTCCCACCAGTCCAGCTCGGCGATCCGGGACGCCGGGACGCCCCAGTGCTCCAGGTGCGCGCCGATCCCCAGCGGCACCGCGAAGGTGGTCCCGGTGGCGTCCAGCGCCCGGACGGTCGCCAGGTCGAGGTGGTCGTAGTGGTCGTGCGAGATCACCACCACGTCCACCGGCCCGAGTTCGGCCAGCGGGATCGGCATCGGGTGCAGCCGCTTGGGCCCGGTCCAGCCGAACGGCGAGCAGCGCTCGCTCCACACCGGGTCGAACAGCACCCGGCGGCCGTCGATCTCCACCAGCACGGTGGCGTGGCCCAGCCAGGTGGCGCGGAGCCCGGAGCCGGGCGGCTCGGCCAGCTCGATCGGGAGCAGCCGGTGCAGCGGCACCGCCGCGGCCGGTGCCCGGCGGTGCCGGCTGGCCGCGAACTGACCCCGGTTCAGCTCCAGCCGGTTGCGGGTCCTGGCCAGCCGGCTGGTGGGCACCGGATTGCGGAAGGCGCCGCCCCGGAAGTTGGGGGAGTTCCTGATCCGGGCCAGCCGGGCGCCGGTGGGCTCGGCCCCGAAGGGCTCGGTGCGGATCCGGCGCCAGGCGTCACCGGGCAGTTCCAGCAGCGGCGCGGTGCCGGTGCCGAGCGCGGCGGTGAGGGCGGCGACCCGGGACGTCCAGGCGACGGGGCTGGGCACGGCACCTCCATAAGCGGTTCTGTCCGTCTTGTCGGACATTACCGGCCGGGCCCCGCACCCACCCGGCGAGACGGAGCCGTACGCACCGTTCGGCGTAAGCGGTGGCCTGACGGTGGGTCAGGCGGCGTAGAAGCGGGTGATCGTCTCGGCCACGCAGTGCGGCTTCGGGCTGCCCTCGCTGGTGATCGTGTACCGCACCAGGGCCTGCACCCCGCCCGGCACCTCGGTCGCGGAGAGCAGCTCGGCGGTGGCCCGGACGGCGGTGCCGACCGGCACCGGGGCGGGGAAGCGGACCTTCTCCGAGCCGTAGTTGAGCGCCATCCTGATGCCCTCGACGGCGTAGCACTCCTTCGCCAGCACCGGGATCAGCGACAGCGTCAGGTACCCGTGCGCGATGGTCCCCCCGAAGGGGCTCTCCTTCGCCCGCAGCGGGTCCACGTGGATCCACTGGTGATCCCCCGTCGCCTCCGCGAACAGGTCGACCCGGCCCTGGTCGATGGTGTGCCACTCGCTGGTGCCCAGCTCGGTGCCGACCGCTGCGGTCAACTCGGCGAGGGAGGCGTACGTCGTCACGGCTGCTCCTGACGGAAAGGGGGACGGAACACCGGCAGAGTATGCCTACCCACGGGTCACTTGTCAGCGGTGGATCGCGAGGGACGAAGGTGGTGATGCCAGGGGCGCGAGGAACTGCGCGAGTACGGAAGGCGGCCCAGTGCTAGATCGGGGCAGTCGAGCCAGTTGCACGCGCTGCCGTTCCCCAGCGCGCAGTTCCTCGCGCCCCTACGGGGCGCAGCCCCGTGCGCCGGCTCAGCCCCGTTGGAGCGCCTGCCCCGCAGGGAGGACGCGGCGTCCGCTGACCAGCTCCGGGGCGATCCGGACGAACATCGGCTGCTGGCCGCTGCTCACCCAGGGCATCGGCCCGGTCCGCAGCAGCCGCCGGACGGCGGCCTCGTCGCGGACGACCTCCGCGCGGCCGTGCACCAGGACGGACCAGCCGGTCCGGGTGGAGGGGTCCAGGTGGTCGGCCTGGAAGGCGGCGACGGTGCCGTCGAGGGCGCGGCTGACGGTGGTGCCGGCCCGCAGGCCGAGGACCAGGGTGCCGTCGGGGGCCACCTCGAAGGCGACCGGGAGGACCGCGGGGAGGGCGTGCTCGGTGTACACCACGCGCCCGATGGGCACGGTGCCGAGCAGGCGCAGGCACTCGGCCTCGCCCAGGGTCTCCACTCGCTCGTCTCGGTCCATGTACCCGATGGTGCCGCTTCGGACGGCCCGTCAGTAGGGCCCATGGTCCCGCGATGGTCCCTGACCTGCGTGGACCCGCGTCATTCCGGTCGAAACGGCACGCGCGACGAGGGCGGCCGGATAGCTTGTGCGGCGGGGCCGGCGCACGGCGGCGGTGGTGGTGGGCAGGGAGGGATGCCGGTGAGCGGCGGGATCGAGTTGGTGGTGATCGGCGCGGACGGCGGGCCGGAGCGGGCCCACGCCGGGTCCGCGCGGGCGGCCGACGGGGCCCGGCGGCTGGCGGCGGAGCTGCCCGGACGGTGCTTCGACGCGGGGGCCCGGGGGAGCCGGGTGACCCTGGTGGCGCCGGAGGCGGACGCGAACGCGATGCTGACGGCGCTGCGGGCGGCGGCCCAGCGTCCGGCCCGGTGGCTGGTGGTCGCGCTGCTGGGTCAGCTGGTGGCGGACCCGCGCGGGCGGCGGCTGGCACTGGTGACGGGCGGGTCGACGCCGGACAACGCCTACCGGCGCGGGCTGGCCTGGGACTGGGTGGTGAGCACCATGGTGCACGGGGACCAGGAGGAGACCCTGCTGCTGGTGGACGCCGTGGCCGACAAGGACGCCTGGGGGGCGCTCGAACGGGGTGAGGAGGGGGCGGGCGAACTGCTCTCGCACTCCCGGGTGCCGCTGTGGGGACGGGTGGCGCGCTACCAGCCGCCCCGGCGAGGACGGGACACCGTGCTGCCGGGCGGGGAGGGCTCGTTCACCTGGGCGCTGGACCGGGTGCTGGAGCACGGCCTGCCCGGCGCCCCCGCGGCGGTGGCGCCGACGGACCTCCAGGCGGCCGTGGAGACCCAGCTGGCCTGGGCGGAGAGCGCCTACGGGGTGGCCGGGGCACGGCTGTTGGCACCGGGCGAGCAGGGGAGGCTGCTGCTCCGCAACCGGGCCGCCGTCCGGGGCGCATTGGCCGGATTGTCGCTTTCGGAGGAACTGTTGGCGGTTCTGTGGCGGGAAAGTGCCCCAATGGATCCGCCTTCCGCGTAAGGTCAGGACGCCCGAGGTGTTGCCGGGCAGGGGCGGGTTGGCGAAGAATCAATCCCCCGAAGCAGCACCAGGGGTGGCGGATTTCTTCTGCGGCGGCGGTCCCTCGCGGGGCGGGCCGCGACGAGGTGGGGCGATGCGGCAGCACGGAATTGTGGTGCGCCCAGGGAGGGTTGGGGCCGGCGGGGCACTCCTGCTGCTCCTCGCCGCCTGTGGCCAGAGCGGGTCCGCCGACCGGCTCTCCGACGTCTCCGCCGCCCCAACTGCTCCTGCTGTCACGGCAACCGCCACCGTGGGGGCCTCCGCCAAGCCGATGACCGGTCTCGAAGGGGCCAACGCCACCGTGGTGTTGGCGGCCTACCGGACGTGGTGGGACACCAGGACGGCTGCTTTCGGACAACCGGAGGCGGACGTTCTGCCGCTGAGGCTCTCCTCGAGCGGACAGGCGCTCAGCGACACGATGGTCACCCTCACCGAGCTCTCCGAGGCGAAGAAGGTGATGGTCGGGGCGCCGCGCAACGCGCCGCTGGTGACGGCGGTGGACCTGGAGGCCAAGCCCCCGACCGCCACCGTCGAGGACTGCATCGACGTCACGGACTGGCACCAGGCCGACGCGAGGACCAGGGCGACGGCGGAACCGAAGAACCGCCTCACCCGCTACACCGCGAAGGTCACCCTGCGCAAGACCGAATCCCGTTGGCAGATCGTCGAATTCATCCGCGAGGTGGGCCGAACATGCTGAACGGCGTCCGACGGAACGCTCTCCGAGCCCTGCTGGTGACCGGCCTGGTCACCGCCCTGTCCAGCCCGGCGGTCGCCGACGAGCCGGGCGGCACGGTCGACCCCTGCGAGGTGCGCGACATCTGCATCGTCGTCACCGAGCCCGGTGGCGGCGGCAGTACGACCCCCGGCCCCGGCACCCCGGGCGGCGGCGGCAGCGACAACGGCGTCCCGCTCTGCACCTGGAACGGCGTCGACCGGCCCTGCTGGGACCCGAAGCTGGGCTGGTTCAGCAAGGACAACGGCTGCTACTACCAGCCCGCCAACCCGCAGCCCCCGGTCACCGCGGCGGTCTGGGGCGGCAGGACCCCGGCCGACGGCGCCATCTACGACGTGGTCTGCCGCGACAAGGACGGCAACCTCTCGGTCTGGCCGCAGCAGTTCTTCCCGCAGCCGCCGATCCCGATGCCGGTCTACGACAACCCGGCCGACCTCGCGTCGAAGGCCGTCGCCAAGCTCCGGCTGCTCCCGCCGGACATGCGCACCGCGCCGGCCGGCAAGGCCGCGGTCGGGGTGCCGGTCTGGCTCTGGTACGAGCGGAGCGAACGCAGCTCCGGCCCGGTCAGCGCGGAGGCCAAGGGGAACGTGCTGACCGTGACCGCCCACGCGGAGCTGGACCACGTCGAGTGGACCACCGGCCTCGGCGAGCAGCCGGTCAGCTGCAAGGGCCCCGGCACCCCGTACACGGCCGGCTCGGGCGCGGTCACCTCACCGGACTGCCAGTACGTCTACGGCAACAGCTCGGCCGGGCAGCCCGACGGCAAGTACTACGTCGCGGCCACCGCGGTCTGGAAGATCACGGCCATCCGCGAGGACACCAAGCAGCGGGTCAGGCCGGACTTCCTCTTCCGGGTGCCCGCCCTCGCCCCGACGCCGGTCGAGGTGGCCGAGGTCCAGCTGCTCAACTGACGCGGCCTCACCTCGCCCCGCGCACCGGTCCCCAGGACCGTCCCCCGACCCCCCGTACGAAAGGCCGAAGCCCGGTGGAGCAACGAACCTTCCCCACGCCGAGCCCCGGCATCACCGTCCCCGCCGCCGAGGCGGCCCGGGTGGCTCCGCACGCGCCGCCGCGCACCCTGCGGGCCAGACGGCGGCGCCCGGCGGTGATCGCCATGGCGGTGGCCATGGTGGCGGCCGGCGGTCTCGGCGGGGCGGTGCTCTACAACTCCACCGGGCAGCGGATCGCGGTGCTCGCGCTGGCCCGGGACGTGCCCGCCGGACAGGCCATCGCCCCCGAGGACCTGGTCGTGGCACGGATCGCCTCCGACCCCGCGCTCAAGCCGCTGGACGCCGCCGACCGCTCCCGCACCATCGGGCTGCGGGCCTCCCGCGACCTCAGGCGCGGCGGGCTGCTGCTCAGGGCCGACGTCACCGGCGAGTCCCTGGTCGAGCCCGGCCAGACGGTGGTCGGCGTGGCGGTCAAGCGCACCCAGCTGCCGAGCACCCGGCTCAACCCCGGCAACCGGATCGTGGTGGTCTCCACCCCGGACAACGGCCCGAACGGGACCGTCCGCACCCCCGAGACCATCCCGGTCAAGGTGGTCGCGGTCGGCAAGGTGGACTCCGACGGCAGCCAGGTGGTCGACGTGGCGCTGCCGCTCGCCGACGGTCCCAAGCTGGCCGCCTGGGTGGCCGGCGGGCGTCTGCAGATCATCCTGGCCCCGCGCGACGGAGCGGCCCCGGCCGCCCCGACGCCCTCCCCGAGCGGGAGCGCGGGCTGATGGGCCGTCACCTCGGGACGGCCGCCACGGCCCGCCCCGCCCGTGCACCCGGGGTCGGCCGGGGGGTGGTCCCGTGGCGGTGATCGCGCTCGTCGGCGGTCCGGGCGCCCCCGGAGCCACCACCTCGGCGCTGGCCCTGCTGCTCTCCTGGCCGCTGCACCCGGGCCGCCGGGTGCTGCTGGTGGAGTGCGACCCGGACGGCGGCGCGGTGCTGGCCGGCGCGCTGGAGGGCCGGGTCGAGGCGGTCTACGGGCTGCGCAACCTGGCCGTCGCGGACCGCCGCGGCCTGCTCGCCCAGGCCCTCTGGGAGCAGCTGGTGGACATCTCGCCGGACGGCACCGGGGAGCGCCTGCTGCTGCCCGGCCTGACCGACCCGGCCCAGGCCCCCGGCCTGGCGTACACCTGGGAGCCGCTGGTGGAGGCGCTGCACGCGCTCGAACCCCAGGGCTACGACGTGCTGTTGGACCTCGGCCGGTCCGGCGCGTACGGGCCGGGCGCGGTGCTGGCCCGGCGGGCCGACGCGGTGGTGGTGACGGTGCGCAGCACGCTGCGCGGCCTGAGCTCGGCCCGGCCCCGGCTGGCCGCGCTGCGCGAGGACCTGACCCAGTCGGGCAGCGGCCCGGACGCGCTGGGCGTGCTGGTGGTGGCCGAGGGCCCGTACCCGGCCGCGGAGATCGCCCGCGAGTTCGGCGTGCCGGTGCTCGGGGTGCTCCCGCACGCGCCGCGCACCGCCCGGCTGCTCTCGGACGGCGGGGACACCGGGGATCGCCGGTTCGTCCGCTCCGAGCTGATGCGCACCGCCCGTTCGGCGGCCGACCAGATCCAACTGCTCGTCAGGCGCCGTCGGCAGCGCCTGGCCCCGGCCGCCGTACCCGGGGCTGTCGAACCGCAGCACCCGGGGCCGGCGCTGCCGTCCCCCGACCAGGAGTCGCACCCCTTGGCCTACCAGCAGCCCGGCGTCCCGCAGCCCGGCGTCCAGCCGCCTCCGTCGCAGGCCCAGCAGCCGTACCCTCAGCACGCCTACTCCCAGCAGGCCCACTTCCAGCAGCCCCAGCAGCAGGGCTACACGCTCGGCCCGCACGCCCCCCGGCAGCAGCCTCCGCAGGCCGCCTACCGCCAGGCCGCGTTCGCCGAGCCGGGCCGCCCGCCGGCCCACCCCACGTCGGTGTCACCGGGCGCTCCGGCGGACGGCCGGCCCGGCCCGGTGGTGCCCGCGCCGCCGGTGCCGCAGCCCGCCGCCCCGGAGCCGTTCCGGGCTCCGGCCGAGGCCGACCCGCCGACCTACGGGCAGGTGCTCCGTGCGCGGTAGCCCCCTCCACGACCCGCTGCAGAAGCCCTCGGCCGACCCGGCCGGGCTGCCCTGGACCACCGCCCAGCCGGTGATACCGCATGCGGCGCCGGTCGGTCAGTTCACCTCCGGGCCGGTCAGCTCCGCCGCCGCGCAGGCCGCTCCGGTGCCCGCCATCGAGCCCGTCGGGGTCCGCCCGGCGGTCGACCAGCAGGTCGCCCGGGAGCTCAAGCGCCAGGTCGCGGCCGAGCTGCACGAGCAGCTGGCCCGGCTGAGCGACCTGTCCGGGGTGGAGGCCGACCGGGCCACCCGGCGCCAGCGCGGCCGTGCGCTGATCGACGAGGTGGTGGCCCGCTGGTCCGACGCCTACGCCCAGACCCACGGCATCCCGCCGACCAGGGAGCAGGACCGGGCGCTGGCCGAGGCCGTCTACGACCTGCTGTTCCGGGCCGGGCGGCTCCAGCCCTACCTGGACGACCCGGAGATCGAGAACATCCTCATCAACGGCTGCGACGACGTGTGGATCTCCAAGGTCCACCAACCGCTGCGCCAGGTACCGCCGGTGGCGGACAGCGACGCCGAGCTGATCGAGCTGCTCCAGGACCTGGCCCGCCAGCACGGCGGCGGCGAGCGCAGCCTGTCCACCGCCAGCCCGATGCTGGCGCTGCGGCTGGAGGGCGGCATGCGCCTGCAGGCGATGACCGAGGTGACGCCCCGTCCGTACGTGGCGATCCGCCGCCACCGGGTGGCCTCGGCGACCCTCGCGGACCTGGTCCAACTGGGCACGGTGGACCACACCCTGGCCGCCTTCCTGGCCTCGGCGATCCGGGCCCGGAAGAACGTGATGATCACCGGCACCCAGGGCGTCGGCAAGACCAGCCTGCTGCGCGCGATGGCGGCCGAGATCCCGCCGGACGAGCGGGTCGGCACCCTGGAGTCGGAGTTCGAGCTCTGGCTGCACACCCTCGGCCACCTGCGTCAGGTGGTGCCGATGGAGGCCCGGGAGGGCAACGGCGAGCGGGTGGACGGCAAGGTGGCCGGCGAGCTGACGATCGGTGAGCTGATCCCGGCCGCGCTGCGGATGACGCTGTCGCGGATCATCGTCGGCGAGGTCCGCTCCGGCGAGGTGGTGCCGATGCTGCGGGTGATGACCAACGGCGAGGGCGGCTCGATGTGCACCCTGCACGCCCGTGGCCCGCAGATGGTGGTGGACCGGATCGCCGAGCTCTGCCTGGAGTACGGCGCCCACATGACCGACACCCTGGCCTACCGGCTGACCGCCAACGCGGTCGACCTGATCGTGCACGTGTCGATGGTGGACGAGACCGCGCTCGGCGGCCGCCGGCACCGCTTCGTCTCGCACGTGATGGAGGTGACCGGGATCGGCGAGAGCGGCCGTCCGGCGCTGAACACCGTCTTCGGCCCGCGCCCCGACCTGGGCGAGCCCCGGGCCGTGCCGCACACCCCGCCGAACTGCCTGGACGACCTGCGCCGGGCCGGCTTCGACGCGGGCCTGCTGTCGTCGGCGTACGGCAGTTGGGGCGCCCCGCTCAACCTGCGGATCGGGGGCGGTCGCTGATGCTGCTCTTCGTGCTCTGCGGACTGCTGGTGGTCGGCGGCCTGGTGCTGCTGGTGGTGGGGCTGCGCGGCGTCGACCGGTCGGAGCAGGACGCGGCCCGGCCCCTCGCGAGCCGTCTCTCCAACCGGACCAGGCGTCAACTCCCGTTCCAGGTGCTGGCGTTCGCCGTCGGCACGGTGCTGGTGCTGCTCTCCGGCCGTCCGCCGGTGGTGCTGGTGCTGGTCGCCCTGGTGGCCTTCGGTCTGCCCTGGCTGTACGGCGCCACCAAGGCCGACATGCACCGGATCGAGAAGCTGGAGGCGCTGGCCGAGTGGACCCAGCGGCTGGGCGACGTGCTGCTGCTCGGCGTCGGCCTGAACCAGGCCATCGTGACCAGCCGCCGGACCGCTCCGCCCGCCCTGGAGGCCGAGATCGCCGAGCTCAGCGCCCGCCTGCAGTCCCGCTGGCGGCCGGAGGAGGCGCTGCGGGCCTTCGGCGACCGGATCGCCGACGCGACCGCCGACAAGGTGCTGGCCGCCCTGGTGCTGCGCGCCGGGGACAGCGGCCCGGGCCTGGCCCGCACCCTCGGCGACCTGGCCGGGTCGGTCCGCGAGGAGGTCCGCCAGCGGCGAGCCATCGAGGCGGGCCGGGCCACGCACCGCACCACCATCCGCTGGCTGCTGGTGATCATCCTCGGGGTGCTGGTGGTCGGTGTGCTGAACGACCGTTACGTCCAGCCGTACGGCACCTTCCTGGGGCAGATGGTGTTGCTGGTGGTGCTGGTGCTGTTCGTCCTGGTGATCGCCTGGATGAAGAAGCTGGCCACCCAGCCGCAGCTGCCCCGGCTGCTGGAGCCCGACCGGCGGAGCAGGACCGGCGCGGTCCGGCTGCCCGCCCCGGACGGGCCGGACGTCTCGCCGGCCGGGACGCAGCCGACCGCCGGCGCGCCCGTGCCCGCCGTCCCCTCGCTGTTCCGGAAGGAGGCCCCGTGATCTCCCTCTGGTCCGTCCTGGCCGGTGCCGCGGTGCTCGGTGGCATCGCCCTGATCGCCTCCGAACTCAGGCCCGCACCACCGGACTTGGCGCAGGCCCTGGACCGGCTGCACCGGGTTCCGACGGAGACCCAGGAGCTCGGGGGCCGGGCCGCCTGGGCCGACCGGATCGGCGCCCGCTCGATCCATCTGGCCGGTGCGCGCATCCCGCACCAGCAGCTCGCGCTGATCGGCCGCACCCCGGCCCGCTTCATGGCGCACAAGCTGCTCTTCGGCCTGATCGGACTGATGACCCCCGCCTACCTGGTGCTGTTCACCACCCTGATGGACGTCCAGCTGCCGCTGCTGGTTCCCGTGCTGGTGGGCCCGGGGCTGGCCCTGCTGGGCTGGCTGGTGCCGGACGCCATCGTCAAGGGCGAGGCCAAGGAGGCCCGTACCGAGTACCTCAACGGGATCGCCGCCTACCTCGAACTGGTCGCCCTGGAGCGGGCCGCCGACCTCGGCCCGGCCGAGGCGCTGCGGCGGGCCGCCGTGGTCGGCCGATCGACCGTGCTGCGCCGGATCAGGGACGCCCTGGACCGCGCCACCACCGACCGGCTCCCACCCTGGGAGGGCCTCGACGCCCTCGCCACCGAACTCGGTCTGACGCCCCTTCAGGACGTCGCCGACATCATGCGGCTGTCCGGCACCGACGGGGCGGCCGTGTACGACACCCTCCGGGCCCGGGCGAAGAGCCTGCGCGACGAACTGCTCGCGGAGGACCTGGCCCGGGCCAACACCGACAGCGAGCGGATGGTGGCGCCGGGAGCGGCGCTCACCCTGCTCATGACGGTGCTGATCGCGTTTCCCGCGCTGTACCAGATGCTCAACTTCATCTAGCCGCCAACCGTAGACCCTGGAGAGCAGATCATGGCCGTACTGCGCTCGTTCCTCACCGCACTCTTCCTTCCCGTGCAACTCCTCATGTTCGCCTTCCACTACCGGATGGGCCGCCTCCGGGCGGCCCGGGCCACGGGCGATCGCGGCGCCATCAGCATCGAGCTGGCGCTCGCCGTGGTCGTGCTGGTCGCCATCGCCGGCGCCATCGTGGTGGCGGTGCGCAGCCTGGGCAGCACCGTGAAGGGGCACATCCCGACCGACGCGAACGTCACCCCCATTCCGTGATCCGCCGTTCGCCGTCCGCCCGGACCGGAGCCCGTCGGGGCGACCGGGGCGCGCTGAGCATCGAGCTCGCCCTGGTCTTCCCGATCGCGCTGTTCCTGGTCTTCCTCGTGGTGCAGGCCGCCCTCTACTGGTACGCGGGCCAGGCCGCGCTCACGGCTGCCCGCGAGGGCGCCGAGGCCGGCCGGGCCCAGGGCGCCGCCTCCGATTCGGGCGCCCGGCGGGCCGGGGACTTCCTGACCCGGGTCGGTGATCTCGCCGAGCGGGTCGACGTGAAGACCGACACCAGTGACGCGACCACCTACCGGATCTCCGTCACGGTCCGGCCGCTGGCCGTGGTGCCGGGGTTCGACCGGCTGCTGATCACCCGTCGGATCAGCGCTCCCCGGGAGAAGTTCGTCCCGCAGGGCGGGCGGCCGTGAGGCGCCCGCCCGCCCTGCGCGGGCCGCTCGTGCTCCGCCGGCGCCGCCCCGGCGCGGACCGCGGCAGCTTCGCGATCGAACTGGCGATCCTCGCCCCCGCGTTGGTCTTCTTCGTGCTGATCGCCGTCGCGGCCGGGCGTATTCAGACCACCGGCGGGGTAGTGGACGCAGCAGCCCGTTCCGGCGCCCGCGCGGCCTCCCTGGCGCGCAGCCCGGAGGGGGCGGAGCAGGCCGCACACGACGCGGTGGCCGCGGCGCTGGCGGGGCAGGGGGTGCTGTGCGAGGGCGCGGAACGCTCCGCGGTCGCGTACGGCACGCTGCCCACGCCGGAGGGTCCGCTCACCACCGTGACGGTGCAGGTCAGCTGCACGGTCCGGCTGGCGGACCTGCTGGCGGGGCTGCCCGCCGGCTCCAAGAAGATGACCGGCACCTTCACCTCGGTGCTGGACCGCTACCGGGCAACCGGCTGAGAGGGGAGGGGATTTGAGTCCGAATCGGTTCCGTCGACGGGCGGACGAAGGCTCGATCGCCCTCTTCGTGGCGATCTGCGTGGCCGGCCTGGTGATCATGGTCGGTATCGTGTTGGAGGGCGGTGGCCGGCTGCGGGCGATCGAGAACGCCGACGCGCGCGCCCAGGAGGCCGCCCGGGCGGTGGGCCAACAGCTGGACCAGGCCGCCCTGTTGAGCGGCCGCGGCTACGTGCTGAAGAAGGACCTGGACGAGGCCCGCAGCGTGGCCACCGCCTATCTGGAGCCGTACGGGCTGAAGCCCGCGGACATCACCTTCCGGGGGGACCGGACCGTGGTGGTGGAGATCCGGACCACGTACCGGACCACCCTGCTCGGCGCGATGCGGGTGGAGGAGTTGGACGTGCGCGGCGTCGGTTCGGCCGGGCTGGTGCACGGAGTCAGGCAAGCGGAGAACCCGTGAGGGGCGGGGCTCCGGTCCGGGCTGACGCCCGGTCAGGCGGGCGCCGCGGCGGCAGGGCCGCAGCGGCGCGGGGTGTGAGGGAAGCGGGGACGGGCTGATGGCGGCGCGAGGGACCAAGGGACAGGACCGGCGGGCCGGGACGGGCTCGCGGGTCGAGCCGGGCCCGGGCGTGCCGGCCGCACGGCGGCCGGTGCCGTTGCGGCCGCGGCGACGGCGCAGGACCGTCGGCTCGGTGTTCACCGCGCTCGGCGCCCTGGTGCTGCTGGCCGTGCTGCTGGCCGGGGTGCCGATGCTGCTCGGCTACGGCACCCTCGCGGTGGCCGCGATGGGCGGTCAGAGCACCTCCGGCCTGACCGACCTGCTGACCAGCCCCGACGACGGCCGGATCTTCCTCTGGGTCCTGGTCGCGATCGGCTGGATCGGCTGGCTCTGCTTCGCGCTCTCGGTGCTGCTGGAGATCCCGGCCCAACTGCGCGGCCGGGTGGCCCGCCGTCTCCCCGCCTTCGGCTGGAGCCAGCGGCTGGCCGCCGGCCTGGTCGGCTCGGTGATCGCCCCTGCTGCCGGTGGCCGGCTCCGCCTCGCGGCCGTCCCGGAGCTCGGGCCCGCCGCGGCCCCCG
>NZ_BAAAYB010000013.1:0-70249 GCF_039535905.1 Kitasatospora albolonga | reverse complement strand
GCCAGGCGCTCGTCACCGACCAGCCCGACGCCGGCCCGCACATCGAGGTGCACCCGGTTCTTGACGACCTTGCCCTCGGGGACCCGCTGGAAGAGCAGGCGCGGAGCCACACCCGCGGGATCGGAGCACGGGAAGTAGACCGTGTCCTCGGGCGGCAGCGAGCGGAAGCACTCCTCCCACGTGGCGAAGCCCTCCGGGACCGGCGGCATGACGTACCCCAGCACCTCGCACCAGAACGCGGCGAGGTTCACGGGCTCCGCGCAGTCGAAGGTCACTTGGAACTGCTTGATCGTTGACATGGGCGCACAGTAACAGGGGCTCTGCCCATCTCCGCAGGTCAGGGCGTCCGCAGCGGTCAGGAGGAGGCCTGACCCCCGGCCGTGTCGTGCGGCTCGTACCCTGGGCGGGTGACGATCATGTGGGGTGAGCCGCGGAGGCTCGGGGTGGCGGGCGGGGCGGCGCGGCTGGGGTTCGGGGTGGATGAGCGGCGGGGCCGGCCCGGGTTGAGGGTGCTGGAGCTGGACGGGGAGCCGGCGTTCGAGTTGAGCCACTGGTGCGGGACGTGCCCGTTCCTGTTCCGGCGGCTGGAGGGGGCGAACGAGACCCTGTCGGCGGACGACGTGCAGGAGTTGCTCGGTGGCGGCCTGGACGGTGTGGACGAGCGGGTGGTCGCGGCGTTCGGCGCGCTGCTGCCCGAGGGTGAGTACCTGCCGTGCTGCTGCGGGTCGAACCGCAGCTGGTCAACCCCGGCAAGGAGGGCGACTACTTCAGCGGTGAGCAGGTGGCCACGTGGGGGATGGACCAGTTCTGGGGGCTGCCGCAGTATCCGCACACCCCGTACTACCGGACCTTCGAGACCGGGGTCGACGCCTCCGCCCACCTCTACGAGTTCGTCGTGCCGATGGTCCCGCCGCGGTGGAACACCCGTGCCCGCGTCGAGGAGTACGCCCGGTTGATGGCGGACGGTACCGTCCCCACCGCCGTCGCGGTGTCGACCCTCGACGTGTGCGAACCGGCGAGCGGCGAGCCCGAGGACCACTACCGGCACTGGGGACTGACCCACTTCCTGCTCGACGGCCACCACAAGCTGGAGGCCGCCGCCAGCACGGGCCACCCGGTCCGGCTGCTCTCGTTCCTCGCGCTCGACCAGGGCCTCGCCACCCCCGAGGAACACGCCCGCCTCCCCGGACTGCGCTCCCGCACCCGCTCGGCGCGGCAGACCATCGCCTGACCACACCGCCGCTCCGCTGTCGGTCGAGCGTGGCGGCGTGCGGCTCATGATCGAGAACTTCAAGGGCCTCGGCGACGTCGACTGGCCGTCGCTGGGTCACGCCTACGGCACCGCCGAGGAAGTGCCGCTGTGGCTGGAGCAGTTGGCCTCACGGCGGCGAGCGTTCCGTTCCTCTTCGCGCTCGCCGACGACCCGTCAGGCCGGTCCTCGTCCGTGCCGCTGCGCCTGGCTGACTCGAAGGCTGAGCTCATGGCTTCGGGCATCGTCTCCAGTACACCGAGTGTCGGCGGACTGGTACGAGCGCGCCTCTCCGGCGACGGAAGGGTCTACAGGTCCAGCCTCTCGTCAACATGACGGGCCCTCACCCGGGTCGCCTGACTCGCCTGATTCTCCGCGATGGCCTTGGCCGCCTCGGCTGCTTCCCGGAAGGTGACGACCGCCTCGCCGTTCTCCCTCGCCCACGCAGTGAGCATCCTGATGGGCTCCTCGAGGGTCCGCCCGAGATCGGTCAGGCCGTACTCGACGCGCGGCGGCGCCTCGGCGTACGCGTGCCGCTCGACGAGCCCGTTGGCTTGGAGCCTACGCAACGTCTGGGTCAGCACCTTGCGCGAAATGCCACCGCTCAGCTCGACCAGCTCGCCGTGGCGCAACGGGCCCTCGGTCAGCGCGAAGAGCGTGACCATGGACCACTTGCTGGCGATGATCTCCATGGCCAGGAGAGCGGGACAGTCGGCGAGGAAGGCGATTCCAGGTCGCAGGCTCATGCCCCGAAGGTTACCTGGAGGTACCTATTAGCCGCCTATCGTCGTCGAGGTGCGCACGCCCCCTTACTCGCATCTCGCACGATTGAGGTCTCAGCCATGTTCGTCTCCCTTGCCGTCGTCTCCGTGGTCATGTCGGCGCTTCTCCTGGTATCGGCCGGAGCCAAGTCCCTGCGGACGCGACACATCACCGAGCAGATGTCCACCCTCGGAGTGCCGCAGAGCATGATGGCTTTCCTGATCGGCGCTCAGATCGCGGGCGCGACCGGTGTGATCGCCGGACTCCGGTGGGGACCCGTCGGAATCGCCGCAGCGATCGGCCTGACGCTCTATTTCGCGGGGGGCGGTCGCCTCCCACCTCCGCGTCGGCGACCGCAAGGGCGCGCCTCCGGCGATGGTCCTCACCATGGCCTCCGTCGCCCTGATCGTGCTGCGCGCGGCCACCCTCTGACAACGGACAGCCGGCTCTGAGACCGACCTTGATCGTGCTGGGCGAGGTTGGTCTCGGACGAGGACGGCCCTCGACCCCGGACGCGATCGGCGTCACTCCACGGCGGCTGGGCAGTGGTCGAGGAGCTCGGTGAAGGCCTCGGCCACCGCGTCGGCCGGGAACGTGCGCAGCAGGGTGGAGCGGTCGGCCGAGGTGAGGGCGTAGTGCTCGGCGTCGTGGGAGAGGTCGTCCCAGTCCTCCCAGCGGTGGGCGCGCAGGAGGTAGTGGCCGCAGCGGGTGCAGCGGATCCACGGGGCCAGCAGCAGCCCGGGAAGGCCGGGGCCGCCCGGGAGGAGTTCGGCGCCGTCGGTCTCGGCGTCGAGGAGGCGGACGGGGGCCGACGCTCCGTCACCGAGGCAGCGGAGCAGGCCGGGTGCGAGGAGCTCGCGAACGCCCCACCGCTCGGTGAGGACAGCGATCCGGGCCCGGTCGGCCTCCCCGACGGGTATCTGGAAGGCGAGCAGGCCCTCCACCAGCAGCCGGAGCCCGGCCTCCTGCTCGCCGCTCTCCCAGCAGTCCTCGACCTCCGCCGCGGCCGCCTCCGGGAGGAGATCGGCGATCCGGTACCACTGGGCCCTGTCCACGTTCATGACCTGGACTCTAACCTCCGGACCGGCCTCCTCCGCCCGACGGCCCGTCAGTCCCGGCGGTGCGGGGACGGGCGGGCTGCGCAGACGGCGGCCACCACCGCGAGGCCCACGCAGGCGGCGAGGACGGTGACGATCGGGAGGGGAGGGAGGAGGAGACGGACGGGGCGGCCGAGGTCCGCCGCCAGGCCGGAGCGGACGCCGAGCAGGGCGCCGAGGGCGACGGCGAGGCCGAGGGCGGCTCCGGTGGCGGCGACGAGTGCGGACTCGGCCGCGACCACCCGCCGCACCTGCCCGGCCGTGGCGCCGGAGAGCCGCAGGACGGCGAAGTCGCGGCGCCGGCCGGAGACCGACAGCACCAGGGTGTTCACGATCGCCAGCCCGGTGTATCCGACCGACACCGCGATCAGGATCAGCACGAAGACCCGGACCAGCTCGTCGTCACGGGCCGAGGCGTCGGACCGGTAGTCGGCTCCCGGGACGGCCGTCGCGCCCAGCCCGGCCAGCACGGGCCGCACCGCCTCCGGTATCAGGCCGTCGACGTACGCCAACTCCGTGAGGGCGTCAGGGTCGTGGGCCCGGAGGGTGGCCCGGGGAAGGACCAGTCCGGGGGTGTCGAGCGGCTCGACCACGGCGACCACGCGCTGCGGCACGGTCCGGCCGTCGGCGAAGGTGACCGCCACGGTGTCGCCGACCCGGGCCGGCACGCCGTCAGGGGTGGTCGGCCCGGCCGCGACCGCCGTGCCCGGCGTACCGAAGGCGGCGAGCGAACCGGCCAGCACGGTGGGGCGGAAGGCGACCGGGGAGACCGCCGTGACCCAGCCCGCGGCGCCGTCCAGCCGGACGCCGGCCGTGGTGGAGGCCGTGGTCCGGTCGGCGGGCAGGGCGTCGAGGACCGCGTCGGAGAGGCCGGGGGTGCCGTCGGGGCGGACGACCGTCCGGTGCTCGACGGCGGCCGTGCCCCGGCTGCGGTAGGCCTCCGCCATGGTCGCGCTCTGACCGAGGATCAGCACCGCGAAGCCGACGGTCACGATCACCGGGGCAGCCGTGGAGGCGGTCCGCCCGACGGCACCGAGCGCGCCCTCCCGGACCAGCATCCCGGTCGCTCCCCCGCCCCGTCCGCCCCGTCCGAACGGCCAGGTGGCCAGCCGGACGACAGGTGGCACCACGGCGGGGGCGAGCACCGTCGCGGCGGTGAGCAGGGCCATCGCGGCCAGCAGGGAGGTGGTGACCAGCGACTGGCCCTCCGCCCCGACCAGCGCCACCACCAACCCGCCGCCGAGCAGCGCGAACAGTCCGCCGACGATCCGCCGCCCCCGGCCCATCGGCCGCCGGTCGTCCGCCGCCTCGCGCAGGGCCTCCAGCGGCGCCGCCGTCCCCGCCCTCCGCGCGGCCGACCAGGCTCCGGCGGCCGCCACCGGCAGGCCCGCCGCCCAGGCGGCCAGCGGGGGCCAGACCGCGATCACGGTGGTGAAGCCCGGCGGTTCGAAGCCCGCACCGACGAGGAGTCGGCCGAACACCGGCGCGAGCGCCGTACCCACCGCCGCGCCGACCGCCCCGGCGACCGCCGCGACGGCCAGGGCCTCGCCCAGGACGGCGCGCCGGAGCTGACGGGGCGTCGCACCGACCGCCCGCAGCAGGCCGAACTCCCGTCGCCGCAGCCCGGCCGAGAAGGCGAAGGTGGACGCGGTCACGAAGACCGAGGAGAAGGCCGCCAGCGTGACCGTGGCCGAGAGCACCTGGGCCCCGATCTCGCGGACGGCGGTCCGGCCGGGCTCCTCCAGCGCGGTCCGCCGTTCACCGGCGAGGACCTCCCCGGCCTCGCCGACCGCCGCGCCGACCGCTACGGCAGACTCCGGAGGGGCGTGGATCCCCAGCAGCCGTACGCCACTCGCGAGCCGGGCGGCCTCCGCGTCGGCCACGTACAGACCGGTGCCGTCCACCGTGCCGGTGACGGTCCGTCGGGCCGGGCCGGCTGCCGTCAGCACGGTCACGGTCGCACCGGCGGGGACTCCGAGCGAGCTGCCGAGGACCACGTCCGTCGGCTCGGTCGGAGGCCGTCCGGTCCGCAGGGGGAAGGGGGCGAGGGCCGCCGCCGACCAGGCGTTGCCCTGCCGCTCGCCGCGCTCGGCGCGGCCCACGGGCCGCCCGTCCCGCAGGAGTTGGGCGTGGAAGGGGCGGTCCGCCACCACGCCCGTGACACCCGGTACGGCGGCGATGCGGGCGGTCAGCTCCCGGACGGTCTCGGGTGACCACGGCGCCTCGCCCGCGCGCACGTACAGCGGGGCCCCGGCCAGCCGCTCGGGGACCCGGGGGCGGGCGGAGAGCTGCACCAGCAGCGCGGCGGTGATCAGGGCGACGCCGAGCGACAGGGCCAGGAAGGTGGCGGCGAAGGCGGGCCAGCGGTGGCGCAGGGCGGAGAGTGACAGCACGTCAGGCCCCCGGCGCGGCGGTCGGCGCGGCCTGGGCCGCGAGGGTGGTCCGGGTGGCGATCGCGCCGGCGTCGAGGCCGTGGGCGATGTCGGCCACCCGCCCGTCGGCGAGGAAGACCACCCGGTCGGCGACGGCGGCGGCGACCGGGTCGTGGGTGACCATCACCACCGTGCGACCGTGGCGGTCGACGGCCCCGCGCAGCAGGGCGAGCACCTCGCGCGAGGAGGCGGTGTCCAGGGCGCCGGTCGGCTCGTCGGCGAAGATCACCTCGGGGCCGGTGACCAACGCCCTGGCGATGGCGACGCGTTGCTGCTGTCCGCCGGAGAGCTGGCCGGGCCGGTGCCCGGCGCGGTCGGCGAGCCCGACCTCGGCGAGCGCGGCGCGCACGGCCGTGCGGTCCGGCTTCCGGCCGGCCAGGCGCAGCGGGAGGGCGACGTTCTGTTCGGCGGTGAGCGAGGAGACCAGGTTGAAGGACTGGAAGACGAAGCCGATCCGCTCGCGGCGCAGCAGGGTCAGCTGGTGCTCGCCGAGCGGGCCGAGGTCGGTGCCCGCCACCGTCACCGTGCCCGCGGTCGGGCGTTCCAGGCCGGCCGCGCAGTGCAGCAGGGTCGACTTGCCCGAGCCGGAGGGGCCCATCACCGCCGTGAAGCTGCCGGCCGGGAAGCCGAGGCTCACCCCGTCCAGGGCCGTGACCGCGTTCTCGCCCGTTCCGTGCACCCGGTGGACGGCGCGCAGGCTCACTGCCTGCGTTCCGTCCACCGGCGCCGCCTGGGCCCGTTCTGTCCGATGGATCGTCATGGGCCCCAGCCAACCGGCCCGAACGGCACCTTTCACGGGCCCGGGCTGGAGTCACGGGGGTAGAGCCAGCACTACTGTGGCCGCCGGAGGGGCTCGCTAGAGTCGGCCGGGTGACCGTACGGACCGCCTGGCAGGCCATCACCCGCAATCCGGTGCACTTCCTGGCCTCCTCCTGGCCCTGGCGGTCACTCGGGTACCTGGTGTCGGGGGTGCTCACCGGTGCGGCGACGGGGGCGGTGCTGCTGGGCCTGCTGGCGGGCGGGGCGCTGCTGACGATCTTCCTGGTCGGCTTCGCGCTGCTGTTCGCGGCGGGCCTGTCCGGGGTGGCGGTGGCCCGGCTGGAGCGGTGGCGGCTGCGGCTGGTCGACCTCGGTCCGGCGCCCGACCCCCACCGGGCACCGGACCGGCCGGGTGTGCGCGGCTGGCTGCACACCCGGCTGCGCGAGCAGCAGACCTGGCGCGAGCTCGGGTACGTGGCGGTGTCGGTGCTGGCCTTGTGGTGGTTGGACCTCGGGGTGCTGGTGGCCTCCTTCGCCCTGCCGGTGATGGCCGGGATCGAGATCGTGGTCGACCCCTTCATCCCCTGGTACGGCACCGCGTTCCTGGTGCTGGCGATCCCGGTGCTGCTGCTGGTGGCGGCCTTCCCGGTCACCGTCTGGGCGGGTGCGCGGGCGGCCTTCGCCCGCTCCGTCCTCTCCCCCAGGGAGGCCGAACTCGGTGCCCGCATAGGCGAGTTGTCCAGGTCGCGAGCCCGGCTGGTGGATGCCTTCGAGGTGGAGCGGCGCCGCATCGAGCGCGATCTCCACGACGGCGCCCAGCAGCGGCTGGTGGCGCTCACCATCGCCCTCGGGATGGCCCGGCTGGACCTGCCGACGGGCTCGCCCGCCGCACTGGGAGTGGCCGAGGCACATGAGCAGGCCCGGCTGGCGCTGGCCGAGCTGCGCGAACTGATCCGCGGCGTGCACCCGCAGGTGCTGACCGACCGGGGCCTGGCTGCCGCCACCACCGAGGTGGCCAGCCGCTCGCCGGTGCCGGTCTCCGTGGACGTCGCCCTGCCCGGCCGGATGCCCGCGTCGGTGGAGGCGACCGCGTACTTCGTGGTGGCGGAGGCGCTGGCGAACGTGGCCCGGCACAGCGGCGCCACCCGGGCCGAGGTGAAGGGGCGGCTGCTCGGCGAGCTGCTGGTGGTGGAGGTGCGCGACGACGGCGCCGGCGGGGCGGACCCGGCGGCCGGGACCGGCCTGGCGGGGCTGGCCGACCGGGCGGCCGCCGCGGACGGCACACTGTCGGTGTCGAGCCCGACCGGCGGGCCGACCGTGATCACCGTGGAGATCCCTTGTCCGAGCGTATAGACGAGCGCGTGGGCGAACGGGCGGGGGTGCGGACGGGCGTGCGAGTGGTACTGGCCGAGGACGCCGCACTGCTGCGCGGCGGACTGGTCGGCATGCTGGAGCGGTTCGGGCACACCGTGGTGGCCGCCGTCGGTGACGCCCCGTCACTGCTCGCGGCGGTCGCCGAGCACGACCCGGACATCGTGGTGACCGATGTCCGGATGCCGCCCGGTTTCACCGACGAGGGGCTGCGGGCCGCCGTCGCCCTGCGCGGCGAGCGGCCCTCGCTGGCGGTCCTGGTGCTGAGCCAGTACGTCGGCCAGACCTTCGCCGCCGAGCTGCTCGACTCCGGGCGCGGCGCCGGGGTCGGCTACCTGCTGAAGGACCGGGTCGGCGAGGTGGAGGAGTTCGTCGACGCGGTCGAGCGGGTCGCGGCCGGGGGCACCGTGATCGACCCCGAGGTGGTGCGGCAGCTCCTCGGCCACCAGCGCGCACCGCTGCAACGGTTGACCTCCCGGGAGCGGGAGGTGCTGGCACTGATGGCCGAAGGCCGCTCCAACGCCGCCATCGCCGCCCGGCTGGTGGTCGGCGAGGCGGCGGTCGCCAAGCACATCGGCAACATCCTGGCCAAGCTCGACCTGCCCCCGGCCGACACCGACCACCGCCGGGTGCTCGCCGTCCTCGCCTACCTCCGCGGCTGACGCCGTGCCAGCCAGACCCGACCGGCCGGTGACCGTCAGCGCGGGTCGGGCCCGGACGGGCGCTCCCGGTCAGGCCAGACCGTGATGTGGTCCTCCTCCAGGACCAGCCGCACCCGGTGCGCCAGGCCGAGCGATTCGGTGAATTCGCGCGGGAGTTGGAGGCGGCCGACCCGGTCGAGGACGGCGTACTCCTGACCGGCCGGCGGGGTGCCCGGAGCGGTGCCCGCCTCCTCGGCGTGCCGGAGCACCTCGGTGGAGATCCGCCCGTCGCGGATGCGGATCGTGCGGCGGACCTGGTCGGCCACCAGGGCGTCGTGGGTGACGATCAGGACGGTGGTGCCGAGCTCGGTGTTGGCCGCGCGCAGGGCGCCGAAGACCTCCTCGGAGGTGGCGCTGTCGAGCTCGCCGGTGGGCTCGTCGGCGAGCAGCAGCTGCGGGCGGTTGGCCAGGGCGACGGCGATCGCGACCCGCTGCTGCTCGCCGCCCGACATCGTGCCCGGCGTGCGCCCGGCCAGTCCGGCGATGCCCATCAGGTCGAGCAGTTCCATGGCCCGGGTGGCCCGTTGACGGCGCGGCAGGCCCGCGTAGGCCATCGGGAGCTGGACGTTCTCACGGGCCGTCAGGTACGGCAGCAGGTTGCTGGCGGTCTGCTGCCGCACCACCCCGACGGTGCGGCGCCGGTAGACCGTACGGCCCCGGCGCCCGAGTCCGGACAGGTCGGTGCCCGCGACCCGGACGGTGCCCGCGCTCGGGGTGTCCCGGCCGGCCAGGATGCCGAGCAGGGTGGACTTGCCGGAGCCCGACGCCCCGACCAGGGCGAGGAGTTCGCCCTCCTGGACGGTGAGGTCGAGGCCCTGGAGGGCTTGTACCTCGGTGCTCCGGCGCCCGGCCGTGCCGGTGCGGTAGATCCGCACCAGGCTCTCGCAGGTCACCATCGGCGCGGCGGACCGCCCCGCGCCCGCGCCGGGCGTGGTGCGGTGCTCCGGCAGTTCGGCAGCTCGGACGGTCACAGGGCCTCCCCCAGTCGCAGCACGGCCCCGAGGCCGCGTCGGCGGACGATCGCCGCCTCCAGAGCGGCGGCGCCGAGGAGCAGCGCCGCCAGTGCGGTGCCGAGCACCGCCGTGGTCGTCCAGTCGACCTGGACGGCCGGTTCGAACGGTCCGCCGGTCAGGGCCCGCAGCTCCAGGCCCGGGCCGAGTGCGGCGGGGAGCACCGCCCCGAGCGCGGTGCCGCCGATCGCCGAGGCGGCGAACAGCGGGAGCAGCTGCAGCAGTTGGAGCGCGGTCACGCTCGCACCGCCGAGCCCCAGCGTGCGCAGGTAGGAAGTGGTGCGGGCACGCTCGGCCGAGCTGAGCACCAACTCCAGGGCGACCGCACCGAGGGCCAGCAGCAGCGCGGTGCCGGTGGTGAGCCGGAAGGCCAGGCGGAGCGAGCGGGCCAGCCCGTCCCCGCGCAGCACCGCCAACTCCTGCTCGTACGAGCGGAGTTCCACCGCCGGGCCGACCACACCGCCCGGCGCCAGCGCCCCGGCTGCGGCGGTGCCGACGGCGGAGCGGTCGACCGGCGGCCCTCCGTCGGCGGGGTGGAGCAGCAGGGCGTACGGGTGGCCGCCGGTGGCGGGGAGCTGCCGCTGCGCCGCCGGATCGGTGAAGACCAGCAGGGCGGCGGGTGCCCGCTCACTGCCCAGCACCGGCCCGAGGACCGGGTCGCGCAGGGCCGCTGCGGGCAGCGCCCCGACCACCCGCACCCGGAAGTTGGTGGTCCCGAAGGCCGCCACCTCCAGGACCTCGTCGGGGAACGAGCGGGCCAGCGCGGGGTCGGCCAGCGCCGTCAACACCCGCTCTGCTGCACCGGATCCACCGTCGGAGGTGGTGCCATCGAACGGGTTGTCCTCACGGGCGGCCGTGAGGGCGGCGGCCAGCGGCGAGGAGGGCACGGCGGCGCGCAGGGCGTCGGCGTCCAGGGCCACCAGCTCGGCGGACGGGACGGTGGCGCCGCTCTCCTGGGCGGTCAGCTCGCCGCTGGCGCCGGTGACCAGCACCTGCCGGCCCACCGTCCGCACGCCCGACAGGCTCTCGGGCAGCCGGGCCCGCGGGCCGACCAGTGCCGTCGACGCACCGCCGGTGCGCCAGTCGGCGCTCTGGGCGCGGCTGTCCTCCAGGGAGCGCGCGACCATGCCGCCGAAGACTCCGCTGCCCATCGCCAGGACCAGCACCAGCAGAGCGAGGGCGGCGGCCCCGCTCTGCGCCCCGGCCCTCGCCAGGGCCACCAGCGGCACCACACCGGAGGACCGGCGGGCCCAGCGGGTGGCGCGCAGCAGCAGCGGCGGCAGGACCCGGATCAGCGCCACCACCAGTACCAGCGCCAACACCACAGGTACCAGCGCCAGTTGGAGGTCGATTCCCTCGCCGCTGAAGGCCCCCCGGCTACGCAGGGAGACCAGCCCGCCCACGGCGGCCAGCCCGACCAGGGCCTCCAGGACGAGCCTGCGCGAGCGCGGCAGCGGCCGCGCACCGGCGCCTCCCCCCGCCGTGGCGAGCAGGACGGCGGCCGGAGCGCACCAGACCAGCAGCGCGGCCACCAGCACCGGGCCCGTCGGGCCGAGTGCGGCGCCCGGTGGCGCGAGGGCCCGCCCGAGTACCCAGCCCACGGCCACCCCGAGGCCGACCGGCACCGCGGCCTCCACCAGCAGGCGGCCCGCGATCCCCGACAGCCGTGCACCGCGCGCCAGTTGGAGTGCGAAGGCACCCGCCCTGCGCCGAGCGCCCAACCGCGCGGCCGCCACGGCGGTGGCCACCACCACGGTGAGCGTGCCGACCAGGGCGAAGCCCTGGAGCTGCTCGGTACGGGCCCGTTGGGCGGCGAAGGCCTCCAGCTCGGGGGTGAGGCGGTCGATCAGGTCGGGCCGGGCGATCCGGTGGTCGGAGAGGTAGCAGAACCCCGCGGTCGCGTCCCGGCACAGCCGTTCGGTCTCGACGGCGCGCAGCGCGGTCAGCGCCCTGGTCTGCCCGGCGAGCACGGCCGGGGTGGCGGCCCGGCCGGAGCGGTCGACGGTCACGGTGAGGTCCCAGGCCAGTTCGAGCGGCACCTCACCCCGGGCCTCGGCCTGCTCGATGCCGCCGGAAGTGGTCAGCAGCTGGCCGTTGAGCTGGTTGCCGACGCGGGAGGCCACCACCGCCGGGGTGACCAGCAGCGGGTACTGCTGCCAGAGGCGGGCGGCGCCCCGGTCGGTGCGGAACACCCCGACCAGGACCACCGGGGTGCTCCACCGCTCGCCCTTGAGCTCGAACCGCTGACCGACCGTCAGGCCGAGGCCCTTCAGGCCCCCTTCGGACACCGCGACCTCGATCGGGGCCCGGTCGGCCCGCAGGCGTTCCTGCGGGTCGGCGACCACCGGATCGGCGGGCGGCTGCGCGGGGGCCCGACCCCGGACGTACTCCACCGGGCCGTCGGGGCCGGGTTGGGCGTAGGCGAGGCCGAGCAGCGGCGGCAGGCCGTTGACCTGCGGGACGCCGGGCCCCTCCGCCGCCGCGGACGGCGTGGCCGCCCGTCCCGGGGTGGGGCCCAGCGAGTCGGCGAGCGGCGGCCGGGCCACCCCGCGCAGGCCCGCGCCCAGTTGGTCCAGGGACTTGTCGAGGCTGCCCCGGCCCACCGAGGCCGGAAGCAGGGTGGGGTAGTCGTGCACCGGTTCGCTGGAGGCACGGGCGGCGAGCAGCGGTCCGGCCTGCTGGGCGCGGCCCAGTCGCTCCGCGAGCGTGTCGGCCGCCAACCGGTCGAACCGCGGCGGCCAGCTCAGCGGCAGCGCGGTGAGCAGGACGGCCAGCAGTGCCAGCACCGCGGCGACCGGCCAGCCGATCCGCGCCTCGCGCAGGACCAGACGAAGCGTCAGCATCCTTCTCTCCTCGCGCCGTACACCCTGGCCGCCGTACCGATCCCGTCCGTCCCCGCCACCGCGCCGCTCGCGGTGGCCCCCTCCATGGCCCGGCTCATCCGTCCTCCCCCGCCCGGAGCACCCGGACCAGGTCCACCCGCGCCAGCAGCCGGGTGAGCACCAGCACCGCCACCGTGAGCAGCACCCCACTGCCGAGCGCCGTGAGCACGGCACCGGGCCGGCCGGGCGCGGCCAACAGCGCCGGATAGAGCGGTCGAGCCGCGTCGTCCAGCGCGATCAGCGGCAGCACTGCGGTGAGCAGCAGGCCCAGCAGGCCGCCGAGCAGCACGGGCAGGGCGGTCACCGCCACCTGTTCGGCGCGCAGCAGCCCGACCAGGTCGCCGCTGCGCACCCCGAGGGCGCGCAGCACGGCGAACTCCCGTCGCCTGGCCCGGGCCGCGCCCACCGTGTGCAGGGTGAGCGCCGTCACCGCGAACAGCGGCGCGGTCGCCAGCACCAGCAGCCAGGCTCCGCGCAGGCCGGTCCGGAAGGCGTCGTCCCGCAGGCCCTCGGCCACCGTGCGCGTGCTCTCCACCCGGCCGAGCTCGCCGCGCGCCCCGGCAGCGGCCCGGGTCGCCACCGGGTCCGAGGTCCGCAGCCACCAGCGGCTGTCGCCGGGTGGTTCCAGTCCGACGGCCCGCGCGGGCGGCGGCCAGGGAGCGCAGGTCGAGCAGCAGGTGGCCCCGGGTGCGCTCGTCGCCGGGAAGGGCGTCGACCAGCCCCGGTGATCCAGACCTGCTGGGTGACCGACGACTGCTGCTCCCAGCCGAGCCGGACGGTGTCGCCGACCGCCGCCCCCAGCGCGGCGAGCAGCGCCCGGTCCGCCACCGCGGGCAGCACGGACGGCGCGGGTGTGGTGGCGCCGGTCCCGGGCAACGCCACGAACACCGCGTCCAGGGTGGCGGGGTCGGCCCGGTCGGAGGGCTCCTGGGAGCGCAGCACCGCACGGAGCAGCTCGCCACCCTGGCCGCCGCCTTGCCAACTGCAGGCGGTGGCCCACGCGTCCTCCGGGAAGCCGACGGAGTACTTGCTGACGCTCCCCTCCGCGGCCGGGCAGCCGATCGCGGCCGGCTCGGCGAAGGCCGTGCCGGAGCGGTACCAGCGGTGGCCGTCCGGGAGCGCGAGCCCGGCACTGCCCCCGGAGCCGACCGCGTCGATCCGGGGCAGTCGCAGGTCCAGGGTGGTCCGCTGGGTCAGGCCGGCCGGGAAGTGGACGCCGAGCATACTGACCGTCAGGGGATGGGCCCGGCGCTCGGCGCCGCCCAGCGGGAAGGCGAGGACGTGCGAGCGGCCGTCGGCGGGCAGCGGGGCGGCCAGACGCTCCGTCAGGCCGCGGGCGTCCTGGACCCAGAGGTACAGCTCGGCCCCCGCGAGCGGGCGGTCCGCGGCGGCCTGCGCGGTCACCTCCAGCGCGGTGGGGCGGCCCGGCACCGGCAGTCCTGCGGCCGGCACGGCCGTCAGCGGGGCGAGCAGCTCGGCCGCCGGCCGGTCCGCCTGGTCGGCGCGGAGCAGCGGCAGTCCGTGGGCGCTCGCGGCTGCGGTGTCGACGGCGACGGTCTGCACGACCGTGCCGCCCACGAAGGCCCGGGACTCGGCGACCGGGGTCAGGCCGGTGACGCCGGGGAGCGCGGCCAGTGCCGCCTGACGCTGCGCCACCGGGCCGGAGACCCCGGTCAGGCGCAGGTCGGCACCGACCGCGAAGGCGGCCCGGTCCCGGTCCCCGGCGGACAGTCCGCCCAGCACCCCGGCCGCCAGACTGCCGCAGGCCACCGCGAGCACGGTGGCCAGCACCGGCACGGCCTGGCGTCCGCTCTCCCGGCTCAACTGCCAGGCGCCGAGCGGCAGTACCAGGCCCCTGCTGCGGCGGGCGGTCCGCTCCAGCAGCCGCCCGGCGAGCGGGAACAGACGCAGCGTCAGTACCGCCCCGGCCACCGCCGTCGCCATGGGCGCGAGGACCAGCACCGGGTCGACCGCCGCGCCGAAGCCGGCCACCGCCCGGCGGGCCACCAGCCCGTTGTAGTGGCGCAGTTGGAGCAGGCCCAGCACCGCGACCACCACCAGCGCCAGATCCACCCCGGCCCGCTGCGGGCCCAGCCGGCGCGATCCGCCCCGGCGGGCGGCCCACCAGCGGGCGGGGCCGGCCAGCTGGGCGGCCAGGGGCAGAAGCAGGGCCGCGCCGTGCACCAGCAGCGCGAACCCGGCGGCCCACCAGGCCGTCCGGGCGTCGGCGGCCGCGAGGTCCGACAGCGCGGCGGCGTGCGCACCCGAGGCGCGCAGCACGACGGAGAGCAGCGAGCCGGCCAGCAGCAGACCGCCGACCGCCGCCGGGACGGCGGCCAGCGCCCACTCGCCAGCCGAGGCGACCAGCAGCCGGGCCGCCCCGGCGCCCCGGGAGTGGCGCAGGGCGCGCTCGGCGGCGAGCGAGTCCGCGAGCCGACGGGCCGTCAGGACCAGTACCAGACAGGCCAGTGCGGCCAGCAGGGCGAGCGGGACGGCCGCCTCGGCCCGGGACTTGAGGGCCGGCAGGGCCTGACGGTCGACGGCCGCGGGGAGGTCGCTGTGCGCCCGGGTCTCCGCCAGTACCGGGGTGCCGCCGCGGTAGACCGAGCGCGCGGTGCTCGATCCGGCGAAGACGGCGACCCGGTCGCGCAGTTCGAGCAGGTCGGGCAGGCTCAGGCCCGCGGTGTCCGGCCGGGCCAGCCAGACGGCCAGGGTGCGGTCGGCGAAGGCGGGCAGGGTGGTGAGCTGAGCGGGGTCGGTGAGCAGCAGGTCCGGGGCCTCGCGGTCGGCGCCGCCGAGGTGGGCCCAGAGCGCGGCCGCCTCCGGATCGGGCCGGTAGACGCCGGTGACGGTGAGGAGCAGTGGGCCACCGGTGACCGGGTCGACGACGGTCGCCGTGCCCCCCGTGTCCAGTCCGAGCCGGTCGGCCGCGCTCTCCGGCAGGGCCACCCGCAGCCCGGGTCCGCTGCCGGCCGCCGGCCAGGTCCCGCTGCGCAGGCCGGCGTGGCGCCCGGGGTCGGGGAGGGCGACCGGGAGGGCGGCGAGGGTGGTCTCGGTGGCCTGTCGCCGTCCGGCGGGCGGGAGTTGGAGGTCGACGGCGCTGACGGCCCGCACCGCGGTCTCGGTACGGAACGGCGCACCGCCCATCGCCCGGGCCAGTGCGGCGCGCACGGTCCGGTCACCCGCCGGCAGGCCCTGCGCGCTCCAGCGCGCGTCCACCTCCACCGAGAGGTCGGCGTCGCGGGCGAGCCGCTCGCGCACCCCCACCGTGGCCGCCGCCCCGGCCAGCCCGGTCACCGAGGCCAGCACGGCCACCGCCACCAGGATGCTCACGGCCGCCGAGGCCAGCACCAGACCGTGCTGTGCGACGCGGCGCCCGACCCCCGTCAGTGCCATTCCACTCCCCTCACGTGCGGAGTGTTCCCCCGCCACGGAGGTGACGTTCTATCACAGCGATCACCCAGTGGTCTGTACCAATCCGACCTGTGGGCCGGACTTCCCGATCCCTGCCCGAACGGGCACCCCGACACCGTCCGCCCGGGCAGCCGGGACGTGGGCGTGCATTGCGTTAGCCGCCCATCCATTGCAATGACTTCACGTCACCCACCTGCCCATATGCCGACTTTGGGCGAATCCATCGTTGCCAACTCCGGAAAGGCAACGTAGCGTTTCCCATATCGGAAACAGCGAGAAGGGGGCGGGCCATGAAGGCGTTCGTGCGGTACGTACTGTTCGGCGGCGGGGCCGGCGTCCTCTCCGGGATCGCCGTGGCCGCCCTCGCGGACCACCTCCCCTGGGCCCTGGCCAACGCCCTGGTCGCCGTGGTCTCCACCGCCCTGACCACCGAGCTCCACGCCCGCTTCACCTTCGGCCCGGGCACCGGAGCCCGTGCGACGGGCCGTCAGCACGCCCAGGCCGCCGCCTCCGCGACGGCCGCCTACGCCGCGACCTGCGCGGCGATGCTCCTGCTCCACCTGGCGGTGGACTCCCCCGGCACCCTCGTCGAACAGGCGGTCTACCTCGGCGCCTCGGCACTGGCCGGCCTCGCCCGCTTCGCCGTCCTGCGCGTCCTGGTCTTCACCCGCACCGACCCGCACACGGCCGCAGCCACGCCTGCTGGGCCCGCGCCGATCCCCCGTCAGCCGCCGTCCGGCGCGGCGAGGATCACCCGCACGGCCTCGGACACCGAGGCCACCGTGGCGTCCGGCACGACGCCTGCGGGCCGCTGCTCCGAGGCCCTGCGGCCGGGCAGCCAGACGGTCCTCAACCCCACGGCCCGGCCGCCCGCGATGTCGGCCGACAGGCGGTCGCCGACCATCCAGCCGCCACGGTCGAGCTCGGCCCCGCACCGTTCGGCGGCGATCCGGAAGATCCCGGCCCCCGGCTTGCGGACTCCGACCTCCTCCGAGACGCACCAGGCATCGACCGACTCCGCGAGCCCGGTCGCCCTGATCTTGGCCAGCTGAACGTCCTGCCGGCCGTTGGTGACGATCGCGGTCCGCCAACCGGCCTCCCGCACGGCGACCAGGGCCGCCAGTGCCTCGGGCGGGCAGGTGATCAACTCCGGCATCCGCGCCCGGTAGGCGCCCCAGAGCTCCTCGACCGACGCCCGGAGGCCGAACCGCTCCCGGGCGTTCGCGAAGAAGCCGCCCATCGGGCCGCCGTGCCGCGTGTCCTCCGCCATCAGCCAGTCCAGCGCCCCGTCACCCAGGCGCCGGGAGTCCGTGAACTCCCGGGCCCAGGCGGCGAAGGCGGCGTCGCGGTCGAGGAGCGTTCCGTCGAGGTCGAAGAGTGCCAGTCGCTGCATCCCGCGAACGTAGCCACCGACTCCGGGCCGGTGCCAGTCAGTTACCGCTGGGCCGCCAGACCCGGAGGTGGTCGGCGTTCAGGACGATGGGGGTCGGGCCGTCGGGGGCGGGGTGCCAACTCCCTGCGTCGATCGAGAGGTTGAGGATCAGGTAGGCGGACCAGTCGTCCGGCACACCGGTCTGGTCGGAGAAGACCAGGCGGCCGTTGACGTACCAGTCGTTGTTGCGGGTGCCGTAGTGCACGCCGATGGTGATCCAGGCGCCCGGGTACACCGTCTCGGGGTCGGTGTAGTAGGAGGAGGCCGGGCGGATGCGGTTGCTCAGCTCCAGCAGGTTGGGGTTGTCGGGGTGGTACTCGAAGGAGTCGATCTCGCTGCCGCCGTCCTTCCAGGTCCACAGCGCGGGCCAGGCACCCTCGCCGGACGGCAGCTGTAGCTTGACCTCGGCGTAGTCACCGGGGCGGACCTGGAAGCCCTGCTGGGTCGACTCGGTGGTCAGCAGGCCGGTGTTCCAGGCGAGTTCGCCGTTCTCCAGACGCGCGGTGCCCGGGCTGCCGGTGAACGAGGAGCGGCCGCCGGCGGTGGTGGTCGCCGCCGGTTCGATCCAGTCCAGCTTGTCGTCGTCCGGGTTGTGGTTGCCGTAGCGGTAGGCGCTGGTGGTGCTGTCGTTCCAGGTGCCGCCGATGTCCAGCGGGCCGTTGAAGGTCTGGTCGAAGACCAGCTCGCCCACCACGGGCGGAGTGGGCGGCGTCGGCAGCTGGCGGACCGTCAGGTTCTGGCTGCGCAGGTTGTGGTACTCCGTGCCGATCCGGTACCAGCCGAACTCGGTGTACGTCCCGGCCGGGAAGGAGCGCTCGCCGGTGGTCAGGGTGTACCCCTGCGGGCAGACGGTGACGGCGCTCGCCGTCCCGGGGAAGTCGAGGTTGGCGTCGTCCTGGTCCCGGACGCCGACGCCCAGTTCGTCCACCGTCGTGCAGGCGTCCGCGGTGACGGTGAGGGTCGCGGCCACCGGTCGGCCGTCGACCGCCTGGTCGGGCGCGAGGGAGCGCTGGCGGACCTCGGGCGCGGCCACCACCAACGGGCGGTTGTCCAGGTCGAAGTAGCGCGAGCCGATCCGGTAGAAGCCGAACTGCCGGTACCTCCCCGCGTCGAAGGTACGGGTGCCGGTGGTGAGGGTGTAGCCGTCCGGGCAGATCTCGATCCGGCCGGTGGAGCCGGGGAAGTCCAGGTTGTTCTGCGCGGAGTCCCGTACCCCGACGCCGAGTTCGTCCACCGTCAGGCAGCTGGTGGAACGGACGGTGAGGGTGGCCGCGACGGGCGCGCCCGGGACGGCGCGCTGCGGGGTCAGGCTCTGCTGCCGCACGGGAGGAGCGGCGGCGGCCCCGGTGGCCGGGAGCAGTGGCAGCAGCAGGACCATGGCCGCCATGGCGGCGCGGCGGGGCAGGGACAACTGGGCTCCGTTCGAAGGGTGTCGGGCGCGGGACGAGGGCTCAGCCGACGTCGATCGAGAACGCGCGGCTGTGGGTGCGGCCGGGCCGGTCGGGGTCGTCCACCGTGATCAGGCCGCCCTCCAGCCGCTCGCCGTCCCGCACGTCCTCGGCCAGCCGGACGGGGATCAGCACCGTCGCGGTCCGCAGCAGCGGCAGCCCCTTGCGGAAGGAGCAGCTCAGCTCGGCCTGCTCCAGGTGGCAGTTGCGGGGGAAGTACGTACCGGTGGCCAGCGCCCGCAGCGGCACCCGCACGTGCGTCGTGAAGTCCGAACCCACCGCTCCCGGACCGTCGTTGGTGATCAGGGCGCGCACCGTGGTGACACCGTGCGCGCGCACCGGGTCCACCGAGACGTGCACCACCCGCAGCCCCTCCCGACGCTCCTCCGCCTGCGGTGCCCCGGCCTCCGCCACCGCCGTCCCGGTGGCCGCCGCACACACCACGACCGCCACCGCGGCCCGCCACCACCACGCCCGCATCCACCGCTCCCCGCTCGACCGCGGACGCCCTGCGGAACGTCCGTCCACAGAGTTATCCGGTGCCCGAGCCCGCCCGCCCCCGCACCACACCGCACCGGCACCGGGCCCCACCCGGTCGGCCCAACCGATCGCTGCCGCCGGAAACCCGTCTCACTGGACCGCGGGTCGGACGGCGAGCTCAGCCGCGGTATCCGGTGCCGGGCTGACGCTGCTCGAAGTCAGGGCAGTGGAAGGTCTCCTGGACGAACCCGCTCCGCTCGGCCCAGACGGCGAACAGGCCCCGCTTGCCGACGACGGCCCGGTAGGCGTCCTTGCGGTCGCGGAAGCATGCCATCGCACCGATGAAGCCGGAACCCGCCGGGTGGTAGTCGGAGAAGGCGCAGGAGATGCAGGCCAGCAGCCGGGTGCCGTCAGGCAGCCCGCGCTGGAGGTCCAGCAGGGCATCCTCCATGTACTCCTGGGGAGAGGTCGTCTCCACGACCCCGGCCGGAAGGTGCAGCGCCAACGTCACGCTGACCAGGTCGACGGCACGGGTGAGTGCCGGATCTCCGAGGACCAGCCGCACGTCCAACGGGGCGCTCACCGGTCCGGTGTCGGGCAGGGAGACCTCGACCGGCATGCTCCACTCGATGGTGCAGGAGCACAGATCGCCGTGGTCCAGGGCAGGAGGTTCGTCGGTCTCGGCAGGCGCTCCCACCAGCTCGAGACCGTCAAGTGACGTCCCCTCGAAGCGGTTGCCCCGAAGGACCATCGTGAACGTCCTGCCGCTGTTGACCAGAGTCGTGCGGAACTGTCCCCACCGATCGGTCACGACCGCGGGGTAGTGCTGCGGACTCGCGTACCCGAACGCATCGCTCATGGGCGCCAGTATCACCCGGCGGTGATCGCCGACCAACCCTCGGCGTACCACTGCCCACCCGGCACAGCCTGGCCCTTACCACCGCGCCGTCAACCCCCGTGCGTCTGCCCCGCGCAGGACAGTGGCCAGGCCGTCGGCCACTACTTCCGGTTAGGGTTCCGGAGTGGTGGAGAGAGTGAGTGACGCGGCCCTGTGGGAACGTGAGAGCCTGGCCGCGCGCGTGGTGAGTTGATGGCCTCCGGGCTGCCGGTGGTGGCACCCGGTGTGGACGAGGTTCCCGCCCATGGGGCTGAGGAGCCGGGCATTTCCCGGAGTTGAGCATCGATCAGCACCTCACCACGCCGACCGCGCACGGCACGGCACAACTGCCACGACCTACCTCGCCGCCATCGTCATCCGGTCGACAGGGTGACTCCCCAGGCTGCCCAGACCCATCCGTCGTCGAGGTGGACAGTCCAGCGATCTCCTGCCCGTCCGCTCCCCACCGGCCGCTCCTCCGACCGGGTGCGGGCCGCCCTCGGGGACCAGGTGGGGACCCGGCTCGCCGGAACCCTGGAGGTCGACGAACTCGCGGTGGCGCCGCACGCCCGGGGGCGGGGCCTCGCGGGTCGCCTCCTCAACCTGCTGTGCGAGGGCCAGGACGCGTGCTGGTTGCTGACCTCGCCGAACGCCCGTAGCGTCGTCCGGCTCTACGAACGCCACGGCTGGCAGCGCCTGCCCGCCGGCCCGGACGTCGTGGTGTTCACCCGCCCCGGGACGGCGTGGGCCGGGGCCCCGGCCATCAGCCGGCCGGGGCCCCGGGGTCGGAGGGGGAGGGGAGGCTGAGGCGGGGTCAGCCCAGCGGGGTGATGCGGCGCAGGGTGAGGGCTCCGGCGGCCTCGGCTCCGCCGGAGGCGTTGATGGCGGAGTCGGGCCTGGGCGGCGCGTGGCGGACGAAGATGCCGGCCGGGCGGCCGCCGAACAGCAGCGGGGCCAGGACCAGTTCGCGTTCGGCGGTGGCGGTTCCGGGCAGGGTGAGCCGGGCGGGGGCCTCGCGGCGCTGCAGGACGTGGACCTCGCCCGGCCGGGCCAGCCGGCGGCGCAGCTCCGTCTCCCAGGCGGCGTCGGAGTGGACCAGGCCGAAGGCGATGTCCTTGCCCCCGTAGGCGGCGGTGGGCTTGCAGACCAGCAGGGGCCGCGCGGCCAGCGCCCAGTCCAGGGTGGTGGCGTCCAGCACCCTGGTCTCCGGGACGTGCTTGCGGACCAACTCCCGTTCCTCCGGCGTGAGGAGAGCCGTGAAGCGGGGGTCGAAGAGCAGCGCCAGATTGGCCTTGTTGTCGTAGAGGGCGGCGGCGGGCGAGCCGATGAAGTCGACCTTCCCGGCGGCGTCCAGCTCCATCAGCCGCCGGGTGAGCGCGGGCGGCACGAAGCGCCGGGTCTCGTCCCAGGTGTAGCCGGTGAAGATCGCGTGCACCCGCTCGCCGCCGAAGGCGACGCCCTCGTCGGAGAGTTCGAGGTCGTGGATCAAGCCGGAGCTGATCCGGTACCCGGCCGAGCGGATCATGTCGGCGAAGAAGCGGCGCCCACCGAGCGCGTCGGCCGGGTCGGCCGCCGCCTCGAAGACGTGCAGCGGACCTTCGCCGGTGCCGCGCAGCAACGAGCCGAACACCTCCAGCCAGATCCGCGAGGTGTCGGTGCCGTGCAGCCGCAGGCCCTGGGCCGCCAGGTGGCGGGCGAAGCCGGAGTCGGCGGCCGCCGCCGTGTAGGGGGCGCAGGTGCTCAGACCGCCGAGCGAGACGGCCACGTTGAGTTCGACGAGCTTGAGGCCGTTCTCGGTGACCACCAGATCGGGCCGCATGAAGGCGGTGGCCACCTTGGCGAGGTGCGGGTGGTCCAGCGCCTCGGCGATCAACTCGGCGTCGGTGCTGGGCAGTCGGAGGTACTCGAGCCAGGCGGTGCGGTCCCCGCCGAACGCCCGCTCGGGGAAGCCGGTGATCAGCTCGGCCAGCCGCAGCCCGGTGGTCTCGACCGCCGTGACGGCTTCGCCGGTGAGGATCTGGGGCGGGTAGGTGTGCACCCAGCCGGGCCGGTGCAGCCGCTCGACGAAGGCGGCGCCGTCGGCCTCGGACGCGCCGGTGGCCGCGTACTGCTTCCAGCCGGCCACCGCCCGCTGGTCCAGTCCCTCCCAGGCCACCAGCTGTGCCGACCCCGGCCAGAAGGCGGTCACTTGAGCTTCCCGGCTTCGCGCAGCACCGCCAGCAGGGTGTTGACCGCCTCGGAGGACTTGTCCTCCCCGGTGGCCCGCTTGTGGTAGCTCAGGCCGCCCGGGTTCACCATGTTGACCTCGATGACGTACGGGTAGGCGAGGTCGATGCCGGAGTAGAAGATGCCCAGCTCCGTCATCCGGCGGCCCAGGCGGCGGACGAACGCCTCCTCCTCGGTGGTGAGTTCGAGCGGGGAGAAGCGCGCGCCGAGGGTGGCGTTGGAGCGGTGGTCGTGCTCGGGGTGGTGACGGTTGAAGCCGGCGACGGGCTGGTCGCCGATGACGATGACGCGCTTCTCGTTCTCCCGGACGTTCGGGATGTACTCCTGGACGGCGGTGTGGCGCTTGGCCATGCCGATGATGTCGCGGCCGTAACGGCCGTACCGGGAGGCCGCGTTGCCGGTCGCGGAGGAGAGCACAGCGGAGCGGTTGCGGTCGGTGCGGTTGACCACGTAGACGTCGGCGCCGCAGCCGTCGCTGGTGGGCTTGACCACCCAGGAGCGCTCGCCGTCGGAGTCGACCAGGCCGTTGAGGAAGTCGAAGTCGTTGGTGACGTAGCTGACCGGGAGGTGCTCGGGCGGCACGATCGCATTGAGGTTGATCTTGGTGTTGAGGTAGAACAGCGCGCTGGCGTCGTTGACGAACGGCACCCGCTGGTTGAGCAGCCAGAGCAGACGGAAGGAGTCGTCGCCGGACTCGGGGTGGGTGCCGGTGAGCACCCAGACCAGGTCGAACTCCTCGGCGGAGGCGTAGGTCCTGGTGAGAGCGGGGAACTCGCCCCCGGCCGCGAACTCCTCGGTGAGCCGCACCCGGTCGACCACGACCACGTTCTCGTGCACGTTGAGGGTGTCGATGTCGCCGATGTGCACCTCGTGGCCCTCGCGGTGCAGCGCGCTCGGGATGATCGAGTGGTTGTTGAGCTCGACGGTGGACGCCTCGGACACCAGGATCAGGATCTTGTAGGACACGGGGGCACGGGCCTCTCTGTACGGATGCGGGTGCGGGTACGGGTGCGGGTGCGGGTACGGATGCGGGTGCGGGTGCGCGGCAGGTGGTCTGACGGATGATCAGGCTCGGGCGCCGGCCACGGCCTTGGCGGTGAGGGTGCGGACGGCGCAGTCCAGGCGCGCCTCCAGCTCCTCCCGGGTGTCGGCGACCGCCAGCACGAAGCCGTGCCGGTCACCGGACTTGAGGATCGGGGCGGGCAGCTGGCCGACCGGGACGGTGATGTGCACCTCCGTCACGCCCGGCAGCGAGGCGACCAGTTCGGTGCTGGTCTCGGGCATCGGCAGGGTGCCGTCAAAGGTGACGTAGCGGATGCCGGCCACCCTGGGGCGCTCGCGGCCGGCGGGCAGCGGCAGCCCGAAGACGGCGGCCATCGCCAGGGCGAACACGTCCTCACCCAGGGCGAGTTGCTGCATGTCGCTGATCCGGTCACCGCCGGGGCGGCCGTGCGACTCGACCAGCCGCGGGCCGTCGCCGGTCAGGATCACCTCGGTGTGCGAGGGGCCGTAGCGGTAGCCGGTAGCGTCCAGGGTGGCCCGGACCAGCGCGGAGACGGCTGCCGTCTCCGCCTCCGGGAGGCGGACCGGGAGGGTGTGGCCGGTCTCCACGAACTGCGGGGCTCCGGTGGTCCGCTTCTCGGTGACGGCGACGATCCGGTGGCGTCCGGCCACACTGACCGCCTCCACGCTGAACTCGGGGCCGCTCAGGTACTCCTCCACCAGGTAGGGGCCGGAGTCCCGAGCCTCGCGCAGGAAGCAGGTCGCGTCCTCGCGGTCCGTCAGCAGCCGCACGCCCGCGCTGCCGGTGCCGTCCACCGGCTTGACCACGCAGGGCAGGCCGATCCGCTCGATCGCGGCGGTCAGCTCGGCCTGGGTGCGCCCGAGCGCGTGGGCCACCGGCTTGCCGGCCCGGTCGCCGACCAGGGCGCGCAGCCGGGCCTTGTCCTTGAACGCGGCCAGCGCCTCGGGCGGGTTGCCCGTCCAACCCAGCTCCCGGTTGACCTCGGCACAGACGCTCGAGCCGAGCTCGCCGAAGCCGAAGCAGCTGACCGGCCCGGTGAAGCCGAACTCCCGCAGCCGCGCGACCAGTTCGGTCGTGTCGGTGGTCCAGGGGGTCTCGATGACCGGCCAGTCGGTGGCGGGCGGCGCCGGCTGGGTGGGGTCGGCCACCACCACCACGGCCAGGCCGAGGGACTCGGCGGCGGTGACCACCGTGTCACGGGGGCCGAGCAGCACGGCGGTGGGCAGGGTCTCGGGCATCGTCCCGGAGCCTTTCGGTAGGAGGAGGGCGGTGGCCGCGGCCAGGGCCGCCACCGAGCTGACGACGAGCCAGGTCCCGGTGCCCTCGCCCAGGGTCTGCAGCAGCAGGCCGCCACCGCCGGCGCCGAGCAGACTGCCCAGGGCTCCGGCTCCGCTCATCGCGCCGAGGGCGAGCCCGGTGCGGCGGGCCGAGACGGCCTTGACCGCCTGCTCGTCCAGGCTGGGCGAGACCAGCATCTCGGCCAGGGTGACCGGCAGGACGAAGACCAGCAGCGCGGCCCAGCCGCCGAGCGGGACGAACACCAGGTAGGCGGCGGCGAAGGAGAGGAAGCCGAGCACCAGCAGGGTGCGGGAGGAGACCCGGCCGAAGACGTGCCGCAGCAGGCCGTACTGGAAGAGCACGCAGAGCACGCCGTTGACGGTGAAGACGGCGGTGATGGCGGCGGGGCTGCCGGTGAGGCGTTCGGCGGTGATCGGCAGCACCACGTTGAGCTGGCTGTAGAGCGCCCAGTAGGCGGTGCCGACCAGCAGCAGCGGTACCCACTGGCGGCGCCGGGCCCGGGCCCCGGCGGGCGACTCCGGGGCCTCGGCGCTCTCCACCGCCCGGGCCGGGCCGCCGCCCCGCTGCACCGGCTGCTGGTCACGGGCCGTCAGGTACAGGCCCAGCAGCAGGTGCGAGGTGATGCAGGCGGCCAGGATCCAGCCGAAGCCGAGCGGGTAGACCGCCGCGCCGAGCGCCGGGCCCGCCACCACGCCGACGTTGACGAAGGTGGAGCGCAGCGCCAGCATCTCGCGCGGGGCCTCGCCCGCCTCGCGGACCAGCCTGGTCTTGATCGACAGGCCGAGCAGCGAGCCGCCGACGCCGACCGCGACGATCCCGGCCAGCAGGGCGGGCAGCACCGTCCGGCCGTCCGGGCCCGAGGGTCCGACCAGCCCGAGGCCGAGCAGCAGGTACCCGGCGATCCGCAGGGTGAAGCCGGCGCCGAGCACCGTCCGCGGCCGGAGCCGGTCCACCACCGCTCCGCTGACCAGGGAGAAGCCCTGGCTGCTGAAGGACAGCAGGCCGACCAGGAAGCCGACCTGACCGGTCGGCAGACCCTGGGCGGACAGCCGGACGGCCAGCAGCGGGAGGAACATGAAGGTGGTCAGCCCGGTCAGCAGGACCGTCAGCAGCAGGGCCCGACCGGTCGCGGAGGTGCGGCGCCAGGTGGTCACGGGGTGGTCACCTCCGGGGCGGTCCCGTCGGTCGCCGCCTCGGCGTCCGCCGGCTCGACCAGGTTGGCCATCAGCCAGGCCTCGGTCTCCAGCACCCGCTGCTCGACCTCGGCGAGGTCGGCGCCGCGGACGATGGCGAAGCACAGGTGCGAGGTGCTGTTGGCGGGCTTGGCGCCGGGGGCGAGCGCCGCGTTCACCTCGTAGTGGTCGATCCACTCGAAGGGCGGGCGGGGCGGGGCGCCGACCGGGCGGCCCTGCGGGACCACCGAGACCGAGCCGCGCACGGACTCCGGCGCCTCGGCCGGGGCGGGCGGCACCGGCAGGCCGACCGACTGGCGCAGCCAGGTGCGGTGCAGGTCCACCCCGTAGGTGGCGCGGGTGAGCTGGGGAATGCGGTTGCCGCCGACCCGGGAGGCGATCTCGCAGAGCACCAGCCGGTCGTCTGGGGTGTGGAAGACCTCGAGGTGGTAGGCGCTTGCCTCGGGCGTCTCGAAGGCGTCCAGCACCTGGTCGAGGAACTCCTCCAGCCGGGCGGCGAACTTCTCCTCCGGGTGCAGCTGCAGCGAGCCGTTGTTCTCCCCGGCGAGCACGCCCAGGCAGCTGCGCAGGTAGCGGGAGGAGGCGACGAAGCGGTAGCCGGGCGCGATGACCGCGTCCACGTGGTACATCGGGCCGTCGACGAACTGCTCCACCATCAGGTCGTCGCGCCAGTGCCGCCGGGTGAACTCGACCAGCTCGTCGTCGCCGTGCAGGGTGACGATGTCCCGCGAGCCGCCCTGCTTCACCGGCTTGACCACCACCGGGTAGCCGGTCTCCGCGACGAAGTCGGTGAGACCGGTGACGGTCTCCAGCCGGGCGTAGCGGGCCACCGGCACGGTCTTCTCCGCGACGCGCTTCATCACCTCCTTGTCGCGGAAGGAGAGCGCGCTGGCCGGGGACTGGCCCGGGATGCCCAGGTCGCGGCGGATCCGGGCGGTGCGCTCCAGGTCGTACTCGTTGTCGGTGATCACGTGGGTGAACGGCGCGTCCTCGGCGGAGCGACGGATCATCAGCTCCGGGTACGGGACGAACTCGCAGTCCGGGACGTACTCGTAGTGGGCGAAGCCCTCGGTGCCGGCCAGCTCGTGGTGGCTGTAGACGTGCAGCGCGTCGGCCACCTCGGGGAGCATGGCGGCGTAGTCGCTCTTCGGGCCGTAGTTGATGACGGCGATCTTGGTCATGGTGTGCGGGCCTCTCGGCATGAGGGTCTGTCAGGTGCGTCAGGTGGTCCTGGGGGACCGGGAAGGCGCTTTCAGCGCGCGGCGGCCGCGGCACCGGCCGGCACGTAGGGCGGCAGGTCGTCATGGACCTCGTACGGGCGGCGGGCCCAGTCCATCGCGCTCCACGGGCCGGTCAGCTCGGCCAGGTCCCCGATCACGGTCGGCGCGTACCGCGGGTCCTGCTCGACCGGCCCCTCGGGCGGGAACACCTTCTCCACGTACCGGTGGCCGGGGTCGGGCGCCAGGAAGACGACCGGGGCGCCGTCCGGCGAGCGCTCGCGCAGGTACTTGGAGACCTGCCAGCCCGCGCCGGAGGAGAGCCCGGCGAACACCCCGGTGGTGGAGAGCAGGTCCCGGCAGCCGGCCGCCGCGACGTCGAAGTTCAGCCAGTGGATCTCGTCGTAGGCGTCGTGGTGGACGTTCCCGAAGCGGATGCCGCTGCCGATGCCCGCGATGATGAAGCCGTCCAGCGGTATCGCCTCCGCGCCGAACGAGCGGCTGCCGAAGGGCTGGATGCCGACCATCCGGAAGTCGGCCACCGCACCGCGCAGGAAGCCGCTCATGGAGGTGGTGGAGGCGCCGGTGCCGACCCCGCCGACCAGCGTGAGCGCGGCCGAGCCGAGCTCCTTGACCAGCGTGGCGGCCACCCGCTCGTAGCCGACGAAGTGCACGTCGTCGTGGTACTGCTGCATCCAGTAGGCGTCCGGGTGCTCCTCCATGTACGCGTGCACCAGCCGGACCCGGCTCTCCTGGTCGTGCTGGAGGCCGCCGTCCCCGCCGGAAGCCACCTGGGTCCAGGTGGCACCGAGGTACTTCAGCTGGGTGCGGATCGCGGCGTCCACCGCGACCGAGGCGAAGACGTGCGCCTTGAGGCCCAGCTCCCGGCAGACCAGCGCCAGCGCGTGGCCGTAGATGCCGCTGGAACTGTCGACCAGGGTCTGCCCCGGCCGGATCACGCCCCGGTCCAGCAGGTCCTTGACCGCGGCGTAGACGGAGGTGACCTTCATGACTTCGAAGCGCAGGACGAAGATGCCGTTGCCCAGGTCGATGAGGTCCGGCTCGGACAGCTTCTCTGCGAAGGACTTGTACACCGTTTCCCTTCCCGTCAGCTCGGCTTGCTCCAGCTCGGCCCCCGCTCCCCCGCCGCCCGCCCCGCGGGTGGTGCGGGAACGGCGTCCGGAGCCGGTGCCATGGGGAGGTTGGTTCCGCCCGGTACCGGCGCCTTCCCGTTCCGTTCCCGGAGCGGGCCGGGAGCGGGACGGGAAAGCGGCGCGGATGCTCTGCTGCCATGACGACTCATCAGCCCTTCGTGCTCGCCGCCGGACCGGCCCTGCCCGAGACCACCGAGCGCGTCCCCGCCACGGTGCTGAGCCGGGCCGAGCGCCACCCCGACCGTCCCGCCGTCATCTGTGGTGACCGGACCCTCAGCTACCGCGCCCTGGCGCTCGCCGCCCGGGCCACCGCCGCCGCGATCGAGGCGCACCCGGCCGGCCCGGCCAGCCGCCGGATCGGCGTACGGGCCTCCCGCAGCGAGCTCACCGTCGCCCAGGTGCTCGGCACCTGGCTGAGCGGACGCTCCGCCGTGCTGGTCAACCCGCAGGCCCCGGAGCAGGCCCTGGCCCACATCCGCTCCTCCACCGGTCTGCTGCTGACCGCCGACCCCGACGCCGACGCCCTGCTGCACCACCCGCTCCCGGCGGGCACCCCGCTCCCCGAGCCCACCCCGGCCCAGGAGGCCTACGTCCTCCACACCTCCGGCTCGACCGGCCGCCCCAAGGGCGTCTCGGTCTCCCACCCCAACCTGACCGCCTCCAACTCGGCCCGTCTGACGGCCTACCAGGAGTTCGGCACCCCGGTCTTCCTGCTGCTCTCGCCCTTCCACTTCGACTCCTCGGTGGCCGGGGTCTGGGGCACCCTGGCGGCCGGCGGCACGCTGGTGGTGGCGGACGAGCAGGAGCGGCGGGACCCGGGTGCCCTGCTCGGGCGGATCGCCCGGCACGGCGTCACCCACCTGCTCACGGTGCCCGGCTTCCACGCCGAGCTGCTCGCCTCCTGGGCCCAGCACCCGGACGCCGCCGAGCTGTTGGCCACCCTCCGGGTGCTGGTCAGCGCGGGCGAGGCACTGCCGCAGTCGGTGATCGAGCAGCACTTCGCCCTGCTGCCGGGGGTGGCGCTGGCCAACGAGTACGGCCCCACCGAGTGCACCGTCTGGTCCACCTACCGGATCTACCGCCGCCCGGCCCGCTCCACCATCGGCTTCCCGATCCCCGGCACCGAGCTGCACCTGCTGGACGACCAGCTCCGGCCGGTCGGCCCCGGCGAGACCGGCCAGATCGCCGTCTCCGGCCCCGGCGTGGCCTTCGGCTACGTCGGCGACCGCCGCCGCACCGCCGAGGTCTTCGTCGAACTGGCCGCCCCCTGCGGGCGGGTGAGCCGCGCCTACCTCACCGGCGACCTGGGCCGCTGGACGGACGAGGAGGGCCTGGAGTTCCTCGGCCGGGTGGACAACGAGGTGAAGGTCCGCGGCGTGCGGATCACCATCGAGGCCGTCGAGGAGGCCCTCGCCGCCCACCCGGGCGTCCAGGCGGTCGCCGTCGCCCACGACGCCGCCACCTCCACCCTGGCCGCCTTCGTGGTGCCGCTGCCCGGCAGCGCCCCCGACGCCGCGTCGGTGCGCCGCACCGGCGAGCTCGCCCTCGGACCGGCCGGGATCCCCGACCGGGTGCGGTTCGTGACGGTCCTTCCGCGCACCGCCCACGACAAGGTGGACCGGGCCGCGCTGCTCGCCGACCTCGCGGCGGAGGGCGCGGCGGCCGCGGACGGGAACGGGGCGCAGCCCGACGGCCTGGCCGGGCAGGTCGCCCGGGTCTGGGCCGAACTGCTGGGCACCGGCGTGACCCGGGACTGCCCGCAGACCTTCTTCGAGCTCGGCGGCAACTCGCTCACCGTCCTGCGGCTCACCCGCGCTCTCGGCAAGCTCGCCGGCCACCCGGTCGGCGTCGCCGACGTGTACCGCTGCGCCACCCTCGACCAGCAGGTCGAGCTGCTCTCCCGGGTCTGACACCGCACCGCCGCCCGGGCGCCCACCTCCCCTTCCGCGCTACCGATGGGCCAGACGTGACGTCAACCACCTCCCCCACCCGCGCCGTTCGGCGGATCACCCCCGACACCACCCCCGAGGCCACCGCCGATGCCACTGCCGAGGTCGGCGCCCCGGCCGTGCTCTGCTTCCCGCACGCCGGAGGCTCCGCCTCCTTCTTCCGGCCCTGGCAGTCCCTCTTCGAGGGCGCCCGGGTGCACGCCGTCCAGTACCCGGGCCGCGAGGACCGGATCGCCGACCCGGCCCCGGCCGCCCTCACCGAGCTGGCCGAGCAGATCGCCGCCGAGGTGCTGGCCGGCCCGGTCCGCTACTCGGTGCTCTTCGGCCACAGCATGGGCGCCTACCTGGCCTTCGAGGTCACCCGGCGGCTGGAGTCGGCCGGCGTGCCGGTGCCGCTGCTGGTGGTCTCCTCGGCCGCCGCCCCCGGGCTGCGCCCGCCGGTGCCGTTCAGCTCCACCGAGGACGTGCTCGCCTACCTGGAGGGCTACGAGCCGCTCAGCCCGGAGATCCGCGAGGACGCCGAACTGCTGGAGCTGCTGCTCGGCTACATCAAGGAGGACCTGCGGCTGGTCGCCCACTACCGCGAGCACGTCGGCCGCACCGTCCGCGCCCGGGTCGTCGCCGTCTCCGGCCGGGACGACGTGCCCGGCATCCGGGCCGGCCAGTCCGCCTGGCGCGAGCACACCTCCGGCCGCTTCTCCACCGTCACCGCCGAGGGCGGCCACTTCTACCTGCGCACCGCTCCCCCGGTCGCCCTGCTCGCGGGCGCACTCGGCGTGGCGGCCCGGGAAAGCGCCTTCCCGCGCGCGTCCTCAACCGCCTCCCCCGCCTCCCCCGCCTCCTCGGGCTGCCCGATGGGCTTCGGGCCCGCCGCAATCGGACCGGCCGCGCTCGCACCGGCCACGGTGGGACCGGACGCGCTCACCGACGGCCTGACCTACCATCAGGGCAACCCGTACGACACCTGGGCCCGGATGCGCGAGCAGGAGCCGGTGCGCTGGCACGAGCCCGGCCTCTTCCCCGGCTTCTGGTCGCTCACCCGGTACGAGGACGTCCGCGAGGTGCTCCGCGACGCGGAGACCTTCAGCTCCGCCTCCGGCATCCTGCTCCGCCCGCTGGCACAGGGCCAGGACCCGGGCAGCGGCCGCACCCTGGCCCTCTCCGATCCGCCCCGCCACTCCCTGCTGCGCGGCGCCATCGCCGACCGCTTCGCCCCGCGCCACCTGCGCACGCTGGGCGGCTTCCTGGACGTCTCGGCCAGGGCCGCCGTCGGCGCGGCGCTCGCCGCCGGGCAGGCCGACTTCGTCACCGAGGTCGCCGCCCGCGTCCCGCTGGACGTGGTCTGCGCCTTCCTCGACATCCCGGACGAGGACCGGCCCTCGATCGTCACCTGGTCCACCGACGCGTTCTGCGCCGGCAGCGCCGAGGAGCGCAGCCTCGCCCACCTCCAGATCCTCGACTACTTCACCGACCTGGTGGAGCAGCGCCGGGCCGAGCCCGGTGACGACCTGGTCAGCACGCTGGCCACGCTCCGGCTGGACGGCGAACTGCTGCCCCTGGAGGACGTGGTGCTCAACTGCGACAACCTGCTGGTCGGCGGCACCGAGAACGTCCGGCTGGCGATGTCCGGCGGGATGCTCGCCCTGTTGGAGCACCCCGAGCAGTGGGCCGCGCTGCGCGCCGACTTCGACGCCCTCGCACCGGCCGCCGTGGAGGAGATCCTGCGCTGGACCTCCAGCGCCACCCACCTGCTGCGCCGGGCCACCCGGGACGTCCTCGTCGGCGGGCAGACCGTCCGAGCCGGCGAGCTGGTGGTCTGCTGGCTCACCTCCGCGGCCCGGGACGGGGCGCAGTTCGACTCCCCCGACACCTTCGACCTGCGGCGCACCCCGAACCGCCACCTGGCGCTCGGCGCCGGTCCGCACTACTGCGTCGGCACCCAGCTGGCCAAGCTGGAGATCCTGGCGGTGCTGCGCGAGTTCTGCGCCCAGGTGGAGTCGGTCGAACTGGCCGGGGAGCCCGAGTACCTGGACTCCATCGTGGTCAACGGCCTGCGCCGCCTGCCGCTGCGGCTGAGCTGATCCCACGACCTGACGTCGTGCCGACCGCGACCTGACCGGACCTGACAGAGCGTCGGCGGGGCTGATGACAGGGCCCCGGGCCCGGCGGATCGTGGAGACCGAAGCGTTCCTGACGACGACGGCCTGGCGGTCGGCTCCCCTACTGGCACGGGGAGCACCCGCCAGGCCGTCGGCGTTCACGGACCGGCTGCGGCCCGGCAGCCGTCCGCCCGCGCCGCCCATCCCCCTCCGCCGGGCCTCCGGACGCGCACACCCGCACCTTGCACGAACTCCCGCATCTTCGCAGGTCAGGGGCGTCTTAACGGAGGTGAAAACCGTCATCAGCGCAGCCTTTGCACAACCCCCCGGGGGTAGGTTTCACTTCCTCCGACCGCGCACACCGAACACGAGCACGAGGGGGCACGGACATGACGAAGGGTCATGAGCACGACCACACCCACGGCCACGCCGGCGGCCACGGCGGCCACGCCGGCCACTCGCACGGGGTCTCCGCCGACGCGGACCGTCGCTGGCTCGGCATCGCGCTCGCCCTGATCACCGTCTTCCTGGCGGTCGAGACCGTCATAGGCGTGGTGTCCGGCTCGCTCGCCCTGCTGTCGGACGCCGCGCACATGCTCACCGACGCCTTCTCCATCGTTCTGGCCCTGGTGGCCATGCGACTCGCGGCCCGGCCGGCCCGGGGCGGCTTCACCTACGGGCTCAAGCGGGCCGAGATCCTCTCCGCCCAGATCAACGGGCTGACGCTGATCCTGCTCGGCGCCTGGCTCGCCTACGAGGCGGTCTCCCGGCTGATCAGCCCGCCCGAGGTCGAGGGCGGTCTGGTCGTCGTCACCGCGCTGGCGGGCATCGTGGTCAACATCGCCGCCGCCTGGTGCATCTCCAAGGCCAACCGGAGCTCGCTCAACGTCGAGGGCGCCTACCAGCACATCCTCAACGACCTCTACGGCTTCATCGCCACCGCCGTGTCCGGCGTCATCGTGCTCACCACCGGCTGGGCGCGGGCCGACTCGATCGTGACCCTGATCGTGGTCGCGCTGATGTTCAAGGCGGGCTGGGGCCTGCTGCGCGAGTCCGGCCGGATCTTCCTGGAGGCCGCTCCGGCCGGGGTGGAACCGGACCGGATCGGCGACGCGCTCGCCTCCCACCACGGGGTCAGCGAGGTGCACGACCTGCACGTCTGGGCCATCACCTCGGGCCAACCGGCCCTCTCCGCCCACGTGTTGGTCGCCCCGGACCAGGACTGCCACGCCGTCCGCCGCGACCTGGAGCACGAGCTCGCCCACGACCACGGCATCACCCACACCACCCTCCAGGTCGACCACGCTCCCCAGCGGGTGCTCAGCCTGACCGCCGCGGCGCCCGGCCCGGCCGCCGGCCACTGCGCCGAGCCGCACGGCCCCGTCCACCACGACGGACCCCACGAGCACTGACAGGTCGTCCACGTGCGATGCTGCGTCACGGCGCAGCAGGACCTGACCACCGCGTGCCCGGCGGGCGGCACCTGCCCGCCCCGACGCGCGAGGAGCACCCCGCACCATGACCACCGCCACGGCCACACCCGCCACCGAGCACACCCCTGCCCGGTCCTCCTCGCGGCCCGGCCGACGCCTCCTCCCCGGCCTCCCGGGAGCGGCCCGGCTCCGACTGCTCCTCGCGCCGCTCGGCGGCCTGCTCACCGCCGCCGCCTTCCCTCCCCTCGGCCTGTGGCCGCTCGCGGTGCTGGGCCCCGCGCTGCTGCTCGCGGCCGTCCGTGGCGTCCGGGCCCGGACGGCCTTCCTGGCCGGCACCGCGTACGGCCTCGCCTTCTTCGGGCCGATGCTGCTCTGGCTGCGCAACCTCGGCGCCGCCCCCTGGATCGGCCTGACGCTGGCCCAGGCACTGCTCTGGGGGCTGCTGGCCATCGGGCTGCCCGCGCTGTGGCGGCTGCGCGGCGCCCCGTTCTGGGTGGCCTGCTGGTGGGTGGCGGCCGAGGCGGTGCGCTCGCGCTTCCCGCTCGGCGGGTTCCCCTGGGGGCGGCTGGCCTTCAGCCAGGCCGACGCGCCGACCCTGGGCTGGGTCTCGGTCCTCGGCGCCCCCGGCCTCGGCGGGCTGCTCGCGTTCACGGCGGCCTGCCTGGCCCTGCTGCTCACCGCCCGGGGCCGGGGCCGCGGGCTGCTGCGCCGGGCCGTCGGCTCCGCCGCCACCGTGGCGACCGCGCTCTCCGGACTCCTGCTGCTGCCCTCCGCCACCGGCGGCCCGAGCGCCACGGTGGCCGCCGTCCAGGGCAACGTCCCGCGCGAGCGCACCCTCGCCGAGCAGGCCCGGGTCCGGCAGGTGACGGCCAATCACGTCGCGGCCACCGACCGGCTCGCCGAGGAGGTCCGCTCCGGCCGCCTCCCCACCCCGGACCTGGTGGTCTGGCCCGAGAACTCCACCGACACCGACCCCCGCCCGGACCGCCTGCTCTCCGGCCAGATCGGCCGCGCCGTCGACCGTCTCGGCGTCCCGGTCCTGGTCGGTGCCATCCTCGACGGCCCGGACGGCCGGATCCGCAACGCCGGCCTGCTCTGGCGCCCCGTCAGCGGCCCGGGCGAGTGGTACGCCAAGCAGCACCTGGTGCCCTTCGGCGAGTACATCCCGCTGCGCGACACCATCGGCGGCCTCGGCGACCTCCAGCTGATCCCCCGTGACTTCGTCCCGGGCACCGGCCCCGCCGTCTTCCGGGTCGGCCCCGTCACCCTCGCCGACTCCATCTGCTACGAGGTCGGCTACGACTCCCAGGTCCGCGACGCGGTCCGGGCCGGCGCCAACCTCCTCGCCGTCCAGACCAACAACGCCACCTACATGCGCGACGGCTCCCTCGGCGAACCCCTCCAGCAACTGGCCATCGCCCGCGTCCGCGCCGTCGAACACGACCGCTCCGTGGTCCTCGCCTCCACCACCGGCATCAGCGCCACCATCACCCCCGACGGCCGCACCACGGCCCGTACCGCCCCCTGGCAGCAGTCCTACCTCGTCGCCGCCCTCCCCCTCCGCACCACCACGACCCCCGCCGCCCACCTCGGCCCCTGGCCCGAGGCCCTCCTCACCGCCCTCGCCGCCGCGGCCCTCCTCCTCCCGCCCCTGCGCCACCGCACCGCCGCCCGCCGGCGGCGCGTCACCGACCGGCCCGGCGCCCAGGCCTGACGGACCGCCCGCGCGGGTGCCGACGGCGGCTCCGGGTCACGGACACACGGGATCCGCCGGCCGTCCCGCCAGGTGGACCGCCCGCTCCGTCGGGGTGAGGTCGCGGCCCACGGCCTCGCAGATCCTGCCGATCGCCGCATCCAGCGGCGTGTAGGGCCACAGCCACACGGCACCGTTGCTGCTCGCGACGGCGATGGTGCGCCCGTCGCGTCCGAACGCCACGGCGTTCACGCTCTCGCCGAGGACGCGGGTGGCCGTGCTCCGGCCCGTGGCGGTGTCCCAGAGCCGCAGGGTGTCGTCGGTTCCGGCGGTGGCGAGGGTGCGGCCGTCGGGGCTGAAGGCCACCGCGTTGACGCTGTTGGTGTGCCCGTTGAGGACGGCGACGCTCCGGCCGCTCGCCACGTCCCAGAGGCGTGCGGTCCGGTCGCGGCCCGCGGTGGCGAGGGTGCGCCCGTCCGGGCTGAACGCCAGCGACCGGACCCCGGTGGTGACACCGGGGACGGTCCTGACGGTCCGTCCGCTGGACACCTCCGACAGGCGCACGGTCGAGTCCCATCCGGCGGTGGCGAGGGTCAGCCCGTCGAGGCTGAAGGCCACCGCGGTGACCGGGCCCGCGTAGCCGGTGAGGGTCCTGACGGAGAATCCGGTGGCCAGGTCCCACAGCTTCACGGTCGCGTCCTCTCCGGCGGTGGCGAGGGTGCGCCCGTCCGGACCGAACGCCACCGCGTTCACCCGGTCGGTGTGGCCGGCGAGAGTGGCGCGGACCTCGCCGGTGGCCGGGTCGGACAGCGCCACCGTCGTCCCCCACCCGATGGTGGCGAGGGTGTTCCCGTCCGGGCTGAGCAGCGCCCCGTTGACCGCGTCCTCGGTGACGAGTGTCCTGGTGGTCCGGCCGGTGGTCACGTCCCAGAACCGTGCCGCACGGCTGCCGTCGGCGGTGACGAGGGTGCGGCCGTCTGGCCCGAACACGGCGGAGGCGGAGCCGCTGTCCCGGAGTATGAAGTCCGCGCTGAGGGAGCGGCCCGTGTCCGCCTCCGCCCATCGCCTGCGCCCGTCAGCCGGCGTGAGGTCCGCGCCCAGGTCCCAGAGCCGGACGTCGGTGTCGCCGCCCGCGCTGGCGAGGACCCGGCCGTCGGGGCTGAACGCCACCGTGTACACGGGTTCGGTGTGGCCGGTGAGGACGGTGACGGTCCGTCCGGTAGCCGCCTCCCACAGCCGCACCGTCCGATCCTCGCCGGCAGTGGCCAGGACCCGGCCGTCGGGGCTGAACGCCACCGTGTACACGGGTTCGGTGTGGCCGGTGAGGACGGTGACGGTCCGTCCGGTAACCGCCTCCCACAGCCGCACCGTCCGATCCAGACCGGCGGTGGCGAGGGTGCGCCCGTCCGGACTGAACGCCACGCCGTTCACGGCCTCGGTGTGGCCGGTCAACACGCCGGCCACCCGCCCCGTGGCCACCTCCCACAGCCGCACCGTCCGGTCCCAGGCCGCGGTGGCGAGGGTGCGCCCGTCCGGGCTGAACGCCACGCCGTACGCGGCCTCGGTGTGGCCGGTCAACACGCCGGCCGCCCGCCCCGTGGCCACCTCCCACAACCGCACCGTCTTGTCCGAGCCCGCCGTGGCGAGGGTACGCCCGTCCGGACTGAACGCGACCGCGTGCACCGATCCGGCGGCGACGAGTACGGTGCTGACGTTCCGCCCGGTGGCCACGTCCCACAGCCGCACCGCTCCGTCGGAGTAGCCACCGGCGAGGGTGCGGCCGTCCGGACTGAACGCGACCGCGTGCACGGGGTCGGTCGGGCCGGTCAGGCTGCCGGTGGCCCGGAGTCCGGCCGGGTCCCACAACCGCACCGTCCGGTCCCAGGCCGCGCTGGCGAGCGTACGGCCGTCCGGGCTGAACGCCACCCCGTTCACCACCCCGCTGTGACCGGTGAGGCGTCGGCGCAGCGGGAGGTTGGCGGCGAGCGTCAGGGCGGCGGCGGCCTCCGCCGTGTGACTGGTCCGGTAGGCGCTGATGGCCAGCAGCCCGGCGAGGTCGGGATCGGCGCCGATCAGGGAGTCGGCCCGGGCGGTCAGCCGCTGGACCTCCGCCGTCCGCAGCGCCGAGACGGCCGTCTGCCGCTGCCAGACGGCCACCCCCACTGCGATCAGCGCGAGCGCGAGGAGGGAGGCCAGGACGGCCGTGATGCGCCGGCTCCGCCGGGCCGCCGCCTGCTGGCGTCGCAGTCCGGCGTCCAGGAACCCCTCGACCTCCCCGGGCAGCTTCCGGCGCCGGGACCACTCGACGCCCTCCGCCAGGACGCTTCCTGCCGGGAGGTCCTGAGGATTCCGCTTCTCCTGCCAGCGCGCGTACTGCACCCGGGCACGGTGGAGCCAGTCGTGGAACCGGGCGTCCTGCTCGACCCATCCGGCCAGGGTCTCCCAGTCGCGGATCAGCGCGTCGTGGATCAGCTCGGCGACGGCGGTCCCCGGTCCGTCGCCCGGCCGGCCCGGCCGCTGGGCCCGGTCGGTGGTGACGATGCGGTGGCGGGAGAGCACCGCCAGGACCGCGTCGACGTCGTCGGACGCCCCCGGGGTCTGACCGGTCGCCAGGTCACGCAGGTCGTCCAGCGGGACCTGCTGGCGCACCGCCGGGATGTGCAGGGCCTCGTCGGCCGGACGCACCAGGGCGGTCAGGATCCTCCGGGCGGTGTCCCGCTGCTGCGGGCCGAGTTCCCGGACCGCGCTGTCGCACCAGTCGGCGAGCGCACCGGTCACGGCGCCGATGCGGCCGTAGGCGTCATGGGTCAGCCGGCCACCGTGGTCGAGGCGGTGCTCCCAGAGCCGGGTGAGGGTCACTTCGAGCAGCGGAAGGACCGTCACCGGCGCCGAGGCGGCGCCGGCGGTCCCGGGGTTGAGTGCCAGGACGTCGGCGACGATCCGTTCCGCCAGCCCGGCCTCGATGTCGGCACCGAGGTCCTGGGCGGGCCCGACGACGATCTCGTCCAGTTCGTCGGTGGTCAGGGTGGCGGGGATGTTGAGCACGCCCCGGGCCTCCAGCGCCACCGCGAGCAGCTCGGGTGCCAGTGCGGACAGCCGGGGGTAGAAGTCGTCGCGCATCACCAGGACGACGCTCAGTGCGGCGTCCGACCGGATCGCCTCGGTGACCTGTTCCAACGCCCGGAGGGCAGCCGTCCCGGCGGACGGATCGAGGAGCTCCTCGAACTGGTCGACCACCAGGACGACCCGGTCACGGCCGGCGGAAGCGGCCAGCAGAGCGGTGACGGCCTCGCCGATCCCTCCGGTGGACACCCCGCGCAGGCCTGCCGACTCGAGGGCCGCCCGCAGGTCCTGCCCGGGCCGCACCACCACGTGGTGCCAGCGGTCGCTGCCCCCTAGCCGTCCTCCGGCCAGCGCCGGGAGCACCCCCGCCTGCACGAGGGAGGACTTCCCCGATCCCGACGGCCCCAGCAGCAGGATGACCCGCCGGCGCCCCGTCAGGCCGTTCAGCACCTGGCGCACCGCCTCCTGCCGTCCCCGGAACCAGCGGGCGTGTTCGGAGGTGAACGGCTCCAGCGCCCGGTAGGGCGTGACGTCGTGCTCGCCCAGCGCGGGCCACGCTCCGCGCAGGACGCCGGTGGGCGTGGCATAGGCGATGCCGAGGCCCCGGTGGTACGGGTCCGGCGGGGCGATCGCCGTCACCATGCCCACCACCAGGCCGGTCATCTCGTCCACGACCGGCCCGCCGCTGAATCCGGTCGTCAGGTCGTTCGCGGCGGTCAGCTGCAGCAGCTCACCGGCCGGGCCGGCGGCCGGGAGCATGCCGCCGGCCGTCGCGAATCCGAAGTGCCCGCCCTGCGGTGCCTGGACGGGGAACCCGAACGACCTGACCCGGTGACCGCAGGCGGCCTCGGCCGACCCCAGGCGCAACGGGACCGCCGTGACCGACTCCAACAGCCGCACCAGGGCGACGTCCCGGCCCTGCGGGTCGCGCCAACCGTCGGCCAGCACCCTGCCCACGACCTCGGGAGCGCCCGGGGCGTGCGGGAACCGCAGTCTCGCCACGTCCCCCGGCCCGTAGCCGCCGTCCGCGAGGACGTGGGCGCAGCTGACCAGCAGGTCCTCGCCCACCAGGAAGCCCGCTCCCACCACCACGTCGGCGGCGTCCAGCACTTGGGCGACGGCCGCCGGTACGTCCCCGCCCCCGACCACCTCGCTCAGCACGCGCTCCTCCCCCGTGGCCCGATCACGCGCGACCCGTACTGTACACGGACCGGCTCGTCATGAGTGGCGAACTACCTCATCCATGCAGGTAGTTGAGCATCGGTAGCCGCGTCCTCCCGAACCCGGTGAACCCGGGAACGCTCAGGCGGCGCGGCGGCGTTCGGGGACGGACATGGTGTCGAAAAGGGCGTTGGCGATCCGGAGTTGGGCCGTGGCCCGGGCGGGTTCGCCGAGGGCGCGCCAGGCGGCGGCGAGGCCGGCGCGGGCGGTGGCGGCTTCCAGGCGGTGACCGATGGATTCGGCGCGGGTGAGGGCGCTGCGGTGGAGGGCGAGTGCGCGGCGGGGGGAGCCGCTGCGGCGTTCGACCGCGCCGAGGAGGTTCTCCACCGTGGTGCGGCGGACGTCGGCGCCGTGTTCGCGGATCAGCCGCGCGGCGCGCTCGGCGCAGGCGGCCGCGTGGGCGGTGCGGCCGAGGCGCTGGTGGACGTCGGCGGCGACGGCGTGGGCGAGGGCGAGGTTCTCGGGGCGGTGGCGTTCGTCGCCGCGCTCCAGTGCGCGGTCCACCGCCTGCCGGGCGGCGGCGAGTTCGCCGCCGGCCAGCCGGGCCAGGGCCAGGTCGGTGAGGGCGGTGACCTCCTCGCCGTCGGGGCCGAAGCCGCGGCCGAGCCGGACGGCCCGCTCGGCGGCGGCCACGGCCCCGGGGTGGTCGCCGAGCCAGAGCCGCACCGTGCTGAGGGTGCAGCAGGCGAGCCGCTCCTGCCGTTCCCGGTGCTCCCGCCGTTCCTGACGGCCCGTCGTGGCGAGTTCGCCGTAGAGCCGGACGGAGCGCTCCAGGCCGGTGAGCGCCTCCGTCAGCCGTCCCTCGCCGCTGTGCACGAGCGCGAGGAGGTGCAGCGCCGCCGCCTCGCCCTCCGGCTCGCCGAGTTCGCCGGCCAACCGCAGGGCCTCGGTGGAGACCCGCTCGCCCTCGGCGAAGCGGCCGAGCCTCCAGAGCACGGCGGCCAGGTCGCACAGACCCGCGCGCAGCCCGTGGCGGTCGCCGGAGTTCCGGGCCGCCTCGACCGCCAGACCGGCCACCAGGTGGTGGTCGCCGTGGCGGCCGCGGGCGTCGAGGTGGACGAGCAGGTTGCGGGCCAGTCGGGCGGCGTGCCGGCTCAGGCCGAGCCGGAGCGCCTGTTCCGCCGCCAGCACCAGGGAGTTCTGCTCCCGGTCGAGGAACTCCTCCGCCTCGTCGGGGCCGGCCAGGTCGGGAAGGTGGGCGACGACGGCGTCCTCCCCCGGGCGGACCGGCACCTGCCCGGGGTGGCGGGCGCGGCAGGCGGCGTCGGTGGCGGCCACGTAGTAGTCCAGCAGCCGTACCACGGCGGCCTCCTCCTCGGGCGCGGACGCCGGCCCGTCCTGCTCCGCCAGCCGCCGGGCGAACTGCCGCACCAGGTCGTGCAGCGCGTACCGGCCGAGCTCGTGCTGCTCGACCAGGTGGCTGTCCATCAGCTGCTCCAGCAGGTCCTCCGCCTGGTGCGGCCCGAGGCCGAACAGCGCGGCCGCACCGTGGACGTCGATCCCGCCGCCCGGGCAGCGGCCGAGCAGGCGGAGGGCGCGCCGGTGGCCCTCCTCCATCACCTCGTAGGAGAGCCGGACGGCGACCTCCACGCTGCGGTCCCCGGAGCGGAGCTCGTCCAGGCGCCGGGACTCGTCGGCCAGGCGGTCGGCCAGGTGCCGGACGCTCCACAGCGGACGGTTGCGCAGCCGGGCGGCGGCGATCCGCAGGGCGAGCGGCAGGTGCCCGCAGCGCTCGGCCAATTCGCTCACCGCCTCCGGGTCCTGGCCGGTTCGGTCGGCGCCGAGGGTGGCTGCGAGCAGCCCGGCGCTCTGGCCGGGGGTGAGCAGGCCGAGGGAGACCGCGTCGGATCCGTCCAGGCCGACCAGGCGCCGACGGCTGGCGACCAGGACCCGGCAGCCGGCCGAGGCGGGGAGCAGCGGGCGCACCTGGGCCGCGTCGGCGGCGTTGTCCAGCACCAGCAGCACCCGACGGCCCGTCAGGGCGGAGCGCCAGAGCGCGGAGCGGGCGGCCACGCCCTCCGGCAGCTGCTCGCCGGGGACTCCGAGGCAGCGCAGCAGGGTGCCGAGCACCGCCGCCGGGTCGCAGGGCCGTTCGCCGGGGCTGAAGCCGCGCAGGTCGGAGTAGAACTGACCGTCGGGGAAGGACGGAGCCAGCCGGTGTGCGGCCCGCACCACCAGGGCGGTCTTTCCGCTGCCGCCCATGCCGTCCACGGTGAGGATGCGCACGGCACCGTCGGTCCGCACCACCCCTTCGGCCGACCCCAACCCCTCGGTCAGCCGGGCGAGTTCGGCCTCCCGGCCGGTGAAGTCGGCCAGGTCGTACGGCAGGGTGCACGGGGCGGGAAGCACGGGCGCGGCCGCGACGGCGGGAGCTCCGGCCGCGGCGGACGACCGCGGGGGCTGCGACGGAGAGGCCGGAGCGGGCTCCACCGGCCTCCGGTCGCCGGACACTTCGGGGCTTCCACGCAGGATGGACTGGTGCAGACGGCTCAGCTGCTGCCCCGGCTCGACGCCGAGCTCCTCGACCAGCAGGGCCCGGGTGGCCGCGTACTCGGCCAGGGCCTCGGCCCGTCTGCCGGAGCGGTGCAGGGCCAGCATCAGGTGCCCGCGAAAGGTCTCGCGCAGCGGATGCTCCGCACACAACTCCCTTAATTCACCGACCAGTTGCTCGGACTCGCCGAGCGAGAGCCGCAGGTCGAGGAGCTGCCCCACGGCGGCCAGCCGCCGCTCCTCCAGGACGGCCGAGGCGGCCGCGATCACCGAGCCGCCGTGCCCCGCCATCACCGGGCCGCGCCAGAGGGCCAGTGCCCCGCGCAGCCGCTCGGCCGCCTCCGGGAGCCGTTCACCGTCGAGCGCCTCGCGGGCCTGCCGCAGCAGGTGGGTGAACATGCTCAGGTCCAACTGCTCCTGCCCGACCTGGGCCTGGTAGCCGGGGCCGTCGGTGAGCAGCAGCGCGGGGCCGTCGGGGATCCGCTGGCGCAGCTCGGCCACGGCCTTGCGGATCTGGTGCGCGGCGGTCGCGGGCGGGTCCTCCTCCCACGCGGCGGCCACCAGCCGGCTGACGGGAACCATCCGTCCCGGCGACAGCAGCAGCATGGTCAGCACCCGGGCCGGGATCGGCCCGCCGACCCGCAGCCCGGCTCCGCCGAAGCGGATCTCCAACGGCCCCAGCACTCCGAAAGCCGGTCGCTCACCCATCGGGCCCCACCGTCCCTTCCGGTACGCTCCGCTCCGGTTCGCCCTGCCAACTCCGCATCGTGACACTCCGTCGGCACGGGACGCGAAGGGCTCGAACAGACTTCCCGACATCGGCCGGCTCCGCCCTCCCCCCTGTGACCACCTCAATCCCGGCGCCGGACGGCGCGGCTGCGTAGGCTGGCGGTGCTTGTCACTCGTCCGTCGTAAGGAGACACAGAGCATGCCGCAGCAGGTGCAGGGCGTCATCGCGCGCGCCAAGGGTGAGCCGGTCCGGTTGGAGACCATCGTGGTGCCGGACCCGGGGCCGGGCGAGGCGGTGGTGAAGATCCAGGCCTGCGGGGTCTGCCACACCGACCTGCACTACCGGGAGGGCGGGATCGGCGACGAGTTCCCGTACCTGCTCGGGCACGAGGCGGCGGGCGTCGTCGAGTCGGTCGGCGAGGGCGTCACCGAGGTGGCCCCGGGTGACTTCGTGGTGCTCAACTGGCGTGCGGTCTGCGGCCAGTGCCGGGCCTGCAAGCGCGGTCGCCCGTGGTACTGCTTCGCCACCCACAACGCCAAGCAGAAGATGACGCTGCTGGACGGCACCGAGCTCTCCCCCGCCCTGGGCATCGGCGCCTTCGCCGAGAAGACCCTGGTGGCCGCCGGGCAGTGCACCAAGGTGGACCCGGCCGCCTCCCCGGCCGCCGCCGGCCTGCTCGGCTGCGGCGTGATGGCCGGGCTCGGCGCGGCGGTCAACACCGGCGCGGTCGGCCGCGGCGACACCGTCGCGGTGATCGGCTGCGGCGGGGTGGGCGGCGCGGCGGTGGCCGGTTCGCGGCTGGCCGGGGCGTCCCGGATCATCGCGGTGGACATCGACGACCGCAAGCTGGAGCTGGCCAAGGGCCTGGGCGCCACCCACACCGTCAACTCCCGTTCGGCGGACCCCGTGGAGGCGATCCGCGAGCTGACCGGCGGCTTCGGCGCGGACGTGGTGATCGACGCGGTCGGCCGCCCCGAGACGTACAAGCAGGCCTTCTACGCCCGTGACCTGGCGGGCACCGTGGTCCTGGTCGGGGTGCCGACGCCGGAGATGCAGCTCGAACTGCCGCTGCTCGACGTGTTCGGCCGCGGCGGGGCGCTCAAGTCCAGCTGGTACGGCGACTGCCTGCCGGAGCGGGACTTCCCGCTGCTGGTCGACCTCTACCTCCAGGGCCGGCTGGACCTGGACGCCTTCGTCAGCGAGACCATCCCGCTCGACGGCGTCGAGGGCGCCTTCGACCGGATGCATCGCGGCAAGGTGCTGCGTTCGGTGGTGGTCTTCTGATGACCGCGCGCATCGAACGCCTGGTGACCGCCGGGACCTTCTCGCTCGACGGCGGCACCTGGGAGGTCGACAACAACGTCTGGCTGGTCGGCGACGACCAGGAGGTGCTGGTGATCGACGCCGCCCACGACGCCGAGGCCATCGCGACCGCGGTCGGCGACCGCCGGCTGGTGGCCATCGTCTGCACCCACGCCCACGACGACCACGTCGGCGCGGCCCCCGCCCTCGCCGACCGCACCGGCGCCCCGATCCTCCTCCACCCGGCGGACCTCCCGCTCTGGCGCCTCACCCACCCCGACCGCTCCCCCGACGGCGACCTGACCGACGGTCAGGTCCTCTCCGTCGCGGGCACCGACCTGACGGTCCTGCACACCCCGGGCCACGCCCCCGGCGCCGTCTGCCTGCACGCTCCGGAGCTCGGGACCGTCTTCACCGGCGACACCCTCTTCGCGGGCGGCCCCGGCGCCACCGGCCGGTCCTTCTCGGACTTCCCCACCATCATCGACTCCATCACGGACAGCCTCCTCAAGCTGCCCCCGGAGACGGTGGTCCGCACCGGCCACGGCGACACCAGCACCATCGGTGACGAAGCCCCGCACCTCGCGGACTGGATCGCCCGGGGTCACTGACCCCCCGCCCCCTGACGCGGCGCCGGGCGAGCGGCCCGGCCGTTCCCCCGGCGCCGCGTCCGCCGTCCGGTTCGCGGCTCGGCGCGAAACTCGTGGGCGAGGTAGCGGCCATAGGAGCCGATGCCGCCGGGGGCCGACGTACTCGCCCTTGATCCGGCCCCAGACCTCGGGGCGCTCTCCCAGATCCGTGCGGCAGCACCAGCGGGCATTCCTGTCGGAGCCGTTCCGTAGGCTGCCGCGCATGAGCATGAACGGCGAGTACCTGCGCGTCACCCCGGAGGAGCTGGCCCGGGCCCTGGAGGATCCGGAGTGGGCCTGGGACTTCGCCGACGAGGCCCAGGACCGGAGCGCGGAGGGGGACGGGGGACGGTTCTTCAGCACCGACCGGGCCTGGGACCTGCTCGGCTTCCTGCTGAAGCGCTCGGGCTTCCCGGTGGACGTGGTGCACGGCGAGGAGCCGATGCCCGGAGCCGAGGACTGGGGCTACGGGCCTCCGCGCCACCTGACCGTCGCTCAGGTGCGGTCGGCCGCCGAGCGGCTGGAGCGGCTGAGCTACGACGAGCTGATCGCGGACGTCGACCAGGCCGAACTGGACGCCACCGAGATCTACCCGCAGATCGACGACACCGCGTCACTGGACTGGGCCCGGGAGGCCTTCACCCCGCTGGTCGACTTCTTCCGCACCGCTGCCACCGCCGGCCACGCCGTCCTGGTCTGGATCGACTGACCGTCAGATCGCCAAACGCCTTGAGCAGCTTCGCTGATCACTGGGTGATTCGTGAAGCTAGAGCGGAGTCCCCAACGGGCCGTACTCCGGCTCCAGTTCGGCGGCCCAGTGGGCGGCGAAGTCCGGCTGGGTGCCGTCGGCGTCGGTGAAGCCGTACTCACGGTACAGGCCCCAGGTGGCCAGTGCCCGGCCTGACTTGGCCATCACGTCCGGGTCGGCGGCGAGTGCCGCCACGGCGCGGCCGAGGTAGGCCGGGGTTTCGGAGTGGGCGAAGTTCGGGTCCTTGGCGACGGCGTCGCGCCAGTTCTCCTCGGTGACGCCGAAGTGCTCCAGCAGGGCCTCGGAGCGCAGGAAGCCGGGGGTGAGCGCCACCGCCGCGACGCCGTGCGGCTTGAGCTCGGCGGCCTGGGCGACGGCGAGGCGGATGACCGAGGACTTGGCGAGGTCGTAGAAGAAGGAGCCCCGGTAGCGTGCGGTGTTCCCGTCGGTGACCTCGACCACCAGGCCGCTGCCCCGCGCGACCATCAGCGGGAGGGCGTGGCGGCTGGTGATCACGTGGGTCTCGACCGCCTGCCGCAGCAGACGCAGCCCGGTGTCCAAGTCCTGCTCCCAGAGCGGGTGTTCCCAGTCGGTGAGCGGATCGCCGCCCCAGACCGAGTTGACCAGCACGTCCAGCCGCCCGCCCTGCTCGGCAGCGATCCGTTCGACCAGCCCGCGGACCGACGCGGAGTCGGCGTGGTCGACCCGGACGGGGATGCCCAGCCCTCCGGCGGCGGTGACCAGTTCGGCGGTCGCCTCGATCGTCTCCGGCCGGTCCAGCTCCGAACGCCCGCCGCCCGCGCTGCTCCGCCCGGTGACGTACACCGTGGCACCGGCCGCGCCGAGTTCGACGGCGATGCCGCGACCGCCGCCGCGGGTGCCACCGGCCACCAGGGCGACCTTGCCCGCCAATGGGCGCTGTTCGCTGCTGCTCATGTGTCCTCCTGGGTACGGGGTCCGGTGGTGAGGTACGGGCTGACCAGGGTGCGCAGTTCGCGCGCCAGCCGCTCGGCCAACGGGCCGTCGCGTTCGACCGCCCAGACCAGCCCGGCGCCCGCCGTCACCGCCTGGACCGATCCGGCGAGCGCCCTGAGGTCGGTGCCCTCGCGCAGCTCGCCCGCGAGCCGCGCCTCTGCCAGCAGGGCTTCCACGGCGCCGAGTTGGGCCAGGTGGGCGGTACGGGCGTGCGCGTGCAGCTCGGGGTCGGCGAGGTCGGCGCAGAGCATCGCCAGGTGGTTGGCGAAGCGCTCGGGGGGTGTCCATCGGCGCCGTCCAGTCGGCGACCAGGGCGGTCAACGCCCCCAGCAGGTCGCCGTGCTCCGCCCGTACCCGCTCCGGCCGGGCGGCCGCCTCGGCTGCGGAGTGCCGCGCCAAGGCTGCCAGCAGCCCGGCCTTCGACCCGAAGCGCTGCACCAACGTGGCCGGCGCCAGCCCGACCTCCCGCGCCACGGCCGCGAGCGTCAGCCCGGACGGTCCGCGCCGCGCCCGATCACCTCGGTGGCGGCCCGCAGGATCACCTCGTCCGGGACTCCTCTGGGTCGACCGGCCATCTGTACTCCCCGATTAGTAAATGAACGTTCGTTTATTAAAGCAGCCGCGCGTACGCCCCGCAAACCGGCCGCACCCTTGGATACGGTGGCCCCATGGCCAACTTCCGCTCGCTGCACTCCCGCAACTCGGCCCTGTCGATCGGATCGGTGGGCTCCGTCCTGTCGATCGGCTCGGTCGGCTCGGTGCTCTCCGTCGGCTCCGTCGGCAGCTTCCTCTCGATCGGGTCGGCCGGCTCCTCCCTGTCCGCCTTCTCAGCCGCCTCCTGGCTGAGCGCCGGCTCCCTGCTCTCCGCCCGCTCCCGCTGCTCGGTGCTCTCCTGGCGCTCCGACCGGGCCGCCCTCGCCACCGGCGCGGCCGCGGCGCTCGGCGTCGCCCTGCTCGTCCGAGCCCGGGGTCGCTGACCACCCGTCAACCTGACTACGCGCGCTGCCCGTCCGCGAGGACGAGGTCCGCCAGGAGCAGCAGGCACTCCGGGGCCACCTTCGCGAGCTCCGGGAGCACCTGCTCCCACGGCCCGAGGGCCAGCGCCTCGACCAGCAGGGCCCGCCCGCGTTCATCGGCACCCCACGCCTCGGCGACGGAGGCCAGGGACCTGCCCCGGCGCTCCAGGTCCGTGACGCTCTCGGCGACCGCCAAGGCCGCCTCGGGCTGGCCGGCCCGCGCCATGCCACGGGCGACCAGGGGCTTCGCCCGGTCGCACATGACCGGGGAGTCGATCTCGGCCAACCTCTGTACGGCTTGACCGAAGTCGCCCGCCGCCGCGAGCCCCCCGGCCAGGTACCCGAGGCTCCGTTCGTGCTCCATCGCGTCGTCGATGGCGTCGGTCACCGCCACCGCCCGCGCCAGGTCGCCCGCGTCCACCAGCTTCTCGACCGCGGCCGACAAGAGTTCGGGAATCGCGTCCAACGGCAGGTCCTCGCTCAGGGCCAGCGCCGTATTGACGTCCCCTGCCGCCAGGTAGGCGCGCGCGGCGCTGTACCGGTCCCAGCCCCTCCGGTACGGCGAATCACCGGCCTCCGCCAACTCTCCGAGCTGACGAGCCAGTTCGTACGCCTCGCCGAATCTCCCCGCTCCTCCGAGTGCCTCGGCCATGGCCGCCAAGGCGCTGGGCCGGTCCACGAGGCGGAGGCTCCCGACCTCCTCGGTCAGGCTCTCCAGCATTCGCTCGGACTCGCCCTCGCTCTGAACGGCGTACGACCCTCCGAGTACGTGGGCCAGGTCCATCGCGCGACCGAGACCGGGCTCCGCCTCGTCGGCGAGTCCGGCGGCTCGGAGGAGCACGCGGCGCCCGAGGTCGTGATGGCCGGCGCCGCCCAGCACCCGGGCGAGGACGGAGAGCTCCTCGACACTGCCACGGGAGACGACGGAGTCCCTGGCAAGGCTCGTCGCAGCCGCCGCCACCGAGCGGGCCTCCTCGACAAGCCCGGCCGTGCACAGGAAGTCGGCAGTACCGACCAACAGCTCCACCCGGTCCCTCGGCGGGACCCACTCGTCCACCGCGTCCAGCGTCATCTCCGCCAGCGCCCCGCACTCCTCGGTGGCTCCGGCAGCTCCCAGCACGGCGCCGGCGGCGTTGAGCACCGCCACGGCGTCGCGCGGGTCATCGAGGTGCTCCGCCAGCCCGAGGGCGGCGGCCAGGTCCCCACCGGCCGCGACCGCGCACCCGACGAGCGCCCTGGCCCACCCTCGCTCCGCTTCGTCGGCGGGAAAAGCGGTCGGCGAGCAGCAGCGCCAGGTCGGCGCGCCCGGCCGCCACCAACGCCGGTGCGACGTCGGCGAAGAGCCACTCCATCTGCTCCGGCTCGGTCACCGTCTCGAACAGCTCGGCCATGGCGACCGCCGTCTCCCGGCCGAGCGCTCCGAGAACCGGATCCGACGAGATCTCCCGAGCGACGATCGCGAGGACGTGTGCGCGACCGGAGGCCCAGTCCCTCGCGTACGCGGTGGCGAGGACCCCGTTCACCAGCTCCGTCGCCCTCTCGACCTCACCCATCCTGCGGAGCACGACCGCCAATGCACACCGGTGTTCGGCCTGGGCCATCACGTCGGTCGCGTCGTCCAGGGCCTCAAGGGCCGCGGCGGCGTACGGCTCGACGGTCACGACGTCGGCGGCTCCCCCGCCGCCGTCTGCCGCCACGAGCGCCTTCAGCGCCCCTAGCAAGGCCTCTGCCCTCTCCTTCCCTGCGGGCATCTCCAGGGCGAACCGCAGGGCGTCGCCGTACCGCCCGGCCTCGGCGAGGCCCAGCACGATCGCGGTGAGGACCCGAGCCCGGTCCTCCGGATCGCCGGCCGCGTCGGCCAGACCGACCGCGTGGCTCAGGTGACCACCGGCCGCGAGCTGCTCCGCCGCTGCCGCGAAGGCGAACGGCCGCTCCACCACGCCCCGTTGTGACCGGGCCAGGCCGACCGCGCGGTCCGCGTCGCCGAGCCGCGCCCACAGGGCGATCAGCCGGTTCGGCAGGTTGACCATCCGGCCGTGCAGCCGATCGCGCGCCACCGCGACAGCCACCGCGGTGCCCACGTCGTGGCGCCCGGTCCGGCGCCCCTCGGCCAGGGTCAGATCCATGGCGGCGGACAGTTCGCCCAGCCCGTGGAAGTCGGATCCGGTCAGCTGCCAGAACCGCTCGTGCCGGGCCGGGTCGCACACCAGCCGTGCCAGCCGCCGACTCCCTCCCACCTCCTGGAGCAGCTGGGCGTAGCCGCGCAGCAGGTACTCGGGCGTCTCCTCCGGCCACCCCGCCTCCCGGTAGGTGTCGGCCCAGGCGTGCAGCCGCTCCTGATGGGCCTTCAGCTCCACCTCCATGACGAGCTCGGCGGCGCTCCGCTGGATCTCCTCGTGCGCCAGCAGGTAGGCGTCGGGCCCGTCGGCGCGCCAGGTGGCCGAGCGACGCCGGAAGCTCCGCCCGTCCACGGCGGAGAGTTCACGCTCGACGAGGCGCGGGCGACTACCCGTCAGCGCGGCCAGGTCCGCTGCGGTCAGCCCACCACCCGCCGCCACCGTCAGCCCGACGAGCTCCCGGCCGAGGCCGCCCCCGTCGAGCAGTCGCACCAGGTCCCGTTCGGCCAGCGACCGCACGGCCTGCGCGTGGGGTGACGGTGCGAGCCAGTGGTCGATCTCGGTCGAGCGGAGCGGGTGGGCCTGGCCGACGTCTTCGGGAACCGGCGGGTGCGGGCGGCCGGCCACCACGATCCGCATGCCGTGCGCGGGCACCCTCGGGAGCAGCGCGGCGATGCTGTGGCTTTCCGGACCCGCCGTCACGCCTCGGTCCTCGTCCAGGCCGTCCACCACCAGGACCAGCCGCCGCCCGCGCTCCGCGCACCGCCGCGCCGCCCGGTCGATCGCGAGCCGCAGCTGCTCGTCCCGGGTGTAGGGGGTGGTGAGCGGTTCCTCCTCGCCCAGCAGCTCGTACAGCTGCCGTTGGACCACCGCGCAGAAGGCGGCCGCGTCGTTCTGCGCGGCCATGCGGGAGGTGATGAAGAACGAGACGATGTCGACGCCGGGCGGGGGATCCAGCACCAACTGCGCCAACAGCGCGGACTTTCCGGCCCAGGCGGGCGCCAACCACCTCCAGTAGGAGGCGGCCACCGCCTCGGCCGTGCAGAACGCCGCCAGCTCGGCCAGCTCCGCCTCCCGCCCCCTGAACTCGGCCGCCGCGATATCGCCTACCTGGTGCAGGTAGCCGGACGGCGCGGGGACCCGGATGCCGACGTGCACGTCGCCGTTGATGACCCCGCTGTTGGCCACGGAGGACTGGCCCGAGGCCGTCGCACTGCCGGAGCCCTTGACCGCGTGCCCGCCGCCCTCGCGCATTCTCCGGCGCCCTCCGTCACTGCCGTTGCCGCCCACCGGTCGGTCAATCGTAGTGGCGGCGCCGGCCCGGATGACGCCCCGTCAGCCCCGTCAGCCCTCTCGGCCCCGTCAGCCCTCTCGGCCCCGTCAGCCCTCTCGGCCCCGTCAGTCGGCGGTGGACACCGTCCGCGCGCGGAGGCGCCGGAGCATGCGGGCGTCCTGGAAGCCGACCTCGCGGGCCGCCGCCTCCACCGTGGTGCCCTGGGTGATGAGGTGTTCGGCGCGTTCCACCCGGAGCTCCTGCTGGTAGCGGAGCGGGGTGAGGCCGGTGGCCTGGGTGAAGCGGCGGGTGAGGGTGCGTTCGCTGAGGCCGGCGGTGGTGGCGAGGTCGGTGAGGGTGAGGCGGTCGGCGAAGCCGGCGTCGATCTGGTCCTGGACGCGGTGGACGGAGTCGCTGAGGTGGGAGCGGTGGCGCAGGACGGCGCTGGCCTGGGGTTCGTCGCCGTTGCGGCGGGCGTAGACGACCATGTCGCGGGCGACCCGGGCCGCCGCGGCGGGGCCGTGGCGGACGGCCAGCAGGTGGAGGGCGAGGTCGATGCCGCTGGCGATGCCGGCGGAGGTGATCACCCGGTCGTCCTCGACGTAGAGGACGTCGCGCACCACCGTGGTGGCCGGATAGCGGTGGGCGAGCTCCTCCTGGAGCTCGTGGTGGGTGGTGCAGCGGCGGCCGTCCAGCAGGCCGGCCCGGCCGAGGGCGTCGGCGCCCGCGCAGACGCTGGCGACGGTGCCGCCCGCCGCGTGATGGGCCGTCAGCCGCTCCAGGGTGGAGGAGCACAGCGGCACCTCCACCGAGAGCGAGGAGGAGTGCCAGCCGGGCACCACCACCAGGTCGCCCGCCGCGAGGGCGGGCCACTCGGTGGAGGCGCGCAGGGCGAGGCCCTGGGCGCTGGACACGTCTTCCCGCTCGGCCACGTACCCGGTCCGGTAGCCGAGGCCGAAGTCGGCCGCGGTGGAGAACACCTGGGCGGGGCCGGCGAGGTCCAGCAGGTGCAGGCCGGGGACGAGCAGGAAGAGCACCAGGGTCACGATCCGGTCAGCTCCTTCACGGTGGTGACCCGCGCGAAGCGGCCGGCGAGGGCGTACTCGGTGCGGGCGATGATCTCCTCGGTGGACAGCGTACGCGGGTCGGCCAGCACCTCGGCCAGGGTGCGGTCGGCGGGGGCGTCGCGGTGGGCGATCGGGTGGGTCGCGGTCGCGTCGACGACGAAGGTGACCTCGTAGCCGAGGTCGGCGGCGACCCTGGTGGTGGTCTCGCAGCACTGCTCGGTGCGGATGCCGCAGACCGTCAGGTCCCGGATGCCCTGGAGGGTGAGGAGCTGCTGGAGGTTGGTGGTGGTGAAGGCGTTGTGGCTGGTCTTCACGAGCGTGGGCTCGCCGGAGGCGGGGGCCAGGCCGTCGATCAGGCGGACGAAGCCGTTGGCGGGGTCGAAGACGGTGCCGGTGCCCGGGTCGGCGTGCAGGACCCAGACCACCAGGTCGTCCTGGGCGCGGGCGTGGTCCACCAGCCGCTCCACCTTGGAGACGATCTCCGGGTCGGAGACGGCGGCCCAGTCCTCGCGCTGCCGGAAGGACTCCTGGACGTCGATGACGATCAGTGCGTTGGTCATGCCTCCATCCTGGCCGCCGGGGAGCGCCGGCTGAAGGCACCATCGGGGCCGGATGCGGAACGATCCGGTCATCGGCGGGCGGCATCCGAAGCAGGATTCGGACGGGATCACTCCGGTTCGGGGCCCCAACGACCAGCCTTGCCGGGGGTGTTGACGCATTGAGGCGGGCATGGCATTTTTCAGCGGCCTGAGTGTGCGCATCCGTTCGTGCGCTCGGCGTTCCCCCACAAGGAGACCCATGTTCAAGGGACTTACCGCCGGGCTCGGCACGGCCGCGATCGTCGCGGGCCTGCTGACCTCGGCCGTCACGCCGGCCCAGGCCGTGCAGGCGGGCGACCTGACCTCCACGATCGCCCTGAGCAACTGCTCGGCCTCGCTGGTGCGTTACCCCGCCTCGGTGTCCACCGACCGCGCGCTGATGCTGACCAACGGGCACTGCCTGCCGAGCATGCCCTCGGCCGGCCAGGTGATCCAGAACCAGACGGCCAGCCGCTCCGGCACGCTGCTCAACGCCTCCGGCGGCTCCCTCGGCACCGTGAACGCCGACAAGGTCCTGTACGCGACCATGACCGGCACCGACGTGGCGCTCTACCAGCTGACCGACACCTTCGCGTCGATCACCTCCAAGTTCGGCGCCACCGCGCTGACGATCGCCGACACCCACCCGGTCAACGGCTCGTCGATGTTCATACCGTCGGGTTACTGGAAGCAGACCTGGAACTGCTCGATCAACGGCTTCGTGGGCACCCTGCGCGAGGACCAGTGGACCTGGCAGGACTCGATCCGCTACAGCGCGGGCTGCAACACCACGCACGGCACCTCGGGTTCGCCGATCGTCGACGCCACCAGCAAGCAGGTGGTCGGCATCAACAACACCGGCAACGACGACGGCGCCATGTGCACCCTGAACAACCCCTGCGAGGTGAACGCGGACGGCACCACCACCGCCACCAAGGGGCAGAGCTACGGCCAGGAGGTGTACTGGTTCACCACCTGCCTGGGCACCAACCGCGCCATCGACCTCAGCGTCAGCGGCTGCCTGCTCACCAAGCCGGCCGGGACCTCCCCGACCGTCACCAACCCGGGCAACCAGACCACCGCCCTGAACGGTGCCGTGGACCTCCAGATCAGCGCGACCGGCGGCACCGCCCCGCTGACCTTCTCGGCCACCGGCCTGCCGGCCGGCCTGACCATCTCCTCCTCCGGCCGGATCACCGGCACCGTCACCACGGCCGGCAGCTCCAACGTCACCGTGACCGCCAAGGACGCGGGCAACCGCACCGGCTCCACCAGCTTCTCCTGGACCGTCAACGGCGGTGGCGGCGGCACCTGCACCCCGGCGCAGCTGCTCGGAAACGCGGGCTTCGAGTCCGGCAACACCAGCTGGACCATCACCTCGGGCGTGATCGACAGCGGCACCAGCAAGCCCGCCCGCACCGGCTCCTACAAGGCCTGGCTGAACGGCTACGGCTCCTCGCACACCGACAGCGCCTCGCAGACCGTCTCCATCCCGGCCGGCTGCAAGGCCACCCTCGGCTTCTACCTGCGCATCGACACCGCCGAGACCGGCACCACCCAGTACGACAAGCTCACCGTGACGGTGAACGGCACCGCGCTGAAGACCTACTCCAACGTGGACGCCGTCTCCTCCTACCAGCTGCGCACCTTCGACCTCTCGGCCTACGCCGGCCAGAGCGTCACCCTGAAGTTCAACGGTGTCGAGGACGCGTCGCTCGCGACCAGCTTCCTGATCGACGACACCTCCATCGCCACCAGCTGACGCACCGACAGTTCCCGGCCCCGGCAGACCGTTTCGTCAGCCGGGGCCGGTAGCGTGCCCGCATGGACAACCTGAAGAACGACGGACCCCCGGTGACGGTCGAGCAGATAGCCGGGGCCCTCGCCGCCCTGGGCTACTTCCAGGGCGAGCCCGGCGCGGAGGCCCTCGCCCGGTTCGCCGCGATGCACAGGACCGCCGAGCTCTACCGGATGGGGCTGCTCAACTCCCTGCTGGGCGTGGTGCAGGCGGAGGCGATGAGCTCCGACTTCGAGTGCCCGGACGACGACGACATGCAGTCGGTCTGGCCCGCGCAGCTGGTCTCCGCCGGGGTCGGCGAGAACGACCTGCTGCAGGCCAACTTCGTCGCCTGGCAGATCTGGCGGGCCTCCTTCCCGCTCTCCCTCTTCGCCCGCAGCGGGAACGCGGGGCCGGTGGCCGTGGCGGCCGCGTTCTCCGCCGAGGCGGCGCAGCTGCTCACCAACGCGATGGCCGCCGGCTTCGACGCCATCGAGAACGGCGACGACGAGGTCCTCGCCGCCCAGCGCCAGATGCTGGCGATGGTCCGGCAGCGCCTGCAGGACTCGCTCACCCACGTCGACGGCTACCTGACGGAGATCGGGTCGTAGCCCCACGCCGCGTCAGAAGCCGGGCTGGGCCGTCGCGGTGAGCAGGTGGGCACCGGTGGCGGCCCAGCGGCCGGCGAAGGAGCGGGGGGCTCCTGGGGTGGTGGGCAGGCGCAGGTGGGCGTGCCAGGTGCCGTCCGGGCTGAGCGTGACGTCGGCCTCCTCGAAGCCGAGCGGGCGGTGGGTGAGCGGGTACCAGGCCTTGAAGACGCTCTCCTTGACGGAGAACAGCAGTCGGTCCCACGGGAGTTCGGGGGCGCGGCGGTGCAGGGTGGCCAGCCGGGTCCGTTCGGCGGGGAGCGAGACGGCCTCCAGCAGGCCGGGGCCCAGCGGCGCGCGCGGCTCGGCGTCGATGCCGAGCGTGGGCAGCTCGGCGCGGCGGGCGACCACCGCGGCCCGGTAGCCGGTGCAGTGGGTCATCGAGCCGACCAGTCCGGCGGGCCAGCGCGGTTCGCCCCGGGGGCCGGGCAGGATCGGGGCGGGCGGCTCGCCGAGCCCGGCCAGGGCGCGGCGGGCGCAGGCCCGGACGGCGGTGAACTCGCGCAGCCGCCCGGGGACCATCCGCTCCGTCAGGGCGGCCTCCTCGGGCAGGAGTCCGGCCGTCTCCGGCTCGGCGGTGGACTCGGCCCAGGCCACGGCCCCGGGCAGCAGCCCGCCGATCACCGGAACCCACCGCCGCCGACCGGGGCCTCCCCCGCTGCCGGGAAGACCCGGCGCAGGCCGCTCGGTCCGCCGCGCGGCCGCCACTCGCGGGGGTAGCCGAGCGAGACCTCCTCGAAGCGGACGCCGTCGTGGACGGTGCTGCGCGGGATGTGCAGGTGGCCGTAGACCACCACGCCCGCGCCGTACCGCACATGCCAGTCGGCGGTGTGCTCGGTGCCGCACCAGAGGGCGAACTCCGGGTGGCGCAGGATCAGGGTCGGCTCCCGGCGCAGCGGGAAGTGGTTGACCAGGACGGTGGGCAGGGCGGGGTCGCGGGCGGCGAGCAGGCGCTCGGACTCGGCCAGCCGGGCGGCGCACCAGGCCTCCAGGCCCGGGTACGGGTCGGGGTGCAGGAGGATCTCGTCGGTGCCGACCACGCCGGCGGCCCGGGCCACCGCGAGGGCCTGCTCCTTGGTGGTGGTGCCGCGCGGGCGGAAGGTGTAGTCGTAGAGCACGAAGAGCGGGGCGACGGTGACCGGGCCGCCCTCGCCGCGCCAGACGGCGTACGGGTCCTCGGGCGTCAACACGTCGAGCTCGCGGCAGAGTTCGACCAGGGCGCGGTAGCGGGGCTCGCCGCGCAGCTGCACCGGGTCGTCGGGGGTGGTCCAGAGCTCGTGGTTGCCGGGGGCCCAGATGACCTTGGCGAAGCGTTCGCGCAGCAGGCCCAGGGTCCGGCCGATGTCCTCGAAGGTCTCGGAGACGTCCCCGGCCACGATCAGCCAGTCCTCCGGCGAGGTGGGGTGCAGCCGTTCGGCCACCTCGCGGTTCTCGGGATAGCCGACGTGCAGGTCGCTGACGGCGTACAGGGTGCCCCCGGTCATGCCGGTACCTCCAGGGTGGTGACGGCCGCGAGCAGGCGCCGGGTGTAGGCGGCGGCCGGGCGGGCGAAGACCTCGGTGACCTCGCCCGTCTCCACCAGCCGGCCGTCCGTCATGACCGCGACGCGGTCGGCCAGGTGGTGGACCACGCCGAGGTCGTGCGAGATGAAGAGCATCGCGAGGCCCAGGTGCTGCCGCAAGTCCGCCAGCAGGTCGAGGATCTGGGCCTGCACCGAGACGTCGAGGGCGGAGACCGGTTCGTCGCAGACCAGCACCTCGGGCGCGGGGGCCAGGGCGCGCGCGATCGCGACGCGCTGGCGCTGGCCGCCGGAGAGCTCGGCCGGGCGGCGGGGCAGCAGGGCGGCGGAGAGGCCGACCTGGTCGAGGAGTTCGGCCACCCGGGCCCGGCCCCGGACGCCGGTACGGGCCACGGCGGCGCCGACCACCCGCTCCACGGTGTGGCGGGGGTCGAAGGAGCCCAGCGGGTCCTGCGGCACGGACTGCAGGCGCAGCCGCTGGGCACGGCGCCGCCGTTCGGGCAGCTCGCTCCAGGGGGCGCCGCCGAGGCGGACGGTGCCGGAGTCCGGCTGCTCCAGCCCGAGCACCATCCGCGCTACCGTGGTCTTGCCGGAGCCGGACTCGCCGACCAGGCCGAGCACCTCCCCCGCCGCCAGGCGCAGCGAGACGCCGCGCACCACAAGGCGGCCGCCGAACGCCTTGCTGACCTGGTCGACCTCCACGACGGGGGCGGCCGCCGGGGCTGACGGCGGCTCAGGGGCGGTGAGCGGCCCCGCGGTCGCGGCGGAGGGCTCCAGTACGGGGTTCCAGCAGCGGGTGCCGTGGTGGTCGATGGCCGGGAGGGCCTCCAGGCAGGTGCGGTCGGCGCGGTCGCAGCGCGGCGCGTACGGGCAGCCGTCGGGGGTGGGGCGGGGGCGGTCCACGACGGGCGCGGAGAGCCGGCGGCCCCGGGTGGCGGGGCCGGGGACGGCAGCCAACAGGGCGCGGGTGTAGGGGTGGCGCGGTTCGGCGAGCAGGCGCTCGGTGGGGCCGGTCTCGACGATGCGGCCGCCGTACATCACCGCGACCCGGTCGGCGGTCCGGGCCACCACCGAGAGGTCGTGGCTGATCAGCAGCAACGCCGTTCCACCGCGCCGGAGTTCGGCCAGCAGGTCGAGCACCTGGGCCTGGACGGTGACGTCCAGCGCGGTGGTCGGCTCGTCGGCGATCAGCAGGTCGGGCGAGCCCGCCAGGGCGGAGGCGATCAGGGCGCGCTGGCGCAGCCCGCCGGAGAGCTGGTGCGGGTACTGAGCGGCGCGCCGCTCCGCCTCCGGCACGCCCGCCCGGGTGAGCAGCGAGGCGGCCAGCGAAGGGAGTTCGCGCCGGGGCGCGAGGCCGTGGACGCGCAGCGGTTCGGCGACCTCCGCGCCGACGGTGTGCAGCGGGTCGAGCGAGGTGAGCGCGTCCTGGAGCACCAGGCCGATCCGCCGACCGCGCACCCCGCGCCAGCCCGCCTCGCCGAGGGCGGTCAGGTCGGTGCCGTCGAACTCCAGCCGACGGGCCGTCACCGCGGAGCCGGGGCCGGTGAGTCCGACCAGGCTGCGGGCGGTGACGCTCTTGCCGGAGCCGGACTCCCCGACCACGGCCAGGCACTCCCCCCGGTCGAGGGTGAAGGAGACCTCCCGGACGGCACGCACCGCGCGCTCGCCGACGCCGAAGCGCACGTCCAGTCCTTCGACGGTGAGCAGCGTCATGCGGGGGTCCTCCGGGTGAAGCGGCGCTGCGCGCGGCGGCCGACGGCGTTCACCGCTAGCGCGGTGAGGGTGATGGCGGCGCCCGGGAAGACCCCGATCCACCAGGCGGTCTGGAGGAAGCTGCGGCCCTGGGAGAGCATCGCGCCCCACTCCGGGGAGGGCGGCTGCGGGCCGAGGCCGAGGAAGCTCAGGCCGGAGGCGGCGATCAGGGCGGCGCCGAAGCCGACGGTGGCCAGCACCAGCATCGGGCCGACGGCGTTGGGCAGCACGTGACGCAGGACCAGCTCCCAGGTGCGCACGCCCAGCAGCCGGGGCCGCCTCCACGTAGCCGGAGCGCTGCACCACCCGGGTCTCGGCCCGGACGATCCTGGCGTAGCCGGGGACGAAGGCGATGGCGATGGCGGCCATCACGTTGCCCGAGCCGGTGCCGAGCACGGTGACGGCCAGCAGCGCGAGCAGGATCGGCGGCAGCGAGAGCAGGATGTCGGCGGCGCGCATCAGCACCTGGTCCGTGGTCCGGCCGCCGAGCGCGGAGGCCAGCCCGAGGGCGGCTCCGCCGGCCACCGCGAGGGCGGTGGCGCCGAGGCCGAGCAGGATCGAGGGGCGGGCGCCGTGCAGCACCCGGGAGAACAGGTCGCGGCCCAACTGGTCGGTTCCGAACCAGTGCTGGGCGCTGGGGGCGGCCAGCGCGTGGATCGGGTCGGTCTCCACCGGGGAGGCGGAGGTGAACAGGCCGGGGGCGATGGCGACTGCGGTGATCAGGGCCAGCAGGGCGGAGGCCAGGACCAGGGTGGTCCGGCCGGAGGCGGCGGTCTGGGCCATGGTCAGCGGCTCCTCAGGCGGGGGTCTGCGGCGAGGTGGAGCAGGTCCACCAGGGTGGAGATGAGCACGAAGACCAGCGCGGAGAGCAGCACCAGGCCGATCACCAGCGGCATGTCCTTGTTGACGGCGCCCTGGAGGCTGAGCGCCCCGATGCCGGGGCGGCCGAAGACCGTCTCGACCAGCACGGCGCCACCGAGCAGCGAGCCGGTCAGCCAGCCGGTCAGGGTGGCCACCGGGCCGGCGGTGTGCCGCAGGGCGTGGCGCAGCAGCACGGCGGCGGGGGCCAGGCCGCGGGAGCGGGCGGTGAGCACGAAGGGCTGCCCGAGGGCGGTCTCCAGGCCCTCGCGGAGCACCTGGGTGAGCACCCCGGCGAGCGGCAGGGCCAGGGTCACGGCGGGCAGCACCAGGGCCGAGAGGTCCTGGTCCCCGGCGACCGGGAAGATCCGCAGCTGGAAGGAGAAGGCGGTCAGCAGCAGGATGCCGATCCAGTAGGAGGGGCTGGAGACCGCGAGCAGCTCCAGCAGCGAGCTCAGGGCCCGCAGGGCGGGCCGGCGGCCGGCCGTCGCCGTGGCGGTGAGCAGCGCCAGGGCGACGGCCAGCACCAGGGCCGCCAGGGCGAGCTGGACGGTGGGGCCGAGCTGATCGCCGATCAGCCCGGCCACCGGCCGCTGGAGTTGGTAGGACTCCCCCAGGTCGCCGCTGAGCAGGCGGCCCAGGTAGTGCAGGTACTGCACCGCGACCGGCTGGTCCAGCCCGTAGGTGGCCCGGATCTCCGCCTTCACCTCGGGGGTGGCGGCGGTGCCGGGGCCGAGCATCACGGTGACCGGGTCACCGGGGACCAGCTGGAGCGCGGCGAAGGCGACCGTGGCGGCCCCGATCAGGACAGCGAGGGCACCCAGCAGGCGGACGAACAGCCTTCGCAGCACCCCGAGCGTCACCGAGCGGAGCCCCTGAGGGGCCGTCAGGTCGTTCTCGGTCATGTCACTTACCCAGCCAGGCGTCGTGGAAGCGGAGCCAGGTGTTCGGGTCGGCGGTGAGGCCGTGCACCTGGGCGGACTGGCCGACGGTGGCGGTGCGCACGTACAGCGGCACGATCAGGCCGAGCTCGATCGCGCGCTGCTGGGTCTTGCCGTAGACCTCCTGACGGACCGTCTTGTCGAAGGTCTCCTTGCCCTTGGTGGTCCACTCGTCCAGCTGGGCGTCCTTGTAGAAGGTCGCGTTCTGGCCGCCCTTGGCGGGCTGGCTGGCACTGTGGAAGTACAGCCGCAGCACGTCCGGGTCGAACCGGGCCCAGCTGTAGTCGGCGATGTGCACCTTGCCGCCGTAGACCTGGGCGATGTAGGTGCCGATGTCGAGGCGGGGGCGGGTGACCTCGATGCCGATCTTCTTCAGGTCGGCCTGGATGGCCTGGCCGAGGGTGTCGCGCTGCTCGCGGACGAACTCGGTGGGCGGCAGCGGCCACTCGATGGTGAGCCGCTGGCCGTTCTTGGTGCGGTAGCCGTCGGCGTCCTTGGTGGTCCAGCCGGCCTCGTCCAGGGACTTCTCGGCGAGCGCCTTGTCGTAGGCCCAGCTGTTCTCGAGGGACTTGTCGTAGTAGGGGGTGGTGGGCGCGACGGGGCTCCAGGCCCGCTTGTTGACGCCGAAGTAGACGCTCTTCACGTCGGTGTCGACGTCGATGCCGCGCTGCACCGCCTTGCGCACCAGCGGGTCGTCCAGCGGGGCCTTGGAGGTGTTGAGGACGAGGGAGTACACCGCACCGGGGGCGTCGGTGGAGACGGTCTTCAGCTTGGCGTCGGCCTGGACGGTCTTCACGCCGGACGGCGGGATCGGGTCGGCGACCTGGACCTGGCCGCTGTTGAGCGCGCCGAGCCGGACGGAGTCCTCGGTGAGGAAACGGACCGTCAGCTTGTCCAGGTAGGCGGGGCCCTGGTGGGCGGCGCCGGCCGGGGCCCAGTTGTAGTCCGGGTTCCTGCTGAAGACGGCGCTCTGGCCCTTGGTGTAGGCGGAGAAGACGAACGGGCCGGTGCCGACGTCGGCCGGGCCGCCGGCGCCGAGCTTGGAGCCGTTCTCCTTGATGGTCTTCGGCGAGTAGAAGCCGAGGTAGGGGGTGGAGGCGGCCTGCAGGAAGGGGGCGAAGGGCTCCGAGAAGGTCACCTTCACGGTCTTCGGGTCGATCACCTCGGTGCCGCTGTACGGGCCGAGCAGGCTGGCCGCGTACTGGGACTTGGTCTCCTTGGCCACGATCCGGTCGAAGTTGACCTTCACGGCCTCGGCGTCGAAGGGGGTGCCGTCGGTGAACTTCACGCCCTCGCGCAGGTGGAAGGTGAAGCTCTTCAGGTCCGGCGCGGCCTCCCACTTGGTGGCCAGCCAGGGCTGGAACTCGCCCTTGGCGTCCTGCTGGACCAGGGAGTCGAAGACGTTGCGCTGGATCGCGCCGGTGACGTCCTGCTGGCTGACGTGGATGTCGAAGGAGATCGGCTCCACGTCGGTGGCGTAGGTGAGCGAGCCGCCCTGGACGGGGGCGCCCTGCGCACCGCCGTCCTTGGCCGGGGCCGCCGAACCGGTGGCGCCGGAGCCGCAGCCGGTGAGCAGCAGGGTGCCCGCGGCGAGTGCGGCGAGCAGCGGGACGGGACGGGGCCCGGTTCTGGGCATCGGTGTGCTCCGTTTGTTGCGAGAGGAAAGTAAGAGGTGCTGAGCTGCTCGGAAGTCTGCCGAGGCAGTGCCGCAGGCGGACCCCTACGCAACCCCTAGCCCACCCCTGGGCTGCCCCGCCGGGCCACGGGTTCCGCCACCTGACCGGGCCGGGCGATCCCGACCGCGCCCTCGTCAACTCCGGCCGTCTGATGCATGCTTGGTTGCCCGCCGATCGCCATCGGGGCGATCCGAGGCGGAGGGGGGAATTGCATGTCGTCCACCGGAACACCGGCGATCCCACCACGGCCGACCGCACCGCCGTCGACCGGCGGCGTGCCGTACGGCTCCGTCGTGGTGCGGGTCGACAAGCGGCTGCTGTGGGTCGGGAACGCCGCCTACCCGCTGAACAACGTCACCAGGGTCTGTGCGACGGCGCTGGAACCCGACCGCCGCGCGGCGCTCCACCGGGTCTGGATGCGGTTCCTGGCGTTCGCCGCCTTCGGCGTGGTCATCGTCATCGCCACGACCAATTCCTACGGCAACACCGACGAGGACGTCGCCCTGACCGTGGCCGGACTGCTCACGGCCTACCTGCTCTGCGACGCGCTGCGCGCGATAGCCGGCAGCTCGGTGCCCGTCCTGCTGGTGGACACCGCCGGGGGCCCGACCGCGGTGGTGACCTCCTCGGATCGGCGCAGGATCACCGAACTGCTCGACATCCTGACCCACACCCTGGAGAACCCCGACCACGAATTCCGGTACACGATGCAGAGAGTGACGGTGAATCCGAGGTACTACCAGATCGGCGACAACATCAACCTGTACGGCGGCAGCGGCAACGCGGGGAAGGTGCTCACGTGAACCAGCACCACGGGGACAACATCCACCTGCACGGCGGCAGCGGGAACATCGGCAAGGTGGTCCACCACCACGCCACCGCTGCCGACCCGCCGGAGCTGGCCCGGGCACTGGCCGCCCTCGCCGGCCAACTGCGCGAGATCCGGGAGCTGCTGGGCCCGCTCGACGCCGAGGTGGTGGCGGAGACCCTGGCGGTGATCGAGGCGCCGGCGCCGCCCGCGCAGGAGCGGCGCCGGGCGCTGCTGGCGGTGGCGGGCATCGCCGCCACCGTCGGCGCGGTCGGGGCCCCCGTGGCGGAGGCCGTGCAGCGGGTGCTGGCGCTACTGGGCTGAGCCGGGGAGCGGGTAGCGGGGGACGGAGGTCCGGCTGAGGATGCGCCAGCCGGCCTCCGTCCTGGTGTAGACGTCGACGTAGTCGCCGTTGTGCACCCTGCCGTCGGCGAGGATCGCCAGGTAGCGGCTGCGGCCGCGGGCGGTGCCGTCGTCCTCGGCCCAGAAGGTGCTGTCCAGGGTCTGGTGGTCGGGGGATTCGGGGCCGAGGTCGGCGCTGAACGCCCGGATGGCCTCCAGGCCCTTGAACAGGGCACCCGTGCGGGCGAGTTCGATGACGCCGTCCTCGGCGAAGACGGTGCCGAGGGCCTCGGCATCGGCGTTGTCGAAGGCGTGCGAGAAGCGGGCCAGCAGCTGGCGCAGCTGCTCGGCGTCCTCGACGGTCAGGCGGTCGGTCATGTCAGGTCTCCTGGGGACGGGAACGGGCCCGGCCGGAGGCGTCCGGCCGGGCCCTGGGGCACGGAGGGTCAGACGGCGACGGGGGCCAGCTGCTGGATGATGCCGAGGCGGTCGGGCAGGACGCTGTAGCGGACCACCTTGCCGTCGCGGACGGTCAGGCGGCTGACGCTGTGTCCGACGAAGGGCCGGCCGGTGGCGGGGACGCCGAAGATCGGGCCGACGTGGATGCCCTCGATCCGCCAGTAGGCGATGACCAGGTCGCCCTCCGCCACCAGGTCCTCGACCGTGGCCTTGACGTCCCGGACGTTGTTCCAGAGCCAGCGCAGGTGCTCGCGGAAGTCCTCCAGGCTGCCGGGGCCGTCGGGGCCGACCCGGCTCTCGTCGACGGCGTCCTCGGCGATCAGCTCCTCGACCAGGTCGATCCGCTGGCCGCTGACCAGCTCGTGGTAGTAGCGCAGGACGACGGCCTTGTTGTCCTCAAGGGTGCTCACTGTTCGTTCTCTCCTCGGTGGTTGACGGAAGAATGGGTGGTCAGCGGGTGGCGGCGGGCGGCAGGAGGATGCCGCCGTTGGCGCTCAGGCCGCCGTCGACCGGCACGGTGACGCCGGTGACGTACGAGGCGGCGGGCGAGGTCAGGAACCAGACCACCTCGGCCTGCTCCCGGGCCTCGGCCCAGCGCTGGGCGGGGATGCGGCGGGTGATGAAGGCGGAGAACTCCGGGTCGGCGACCTGGGCCGCCGTCAGGGCGGTGACGGTGCCGCCCGGGGCGATGGCGTTGATCCGGATGCCCTCGGCGGCGTAGTCGATGGCGGTGGCGCGCACCAGGTTGATGACGGCGGCCTTGGTGGCGTTGTAGGCCCAGGTGCCCGGGTCGCCGCGCAGGCCGGAGACCGAGGAGGTGGCGACGATCGCGCCGCCCCCGGCGGCCCGCAGGGCCGGGACGGCGGAGCGGATGCCGAGCACCACGCTGCGCACGTTCACCGCGAACAGCCGGTCGAAGCGCTCCACCGCTCCCGCCGACTCCAGCGGACCGCCGCCGCCCGTACCGGCGTTGAGCACCGCGGCGTCGAGGCGGCCGAACCGCTCCACGGCCAGCTCGACGGCCCGCTCGTTGGTCTCCTGCTCGGAGACGTCGCCGACCAGGGTGGCGACCCCGTCGAGCTCGGCGAAGGCGTCGAGGCCGTACTTGTCCACGTCCACCGCGACCACCCGGTGGCCGCGTTCGGCGTAGAGCCGCACCAGTGCCTCGCCGATCCCGGAGGCCGCTCCGGTCACCAGTACTACCGGGTTGCTGCCCATGCCCGCTCCTTCGTCTCGATCCACTGCCGGACGGCGTCCGCCGTCGTCGGGGTGTGCTGCTCCAGCACGGTGAAGTGGTCACCGGTGATGTCCCGCACCTCGTGCGGCACCGGCCAGTAGGCGCGCCAGTCGTGACGGCCCGTCGGGTCGATCACCGTGCCGCGCAGGGGGGTGTCGGCGCGCAGCGCCAGGACGGGCGCCTGCACCGGGCCGGGCTGCCAGCCGGCGAAGACGGAGTTGTAGCCGCCCATCGCGGTCAGGCTGGCGTCGCTCCAGACCATGTCGTACTGCTGGATCCGCTCGACCATGCCGGTGAGCATCGCGGTCAGCCACCACTCGCCCATGCCCTCGCGCACCGCGCTGTCGATCGGGTACGAGTCCACCAGGCCGAGCCCGGCCACCCGCCGCCCGGCCGCCTCCAGCCGTTCGGTGACGGCGTGCGCCACACAGCCGCCCATCGAGCGGCCGAGCACCACGAACGGCCGGTCGGGGCCGACCAGTCGGAGCACCGCCTCGGTGTGCAGGGTGAGGAAGGTGTCGATGGTGTCGGGGAGCTTGTCGCTCGGGGTCCAGCCGGGCGAGGGGAGCACGAAGAAGTCGCGCTCGCCCTGGAAGGCGTGGGCGAGCCGGGCGTACTCGTGCGGGCCGGAGATGGCGCTCAGCGCGGGAAAGGCGACCACGGCCGTCTCCCCGTCCCCCGAGGCCAACTGGAGCGGCTCCAGGGCGTGTTCGCCCCGCTCGTCGACGGTGAACCGGGACCGCAGCGCGGAGGCCACGCCGATCAGCGCGGAGGCCTCCGGGAAGCTGTCCTGGGCGGCGAGCCGCCGGTAGAGGGTGGAGAGCGGATGGCGCGGGTCCTCGCCGTCTCCCGTCGCGGCCACCGTGACGGCGCCCGGGGTGGGCGCCTCCGCCACCAACTCCACCAGGTGAGTGGCGAGTTGCGCCGGGTCCGGGTGGTCGAAGGTGAGGGTCGGGGCGAGCCGCAGGCCGGTGACGGCGGTCAGGCGGTTGCGCAGCTCGACGGCGGTCAGCGAGTCCAGGCCCAGGTCGTTGAACGGGCGCTCGTCGCCGACGGCGGCCGGCTCGGTGCCGAGCACACCGGCGACCTCGGTGCGCACCAGCTCCAGCAGGGCGGCGGTCCGCTCCGCCCCGGTGAGCGCGAGCAGCTTCGGCAGCAGGGCCGGGCCGGCGGCCGCCGCACCCCGGGCAGCGGCCCGGCGGGCGGCCGGGACCAGGGCGGTGAGCAGCGCGGGCAGGGCCGGCTGGTTGCGCAGGGCGGCCAGGTCCAGCGGGGCCGCCACCAGGTAGGGGTCCTCGGCCCGCGCGGCCGCCTCGAACAGCCGGGCGCCCTGCTCGGCGCCGATCGCCCGCAGGCCCGCCCGGGCGGCCCGGCGGCGGTCGGCCTCACTGAGGTGCGCGGTGACGGCGCTGGCTTCGGCCCACTGGCCCCAGGCCAGCGACTGGGCCGGCAGGTCGATCGAGCGGCGGTGGGCGGCGAGCGCGTCCAGGTAGGTGTTGGCGGCGGCGTAGCTGGCCTGCCCCGGGCCGCCGAGGACGGCGGCGACCGAGGAGTAGAGCACGAAGGCCGCGAGGTCGTGACCCCTGGTCAGCTCGTGCAGGTGGCGGGCGCCGTCGGCCTTCGGGGCCCAGACGGTCCGCAGCCGCTCGGGGGTGAGGGCGGCGAGCACGCCGTCGTCCACCACACCGGCCGTGTGCACCACGGCGGTCAGCGGGTGCCGCTTCGGTATCGCGGCGATGGCGGCGGCGAGCGCCTCGCGGTCGCCCGCGTCGGCGGCGGTGATGGTCACCTCCGCGCCCAACTCCACCAGCTCGTCATGGAGTTCCTCCGCGCCGGGAGCCTGGGCGCCGCTGCGGGACAGCAGCAGCAGGTGCTTCACGCCCCGCTCGGCGACCAGGTGACGGGCCAGCAGCCCGCCCAGCACACCGGTGCCACCGGTGATCAGCACCGTGCCCTCCGGGTCCCAGGGCCGGGCGGCGCCGACCTCCGGGGCGGTGGCGCGAACCAGCCGGGGCACGTGCACCCGGCCGGCCCGCAGGGCGAGTTGGGGCTCCTCGGTGGCCAGCGCGGCCGGGATCAGGTGCTCGGAGTCGTGGTCGGTGTCCAGCAGGACGATCCGGCCGGGGTGCTCGGACTGCGCGGAGCGCAGCAGTCCCCAGACCGGGGCGAGCACCGGGTCCGGTGCCTCCCCGAGGACCGGGACGGCGCCGCTGGTCACCACGGCCAGCCGGCTCCCCTCGTTCGCCTCGTCCGCCAGCCACGCCTGCGTGGCGGTCAGCACCTCGGCGAGCACGCCCTCGTGGCCGGTGATCCGCAGCTCGCTCCAGCTGTCGGCAGCCGCCGGCTCGGAGGCCGCGATCTCCGGCCACTCCAGCCGGAACAGGGCGTCGCGGTCGGCGCCGCCGGCCGGGGCGAGTTGTTCGGCGGAGACCAGCCGGGCCCGCAGGGCCTCGACGGAGGCGACCGGGGCGCCGGTCTCGTCCGCGACGTCGACCGAGATGGCCTCCGGCTCGGTGTAGCGCAGGCGCACCCGCAGGGCGCTCGCGCCGACCGCGTGCAGCCGCACGCCGGTGTAGGCGAAGGGAAGCCGGCTGGTGCCGGCCGGGGTGTCGGTCAGGCCGTGGTGGGCGGTGACGTGCACGGCGGCGTCCAGCAACGCCGGGTGAAGGCCGAACTCCGCGGCGCTCTCCCGGACTTCCTCCGGCAGCGCGACCTCGGCGTAGAAGGTGTCGCCGTCCCGCCAGGCCGCCCGCAGGCCCCGGAAGGCCGGGCCGTAGGCGAGCCCGGCGGCGGCCAGCTCCTGGTACACCTCCTCGGTGGGCAGTGCGGTGGCACCCGCCGGGGGCCACGCGCGCAGCGCCTCGCCCGGGGCGCCGGGGCCGGCCAGCAGCAGGCCGGAGGCGTGCCGGCTCCACTCCTCCGTCCCGGCCGGGCGGGAGTGCACGGTGACCTCGCGGGCCCCGGTCCCGTCCGCGCCGCCGACGGCGACCTGGACGTGCACGGCGCCCTGCTCGGGCAGCACCAGCGGGGCCTCGACCACCAGCTCGTCCAGGGTGCCGGCGCCCAGCTCGTCGCCTGCCCGGACCGCGAGCTCCAGCAGCGCGGTGCCGGGGACGATCACGGTGCCCTGGACGGCGTGGTCGGCCAGCCAGGGGTGGGTGCGCAGCGAGAGGCTGCCGGTGAGCAGCACGCCCTCCCCGTCCGGGAGCCGGACGGTGGCGCCGAGCAGCGGGTGGGCGGCCTCGGCGAGGCCGAGCCCGGTGGCGTCGGCGCCGCGGTGGGCGGGCTCCAGCCAGTAGCGGCGGCGCTGGAAGGGGTAGGTGGGGAGGGTCAGCCCGGCCGGGCGGGAGGGGCGGCCGAGCAGGGCGGTCCAGTTCACCCGGTGACCCTGGACGTGGATCCGGGCCAGCGCGGTGACGGCGGTCCCGGCCTCGTCGCGGTCGCGGCGCAGCGCGGTGGCCGTGACAGGAGTGTCGAGGGCGGCGCCGACCAGGCCGCTGAGCGTGCCGTCCGGGCCGAGCTCGACGAAGGTGGTGACGCCCTCGGCCGCCAACTCCCCGATGACGTCGGCGAAGCGGACCGCCTCGCGGACCTGGCGGACCCAGTACTGCGGGTCGGTGAGCTCGGCGGCGGTGGCGATCCGGCCGGTCAGGTTGGAGACCACCGGGATCTGCGGGGCGTGGAAGGTCAGACCGGCGGCGGTCCGCCCGAACTCGGCGAGCATGCCGTCCAGGTGGGCGGAGTGGAAGGCATGACTGACCTTCAGCTGCTTGGTCCGGCGGTCGGCGAAGCGCTCGCGGACGGCGGCAACGGCCTCGGCGTCACCGGAGACCACCACCGAACGCGGGCCGTTCACGGCCGCGATCTCGGCACCGGCAACGAGGACCTCGCGGACCTCCTCCTCGGTGCCCTCGACCGCCACCATCGCACCGCCGCCCGGCAGTTCCTGCATCAGCCGGGCCCGGGCCGCCACCAGCGCGGCCGCGTCGGCCAGCGACAGCACCCCCGCCACGTGGGCGGCGGCCAGCTCACCGATCGAATGGCCGGTGACGTAGTCGGGCCGCACGCCCCAGGACTCGAAGAGCCGGAACAGCGCGACCTCCACCGCGAACAACGCCGGCTGCGTCCACCCCGTCTCGTCCAGACCCTCGCCGCTCGCGATCACCTCGCCCAGCGGCAGGCCGAGGGCCGTCTCGACGGCCTCGAAGGCCTCGGCGAAGACCGGGAAGGCGGCGGCCAACTCCCGCCCCATGCCGACCCGCTGGCTTCCCTGGCCGGAGAACAGGAACGCCAGGCCGCCGGAGCGGGCCGTCCCGCGCACCACACCCGGGCCGTCCAACGCCCGCAGTGCCTCGGCGCCACCACCGAGCACCACGGCCCGCTCCTCGAAGACCGCCCGGTCGGCCACCAGGGCCCGGGCCAGCTCCAGCGGGGGCTCGGACGCCAGCAGTTCGGCCACCTGGGCGGCCCGCGCCGCCAGCGCCTCGGGTGAGCGGCCGGACACCACGAAGGGCAGCACGGCCGGGGCCTCGGTGGCCTCGATCGTGAGCTCTTCCTCCGGCGCCTGCTCGATGATCACGTGCGCGTTGGTGCCGCTGGCGCCGAAGGCCGAGACGCCGACCCGGCGCGGGCCTTCGACCTCCGGCCAGGCGCGCTGCTCGGTGAGCAGCTCCACCGCTCCGGCGTCCCAGTCCACGTAGGGGGTGCGCTGCTCGGCGTGCAGGGTGCGCGGCAGCACGCCGTGGCGGATCGCCAGCACCGACTTGATCACGCCCGCCACACCCGCCGCCGCCTGGGTGTGACCGATGTTGGACTTCAACGAGCCGAGCAGCAGCGGCTGTTCGCGGTCCTGCCCGTAGGTGGCCAGGATCGCCTGGGCCTCGATCGGGTCGCCCAGCCGGGTGCCGGTGCCGTGCGCCTCGACGGCGTGGACGTCGGCGGCGGCCAGCCGGGCCCCGGCCAGTGCCTGGCGGATGACGCGCTGCTGGGCGGGGCCGTTGGGGGCCGTCAGGCCGTTGGAGGCGCCATCCTGGTTGACGGCGCTGCCGCGCAGCACCGCCAGCACGGGGTGACCGTGGCGCCGGGCGTCGGAGAGCCGCTCGACCAGCAGCAGGCCCACGCCCTCCGCCCAGCCGGTGCCGTCCGCCTCGGCGGCGAAGGCCTTGCAACGGCCGTCGGCGGACAGGCCGCGCTGGCGGGAGAACTCCACGAAGCCCTGGGCGGTGGCCATCACGCTCACCCCGCCGGCCAGCGCGAGGTCGGACTCGCCGGAGCGCAGCGACTGGGCGGCCAGGTGCAGCGCGACCAGCGAGGAGGAGCAGGCGGTGTCCACCGTGACGGCCGGGCCCTCGAAACCGAAGGTGTAGGAGATCCGGCCCGAGGCCACGCTGTCCAGGCCGCCGATCCCCAGGAATCCCTCCAACTCACCCGGGGCGTCGTGCAGTCGGGGCGTGTAATCGCTGCCCGCGATCCCGGCGAAGACCGCCGTCCGGCTGCCGCGCAGACCGGCCGGGTCGATGCCGGCCCGCTCGAAGGCCTCCCAGGCCGTCTCGAGCAGCAGGCGGTGCTGCGGGTCGGTGGCCAGCGCCTCGCGCGGCGAGATGCCGAAGAACTCCGCGTCGAACTCGGGCGTGGTGTCGAGGAATCCGCCGTGCCGGGTGTAGGAGGTGCCGGGGTGGTCCGGGTCGGGGTGGTAGAGCGCCTCCAGGTCCCAGCCGCGGTCGGCGGGGAACTCGCCGATGGCGTCCACGCCCTCGCTGACGACCCGCCAGAGGTCGTCCGGCGAGGTGATCCCGCCGGGCAGGCGGCAGGCCATGCCGACGA
>NZ_BAAAYB010000012.1:0-27217 GCF_039535905.1 Kitasatospora albolonga | reverse complement strand
GCCGTTGTCGGTCATCGCCTTGTGCACGGCGAGGTGCAGGGCGGTGGTGCGCAGTGCACTGCCGGCTCGGTCGCCGATGGGCTGGGCGCTGGCGGTCCTCACGTCGTCGGTCTGGGCGTGTGCCGGGCCTGGTGCCGGTGGCCGGGGAACTGCCCGGTCGGCTACCGGTGCTCGGGGCACTGCCTGCCCCGGCGTTGGCAGGCTTGGCCGTGGGCGCGGTGGTGGTGTCGGTCCGGAGGCGCTGGTGGAGGTCGGTGTCGGTGATGGTGGGGATGAGGATGCGGTAGTCGGCGAGGACGCCGTCCTCGACGGCTTGGTGGAGGGGGTAGTGGTGGACGGTGGGGCCGTAGAGGTGGGTGTTGTCGAGGGAGTTGACCAGCCGCGGATCGCGGGAGGTGGTGCGGTTGGTGGTGGTGCGGCGTCGGGGGCGGTGGGGTGCGGCATCGGGGTCTGCGGCCAGGTCGGGGCTGTCCCAGATCCTGGGGGTCGCGGTGAGGAAAAGGCGCCGGTCGGCCTGGACCTCGCGGTTGTCGAGGACCTTGGCCCACGTCTTGTCGTGGTGCCCGGAGATCCGGTGCGCCTCGTCCATGATCGCGAGATCGAACGCAGGTGCCTGCAAGGCCTGTTGGGCTTCAGTGATCTTGCGAAGGCTGTCGTAGAGGGCGAACACTGTCAACTGCCCGGCGGTCTTCACCAGGCGGGCGAGGCGGGTGAAGTCACCCGTGCTGCCGACATTCGCCGCCTTCAGGTCGCTGCTCGCGCCGGCGTCCATCGAGGAAACCAGCAGCATCGGCTCCCGACGCCGGTCCGCCCGCCACGCCAGGGCCGTCTGCACCGCCAGGTCCTTCGTCGGCACCACCACCAACACCTGGTGCGCGCCGACCTCCTCGGCGACCCGGATCCCGATCAGCGTCTTCCCCGTCCCGCACGCGGAGACCACCGTCGCCCGCGACCCCGCACGGCGCAGCTGCCGGGCGGCTGCCGCGATACCCGCCTGCTGGTCCGCACGCGGCCAACGACGCTCCCCATTGGGAGGGGATGTGGCCGTAGCGGTGGCCAGGGTCGAGGGATCGGGGGTCTTGGTCACAAGCAGCAAGTCTCCCAGCCCCGGCGGAGTGCGCGTGGCTGCATGGCCTTGCAGATAGCTCGAATACGATGCTGCCTGCCATCCCGTCACATGTGGCATCTAGGTTGTGGGCTGGGATGAGGCTGGGAGGCAGCGTGTCGGAATTGACAGGCCGGTACAACTATGAGCAGCTCGGGGAGAAGCCGTTCCAGCGGTTGTGCAACGCCCTTTTGGTGAGCGCCTTCCCGGACGTTCGGTGTTATCCGGTCGGACATAGCGACGGCGGAAGGGATGCGGTCCTGCAGTTGGACGGGGCACCAGCTGTGATCTTCCAGGTGAAGTGGAGCAGTAGGCCGACGAAGGATCCGGTGGCCTGGCTTTCCCGTGCGGTGAAGGAGGAGCGAGGCAATATCGAGCGTCTGGTGTCCGAGGGAGCCCGGGAGTATGTCCTGCTGACTTCGCTGACCGGGACGGCGGTCCCGGGGAGTGGCACGATGGATCGTCTCGATGTCGAACTCGCTAGGCACTCAGAGGAGTTCGGGGTCGCGATGAGGGTCTGGTGGCGGGCTGATATCGACGCGCGCCTGGATTCTGCGCCCGAGTCGCTCAAGCGGGCCTACTTGGGCATGTTGTCCGGCTACGACGCGGTCTACAGCTTCAACCGTGGTGCGGATGACAGTGACCAGGTGCCGCGTGTCATGCCTTCTGTGATGCGGTCCTACGCTGTGGCCGGGGTCATGACCGATCGGTGGTTGCGGCTGGGTCAGGCTGGTGCGGAGCCTTCGTCTGGGCGTATCGGACTGGGGGTGGTGGCCGTTGACCTGAAGGCTGCTCTCACCGCTCCTTCCGGCACGGTCGATTGCGCGTTGGCGTGTGGTCACGTGATCGAGCGCGGGGAGGAGATCCTCCGCCCGTCCCGGCAGTCGGCGCGGGCACCGCAGCACATCCTGCTGCTTGGTGGTCCGGGACAGGGCAAGACCACCCTCGGCCAGTTGGTGTGCCAGGCCTACCGGGTCGCGTTGCTCGACGAGCGGGTGTTGTCCGCCGATACCTGTGATGTGGTGGGCTCTCTGCGCCGCGACCTCCAGGAGGCCGGCATTCCCGTGCCGGGGCACGGCCGCTGGCCTGTGCGCATCACCCTGCACGAGTACGCTTCTGCCCTTTCCTCATCTGAGTCGGATACCTACGGCTTGCTGGAGTTCATCGCCTGCCAGGTGGGTCACGGAGTCACGGTGGAAGCAGTTCACGGCTGGCTTAGGGACTGGCCCTGGCTTCTGGTGCTCGACGGCTTGGACGAGGTGCCGAGAACGGTGCGGGAGGTGGTCATGGAGCAGGTCGGCTCTTTCCTCACCACGGCCCGCCTGGTCGACGCTGACCTGCTGGTGGTTGGTACCACTCGCCCCCAGGGCTATCGTGGCGAGTTTCACTCTGGTGATTTCCAGTGCCTCACTCTCACCGAGCTGACCGTCAACGACGCCCTGCACTACGCTGGCCGACTCGCCGAGGCCCGTCACCATGATGATCCTGAAGCATGTACCACTGTGGTGGAACGGATCTCGGCTGCGGCCAAGGACCCCACCACGCGACAGCTCCTGGGGTCCCCGCTTCAGGTGGCGATCATGAGCCTGCTTGTTGAGAAGCGACGGCGGCTGCCGCACAACCGCTACGAGCTCTTCGATGCCTACTACGGCACCATCTACGCCCGTGAGGCTGACAAGCCCACCCGAACAGGTGAGCTCTTGGTGGAGTACCGGCGCCACATCGACTGGCTGCACCGATATGTCGGACTCACGCTCCAGGCTGACGAGGCTGTCACCAACGGCTGGGATCCTCTCGTCATGGCCGAGGAGACCCTACGCGAGTGCCTTCATGCCAGGCTGCTGGCGGAGACCGAGAATCCGGGCCGCTCCCGTGCGCTGGTGGACGAGCTCGTCGAGGTGGCCACCGACCGGCTGGTACTCCTGGTGGCCCCGCGCCCTGGCACGGTCGGCTTCGAGGTGAAGAGCCTCCAGGAGTTCTGCGCCGCCCGTGCGCTCCTTTCAGGCCCCGACGCGGACATCGTCCCCAATCTCGAGCCCCTAGCTACGGATCCCACCTGGTACCAGGCCTGGCTGCTGGCCGCCGTCGGCTTGTTCGCCGACCATCCCCACCTCCGCGACGAGTTCCTGGTCATGCTCCGCGGCCTCGACAGCAGGGGGCTCCCTGAGCGGCTTCTCCTTCCCGGAGCCCACCTGGCACTCGCGCTGCTGAGCGATGACCTCGCCCAGCAGCACCCGCGCCACCACACCCGTCTTGTCCAGCACGCGGCCGAGCTCATTACTGCTCCTGGAACCTTCGAATACGATTACATGCCGCACCTGTTCGGGCAGCCCACGATGGCGGCGAAGCTGGCGCACGCTGCCGCGCACAGCCACCAGGCTCGCAAATACCTGGAGGACACCGCGAAGGCTACGCTCGTCGAACAGGGCCTGCGAGCCGTGTACTGCCTTGCGACAGTGACCAGTTGGGCCGCTGTCGACGGATGTCTCCAGCCTGCGGCGCGGGCGTTGCTGGAGTCGGCCGCACAGCGTATGAGGGCCGATCAGAGGTCCGCAGTACGCCTGTTCGCTTCCGTGGAACTGCGGGGAAGGCTCCTGCCCGGGTTGCCGGCTTACGAGCTAGCGGGGTCTGGTGAGGCCACCACACTGGCTGAGTTTCTGCCCAGCCCCTCGCCGGCGGAGCCTTTGCCGGGGCCTCTCAAGGATGCCGACGGTGCCGCTCGATGTGTCGCTGACTGGGCTTCGTACATCCCCGTCACATACGAACTCGTAGAGGGTATCGCTGTCCCCTTGGTCGACCAGAGCGCGTTGCGGCACGGGGCGTACCTCCCGGACGGCATCTTGGAGTGGGAGTGGCACCCCGACGCCAAGCGGATCTGCGCCGAGGCCGCTCTTGCGCAGCCCGCCACGGGGTGGAGCATCACCCAGGCCCTCCAGTACGGACTTCACTCGATCGCCCGCTGGGACAGCTCGTTCCCTCCGTCGGTTAAAGGTGTCAACTGACCTCGCCTCACTTCTCCGAGGTGGACACGTTGCAGGGCTCTCAGGCGAAGCCCTGTTCTGGGACAAACGACGAGACGACATCGTCATCTGCTCGGTGCTGTGCCGCCGAGGGTGTGCCTTGCCGGTGCCATTGGCGATGCCACCGAATGTTGTCCAGTGTGATGGCGTGCCGGGGATCGACTGTGAGGGGTCCCCGGACTGCGCCGGTCACTGTCTCGACGGCCCGCAGGTCGTCGTCCAGGTAGAGCCCGCCGTGGTCGAACTGGGTGTGGCAGTTGGGGCACAGGCACAGGACGTTGCCGATGTAGTCGTGGCCGCCCTTGCTCAGGGGACGGATGTGGGCGGCTTCGCTGATCGCGCGGCGTGGTCCAGGGATTCGCAGGAGGGTTCCGCACATCTGGCACTGGTTGCCGTACCAGTCCTTGATGTCCTGGGCCACCGCGGTGTCCCGTCTGATCTTCCCGTTCCTGCGCCTGAGCGCCTTGCTCGGTGTTTTCCGTGTCTCGGTTCTGGCGGGCGGGGAGGGTTTGTGCCCGGGGAGTGTCTCCGGTGACCCGGTCGCCGCCGCGACTGCGGCGCTGGTCGCAGTGAGGAGAGCGTCGACGAGGTCCTGCTGGTCGGGGCAGAGCAGCTGGGCTCGGTCCCGGCCGGACCGGGCTGCGACGGACCATGCCGCCTCGATGTGGGCCCCCGTGATCACCTGTGTGTCCTCGGCGAGGGCGAGGGCGCCGGCGATCCGCCGTGTGTGGTCGTCCAGGCGGAAGAACTGGTCTTCCGGCAGGGTCGGTTGGTTGTCGAAAAGCTGCTCGGTGGCCTTGATCGGACCGAACTTCTCGGCGGCCTCGCCGGTCATGCCGATCTCCACCTGGCGGTCGGTCAGGTCGGCGTATACACGGGCGAGTTCTTCCACTGCCCGCGCTGCCGCGGCCCGTACCCGGCGATCAGCGGTCCTGGCGGGGTTCGTCTCCCTGCAGCGGAAGATCAGGAGCCGGGTCGACGAAGCAGGATCGGTCTGCGCTTCGTACCGCCAGTGACGCTCCTGCATCTCCCACAGCACGCCGATCCGGGGAAGGTCCCCCAGCAGACCGAGCCCCCTCAGACGGCTCCGCTCGTCATCACGGCGGTAGTCCCTGCCATCCCAGGCTCTCCTGAGGGTGGAGGCGAGGAACTCGTCGGCGGACGTCCTCGATGCGCCGTGCTTGATCGGGCTGCCGGTGAGCAGCATGGAGAAAGGCGACCCTGGCCGGGTGCGCCTGGCGATGCTGGCGTGGGCTGTTCGCAGACCGGCCTCGGTGGTGAGATCCGGGTGGAGGGTGAGGGAGGGGAACCTGCCCGGCCGGCCCGCTTGGAGGCCGGCGTTCTCCAAGGCGGCGGTGATCATCGGGGGCCGGTCCGCCGGTGCCAGGAAGGCCCCCCAGACGAGGCAGGGCCACCACAGGGACGTGTTCACCCGCGGCGCCACGGCTGCGGACCACCAGCACAGGGCCGCCGCGTAGGCGTCCTCGGCGTCGACACCGCTCTGTACCTGCATCAGCCGCGCGATATCCCGCAACGGACCGCGCATCACCACATCCGACACCCGCACCCCCCGGCAGTGACTACTCGGCCTCGTTAATGATCTATCACTCACCCCTGACACCATCACCAGGTCAGCCCCCTGTGCTTCGCCAGTTGGGACATCCCGTGCGGAATGTGGATGTTGATCCCCCTGTGGGTGGGCGCGGGGCCGACATCGGGGCGAGGCGACTGAGGCGGAGGCGTTTTCTGGGTAATGGGCTGCGCCGGACCTGATGCGCGGGGGTGCCTGACGGGCTGCGGCGCTGGTGACCCGGGGATCAGAGCTGGCGAGTGCCTACGGGCCCGATCCGAAGGTCGGCCATCTTCGGATCGGGCCCGTAGGGAACCGCGTTGAGCTCTCCGTCACGGCCGGTCTTTGCTCAACCCTTCCTTCGTAGCGAGAACACCTGCAGCGGAAGGGCCCAAAGGTCCCCAACCACACGGCCTACCAGCTCCGCCAAAAGTCCGGTCCGACGGGGCTACGCAACTCGGCGGACGGCGCCAGAGGTGAACCACTGAACGAGGGTAGCGGCCAAGTGAACTGCCGCGCGGGCTGCATCAGCCGTCTCGGGGACGGTCGGAATCTGCTTGCCGTGCCGAGAGGTCTGTCCGTCCCACAAGGCGCTCATCATCGCCGCCACCATGGCGATGCCCTCTGACCCTGGGATAGCGAAAGTGAACAGCTCTGGCGTCGAGCGGAGTTCGCCGCGCATGGTGCCCAGTGTCGCGCGGGCATGGTTGGGCTGGACAGCCGCGTGAGCAGCGGACTCGACTGCCTTGATTGCCTCGCTGTGGGCCCGCACCGGATCAGGAGCGAGGCCGTAGGCGGCACGCCAAGCCAGGGCGAGATGGTCGGCCGCCGAGCCCGCCGACGGCACCGCGCCGGTATCCGAAATCACCTTGCGCACGGCGTCCCGAACGGCGGGCTCTACTCGCTCCTCCAAACCGTCGCCTCGATCGTTGACCCGGTAGGCCGACCCGGATTCGTCCAGAAGGGCGGCGAGTTGGCCATCGGGATCTCCGCCGATATCAGTGCTCTCGTGGCCCAGAACCGCGTCCACGACATCCAACAGGTCCATGCCGTCCTGAAGGACGAGGAGGTTGGTGGGGTCCTCACCCGGAAGGCCCGCGATCCGCAAGCGCAGGCCGAGCAACTCCGCGTCCTCGCCGTCAGATGGACTGAAATGGCCACGCAGCCAACGGCGCAGGGGCTCTACAAGGTGGCGCGGCACTCCCTCGTAGGGGGCGAGGTCCTCGTCCGCGGCCATGCCGAGCCGCACGGAGAATCGGGCACGTGGAGCAGTCGTCATGGCACCCAGATCGTAGTGTTCCATTGGCTGTGGTGTCCGCAGCTTTGAGTACGCCCTTCTGTGGGTGTGTGATGTGCCAACATTCTTTCCTCGTACGGCAGTCGACGCATCAGACGGTGCGAACGCTCTGGTACTGGCACCGGGGCCGCAGCTTTCGCTGACCTCGTCGCTTGGTCCGGCCAAACTTTGCTATGCCCGGGCGATGGGGGTGATGTGCAGGGCGTACAGGGGTTGGCGGGCTGTGGCCGGCAGGACTTCGAACCATGCCTGGCCGTCGTCCAGGTAGCGTTCCGCGCTCGTCCAGTAGCGCCAGCCCAGGTCGACGAAGCAGTCGACGGCCTCGTCCACCGTGCCGTGCACCAGGTGCTGGCCATGGACCTCGACGCGTTCCAGTGCCTGACCGGTGCTCTCCAAGCGGGCGAGCGCAGCGGCTGCCGCGCGGCGAAGCGGGCTGTTCAGGGCCCAGCGGTCTTGAACGTGCGCGGCTGCCCTGGCCGAGGCCGGCCAGGCGTCGGGGAGAGGGAACGCGGCCACGGTCACAGTGCCCTCGGTGCACAGGCGGTGCAGGTCGATGCGGACCGGTCGTGGGAGCAGGTCGGCGATCGCCTCGTACGAGGGCAGGACGTGGTCACGGGGCGCGCGACCGGCGGCCGGGTCGGGTGTGATCGCGGCCAGCCGCTGCCGGGCCAGGGCGACCGGCTCACAGCACCGCCACAGCAGGGAGAGCTCGATCCCCTCGCTCTCGAGAGCCTTGCGCTCCTGGAACTGGAAGCTGACACCGCGACGGCGGCCCCGCAGCGCCTGACGCATCGTCACATAGCTGTCGCGGCCATCACAGAAGGCCTCGAGCGACTCCCGCGTCCAGCGTGCGTCGGTGGCGTGCTCGACGACCACATCCACGTCCCCCACCTCAAGAGCACCACGAGCGTAGGACCCGAACAGGTGGATCTCCTCGACCAGGTTCAATGGCCAAGCCCCCTGCTCCAACCGGTCGAGCATCTCGACCAGCACCGCGGTCGCCCGCTCGCGCTTCATGCGCACTGCTCCTCAACTCTTCATGATCGCAGGGATGATGGCATACCGATGGTGGCCGCCGGTCCATATCGGGGCGACGGGACCCGGCCGGTGAGCAGACACCGTGTGCGGTGATCGCTGCGGAGTGGGGCGGGAAGCGTCCGCCCGTGCCGCAGCGATCATCCGTAGTTGCGGCTCTCCCGCCCGCCCAGGCTCGGCCCGGGCGGTTTGGCTGACCCTGCTCCACTCATGCTTGGTATGAAAGGACCGCTCGGGCGGCCGTCCGGAACAGGGCACTCTGCCGGTCGACCGGGCCAGGGCCGAGCTCTCGCACGTCCCGCCGCTCGAAGAACCAGTCCATCCTCTCCGCGGCCTCCCTGCCCTGTCGGCGCCGGTCGCGCTCCAGCGCCTCGGCGAACTCGGCCGGGGCTTCCCTGGTGTCGTGGATGAACACGACCACCACGTGCTCGCTCTCGTGGCCCACGGTCTGCACCCGCCAGCCCAGTTGGCGGGCCGCACGGCGCAGGGCGGCCCGGATCAGGGGGAGGCCGCCCAACGCCTCGGTCTCGGCCGGGGACAGGTTGGCCTGCAGGGATCCACCATAGCCGCCGGCCCCTTCCGGACTGGTGGACTCCAGAACAGGCAGCAGGGCGTCCGACAACGCCACGCACCGCGGGTCCTTCGACATCGGCGGCTTCCTGGCCGAGGGTGCAACGACCGGTTCCACGGCCCGCTGGGCAGCCGGTGCTGACTCGACGACAGCGGGCGCGTCCAGGTGACGTTCCAGGACGACCAGGGCCTGACTCATGCCGTCCTGGTCGAGCCTGGCGGGCAAGAGGCCCGCATCGCCACAGGCGACGACGTGCGCCAGGGCCTTCTGATAGGACAGGGGCCGGGCCTTGGCGAGAGCCTTGGCCAGACGGGTGCGGTGGGTCTTGGCGGTCATGCGCGTTCCGATCCAGGCCTGCTACGAGCGGAGCACATCCCACCGCGCGATGTCTCCGGCAGACCACTGGATGTGATGGAAGGTCAGGACCAGTGCCGGGTGCATCCATTGTGGTCCGGGCGGCGGCCCGGTTCACCCAAGGCGGTGGCCATACAGGGCGGCACGCACCCACAAGTGCGAGGGTGATGATTGTGCCACAACCCTGGTGCCGGTGTTCGGAGTTCCCGGCATCGGCACTGCCAGGGAATGCTCGCAGTGCTGGCTTGAACTTGTCGTGTTTCTGGGGTGAGGGCAACGGCCGTGGCGGTGCGCGTGCTACGAGATCTCTCTCGGGCCGTTCACGGGCGGCCGGATGTGATCTGACATCCAAGGGGGCTTTGTGGCGCGCGAGTTGCGGGTTCTTCATCAGGACCGGAGCGGGGTGCGGCGGACGCTGGCGGCCGAGCGGCTCGCCGGGGTGCCGTTGGCGGAACGTGGTGAGGTGTGGAGGCCGTCGCGGCATCCGGCGCAGTGCAGCATCGTGACCTGGTGGTGGTCGGCGACGACCGGTCGGCATGTGGGCTGCCGGTCGCTGGATGTGCTCTCGACGGCGATGCTGCTGGACTTCAATCCGGGGGTCACCGATCTCAGTGCCTGGTCGGCGCGGCTTCTGTGGCGTGAGCGGGGCCGGGAGCGGAGTCTGGTGCCGGACTTCTTCGTGCGGACCGTGGGCGGGGAGACGGTGGTGGTGGCCTGCCCGCCCGCGGCCGGGCCGGGTGCGCGGTTCGAGCGGCAGCTGGAGGTTCTTCGGCAGGCGTGCCAGGAAGCGGGGTGGCGGCTCGCGACACCGGAGCTGCCCTCGAAGGTGGCGCTGGCGAACCTGCGGTGGGTGTCGCGCAGACGGCATCCGCGGTTCGGTGACAGGCGCGTGGAGGCCGCGTTGGCGGAGGTGTTCTCGGCGCCGCAGCCGCTGCTGGAGGGCGTGGAGGGGTGCGGTGTGCCGAGGATGCTGGCGCTGCCGAGGCTCTATCACATGCTGTGGCACCGGCGGCTCGGTGTGGACTGGGGCCTGCCGTTGGGAGCCGGAACGGTGGTGGGGCCGCTCGGCGACAGCGAGCCGACCGCGGTTCGCCGACCGCTCGCGGTGGAGCAGCGTTGAGCGCGCTGGAGGCCGGGCCCAGGGCGGCGGTGCTGGTGGCGCGTAGCGCTCCGCGCGGGGTGCTGGTGCGCGGTGACCGGGTGCGCTGGCGCGGGAGCCGGTACAGCGTCGCCGGCCTGGACGGGGTGGTGGTGCACCTGGCGTGCGAGGACGAGACCCGGGCGCCGGTGACGGTGCTGCTGGCGGTACTGGCCTCGGCTGCGGACTTCGCGGTCCTCGATGGCGCCGGCCATCCGCTGGCGCAGGAGGAGCTTCCCGACTTCGCGCTGTTGGAAGGCGTTGCGGTGAAAGCCGCCGAGAGGGCTCGGATGTGGGAGCGGGCGGTCATCGAGGTCGACACCGGGCTGCTGCCAGGCGCGCCGCCTGGCTCGAGGCCCCGGCCGGAGTACGACCCGCAGTCCACGACGCTGATCGAGCGGTACCAGGCCAAGGCGGCCGAGCTGAACGCCGTGCTGGGGATGTCGGTGTCCTGGCAGACGGTGCAGGCCAAGCGGCTGAAGTACCGCAGGCGGCGCACCGTGGTGGCGCTGGTGGACGGGCGCAGCACCAAGGCCAGGCGTGAGAGCGGGTTGACCGATCCGTTGGTGGTGGACCAGTTGATGAGGCTGGTGGAGCGTCAGCAGCGGCGGCTGGATCCGCCCAGCGACGCGCGCAAGCTGTTCAAGCAGCTTCGGCGGAAAGTGCGTGCCATTCACGGGCCGGGGGTGCGGGTTCCGGCGGAGCCGACGCTGTACAAGCTGCTCAAGCGCCTGGGTGTGGAGGCTCGGGATCTTGGGGCGGTGCGCAGGCGGCGAAGTGGCGGGCTCGGGGCGGTGCCGCCGTTCTCGGTGACGTCGGCGACGATGCCCGGTGAGCTGGTGCAGATCGATTCGACGGACCTGGACGTGTGGGTTCTCGGCGATGACGGGATGCCCGCGCGGGTGGAGCTCACCGCGGCGGTGTGCGTGGCCACCCGCAGCATCATCGCCGCGGTCGTGCGGCCCAAGCAGGCCCGGCGCAGCAAGGGGAGAAAGGAGGAAGACGGCCGGGGCGGGCTGGTGTCGGGTCAGCGGCCCAAGGGGCGGGCGACGAAGGCGGTGGATGCCTGTGAGTTGCTGGCACAGTGCCTGGTCCCGGTGCCGATGCGTCCTGGGTGGGATCCGGCTGTCCACGCCAGCGTCTCCGATCTGCCGTTCGAGGAGCTGGTGGCCGTTGACGAGCGGTTCGCGCAGGCGGCGGCCCGGCCGGTGATCATGCCGGATCTGATCGTGATCGACCATGGCACGGTGTTCGCCGGGCAGACGTTCTTCGACGCCTGCGCGTACCTGGGGATCTCGGTGCGGCCGGCCCGGCGCCGCACTCCTCAGGACAAGGCTGTCGTGGAGCGGACGTTCGGGGCGGTCAAGTCGCTGTTCAGCCAGCACGTGAACACCTACACGGGCAATGACCCGGTGCGGGTGCGGCGGACCGTGGATGGTGAGCGGCTGTGGACCCTGGCGGAGCTCGACGGCATGCTCCAGCAGTGGATCGCGCTGGAGTGGCAGAACAAGCCGCATCCGGAGATCGCCGACCCGTACGACGCGTACCTGCCGGAGCTGACGCCGAACCAGATGTACGCCGCGTGCGTCGCTGCGGACGGCTACCTGCCGATCCCGCTGAATAAGGATGACTACCTGAGGCTGCTGCCGACCGCGTGGGTGGGGGTGGGTGAGCAGGGCATCCAGTTCAAGAACCGCACCTACGACCATCCCGAGCGCGATCCCGAGAAGGGGCTGAACCCCTACCGCCGCAAGCACTCCGGGCTGGGCGGAAAGCGGGGTGGACGGTGGGAGCTGCGGTACTCCCCCAACGATCCCTCGCAGGTGTGGCTGCGCGACCACCGCTCTGAGAGGCGGACGGAGTGGGTGGAGGCGACCTGGGTGCACCAGCACAAGGTCAACGCGCCGTGGACGCAGTTCCTGTGGGACGTCGCCGCCTCCCAGCACGTGGAGCGGGGCGGCCGGGTCAAGGACGAGGAGGAGATCGCCCAGGCGCTGGCCGATCTGCTGGAGCGGGCCGCTCAGGGTCCCGAGCGGGCAGGCCGGGTCGCCGTCCCCGATGGCTACACCCTCCCGCCGCCCGCAGCACCCGCGCCGGTCTTCGACCCGTACGCCGGGCGTACCGTGCCGCGCTGGTCCGGCCTCACCGCCTCGTCCCCGTCCAGGATTGGTGATCCGCTGGCGCTGACCGACACCGGCCTCGCTCCGGCCGGCGGGGTGCCCGGCACAGCCGGGGACATCGACTGGGAACATGCGGCCGTCGTGCCCGACCTCTCCCTGCGGCTGTGGGAGCGCCCGGTGGTCGGTCACGCAGATGCGGCGCAGTCCGGCCAGGCGCTCTCGGGCCGCTACCGGAAGGTCATCGCCGAACTCAACCAGGCAGCCGGCGAGGGGCTGGTCACCTGATCGCGTCGGCTGGAGAGGTCCGCTGACGGCACGTCACCTCTCGCGCCGCGTGGATCCGCGGGGCCGGCAGGAAGAAGGAGATAGGCACGTATGGACGAGCAAGAGCGCCTGACGCGCGCTGAGAACCGCCTGCTGCTCGAAGTCCCCTCGGCGGGGCCGCTGTTCCTGAAGCCGCCCGCTCCGCTGTGGGTAGAGGACTGCCACACCTGGCGGGCGAGTGCCGCGGTCCGCACACTGCCTCCTGACCTGGCGGACTGCGCACCTGAGGGAACGGACGTCGCCGACCACGACACCCGCTTGCTCTACCACGGGATGATGCTGACGGTGCTCAGCCCGGCGATCGCCAGAGCGCTGCTGGTGGTGGCCGAGCAGATCCGGGCGAACCGCCAGCGCACCCGCGGCCGTGTCGGGGTCATCCTCGACGGCCCCCGCGGCACGGGCAAGAGCACCATCCTGCACGCGATCGGTGTGCACTGGGAGCGCGGGCTGCGCGAGTTGTACGGGGCCGATGAGAACCGGCATCCGGTGGTGTCGCTGAGCGTGCCCCCGCCGGTGCGCGGCAGCGTGCGCAACTGGGCGGGTGCGTTCGCCCGTTACTTCGGCCAGGAGCGCGAGGGTGGTGACCCGACCGAGTCGGTGATCCGGACGATGCGCAACGCGCGGACCCTGCTGGTGCTGGTCGACGGCATCGAACGCCTGCGCACGCCCGTCGAGGCGGAGCAGGCGTTCCAGTTCCTGGACCAGATCCAGGAGGACACCGGCGCGACGTTCGTCTACTGCGGCCGTAACGCGCGCTCCATCGTGGATCCGTTCACCCGTGACAACGACACTCACCTGGAGGAGGGCGAGGAGCTGTGGGGTGACCACCGGGTGCTGCGGACCAGCCGGATCGGCTTCAGCGACGAGGAGCTGGCGAAGTTCGCCCGTATCGTCGACCTGTTCGACGCGGACCTGCGGCTGTACCGGCACGAGCGCGGCGACCTGCTGGCCCTGGCGCCGTACCTGCACACGCGCAGCCGCGGCTACATGCGGGCCCTGTCGCACCTCATCTGCCAGGGCGCGCAGCGGGCGATTTTGACGAAGCGTGAGCGCATCACCGAGGAGTTGCTGGAGGAGGTCTCGCTGGGCCGCGTCGAGCAGCTGTGACAGGTGGCCCGCCTCGCGGCCGGGCCGTCGTCTTCGAAAGGCGCGCGCGGTGCGGGGCGGGTGGTCGGCTGTGTGGCGGTGGCCGGCCGCTTGAGCTCAGCGGCCGCCTCCCTTGCCGCGGGCGCGATGGGTGCGACGGATCCTGGCCGCGAGTGTTTCGAGGGCCTGCAGTGCGTGGCTGTGCTCGTCGTCGAGGGTTTGAGTCCTGGTACGGGTGTCGCGCAGGCGGGGCCCGAGGGGGAAGGCCCGGTCGGTGCCGGTCGCGCCCCAGCGCGGCTCGTGGTGGTGGTCGGGGACGTCGAGGTGGCCTTCGCGGAGCAGGAACACCGCCGCGCATTCCAGGAGGCGGTAGAACGCGCGGCGCCCGTCGTCTTGGGCGCTGTTGGCGTACACGCTGTCGGGCAGCGGCGGCACGCCCAGCGCGAGGAGAAGGTCCTGCTGGCCTTCTCGCAGGTCGAAGAACTTCTCCTGTTGCCTGACCAGCCAGTCCCGGTACTCGGCCGCCCTCGACGACGGACGTCCGGTCAAAGCCGCGCGGTGGTGGAGGAACTGCTCCACGCCGCAGTCGGTGACCGCTGCTTTGGCCTTGTTGTACCTGCGCTGCCAGTCCTGGGTCCACGGTGGGTTCCAGTGCGGGTCGATGCCGGCGAGTGCCCGTTGGTGGGCAGCGGGCAGTTTGCCGGCCTTCGCCCTTCTGCGCTGGGTGGCAAGCCACCTGCCCAGGGGGTAGCCGCCGAGGTCCTCGTCGACCGGGACGGTGAGGTCCCCCATCTGGGCGGCCCGGTGGCGGGCGTGCTGGAGCATGGTCTCGAAGGTGGTGACGGGTGTGGTCCAGCGCATGCCCAACTCGTCGAGTGCGGCTTTGCGGGCGGCCGGCAGACGGTCCATCAGGTAACGCAGGCGGATATTGGCGAGGCACTCCCCCAGGGCGAAGCCGCCGAGGGCCGTGTAGTCGAGAGGCACGTCCAGGTGCCCGAAACTGTTTCGGTAGGACTCCATCTCCGCGATGGCCTTCTTCCAGTCGCCGATCGCGGGCAGGGTGGTCTTCAGACCGAGTGCGCGGGCGAGTTGCGCGGCCCGCTCGGGCCGGGCGTAGAGGTTCTGTTCCTTCTCCAGGCGCGGGCTCGGGTGTGAGCCGGCGGGCAGGGCGATGCGGTCCATGAACGAGCGGTCGTGCGCACGCAGCGCCTGCAGCAGCGTGAGCATGCCTCCGAAGGCCGGGTCCTCCAGCAGGTCGGATGCCTTGGTGTCCTTGCCCAGGTAGACGGGGATGATCAGGGTGGTCTTCTTGCCGGCACCCGGTGGCTGGCGCAGGCCGCGGCCGATGGCCTGCAGCGCGTCGATGGTGCTGTAGCGGGGGTCGGCGAAGACTACCGCGTCGACGTCGGGCATGTCGACGCCCTCGTTGAGGACCCGCACGTTCGACAGGACCGCGCACTGCCGACTCGGGCAGCCGAAGTCGTCCAGCAGCAGGCGGCGTTCATCACTGGGCTGCTCGCCGTGGATGGCCCGTGCCCACAGGTCGTCGATGCGCAGCGGCGCGCTCAGTTGCCTGGCGGTCTCGGGCAGGGTGCGGGAGAACTCCTGCGCGTGGGCGACGCGGTTGTGGAAGACCAGGACGCGGCGCAGGCCGTGTTCGGCGATCGCGCGCAGCACGCTGACCTGGATGGCGGCGTTGCGCAGTCCGTTGTGGTGGGCGCTGGTGCCGGGCAGGCGGGCGGCGAGGAGGGGGTGGAGGTCTTCCTCGTGGACGACTGGCATGACGACCTGGTAGTCGGCCAGGATGCCGCGCTCGATGGCTTCGGGCATGCCGAGTTCGTAGATGGTCGGGCCGAAGATCCCGCGGTGGTCCATGGTCGCCATCGGCGGGCTTTCCATGAACGGTGAGGCCTGCGGTGTGGCGGTGCTGGGGCGTGTAGTCGTCGGGGTTCCAGATCCTGGGGGGTGGCGGTCATGTAGATGCGGGTCTTGGCGGGGACCTGCGCGTCGTCGTGGACGAGGCCCCAGCCGTCGCCGAACGCGGCGCAGGTGCGGTGGGCCTCGTCGGCGATCACCAGGTCCCAGGGCGGGAGGCCGTGCTGCCGGTGGGCTTCGGTGACGCGCTCGAGGGAGTCGTAGGTGGCGAACACCGTGACGGGTCCGCCGGCCAGGACCGCCCGGGCGATCCCCGCGGGGCTTTCCGGCCCTTGCAGCATCCGCGCCTCGTGGTGTTGGAGGCCGCTGTCGGCCTGGCTGAGGGAGCACACGCCCAACACCTCGCCCTGCAGGCCTGCTTCGCGCCAGCGGCGGGCGGTCTGCGTCAGCAGGGCCAGGGTCGGCATCAGGACCAGGGTCGCCCCCTGCGGGGCCAGGCGGTGCGCGGCCCGCTGCGCGATCAGGGTCTTGCCCGCGCCGCACGCGGCCACCACCGTCATGCGTCGCTCGCCGGCGAGCACGGCAGCGGCGATCGCCGCGAGGGCTTGCACCTGGTGCTCGCGCAGCCTCATTCAAGATCCTTGTCCGGTATGAGCGTTGACGGCCGCGGGGACTGTAGTGGCAGTCGGGCGGCGGCGTGGCCGGGGTGCGGGGTTTTCGGCCAAAGTCCTTGGCGCAGGGGTGTCTTGGGGTGGAGGGGCGGGTGTGCGGCGGCCGGGTGGCGTAGAAGGGGGCGTGCAGCGGGGCCGCAAAAGGCGGCCGTCGTACGGGAGAGGCGGTGGATGTCGCGATGGCGACCTCGAGCCAGACGGGCGGGAGCAGGAGGGGCAGGGCGTTGCGGCCGGCCCGGCGGCTGGCGCTGTCGGTTCGGTTCATCGGCGGGGAGTCGAACGGGTCGTTCGCCCGGCGGCTGGCGGACGCCAACGGCATCCCGGACGAGGAGTTCTGGCTGATGCTCGGCACGTGCGCCCGCAAGAACGGGGTGCCCTCCGATCCCCGCTACAGCGACGGCTACCTCAACGCCCCGGCCTTGGAGCGCCTGGCGGTGATGGCCGGGCGCAGCATCGCCGAACTGCAGCACGCCCTGCCGAACCTGCGCCCGCGACGGCTGCTGGCGGCCGGGGACGGCCCGGCGTGGGACTGGCCCTGGGACGCCTCCGGTTCCTACCTGGTGCGGGTGTGGCGAGCTGTGCGCCCGCGTCAAAGGCACCACCCTGGATCGCCTACCTCGCCTCGGAGGCGACCTGGCAGGTCTGTGCCCGGCACGGACGCTGGCTCGACAACCGCCGCGAACCCGGCACCGGCGCCATCGCCCTGGCCGCCCTCCCGGAGGTCATCGAGGCGCACCGGCAACGGCTGCTGATGGAGCGCCGGCTGGGAGCCGGCGGGCGCGCCGCGTTCGCCGACGCCTACGCCCTGCTCTCGTGCTGGTGGAACCTGCCGAGCCTGCGCTCACCCGCATGGCACACCCGCCGCCTCGCCCTGGGCCCGGCCGGCCACGACCACCTGCGCGTCGCGCCCCTGCTGTTCTACCCCGAAGCCGTCCGCCTCGCCCAGGCCCTCGCCGCCCGCGAACGCCGACGCCTTCGCCACACCCTCGCCGACGAACACGACGGCGCCTGGCTGGCCCGCACCGCCGACCTCATCGACACCTGGGACATCCCCGCCGACCCCGCCCTGCACACCCTGGCGATCTGGGCCTCCCACCACCCCCGCACATCCCCGCCCCGCAAACGCGCACCGGCCACTCCCCCGCCCCCACGACCCGCACCAGGCCGCCACCGCCCGCTACCCGCACCAGGCACACCCACCGGCCACGACCTCGACACCACCCTCGGCGAACGCTCCTGCCTGCCCTGGCAGCTCGGCGAACTCCACACCACCAGCCTCACCCCCGCCACCAACGGCTGGACCCTCACCAGCCGCGCCTGACCACCCGTCAACCGCTGGCCCGGCCGCTGGCCGTGTGGGTACTGCTGATGGTGGTGGTGCGGCTTCACAGGCAGGTCGGGGCCGGCGGTACCCGCCAGGGCGTCAAGGGTTCCTCCGCTTGGCGGCGTCCACGGCCGCCCTCTTCAACTGGTCGATCAGCCCAGGAGGCAGGGAGGCGAAGCCGACAAGGGTGTCGAGGGCGGTGTTGGCGGCCGCGCGCCGCTCCTCGCCCGTCATCTGCTCGCACTCCTGGTACATGCCGCGGGTGGTCGCGCCCTGCCCGGCGCGGGCGAGGCGGCGAAAGGCCAGGCTGGCGAAGCCGGGAGCGTCAGGGTCGGTCTGGTTGCGCGGCAGGCTTCCCTGCCGCTCAATGATCGCCTCGCATGCCAGTTCCACGAGACGGGCGCAGGTCACCGGATCCTCGACCAGCAGCGTCAGCGTCACGTCCTGGCAGGAGGTGCAGCGCGCGAGCGCGGCACCGGTGACGGTCTCCAGCAGAGCGGCATCCGTGTTCCAGCCGTCAGGATGCGGACCGTCGTTCACGACGATGCCAGGATGGCGGTGCGGATCCCGCCCGCTGCGACGGCGTGGCTTTCCAGGCTTCTGACGACCCACGAGTTCCTCCTGGACGGCATACCGGACGGGGGCCTACTCGCCCGCGAGCGTAACGACGCAGCCACCCCACACGCGCAGATCCAGCCGAACACCCCCGAAACAGCACCGTGTCCTGCTACACCTCACCCCAACCCCAGGCACCGCCAGCAGACAGGCACCCGACGCGACCAGGAACGCCACTGGCGACAACGAGCCAACCCACCCAGCATGACCCGGTGATCCGTCAGCGGCGTGGCGGGCCTCGGTGCCGGTGACCTCACCGCCTGGCGAGGTTGTCAGTACGCAGCCAGAATTAGGTTCAGGCCTCTTTTGAAAAGATGGTTGAACCAAGAAGCACCAGACCCTAGCCTAGGCCTCCCCGTCACCTCTGGAGGCTGCATGAAGCAAGCCAAATCCAAGCTGAGATTCAACTGCTTCCTCCTCCGCGAGGGACTCGAATCCTATGACCTTGCATTTCGGGTGCAGTACCGTCCTGGCAGCACACAGGGAATGGTCCGGCTCGCCCCAGGAAGTGGCGTACCGGAAGGCTGTGTCGCCTACCTTAGGGAGAACTCGGAAAAGATTCCGGCCTGGGCCAGACTTCTGACGCCCACGTTCTCCGAACTCTCTTCCATCAAGAACATCTCCCACCGCCTCGTCATCTTCCTGCCCGTTCAGGGCGGACCTTCGCCATCTGCTTCGGATACGGCAGTTCTACTCTGGAGTGGTCTCATATCGAGGCGAACTTCGGGCTCCGCTTCGCCGCCCGGAAGTTCGACAGCAACTCCATGAGCGGCATCGGAAGCCGCAGGATCGACGCCTCCGCCCGCTCCCAATGGGTCCAGATACCCTCGAATTCCTCTCTCAAGGATTTCGAGATCGAGCTGGACGGGGAGTTCACCCGGAAACTGGTCGGAAATCTCGAGGAAGGAATCGAGATACCCGAACTGGGCGCCATCGTCGCAACCGATTCCGTATCTTTCAAGCTCGACACCGACCTTCACGCGGTCCATGGCGTCCTCACACAGATGCTCCAGGCCACACTGGCAGGCGAGGCATCAGCCGATCTCGCTTTCATCGACTCCCTGGAACCTCTACGGGCCACAAGCGAGATCGTGCAGCGCCTCGAGCAGCGCTTGGCCCTTGAGTTCTTCGGAACGTCCGACGAACCTGCCACCGGCGCGTCGGCGGTGCCGCCGGACCCGATGAACGTTCACGTCCTCGCATTCGCCCCGTCGGACGACCTGTCGATCGAGAACCTCCATGACTTCGTCGCCCAGAAGGGAGGTGAGTTCCAGGAGTTCGACGAGATGTCGCTTACCTCCCTGCGATCGGCCATCTCCGCGCTGCCGGGCCGGAACACGGTCGGCAGCCTCAAGAACGTGAAGATCCAGGCCAGGGACGCCAACGGTGATCCCGCCAGCCAGGCCAAACCCCTGAAGCACTGGCTCATCTTCGAAGCGGGAGACGGACAGCAGCGGTACCTGCTCACCCTCGGCAAGTGGTACGCCCTCGCTGCGGACTACTACGAGAAGCTGGACCAGGACCTCGCCCAGATCGAGGACGTCACCGCGCTGCTGGAGCTCCGCACCTGGGACGACTGGGGACACAGGAAGAACTGGGAGAAGCACTACAACGAGAAGGCCGCCGAAGACCGCGACGACCTCGTCTGCCTGGACCGGCACCGGCTCTTCCCGCAGGACGGCAACGGCGATCAGATCGAGGCGTGCGACCTCCTCCACGAGAACGGCTACCTGATCCACGTCAAGCACTACACCGGCAGCCAGACCCTCAGCCACCTGTTCTCCCAAGGATTCGTCTCCGCCCAGACGCTCGTCGCGGACTCCTCCTACAGGAACGACTTCATCGAGGCAGTGAAGTCCCTGTCGAACAACCCTGCCCTCGAGGAAGCCGCCGGCGCCAAGCCGCCCCGCTTCGTCACCTACGCCATCGCCTTCACCGGGACCCATCAACTCCCGCAAGACCTACCGACGTTCAGCAAGGTCAACCTGCGCAGCTTCGCTCGGCGCGTGAGGATGGTCGGCTCCGTACCGACGCTCGCCCGTATACCGATGACCTTCAAGCCGAAGAGCGAGCAGAAAGACCCGTAGCCACAGCCGGCCCGCAGCGACTCCGCCCCCTTGTGAACCACACAGACGGCAGCAACGGGCCCAGCACAACGACCAAACAACAAGCCCCAGCCAGGGGGTTATCCCTAGAGTCACAACAGTCTTCCGCATAGTCACAGCACCCCAGCTCAAGACCGGAGCGGGCTCACGCCAGCAGCAAGATCACTGAGGAAACAGCAGGTCATCGCACACCCTCTAACCCTCCATCAAGTCAGACCATCCACACCTCACGGCCCATCCAGATGCCGTAACTAGACGGAAGACTGACAGGCGGAGCAGCAGGAGCTGCTGGCCGCGATCGGCATCGAGGCCGACCCCGAGTTGGTGGCGGCGAAGGCCGCGGCCGACGCCCGGCCGAAAGTCTCCCGCACCGACCGGTTCCAGCTCGGCATCGCCGCCCTGGCCGCGTTCGTCGCCGAACACGGGCATCCTCGGGTACCCCGCCCGCACCGCCAGGTGGTGGAGGCCGGCGCGGACGGCGAGGACAAGGGCGTCATCGAGGTGGCCCTGGGTGCGTTTCTCAACAACAGCAAGGCCCGCCGCGCCAAGCTGACGGCCGATCAGCTCGCGCAGCTCGCCGAGCACGGGGTGGAGTGGGCGGCGGCGGGGGCGTAGGACGACACGGATGGGCGATGGTCGGCTGCTTCTGTCTTGGCGTCAGCTGTTGTTCGGAAGGCTGGGGTTGTGGGTTCTGGGATCTTCTGTGTGGCTCCGCTGGCTGGCGAGACGGTCTGGTCACTGATGGGACGGGTCGCGGATCGGTACGGCGTACCAGTGGCTGAGCTGCGGGCGTTGTGGGAGTGGAAGAACCAACCGCCGCGCTCCCCCGGCGTCGGTGGGATCCGCCCTGACGCCGAGGTGCTCCTGACTCCCGCCGGCCAGGACCTGCTGGCCGCGGTGTGCCGCGCTGAGCGGCGCAGCCTGGAGCGGGCGCTGCCCGCGTGGTCGGCCGGGCCCGAGGTCTTCGCTGGAGTGTCGTCGGGCGGGCGGCCTGAGGCTCGGTGGCAGTTGGGTGGGGCGGTGCATGGTCTGGTCGTGCACGCGTGTCGGCTGTGCACGGCTGGGCGCAGTGGTCGGGATGTGGGTGCCGCGCGGTACCGCCAGAGGTGGCAGCGGGTCTGTGCGCGGCACGGGCGGTGGCTGTTGGGCGCGGGAGATGGCCATCGCCTGGAGCACCTCGGCATCGCCGGCTGCCCAGAGATCACGGTGGCGCAGCGGCGGTGGCCGGGGGTGGCTGGGCGGGCGGTGGCGGTGGGGGTGGAGCCAGCGGCGGTGTTCTCGGTGGCGTGGGCGGTGGTGTGCCAGTGGTGGGAGCTGGCGCTGGGGTGGGAGCGGGAGCGGGTGTGGCCGGGGCGTCTGCACGCGCTGGCCGGTGGGGATGCGGGGGCGGGTGAGGGGTTTTGGTGGTGGCGGGTGGTGGCGCGTGAGGCGGCTGTCTTTCCCGAGGTCGTCGCTGTGGCCGGGGCCTTGGTCGATCCTGGGGTCGCGGAGATGGTGTGGCGGGACAGCGGGGGTGAGCGCGTGCGTGCGTTCCCGGCTGACAGTGAGTTCGCCCGAGAGTTGGGGCGCAGGGTCGGTCGGCCGTGGCTGGGTGAGGTGGACGCGGTTGCCGGCAGTGGTGCTCTGGTGCGGTGGCGGGGTGCGGTGGTGCGTCGGCGCAGCGGTGTTGGGCAGGTCGGTGAGTGGGGGATGGATCCGTGGTGGCTTCCGCGTGAGGAACAGCCGGTCTCGGTGGCCGCGCAGTTGAGGACGTTGGCGCAGCGCGCGGACGGCAGCATCAGCTGGCGGGCGAGCGTGCCCCGGGAGGAGCGTGCGTGGATTGGCGAGAAGGTCCGTGAGGCCGCCGATGTGTTGAGCTGGCTGGACGTGCACGGCACGGCGGCTGTGGCCGCTGGCGCGCGGGAGTTGATCGTCGGGCTGCTGCAGAGCGTTGCGGTGCTCGATGAGGCTGTCGTGGCGGTCGCGAGCGCGGCGCACCAGGCGGGTGTTCCGCTGGAGAGCCTGGGTGCGTGGGCGGGTGTGCCCGTGGAGGAGCTTTCTCGGGATGTCGTGCGGCACCGGGCGGACTTGGAGCAGCGGTTCGGCTGAGGGCCCGGTGGTAGCACGGTGGTGGGGCTTGGTGGGGTGGTTTCGGCGGGTCGTCGCCCGTGCGGGTGGGGCGGTGGCTGTCTCGCTCTATCTGCGGTGTTCTCACGTACTTGACTGGCCGTCATGGCGGACATGAGCGTGCCCGGGCCGGTAGTCGCGGCGGAGGGCTTCGAGGCGGTCTTCGCCGTTGACGGCAACCTTGCGCAGGAGCGGTGGGAGCGGGCGGCGGCGCGGGTGCGGTTCGAGGAGCTGCGGCCGGTGTCGGCGTTCCCGGTCATTCCGGGCAAGCGGTGGGGGCCGGGCTGGTGGTGGTCGGCCACGACAGGTGGTCATGTGGCGCACGGATCGGCGGCCATGGTCGTGCAGTTGATGCTGCTGGACCGTGACCCCCAGGTGGTAGGGATCTCCGGGCGTCCGCTGCGGGTGCTGTGGCGCGAGGGGGACGGTCGGGTGCGCTCCTGGGTGCCGCAGGTGTTCGCCCGGTACGCGGACGGGACGGCGATGCTCGCGGACTGCCCGGGTGTTCCTGGAGTCGGCGGTGTGGCGGCGCAGCGGGCGGCCGTGGCTGTGGGGCTGGCGTGTGCGCGGGTGGGGTGGGTGTACCGGCGGCTTCGGGCGCCGGATCCGGTGGTGGTGGGCAATGTGCGGTGGCTGGCCGGGTACCGGCATCCGCGCTTTCGCGGTGCAGCCGAGGTGGAGGAGGCGGTGTTGGAGGCGTTCTCGTGTCCGCGGGCGCTGGTGGAGGGGGTGCGGGCGGTGGGGAATCCGCTGGTGGTGTTGCCAGTGGTCTATCACGCGTTGTGGGCGCACCGGTTGCGGGCGTCGTTGGAGCGGCCTTTGCACGGTGGCACGCTCCTTCGCCCGGGCCCGGCCTGGGCCGTTCGCGGGCCGGGGCCAGCTGCTGGTGGCGGTGTTGGCAGCAGCCGGGCCGGCGGCGGTGGCGGTGGCGGTGGCGTGAACGCGGGTGCGGAGGTGGGGTGGTAAGCCGGGCGGCGGGGAGTCGGCCGGTGCTGGCGGTGGGCGCGCATGTGGTCTTCGAGGGCCGGAGCTGGCAGGTCGTCGGTGTGCTGGGGCAGCAGGTGCGGCTGGTTGACGAACAGGGGGGCGCGGCGACGCTGCTGGCGAACTACCTGTTCGCCGCCGACGACTTCGCCCTGGTCGGCGAGACGCCGGCGGCGGTGCCGCAGTGGGGGCTGTTCGCGACGGTGCCGCTGCGCGAGCAGGAGCGGGCCCTGGCCTGGCAGCGCCACATCCGGGAGGTGGAGAGCGGGCGGCTCGAGGTGGCGGGCGAGCTCGGGCGGGAGCCGCGGCCGGAGTACGACCCGGCCACCCGGACCCTGGCCCAGCGTGAGCTGGCCAAGGCGCAGGAGCTGACCGCGGTCGGGTTCGGGAGGATCACGCGCACCAAGGTGCAGCGCATGCGCCTGGAGTACCGCAAGAAGGGACTGTGGGGGCTGGTGGACCACCGCTCCACTCGAACTCACAGTCCGACGGGGCGCGCGGACGACCAGGTCGTGGCGGCGGTCCTGGAGGCGATGCGGCGCCAGCGCGGCCGCTCCAAGGGAACCGTCAAGGGACTGCGGCAGCTGACCGCGCAGGTGTTGGAGGAACGGCACGGGCCCGGCGGTGTGCGGGTGCCGTCGATAGCGACGTTCTACCGGCTGGTGAACGCGCTGGCCGACCCGGGCGAGCGCCCCGGGCAGCCCCGCGCGCACCGCCCGCGGGCCCGCACGCCCCTTCCGTCCGACCCAGGTCCTGCGCCCCGGCGAGCAGGTCATGCTCGACACCACCCGGCTGGACGTCTTCGCGGTCTTCGACAACGGCAGCGTCGGTCGGCCCGAACTAACGATCGCCCTGGATGTCGCCTCCCGTTCGATCCTGGCCGCCGTCCTGCGCCCGCACAGCACCAAGGGCGTGGACGCCGCGCTGCTGCTGGCCGAGATGGCCGCCCCCGCACCCGGTGCGGCCGGCCTGGCCGCGGGCGCTGGAGATGTCGCGGGCACCGGTGCCCTACGACCTCATGGTCGACGCCGACGACCGGCTGCGGGACGTGGCGGCGCGGCCGGTGGCGGTGCCGAGACGGTGGTCATCGACCGCGGCCGGGTGTTCGTCTCCGAGGCGTTCTTGGCCGCCGCCCAGACGCTGGGCATCAGCGTGCAGCCCGCGCCCCCGCGCCAGCCCGCCGCCAAGGGCCCCGTCGAGCGCACCTTCGGCTCGGTGAACACCCTGTTCTGCCAGCACGTCGCCGGCCACACCGGCGCCAGCCCGGCCCGGCGCGGAGCCAACGCCGAGAGCGAGGCAAGGTGGAGCGTGGCGCAGCTGCAGGACCTGCTGGACGAGTGGATCGCCGTCGAGTGGCAGAACCGGCCGCACGAGGGGCTGCGGCATCCGTCGATGCCGGCCGTCGCACTGTCCCCGAACGAGATGTGGGGCGCGCTGCTAGGCACCTGCGGTCACGTCCCGGTGCCGCTCGGCAAGGCCGACTACGTGGAGCTGCTGCCGGGTGGTGTGGAAGCCGATCACTGAGCGCGGGATCCGAATCGACCACCGCACCTACGACGACCACTGGCTGAACCCGTTGCGGGGCGAGTCCTCCGGTGTGAGTGCGCAGCGGGGGCGGTGGGAGGTCCACCACAATCCGCACGACCTGCGGCAGGTGTGGGTGCGCCGTCCCGATGGGCGGTTCAAGGCGGTGCCGTGGATCCACGGTGAGTACGTCCACCGCCCGCTCGGCGATGACCTGTGGCAGCACCTGAAGGAGACGGTTCAGCGCCGGGGCGGCAGGGAGCAGCACGAGGCCGACCTGGCGCAGGCCCTTGCCGATCTGCTGCTCAGGGTCCGCACCGGTGAAGCCACCGCCCGTGAGCAGCAGCTGGCTTCCCGGCAGGCGCCTCTGGCGATCCCCCATGACCTTGGTACGGGCACTACGGCCGAGGTGCCGGCTGCGCGCCGGGGTGTGGAGGCCCGGGCGGGTGCGGAAGGAGCCCGCGGCGGCCGAGGGCGGCCCCGCCGGAGCGAACAGGACCCCGCCGCTGGTGAGTCTGGTGTGGGCGGTGAGGACTGGCAGGTAGCGGCGGTGCCTGCCGGCGGGCGGCCCGGGTCTGCGGGACCGCGGACCGTGTCGCTGCCGGGCGCACCCGGCGCTGGCGGCAGCGCTGGCTCGGTGTTGGCCGACTGGCCGGGTGAGGAGAGCTTGGAGGACCTCGGCGAGGACGAGGACGACGAGGCCTTGGGCGACGCCGCGTGGCCGGATGAGGAGGAGGGCGGGTTCGCCCTGTACGACGCCCGTAAGGAGGCCGAGCTGTGGTGAACGACAACCCCGCCGAGCGGGCTGGGCAGGACCGGGATGCTTCCCCCGACGACGTGGGAGTCGTTTCGCCGCTTCGCCGACGAGCCGCCCTTGGTGCCGCCCGCGCCCGGTGATCCGCCGCGCAGCGTGGAGGAGCGGCTGGCCTACCACTCCCGGTTCGTGACGGTGCGCACCCCCGCCGTCGTCAGGACGTTGGTGGAGGTGCGGACCCTGATGGCGCTGGGGCGCTACCAGCAGGCGACCGCGAGGCCCTCGCTGATCGTCACCGGGCCGCCGACCACGGGCAAGACCACCACGCTGCTGGAGGTCGGGCGGACCTGTCATCTGGCCGAGCAGGCGCAGGCCGGCCGTGGCGCGAGCCAGGTGCCCGTCGCCTACCTGCTGGTGCCGCCCGGCGCCAGCGCCAAAGCCCTCGCGCTGGAGTTCGCCCGCTACCTCGGCATCCCCGTCTCCGCCCGCATGACCCAGGCCCAGATCGCCGCGTCGGTGTGCCACACGTACAACACCGCGGGGGTGCGGCTGGTGATGATCGACGAGATCCACCGTCTCAACCCGCGCACCAGCACGGGGGCGGAGGCGGCCGACTTCCTCAAGGACCTCACGGAGCGGATCTCGGCGACGTTCGTGTACGCGGGGATCGATGTGACCACCACCGCGCTGTTCAGCGGTACCGCGGGTGCCCAGCTCGCTGGGCGGGCGGGGCTGATCGACTGCGACCCCTTGCCGGTGGTGGCCCGCACCAGCATGGCCGGGGCCGGCGGTATGGGGCCCGGTGCGGGTAGGGCAGGTGCCGCGGAACGGGACCGGAACGGCAGCAACCGCGGCCGACTCGGTGACGGCCGGGGAAGGCCGGGTGACGATGGCGACGGCCGAGAAGCCGAGGGCGGTTCGGCCGGCAGCGGGCAGGGGCCAGGCGCAAGCAGCTCGGGAGGCACCGTCGGCAGGAACAGCGCCGACGGCGACGCAAGGAGCGGGAGCAGCGCCGGCGAGAGCGGGGGCGCGGGGAAGGCTGGCGGCACGGTGCTGATCCGGCCCTTCCGCGAGACGGTCGCCGCGATGGAGATGGCCCTGGACCTGCAACACCACCGCCCCGGCACCCTCGTACGGCTGGCTCCCTACCTGCACGAGCGCACCGCGGGGGCGTATCGGCAGCCTCTCCCGCCTGCTGCGGCGGGCCGCGATCACCGCCATCCTCGACGGACGCGAGAGGATCACCCGTGCCGGCCTGGACGCCATCGCCCTGGACCACCTCGCCGAAGAGCACTACCGGCCCCGCCAACCCGCCCGCCGAAGCCCCCGCGCCAACACGTCCGCGCGGCATACCCGGTGACGCCCCGTCGGATGAGACGCCCGGTCAGGCCGCACTACGGACCCGGCGCTCTGGTCCTGGAGGCTCTCGCAGCGGCCGAGGCACGCTCACGCGGCACCGCGAGTACCCCTCCCCCGCTGGCCCGGGAACAGCCCCGCACACTGCGGCCGCTCAGCCCTACCAACCCGCCGACGGCCGGAGCCCTGCGGGTGCGGCCGGATCCCCCACGAGAGCACCGCCTCCTACCTGGAGCGCCTCGCCGACGCCTACCGCACCACCACAGCCCACCTCCTCGACAGC
>NZ_BAAAYB010000011.1:0-66481 GCF_039535905.1 Kitasatospora albolonga | reverse complement strand
GTTCTCCGCGCGCCCATCCAGGTAGACCGATCCAACTGTCGGCGCCGCATGCTCTACCATGTATCGATGCTCCTGCTGCGTGTTCGTTTCGCAGCAGTTAGAAATGAGACTACCTGGTTTGCTGTGCCGGCCCGTGATGCGAGCTGGAACGCGGTCGGCAGCTGCATCAAGGGGGGAGGCCAATGAAAAGACCCGGTCCCACAAGAGCTGGAGACTACACGTCCATCGCACACCACATATGAAAACCGGAACCACTCCGGAAGCGCACCACCAGAGAGCAGTTGGAAAAGTGATCCATGGTTGACAAAAGGGTATCCGACGGTGGCGGCGCTGATCGCGGTGCTGGTCGACGCCCCTCGCGGTGACCTTCCGCCGGGCCGCGCTGGCCGGGCTGCCGCTGCTCGCGCTGTACTCCGTCGGCACCGGCCTGAACGGCGCCGACAACGCCTGCTGTGGTTCCTGCTCTCCGCCGCTGGCTACCTGCTGCTGCTCTTCGCCGAGGGCCAGGACCGGCTCTCCCGCTGGGGCCGGGGTCTTCCACGGCACCTCGCAGGACGGCAGCGGCACCATCTCGCACAGCGGCCACCGGTCGGCCTGCTCGCCCTGGCCTGCGCTGGTGGTGATCCCGCTGATCGTCCCGCAGACCGGCCTCGGCCTGTTCGGGACGGCAACGGAGCGGCGCGCGGCCTCGGCAAGGGATCGGGCGGCCGCGTCACCTCGCTGAACCCGGTGGTGGCCCTGACGGCCAATCTGACCCGTCAGGACGTCAACACCGAGATGTTCACCTTCCGCACCGACTCCAACGCCACCGACCTCTACATGCGGATCGGCGCGCTGGACAGCTTCGACGGCGTCTCCTGGAAGTTCTCCGAGCAGCGCCTCCAGCAGATCCCCAGCCCGATGCCCTACCCGCAGGGGCTCGGCCAGGACGTCCAGGCCGAGAGCTTCCGCACCGACATCAAGATCTCCAAGAACCCTCTCCACCGAGTGGTTGCCGATGCCCTACCGGCCGACACGGTCACCGTGCGGGGCGACTGGAAGTACGAGCCCGACACCCGCTCGGTGGTCGGCGACGGCGGCAGAAGACCGACGGCATCACGTACTCCGTGGTCAGCAAGGACGTCGCCCGACCCCCGAGCAGCTCCGCTCGGCCGGCCCCGTCCCGAACGAGATCGCCCCGCCGCTTCACCTCCCTGCCGGACACCCTGCCGCCGGTGGTCGCCCAGGACCGCCCGCAAGGTGGTGGCCGGCAAGAAACAACCCGTACGACCAGGCCGTGGCGTTGCAGGCCTGGTTCAACGGCCCCGAGTTCCGCTACAGCCCTCCAGGTCGCCGCGGCCACCGGGAACGAGGCCATCGAGCGCTTCCTGCGCGAGAAGACCGGCTTCTGCGTGCACTACGCGGCCACATGGCCGCGATGGCCCGCTCGCTCGGCATCCCGGCCCGGGTGGCCATCGGCTTCGCGCCCGGCACCGACATGGGCCGGGGCAGCTTCCTGGTGCGCAGCCAGGACTACCACGCCTGGCCGGAGCTGTACTTCCCCGGCTCGGGCTGGCTGCGCTTCGAGCCGACCCGAGCCGCGGCAGCGCCCCCGAGTACACCTCGGAGAAGGCCGCGCCGGCTCCGAGCGCCCAGCCGACCGAGGCGACCAGTCCCCGGCGGCCAGCACCATGCCGGTGATCGCCCGGCCCCAGGTCTCGGAGAGCAGCGGTCCGTCCGCCCCGAGGTCGACCTGGGCCTGCACGGCCTTGGTGATCTCGTCGGCGATCTGCTGGAGCGCGGGCGCCAGCGCCTGCCGGCGGCCCGGCCCTGGTCGCCGCCCTGGGTGATCAGCCGGTAGACCTGCGGGCGGGACTCGATCCCGGCCAGGTAGACGTCCAGCACGTGCTCCACCCGGTCGCGGCGCTCCAGCGGCTCGTTCAGCGCAGCCCGGACGGCGGCCAGCAGGCCGCTGGTGTGACGCTCCGTCAGGGCGCTGATCAGGCCGTTCCGGTCGCCGAAGTGGCGGTAGAGGATCGGTTTGGTGATCCCGGCCTCGGCCGCGATGGCGTTCATGCTGGCGCCCGCCGTCCCGCTGCACGACCCGGTCGGCGGCGTTCAGCAACTGCTCGCGGCGGGCTCGTCCGGCATGTGCTGCTCCCTGGGCGTGGGGGTGGATGTGGACGTTGACAGGCCTACCAATCAGTAGCAGACTCCGAGCATGTTACCGGGGGTAACACCCCACGGCATGGGACGACACCGCGACCGGAGGCACCCCGCATGAGCACCTTCTCCTCGACCCCGGCCCGGACCAGCTCGCCGTCCGCGACTGGCTGCACGGCTTCGCCGCCGACGTGATGCGCCCGGCGCGCGCCGAGTGGGACGAGCGCGAGGAGACCCCCTGGCCGGTCATCCAGGAGGCGGCCAAGCTCGGCATCTACTCGCTGGACTTCTATGCCCAGCAGTTCTTCGACCCCTCCGGCGTCGGCATCCCGATCGCCATGGAGGAGCTGTTCTGGGGCGACGCCGGGCTCGGCCTGGCCATCACCGGCACCACCCTGGCCGCCGTCGCGGTGCTGGCCAACGGCACCGACGAGCAGATCGGCACCTGGGCGCCGCAGATGTTCGGCACCCCCGAGGACGTCAAGCTGGCCGCCTTCTGCTCCTCCGAGCCGGACGCCGGCTCCGACGTCTCCGCGCTGCGCACCCGCGCCGTCTACGACGAGGCCAAGGACGAGTGGGTGATCAACGGCACCAAGACCTGGGCCACCAACGGCGGCATCGCCCACGTCCACGTGGTGGTCGCCACGGTGGACCCGGAGCTCGGCGCCCGCGGCCAGGCCTCCTTCGTGGTGCCGCCCGGCACCCCGGGACTGAGCCAGGGTCAGAAGTTCAAGAAGCACGGCATCCGCGCCTCGCACACCGCCGAGGTGGTGCTGGACGGCGTCCGGGTCCCCGGCAGCTGCCTGCTCGGCGGCAAGGAGAAGCTCGACGAGCGCCTGGCCCGGCCGCGAGGGCGCCCGCAAGAGCGGCAAGAACGCGGCGATGGCCACCTTCGAGGCCTCCCGCCCGGCCGTCGGAGCGCAGGGCCATCGGCATCGCCCGGGCCGCCTACGAGGTGGCGCTGGACTACGCCAGGACCCGGGTGCAGTTCGGCCGCCGATCATCGACAACCAGGGCGTGGCCTTCCAGCTGGCCGACATGAAGACCCGGATCGACGCGGCACGGCTGCTGGTCTGGCGGGCCTCCTGGATGGCGGCCACCAACCAGCCGTTCACCTCGGCGGAGGGCTCGATGTCCAAGCTCTACGCGGGCGAGACCGCCAAGTACGTGACCTCGCAGGCGATGCAGCTGCTCGGCGGGAACGGCTACACCCGGGAGTACCCGGTGGAGCGGATGCACCGGGACAGCGCGATCTACACGATCTTCGAGGGCACCAGCGAGATCCAGCGACTGGTGATCGCCCGGGCCATCTCGGGGATGCCGATCCGCTAGCGCGGTGGTGCCGAGGTGGTGGTGCCCGCGTGGTGACGTGCCGTCAGAACCGCGGGGCCTGCGCTCCAGGAAGGCGGCCAGGCCCTCGCGGACGTCCGGGGACCGGCGGGACTTCCGCTCCCAGGGGGCGAGGGCGGCGCGGGCGTCCTCGACCCGGGCCCGGCCTCCAGCGCGGCCTTGGCCGCGCCGAGGGTCTGCGGTGAGCGGGTGGCCAGCATCGCGGCGAACTCGTGTGCCCGGGCGTCCAGTTCGGCCGCCGGGTGCACCTCGTCGGCCAGTCCGAACAGCTCGGCCCGCCGGGCGTCCACCAACTCGCCGGAGAACAGGCAGGTACTTGGCCCGGGCCGGGCCGACCAGCCGGGCCAGCCGGGTGGTCGGCACCGCCGGGTAGACCACGCCCAGCTTGGCCGGGGTGATGCCGAGGCGGGCGTCGTGGGCGACGAAGCGCAGGTCGCAGGCGACCGCCAACTGGCAGCCGCCGCCCACGCAGTGGCCGTGCACCACGCGACGGTCGGGTGCGGGAAGGCGGCCAGCGCCTGCTCGGCCCGCGACGTTCTGCGCGTGGTAGGCCTCGGCCCGGTCCGGGTCCGCGTACACCTCGGAGAGCTCGGCGATGTCGGCGCCGGCACTGAAGGTGCCGCCCGCGCCGGTCAGCAGCAGCGCGCGCACCCCGGGGGCGGCGGCCAGCCGGTCGAGCACGCCGGGGAGCGCGCGCCACATCGCGAGCGTCACGGCGTTGCGCCGCTCGGGGCGGTCCAGGCGAGGGTCGCGACCGCGCCGTCCACCGTGGCCCGCAGGCCGGGGACGCCGGTGGATCCCCAGCGTCGACCTGCTGCTGCCCACCTGCGGCGAACCCCTCACCGTCCTGGAGAACGCCTACCGGCACGTCTCCCGGGTGCGCTGGGACGGCGAGTTGACCGTCCGGGTGCTCGACGACGCCGACGACCCGGCCGTCCGAGCCCTCGCCGAGGAGTACGGTTTCCGCTACCACAGCCGACCCGACCGGGGCCGGTTCAAGAAGGCCGGAAACCTCAACTTCGGTCTGGCGGCGGGTAGTTCCGACCTGGTGGCGGTGCTGGACGCGGACTTCTGCCCGCGCGAGGACTTCCTGGACCACCTGGTGCCCTACTTCGACCAGCCCGAGACCGGCATCGTGCAGAGCCCGCAGTGCTTCGACACCGACGCCTCGATGAGCTGGCTGGAGCGCGGGGCCGGAGCGACCCAGGAGATCTTCTACCGCTGGATCCAGCCCTCCCGGGACGCCCAGGACGGCACCGTCTGCTGCGGCACCAACGCGCTGTACCGGCGCCACGCACTCGAACTCGCGGGCGGATTCTTCGAGTCGGACCACAGCGAGGACCTCTACACCGGTCTCGCGCTGGCCCGGCACGGCTACCGCACCCGCTACGTGCCCACCCTGCTCGCCAAGGGCCTCTCGCCCACCGGCCTGTCCGCGTTCATCAGCCAGCAGTACCGCTGGTGCCTCGGCTCGCTCGCCCTGCTGCGCGACCCCGACTTCCACCGCGGCCCGCTGTCCCGCTCCGCCCGGATCTGCTTCTGGAACGGCATCCTCGGCTACCTCAGCAGCGCCGTGAACGTCTTCGCCGTGCCGCTGCCCGCCCTGCTGCTGCTCTTCTTCGCCCCCGAGCGGATCGAGCCCTGGCAGGTGCTGCCCTTCCTGCCGCCGCTCTGGGTCTCGCTCGCCCTGCTGCCCGCCGCCTCCCGTACCCGCTGGCGGTTCGAGGTCACCCGGGTCCAACTCCTCAGCGGCTTCTGCCACGTGATCGCGCTCGGCCACGCGCTGCGCAGCCGCAGTGCCGACTGGGTGCCCACCGGCGCCATCGCCGGCCGCTCCGCGCTCGGCCGCACCGTCGGCCGGATCGGGGTGCTCTGGCTCTCGTTCTGCCTGGCCGCCGGCGTCGTCGGCCTGGTGCGGGCCGTCCTGCTGCACGGCTGGCAGCCGTACTGGGCGCTGGCCGGGCTGCTGGTGCTCACCGCGTACACCACCGTGCCGGTGCTCACCGCGCTCTGGGCGCTGCTGCGCGGCGAGGACCAGGTGCGCGGGCCGAAGCGGGCCCCCACGGAGGCCGGCGCGGAGAGCTTCGGGCGCCCCGAGGCGCTCGCGGTCACCGCCGTGCTCGCGCTCACCGCCCTGCTGGCCAGCGGCTGGGCCGACCCGCTCTTCTGACCGGCCCTCAGCACCGACACACCCTGAGCGCCACCACACCCCTCAGCACCACCACACCCTCAGCACCTCCGTGCGCGTCGCCCCACCGGCGCGGGAACGGCCGCCGGGAGGCCCACCCCCATGGGCCCGGCGGTAACACCCACCGCAGCCGTCGCAAGGAGCACCACCGTGTCCGACCTGATCACCCTGACCCGGCCGACCAGAACGGCCCCCGCGCCGCCCGCACCGCGCAGCGGCGCCGCACCCTTCCGCCCCGACATCGAGGGCCTGCGCGGCGTCGCCGTGCTGACGGTGCTCGCCTTCCACGCCGGAGTCCCCGCCCTGAGCGGCGGTTACGTGGGCGTGGACGTCTTCTTCGTCCTCTCCGGCTTCCTCATCACCGGCCTGCTGGCCGGCCCCCGCCCGCTCGCCCTGCGGGACTTCCTGGCTCGCCGTGCCCGCCGCATCCTGCCCGCCGCCGCCGTGGTGCTGACCGCCACCGCGCTGGGCGGCTGGCTGCTGCTGGACCCGTTGCGCGGCGCCGACCTGGCCCGTGACCTGCTGGCTGCCGCCGGGCAGTTCGCCAACTGGCGGTTCGCCGGGCAGCAGACCGACTATTTGACCGCCACCCGGGACCCGAGCCCGGTGCTGCACTTCTGGTCGCTGGGCGTGGAGAACCAGTTCTACCTGCTCTGGGGCGGCCTGGTCCTGCTGCTGGCCAAGGGCCGCCGCCCGGCCGTCTGGCCCGTCACGCTGCTGGTCGGCACGCTGTCGCTGCTGCTCTGCCTGCGCTGGACCGCCGACGCCGCGCCGCTCGGCTACTTCTCCACCGCCACCCGGCTCTGGGAGTTCGCGATCGGCGGGGCCGCCGCCCTGCTCTACCGGCGCCGCCTGTTCGGCTCCACCCTGCTCGGCTGGCTCGGCCTGGCCGCGGTGCTGACGGCCGCCCTGCTCTACGACCGCGCCACCCCCTTCCCCGGCAGCGCGGCCCTGCTGCCGGCCCTCGGCACCGCCGCCCTGCTGCTGAGCGGCCCGGGCACCGGCCGCTGGTACCAGGCCGGCGGGCTGCTGGCCAGCCCGCCGCTGCGGGCCGCCGGCCGCCTGTCGTACGCCTGGTACCTCTGGCACTGGCCGGTCCTGACGCTGGCCCAGGCCCGGTACGGCGCCCTGCCGTTGGCCGTCACGGTCGCCCTCGCGCTCGGCTCCGCGCTGCCCGCCTGGCTGACCCTGCGCTACGTCGAGAGGCCGCTGCGGCGCGGCCGCTCCAACGCCCCGCGCAAGGGCCTGTCGGTCGGCGCGGTGGCCCTCACCGTCCCGCTGATCGCCGGGCTCACCCTGGGCGGCGGGGCCGTGCGCGCCCTCGGCGACCCGGACGCCGTGGTGGTGATCCCGGCCGGTGCGCCGAGCGGCCCGCTGCTGCTCGCACCCGGCGTCCAACTCACCGGTCTGACCCCGACCTTGGCCCGGGCCCGGACCGACCACCCGCCGGCCGGCGACTGCCAGATCGCCCTGACGGCCGATCAGAGCCCGCCCTGCCTGTTCGGCGACACCCGCTCCCCGGACCGGGTGGTGCTGCTCGGCGACTCGCACGCCGGGCAGTGGATGGCCGGGCTGCTCTCGGTGGTGCGCCAACGCGGCTGGGCATTGGAGGTGTTGGTCAAGCCCGGCTGCCCGCTGCCCACCATGACGGTGCGGGACGAGGTGCTCGGCCGCGAGTACACCGAGTGCGACCGCTGGCGGGAGAACACCCTCACCCGGCTGGCCACTGGCCCGAAGCCCCGCCTGGTGGTGGTCGCCGGCCTGAACCGCTTCGGCAGCGCCGAGCAGCGCTCGGCCGGCTGGGCCACCGCCCTGGAGCGGCTGAAGGCCGTCGGGGCGCCGGTCGCCTACCTGGCCGACACCCCGATGCCCGGCAAGGACGTCCCCGTCTGCCTGGCCTCCGGCGAGACCTGCACCTTCTCGCGTGAACAGGCCCTGCTGCCCGAGCCGTTGCTCACCGACGGCCTGGCCACCAAGTACGGGGTCACCGTGCTGGACTACCGCGCCCTGCTCTGCCCGGGCGAAGGGGAGTGCCCGCCGGCCCGTGAGGGGGTGCTGCTCTACCGGGACACCGGCCACATCACCTCGACCCTGGCGGCGACGCTGGCGCCGCGGATCGACCTGGACCTGCGGACGGCCGGGCTGCTGCCGTGAGGTGAGCACGCCGGCTGTTCGTCCGGCGTACGCCTGGGCGTCGGTGTCAGCGGGGGAAGACGGGGGAGGAGTGCTGACCGTACCGTCCCCGTCCCTCGTCGGCTCCTCAGGAGGACACCCGATGTCGCGTCGTATCCGGTCGCTCCGGCGGCCACGCACGGTGGCGGCGGCCAGTGCCGCCACCGTGCTGGGCGCCCTGCTCTCCCTGCCCGGCCAGACCGCCCAAGCGGTCTCCCCGGACGTCGTGATCAGCCAGGTGTACGGCGGTGGCGGCAACTCCGGCGCCCCGTACACCCATGACTTCATCGAGCTCTACAACCGGGGGTCCGCTACCGTCTCGCTGTCCGGCTGGACCGTCCAGTACGCCTCGTCCACCGGATCGTCCTGGTCCACCACGGCGCTCTCCGGCACCATCGCACCCGGCCGCTACCACCTGGTCCGCGAGGCCGCCGGCAGCGGTGCGGGCGCCGCGCTGCCCACCCCCGACAGCACCGGCACCATCGCGATGAGCGCGACCACCGGCAAGGTCGCCCTGGTCACCAACGCCACCGCGCTGACCTGCTCCACCGGCTGTGCCACCAAGCCGGGCGTACGGGACTTCGTCGGCTACGGCAGCGGCGCCAGCTCCGCCGAGGGCTCGCCGACCGGCGCCCTCGCCAACACCACCGCCGCCGTGCGGTCCGGTGGCGGCGCCACCGACACCGACGCCAACTCGGCTGACTTCGCCGTGACTTCGCCCAACCCGCGGAACTCCTCCTACAACGGCGGCGGAGGCGGCTCGGCCCGGATCCGCGACGTGCAGGGCGCCGCGCACCGCTCGCCGAAGACCGGCCAGTCCGTCAGCGGTCTGCCGGGGGTCGTCACGGCGGTGTCCGCGACCGGCTTCTGGTTCCAGGACCCGAACCCGGACGCCGATCCGGCGACCAGTGAGGCCGTGTTCGTCTACACCGCCTCGGCGCCCACCGTGGCCGTCGCCGACTCGGTCACGGTCGGCGGCACCGTCGCCGAGTACCGGCCCGGCGGCACCGGTGGCACCAACAACCTGACCACGACGGAGCTCACCTCGCCCACCGTCGCCCTGGTCGCCCACGGCGCCGCGTTGCCCGCTCCGGTGGTGGTCGGCACAGGTGGCCGGGTGCCGCCCGCCGCGGTGATCGACGACGACGCCAACGGCGACGTGGAGACCGGCGGTTCGTTCCAGCCCACGACCGACGGCATCGACTTCTGGGAGTCACTGGAGGGCATGCGGCTCCAGCTGAGCGACGCCGCCGTGGTCGGCCCGCGCAGCTCCGTCGGCGAGATACCCGTCGTCCCGGCGGGCAGCGCCACCCGGACGGCGCGCGGCGGCATCGTGATCCAGGCGGGCGACTTCAACCCCGAACGCGTGCTGCTGGACGACGCGTTGGCGCCCACCCCGGCCGCCGACACCGGCGACACGCTGACCGGGGCCACCGTCGGGGTGCTCGACTACTCCTTCGGCAACTTCAAGCTGCTGGTCACCGCCACGCCGGTGGTGAGCCCCGGCGGCCTGGTGAGGGAGACCACCCCCGCCCCGGCGGCCGGCACCCTCAACGTGGCCACCTTCAACGTGGAGAACCTCGACCCGAGCGACCCGCAGAGCAAGTTCGACGGCCTGGCCGGCGCCGTGGTCGGCAACCTGCGCGCCCCCGACCTGCTGGCCCTGGAGGAGATCCAGGACAACAACGGCGCCACCGACAACGGCGTGACCGCCGCCGACCAGACCATCACCAAGCTCACCGCCGCCATCTCGGCGGCGGGCGGACCGAGTTACTCCTACCGCCAGATCAACCCGCAGAACGACCAGGACGGCGGCGAGCCCGGCGGCAACATCCGCCAGGTGTTCCTCTACCGCACTGACCGCGGTCTCAGCTTCACCGACCGCCCCGGCGCCGGAGCCACCACCGCCACCGCCGTGGTCAACAACTCCGGTACGCCCGCGCTGAGTTACTCCCCGGGTTGGATCGACCCCGGCAACTCCGCCTTCGCGTCCAGCCGCAAGCCGCTGGCCGGGGAGTTCAGCTGGCACGGCAGGCCCGTCTTCGTGATCGCCAACCACTTCAACTCCAAGGGCGGTGACCAGCCCCTGTTCGGCCGCTACCAGCCGCCGAGCCGCTCCTCCGAGACCCAGCGCACCGCCCAGGCGGGCGTGGTGAAGGCCTTCACCGACCAGCTGCTCGCCGTCGACCCGGCCGCCTCGGTGGTGGTGCTCGGCGACCTGAACGACTTCGAGTTCTCGCAGACCGCCGACATCCTGACGGCGGGCGGCGCGCTGACCGACCTGCCGCGCACGCTGCCGGCGGCCGAGCGCTACACCTACGTGTACGAGGGCAACTCCCAGGTCCTCGACCACATCCTGGTCTCCGGAGCCCTGGCGGCCACCCCGTACGCGTACGACATCGTCCACCTGAACAGCGAGTTCGGCACCCAGCTGAGCGACCACGACCCGCAGGTCGTCAGCCTCCCGCTGCCGTAGCCCCGCTCAGCCGGTGATCCGCCCCTCGCGGGCGCCGACCTGCCCGCCCTTGACCACCAGGTCACGGGCGGGCAGGTCCACCACCACCTGGGGCAGGCACTCGCCCTCGACCAGGAAGAAGTCGGCCGGGGAGCCGGGGGCGAGGGTGGCGGCCGGGAGGCCGAGCAGCTCGGCGCCGCCGGTGGCCGCGAGGTCGAAGCACTCGGTCAGGTCCCGGTCGGTGCGGGCGTCGGTGGTCCAGCCGAGCAGGTGGGCGCGGTGCAGCATGTCGGCGTTGCCGAACGGGCTCCAGGAGTCCCGCACGCCGTCCGAGCCGAGACCCACCCGGACGCCCGCGGCCTGCAGCCGGCGGAACGGAAGCACCTGGTGGGCGGAGGGGGCCACCGTGGTCAGCCCGACGCCCGCACCGCTCAGCAGCTCGGCCAGCTCCTCCAGCGCACGGCCCGTCAGCTCCGGGACGCAGAACGCGTGGCTGACCACGACGCGGCCCTGCAGCCCCGCCGCCTTCGTCCGCGCGGCGATGTCGCGCAGCGGCGCCAGGCCGCGCTCGCCGCGGTCGTGCAGGTGGACGTCGACCGGGAGGCCGTGGCGCTCGGCGAGCGCGAAGACCTGGTCGAGCTGGGCCGGGCCCTCGCCGCCGTCCACCCCGTCGAACCCCGCCGGGTCGAGCCCGCCGACCGCGTCCACCAGCCCGCTCGCCGCCGCCTCCGCGAGCAGCGCCCCCGCCCCGGGCTCGCGGCGCACCCCGTGCTGCGGGAAGGCCACGATCTGCACGTCGAGGGCGGAGCGCAGCCGCTCGCGCGCCTCGGCCAGACCGGTCACCGCCTCCAGCCCGTACGCCGGCGCCACGTCCACGTGGGCGCGGACGGCGCGGGTGCCGCGGGCCACCGCGTTGGCCAGCAGGCGGGTGGCGCGGTCCGCGAGGGAGGTGCGCTGCCAGTCGTGCAGCTCCACGTCCCCCTTCACGTACTCGGGCAGCCCGGCGGCCGGCCGGCGGCTGTACCAGGGCTCGCCCCAGGCGGTCTTGTCCGGGTGGATGTGCGCGTCCACCAGCCCCGGCAGCGCGATCCGCCCGCCGCCCTCGACGTACTCCACCGCCGCGCCGGCCGGCACTCGGTCCGTCAGTACCCCGCCGACGGCCACCAGGTCGACGGGCCCGCCCTCGCCGAACGGGCGGACGTCACGGAACACGGTGGCGGTGGACGTGGGCATGGAGCCTCCTGCTCGGGCGGACGGGCCGACGGTGGGTCGTACCCGACCGTCATTCTCGCAGGGCGGGCAGCACGGTCTCGGCGACCCGGTACGCCTCCTCCAGCAGCGGGTTGCCGGACAGGATGAAGGTGTCGACGCCGAGGGACCGGTACTCCTGGAGGCGCTCGATCACCTGCCGGGTGCTGCCGACCACGGCGGTGCCCGGGCCGGGGCGGAACAGGCTCATGCCGGGCCAGAGGTTGGGGTGGGTCTCCAACTCGCGCGCGTGGTGCGGCACCCGTCCGCCGTGCTGGCGGAACTGGCGCTGCCAGCCGACGCCGTCCTCGGCGCCGTTGCCGAGCATCCGGGTGTAGGTGGCCTGGCTGGTGACGTCGAGCAGGTGGTCGGCCGCGGCCCAGGCCTGCTCCTCGGTGTCCCGGACGATCAGGTGCAGGCGCAGGCCGAGCCGCAGCGTCCGGCCGTGGGCGGCGGCCCGCGCGCGGACCAGGTCGAGCTTCTGCCGGAGCTGCTCCAGGGGCTCGCCCCAGGTGAGGTAGACGTCGACGTGTTCGGCGGCCATCTCGATGCCGGGGGCGGAGGAGCCGCCGAACCAGAGCGGAGTGTGACGGCCGCCCTGGACGGGTGCGAGTTCGCGCAGCGAGCTGCCCGCGCCCGGCAGGTCGTAGAACCTGCCCTTGTGGTCGAAGACCTCACCGGCCGTCAGCCGCTTGACGATCGACCAGTACTCGGCGCTCAGCAGGTAGCGCTCGTCGTGCTCCAGGTGCAGACCGGACTGCCGGAGCTGCTCGGTGGAGCCGTTCACCACGTTGAAGCGGAGCCGGTCGGGGCCGAACAGCTGACTGAAGCTCAGTGCCATCTTGGCCAGCAGGGTCGGCGAGATCAGCCCGGGGTGCACGGCCAGCAGCGGCTTGAAGCTCGGGCGGGTCACGGCGGCCAGCGCACTGGCCAGCGGCCAGACGTCGTAGAGGTCGGTGGCGAACAGCGCGCCGTCGTAGCCCAGGCGGTCCGCGGCGACGCCGAGCTGCTGGAGGTAGGCCAGGTCGACGGAGCGGCGGCCCTCGGGCTCCCAGGGGAAGGCGCCTTCGCGCGGGATGACGTACCAGAGGATTTCGGGGGTGGGCATCAGCGGGCTCCGAGGACGGCGTCGGCGACGGTGATCGGGGTGGGCAGGAAACCGGCCGCGGTCAGGATGTCGGCGGCCTCCTGCTGCTCGGCCAGGAAGGCGGCGGAGACCGGCTCCAGGGTCCAGGGCAGGGCGGCGAGCGCCTCGCGCCAGTCGGCCGTGCTGCCGCCCTGGTCGGCGGCGGCGATCGCGGCTGCTTCGTCCAGGTGGCTCGCGGCCCAGGCGTCGGCCTCCGCGAGGGCGGTCACGATCACCGAGACCAGCTCGGGGCGGGTGGCCGCGAAGTCCCGGCGGGTGAAGAAGACGGACCGGTCGGTGATCACGTCCCCGGCCTCGGCGAGGGTGCGGACCGTACCGGCCCGCCGGGCGGCGGCCAGCTCCGCGCCCTGGGCCACCCAGGCGTCGATCCGGCCGGCCAGCAGGTCCTCGTACGAGTCGGCGTCGGAGCGCCGGGCGGTGATGTCGGTCCCGTAGCCGAGCCCGGCGCCGGCCAGCGCCTTGGCGGTGAAGTGGGTCTGCCAGGAGCCGATGGCCAACGCGACGGTCCGGCCGCCGAGTTCGGCGACGGTGCGGATCGGGCTGTCGGCCGCGACCAGCAGTGCGCCGTGGCCGGGGCGGGGTGCGGAGACGGCGGCGTACACCAGGTCGTGCCCGGCGGCCTGGGCGGAGAGCGGCGGGGTGGAGCCGGTGCCGCCGAAGTCGATGGTGCCGTCGGCCAGCGCGGCGGCGGTGTCCAGGCCCCCGACCTGGTGCCAGGCCACGGTCTCGCCGAGCGGGACGAGGGCGGCCTCCAGCAGGCCGAGGCGGGACAGGTGGTAGAGGGACGGGTTCGCGTTGTGCACGCCGATGTTGACGGTCATTCAGTGCGCTCCAGAGGCAGACGGGGTGACGAGGGGGGTGTGCACGCCGAGGTCGGCGAGCAGGCGGCGGCGGAGCTCGGCGAAGGCCGGGTCGGCGGGGTCGCGCGGGTGGTCGAACGGGATCCGCTCGTCGGTGACCAGCTTCCCGTCGCGCAGCACGGCCACCCGGTCGGCCAGCCGGACGGCCTCCTCGACGTCGTGGGTGACCAGCAGCACGGCCGGGCGGTGGGCCCGGCAGAGTTCGCCGACCAGGTCCTGCATCCGCAGCCGGGTCAGCGCGTCCAGCGCGGCGAACGGTTCGTCGAGCAGCAGCAGTTCGGGCTCCCGGACCAGGGCCCGGGCCAGCGCGACCCGCTGGGCCTCGCCGCCGGAGAGCGTCGCGGGCCAGGCCTCGGCGTGACGCTCCAGCCCGACCTCGGTCAGCGCGCGCAGGGCGGTCTCCCGGCCGGCCGCGCCCCGGGGCAGGCCGACCAGGACATTGGCCAGCACCTTCTTGGAGGGAACCAGCCGGGGCTCCTGGAAGACGATGGTGCGGGCCTCGGGCACCAGCACCGTGCCCGCGTCGTGGCGGTCCAGCGCGCCGAGGATCCGCAGCAGCGTGGTCTTGCCGGTGCCGCTGGCGCCGAGCAGCGCCAGGAACTCGCCGCGGGCCAGGTCCAGGTCCAGGCCGTCCAGCACGTGCCGGTCGCCGAAGGTCCGGCGCAGGCCGCGCAGGTGGACGGCGGTGCCGTCGGGAACGGTCGTGGTCATCGCTGTGCTCCTTGGGTGCGCCACGGCATGAGCAGGCGCTCCAGCAGGCGGACGAGCCCGTCCGCGATCAGCCCGATCAGGGCGTAGACCAGGATGCAGACGGTCAGGACGTCGGTGCGCGAGTACTCCTGCGCGGTGGACATCAAGTAACCGATCCCGGCAGTGGAGTTGATCTCCTCGGCGGCGATCAGCGCGATCACGCTGAGCGTCATGGAGAGCCGCAGGCCGGAGAGCAGCGCGGGCAGGGCGCCCGGCAGCACCACCTCGCGGACCAGGGCGGCCCGGCCCATCCCGAAGCTGCGCATCGCCTCGATCAGCTTGCGGTCGGTGTTGCGCACCCCGCCCGAGGCGGAGACGTACATCGGGAAGCTGGTGGCGACCGCGATCAGCACCACCCGGGCGGTCTCGCCGATGCCGAACCAGACCATGAACAGCGGGACCAGCGAGAGGAACGGGATCGTGCGCAGCAACTGGACGGTGGAGTCGACGAGTTCCTCGCCGATCCGGGAGAAGCCGGTCAGCACGCCGAGCGCGAGGCCGGTGCTCGCGCCGATCAGCAGACCGGTGCCGGCCCGGCCCAGGGACACGGTGAGCGCGTCGCCCAGCTGACCGGAGGACCAGAGCTCGCCCAGTGCCTGGAGCACGGCGCCGGGAGAGGCCAGCAGGTCGTCGGTGAGCAGACCGGTGGCCGAGGCGGCGTACCAGGCGAGCAGGACCACCAGGGGGCCGAGGGCGCGCAGGGCGAGGGCGGTGCCGGGCCGGCGCGGGCGGGCGGGGTGCGGGGGCGGGGGGTGACCAGCAGGCCGTTGCTCATCCGGCGCTCCCGGGAAGGGTGGTGACGTCGATCAGGTACGGCTTGACGTCGAAGAAGCCCTTGATGATCTGCTGGTCGGCGAAGAACTGCGCCACCGTGTGGAAGCGGTTCAGATCGGCCTCGGTGATCGGCTCGGCGACGCCCCGGGCCTTGTCGAACGGGATCTGGATCTCCCGCTGGGCGGCACTGACCGCCTCCGGCCCGGAGGCGGTCTTCACGTTCAGGTAGGCGCCCGGGTCGGCCTGCAGCTTGAGGCCGGACGCGTGCAGGTACTCGTACAGCGCCTTGACCACGGCGGGGTGGGCGTCGGCGAACTTGGTGCGCACCGTCCAGACCGCGTAGTTCTCCGAGCCGACCTGGCCTCCGTTGACCAGGAAACGGGCGTTGCGGTCGGCGAGTTGCGGGACGGAGTAGGTGCCCCAGGTGGACCAGGCGTGCACCTGGCCGGAGTTGAAGACCGGGGCGGCCTGGTTGGGCTGGAGGTAGACCCGCTCGACCTGGTCGGCCGGGATGTCGTTCTGCTTCAGCGCCTTCAGCAGCAGGTACTCGCTGGTGCCGCCGTGCCAGACCGCGACCTTCTTGCCGACCAGGTCCTTCACGGTGGTGATGCCGGAGTCGTTCTTGACCAGGATGCCCTCGCCGAGTGCGTCGGGGGCGACGGCGGCGAACAGCTTGAAGCCCGGGGAGGCGGCCAGTGCGGCGGTGGCGGAGGTGATCGAGCCCTGGGCGAAGTCCAGCGCACCGGCGTCGAGTTGCTGAGCGGCGGGGGCGAAGGCCCCGGCGGTGCCGGTCCAGACGACCTTGGCGTTCACCTCGGCCAGCGCCGCGTCCAGCGAGCCGTCCTTCTTGGCCAGCGCGAGCAGACCGGAGTTGCCGTCCTCGGGGATCCGGACCTCGATCAGGGCGGCCTTGTCGCCGGTCGCACCACCGCTGGTGGAGCTGCAGGCGGCCAGGCCGAGCAGGGCGGCGGTGAGGAGCGCGGCGGACGGGAGCCAGCGGGAGTTCATGAAGGTTCGCATTCTGGTAGCGGGTCAGTTGCCGTGGCGGGGGAGGGAGGAGCGGCGGGAGTCGAGCAGGGCGCGGGCCCGCGCCAGGGGGGCCGGGTCGACCCAGCTCCGGACGTCCACCGGGGCGGGCAGGAAGCCTTGGGCGGAGAGGAAGCGCTCCTGCTGCGCCAGCAGGTCCAACCGCTCGTCGGACAGGTCGATCTGCAGTGAGTGGCCGATCTCGGGGCGGTAGGCGCCGGCCACTCCGGAGGCCCCCGCGCCGGTCTCGGCGCTCAGGATACGGGCCAGTTCGGCCGGCCGGTCACGGGCCCACTCGGCGGACTCGATCAGGACGGCGAGGAAGCGGGCGACCAGGTCCGGGCGCTGTTCCAGCAGGCGTTGGTGCACGGTGATCGGGCGCGGGGTGCCGTTGTTGACCCGGTGCCGGCGGTCCGGCAGGGCGTCCAGGTCGATCGCCACCACGGCCCCGAAGCGCTCGGCCGCCTCGACCGCCAGCGCACCCTTCACGTAGACGGCGTCCACCCGGCCCTCCCGCAGGGCGGTCAGCTCGCCCTCCCACTGGCCGACCGGGGAGCCCGGAACCTCGGTCAACTCGGCGTCGGCCAGGGTGAGTCCGGCCGAGGCCAGCGCACCGGCGAAGCCGGCCAGTGCCATCGCCCGCCAGAAGTCGATCCCGACCGGATGCACGGGGACGGCCAGCCGCAGCCCGCGCAGCGCGGCCGGCCCGCTGAGGTCGCGACCGGCCCGGACCAGCACCGACTGCCGCTCCTCGATCCAGGTCAGCCCGATCAGCCTGGTCTGCTCGCCTCCCGAACGGGCCCACAGGGCAGGCACGTTGCCGCCCTCGCGGAACAGCCCGTCCAGGGCGTGGGTGAAGTGGTGGTCGGCGGCCTCGGCGGCGGAGGCCTCCTGCAGCGACCGGACGGTGATGCCGTCCGGGGCGAACTCCTCGGCCAGTCGGCCTCGGTCGGCGGCGATGCCGGTGGCGGTCGGCACCGGGCAGCGGGTGAACCAGAGTCGGTCCATGGACGGAACTCCCAGAGTGTGGTGACGCGTTGGCGCACGGGGTTCTCACCACGCGGCAAGGCGGAGGGGCGGAGCGGTCGCGGGAGGGTCAGCGACAACAGCGGGAGAGGGCCGGGCGCAGCGGTCGAGCGATGGTCATCGTGCTGCTCCTTTCCGGTCCCGGCGGCCTGGTGACTGGAGGTTGGCACGGAGCGGGCGGCCGGGGCAAGGCTGCCACATGGTGGGAACCCATCTGTTGGCAGAGCCGTCAGGTGGTGCAACTCGCGTTCACACTGCGGCAATGGTTGCCAGATGGTGGCAGCGTTCGCATGCTGGGGACATGACGACGACGGACGCCCCCGCCGGGGCCCAGGCGGTCACCCGCGCGCTGGGACTGCTGCACTGCTTCCGGGACAACACGGGCGAACTCAGCGCCTCCGACCTGGCCCGGCAGATGGAGCTCTCCGTCTCCACCGCGCACCGGCTGGCCCGCACCCTGGTCGCGGCCGGGTTCCTGGAGCAGAGCGACCGCACCTCCCGCTACCGGCTCGGCCCGGCCGTCGCCGAGCTCGGCCAGCTCTCCCTGCACCAACGCGGACTGCACCGCGCCACACCGGAGTTGGCGGCCCTCTCGACCGCCACCGGCGCCGCGGCCGACCTGGCGATCCGGAGCGGCGACCACGCGGTGATCCTGGTCGGCGCCTCCATCCAGCCCAGCACCGGTCTCGGGCTGCGGCGTCCGCTGCACTCCACCGCGCTCGGCAAGGTCCTGCTGGCCTGGGCCGGCCCGGGCGAGGACGACCTCACCGCACTCCCGCCGCTGACCGCGCAGACCGACCGCACCATCGTCGACCGGGCCGCGCTGGCCGCGGAACTCGACCTGGTCCGGTCGGTCGGCTACGCCGTGAACGACGGTGAATCCGCCTACGGCGTCCGGACCTTGGGCGTCCCGGTCCTGGACTCGACGGGCCGGGCGCGGTTCGCCCTGGCGCTGCGGTCCACGCCGGACGTGCTCACCGATGCCCGGCTGCCCTCCTTCCTGGCGCGGGTGCGGGCCTGCGCGGAGGCGCTGGAGGTCCTGCTGCTGCCGCCGGACCGGCGCAGGGTGCGCGTCTTCGACTGACGGCGTCGCCGAGGTCCGCTCGGGTGTCAACGCGGCATGAACACCTCGTGACGGCGGCGAGCCTGGCGCCGGCGCCACCAGGTGTCGTCCGGGGTGCGGCGGGGGCGGTGCGGTGTGGTTCGGTGACGGTCATGTTCAGCATCACCGTGTCACAGGAGCTCACCCCCGCCGAGGTGCGTGCCGTGTTCGAGGCGGCGGTCCTGCCGGGGCTGCGGATCGTGGTCGAACCGGACGACGGCGGACCGCCGGACCTCACCGGAGACGCCTGGGTGGGCCTGGTGGCCAACGAGGACCCCGCGTGGCCGCTCTCCCTGGACGTGCTGGCCGGGGACGACTGCGGGCTCGGCGCCCACCCCGACCTGCGGATCGCGTCACGTCTGGCGGAGCGGCACGGCGTGGACGTGCTGTGCGGCACCGACACCGCCTTCGTCGACGTCGACCCCCAGGACCCGTACTACCGCCTGGCGTTGGTCGGCGGCCACTGGTACCTGGCCAGCACGGCCGACACCCGGCTGGAGCTCCGCGCCCCGGTGCCGGCCCTCGACCGCGGCCCTACGGGGCCTTGCGGGTGATCCTCCGGCCGGCCTCGGTCTCGACCAGGGTCAGCGCACCGATCCAGTCGCCGTCGTCCGGGTACTCCCAGCTCGCCTCGTCCTGCAGGACCGTCTCCAGGTGATCGCGCGGCACCAGATCTCCGTGCCCGTAACCCATGCGGCCGTCTGGCGAGACCCACGGCACGATCCGTCGGACCTCGACCCATCCGCGGTCGACGAGGGCGAGCAGGACCGCGGCGATCTCGCCGACCGGCCGGTCTTGGTCGGCCTCGTCGAAATCACCCCGGGCTCCCGGGAGGATGTCGATCTCGAAGGCATTGATCATGAAGGCCTGCTCGATGCAGGGCAGGTCGTCCCACGGGTCCTCGCTCATGCGGTGATCATCGCAGATGCCGAGGATGCGGGTCAGCCGCCGTAGAGGGCGCGGCAGATGCGGGCCTGTTCGGAGCCGGGGGGCCACTGGCCGAGCTGTTCGGCCTGGGAGCAGATGCCGAGGGCGGCGAGCAGGGGCGGGCTGGGGGACGGTTTGGCGGAGGCGGGGGGCTTGGGGGAGGCGGAGGGCTTGGGGGAGCGGGGCTGACGGGGTTTCGGGGGTGGGGTGGAGCGGGTGGAGGAGGGGCTCGGGGTCGGGGACGGGAGAGGGGTGAGGGCGGGGAGCGATGGTGGGGGCGGCAGCGGGATCGGGGTGGGGGAGGTGACCGGGCTCGGTTCGGGGGAGTTGAGGACGGCGGCGGTGGGGGCCTGGTCGGAGGAGCAGGCCCCCGGGAGGAGGGCCAGCAGACTGACGACGCCGACCGCGCCGGCGGCCCAGGCGGCGCGGCGGCGGTTCCGGTGCGCCGGAGGGGGCGGGGGTACGGGGAACGGGGTGACCGGGGGTTGCCACGGGTGGGTGGGCGGAGGTGGGGGCTGGCGCTCCCACTCGTACTGCCACGGGGCCTGCCACTGCTCGTTCACCGCTGCACCTCCACCGCTGCGCCTCCCTGACGGTCCGCCAGATGGCGGCAACCGTGGTGCTCAACGACGGAGCGGGCCGGGCGGTGCGCTCCGCCGTACGGCGGTGGCCGGGGATGCGGTGCGGGTGGGCGCGGTCGATGGTGGGTGGTATGAGCGCACACGAGACCCCCACCGTCCTCGTCGAGGTGGCCGAGTTCCGCACCGACAGCCGCTACCGCCTGGTGCACTTCCGGGGGACGGGCTGGGAGCCGCTCGCCCCGGAGGAGTTCGAGCCGAGGGCGCTCCAGCTCTTCCCCGAGCTCGACCCCGCACGACCCGATCCGGGTGCACTGGGCGGACCGCCCGTGGGAGTGGCCCGCCTGGCACCCCGGCGAGGCCTGACGTCGGATCACCCGTTCCGGTAGGCGGTGGCCGCGATCCGGAGCAGGGAGCGGAGCAGTGGGTTCGGGTCGTCCTCGTTCCAGGCGACCACCACCGGGCTGGGCTCGACCTCGGGGAGCGGGACTGCGGTGAGGCCGGGCGGCAGGGCGTGGCCGAGCGGGGTCAGGCCGACCGTGCCGTTCCAGAGCACGGCCTGGCGGCACTCCTGCACGGCCCGGACCACCGGCCCGGACCGGGGCTCGCCGCCGCTCCAGTAGGCGGCCCACTGGGCGTCGGTGCCCTCCGGGAAGCGGAACCACGTGCGCCCGGCCAGCTCGGCCAGGGTGAGGTGGTCGCGGTGGGCGAGGGGGTCGTCGCTGCGGAGCACCGCGCCGACCGGGTCGGTGCGCAGTTGACGGACGGTCAGGCCGGTGGTGTCGAAGGGGCCGCGGGTGAGGGCGAGGTCGACCCGGCCGGTGCGCAGGCCGCAGGTGGGGTCGGTGAGGTCGGCCTCGCGGATCCGGATCTCGACGGCCGGGTGCCGTGCGCGGAAGGCGTCGGCGAGGCGGACGGCGCCCGGGTCGGTGCCGTCGCCGAGGAGTCCGACCGTGACCACGGCGGGGGCGGCCGCCGCGGCGACCCGGGTGCGGGCGAGCTCCGCCCGGTCCAGCACCTCGCGCGCCTCGGTCAGGAGGACCGCGCCCGCCGGTGTCGGGCTGACGCCCCGTGGGGAACGGTCCAGGAGGACGGCGCCGAGCTCGGCCTCCAGCTGTCGGACCGCCCGGCTGAGCGCGGGCTGGCTGAGGTGCAGCCGGGCGGCGGCCCGGCCGACGTGGCGTTCCTCGGCGACGGCGACGAAGTAGCGCAGGGTCCGCAGCTCCATGCTGCGACGATACCCGTGGGGCATCGGCCCGTGCGGAACGGGTCTTGGACGGCGGCGCCGCCCCGGCGGTGGAATCGGGGCATGGATCACGAACCGCTCCCCGACCCGGCCGTGCCGGTGGCCGACGCCCGCGAGATCGCCCCGGACCTGCTGGTGGTCCCGGACGGCGGCGTGCCGCTGGTCCCCAACATCGGCGTCATCGGCGGCACCGAAGCCGTCCTGGTGGTCGACACCGGCCTCGGCCCCGCCAACGCCGAACAGGTGCTGGCCCTCGCCGCCGAGGTGGCCGGGGGCCGCCGCCTCTACCTGACCACCACCCACTTCCACCCCGAACACGCCTTCGGCGCCTCGGTGTTCGCGGGCAGCGCCACCTACCTGGTGAACCGGACCCAGGCCGAGGAACTGCGCACCCGGGGGCCGGGGTACCTGGAGATGTTCCGGGGCCTGGGCGAGACGGTCGCCCGCCGCCTGGACGGCGTGGTGCTGCCGACGCCGGACCAGGTGTACGGGGACGACGGCCACGAGCTCGACCTCGGCGGGCGCAGCGTGCGGCTGCGCCCCACCGGCCGGGGGCACACGCGGGGCGATCAGGTGGTGGAGGTGCCGGACGCGGGCGTGCTGTTCACCGGGGACCTGGCCGAGAACGGGCAGTTCGCGATCTTCCCCTGGTTCCCGCCGCACGACACCGAGGTCTCGGGGGTCGGCTGGCTGGCGGTGCTGGAGCGGCTGGCCGCCGCCGGGCACCGGACGGTGGTCCCTGGGCACGGCGCGGTCGCCGGGCCGGAGCTGCTCGCCGAGGTCCGCGACTACCTGCGGGAACTGCGCGACGAGACCTGGCGGCGGTGCCGGGCCGGGCGGGGCGAGGCCGAGACGGTGGCCGAGGTGCGGGCCCTGCTGATCGGGCGTCACCCGGAGTGGACCGGGAGGGAGTGGATCGGGCCGGGCGTCGGCTGCCTGTGCGCGGAGCTGCCCGGCTGACGGGCACCGGCGGGCGGGCGGAGATACGCCGACGGCCTCCCGGGCGGGGGTGCGGGGAGGCCGTCGGGTGCGGTGAGGGCGGGTCAGGCGGGGAGCTGCGCCTCGATGGCGGTGGTGACCTCGGCGGACTCGGGCTCGGTGCGGGGGCGGATGCGGGCCGTCACGGCGCCGTCGGGGGAGATCACGAACTTCTCGAAGTTCCACTGGATCTCGCCGGCGATGCCCTCGGCGTCCGGGGTCTTGGTGAGCTCGGCGAAGAGGGGGTGCTGGTCCTCGCCGTTGACGTCGATCTTCTCGAAGAGCGGGAAGGAGACGCCGTAGGTGGTCGAGCAGAAGGTCTGGATCTCCTCGGCGGTGCCGGGCTCCTGGCCGAGGAACTGGTTGCAGGGGAAGCCGAGGACGGTGAAGCCCCGGTCGGCGTACCGCTGCTGGAGGCGCTCCAGGCCGGCGTACTGCGGGGTGAGGCCGCACTTGGAGGCGACGTTCACCAGCAGCAGGGCCTTGCCCTTGTGGTCGGCGAGGGAGGTCGGGGTGCCGTCGAGGGAGCGGAGCGGGATGTCGTAGAGGCTCACGGGGATCGGTCCTTCGGGTCGGGGGCGGCGGGGTGGCGGCCGGGAACGGGCTCAGCCGGTGAACCGGTCGTCGGCACACGGTATTCCGGGCCGGCGGGGGAGGGTCAGGCGGGGGCGCCGAAGACCTGGGTCCACCACGGGCCGCCGGAGCCGGTGTGGATGCCCACACCCATCTCGGTGAAGGAGCAGTTGAGGATGTTGGCGCGGTGGCCGGAGCTGTTCATCCAGGAGGACATCACGGAGTCGGCGTCCTTCTGGCCCTTGGCGATGTTCTCGCCCCAGGTGCTCCACTCGTAGCCGGCCGCCTCGATGCGGGGCTGCGGGCCCTTGCCGTCGGGGTTGGTGTGGCTGAAGAAGTTCCGCGCGGCCATGTCGTCGGAGTGGCCCTGGGCGGCTGCCTGGAGCTTGCCGTTGGCCTTGAGGGGGCCGCAGTTGTTCTTGGCACGCTCGGTGTTGACCAGGTCGAGCACCCGCTGCTCGGAGGAGGTGGCGCGGGTGGCCGTGGTGGGGGCGGCGGAGGCGGTCCGGCTCGGCGAGGTCGACGGTGACGGCGAGGGGGCCGGGCTGGACGGCTTCGGGGCCGAGGGCGAGGGGGACGGCGTGGGGCTCGCCGAGGTGGGTGCGGCCGAGCTCTGGGCCGGCGAGGGGGCCTGGGCGTCGGTGGAGGCCGACGGGGAGGGGAGGACGGGAGCGGAGGTGGCGTCGATGCGGGGGGCGGAGGCCTGGGCCGGGGCGGGCGGCTCCTGGTCGGCGCCGACCACGCCGACGGCGGCGACCGTGACCACGGCGGTGCCGATCACGGTGGTCAGCACGCGGCGGCGGGTGCGGGGCTTGGCCCGGCGGCCGTGGCGCCCGGCCGTGGTGCCCTGGCCGCCCCGGCCGGAGGCCGCGCGGCGCAGCTCCGCCCGGCCCGGGCGCGCGGCGGACAGCACGGTGGTGGCCGAGGTGCCGTCGGAGGGGAGGAGGGAGTGGCCCGCGAGGAGGGTGGCGGGGTCGACCGAGGGCGGCACGGGCACCAGGGCGAGGCCGGCCAGCAGGCCCTCGGCCGGGAAGAGGCCCTCCCACTGCCGGGAGCAGTACGCGCACTCCCGGGCGTGCCGGGCTATCCGCTTGCGCCAGAGCGCGGACGGGTCGCCGTCCCAGGTGGCGGTCAGTTCGGCCAGGGGCGGGCAGGCGGGCTGGGCGGCCAGCGCGCGGACCACGACCCGGGCGGTCTCCAGCTGGCCCTTCATCCGCTGCACCCGGACCGCCGCGTGCGCGGCGGGCAGCTCCATCGCGGCGGCCAGTTCGGTGCGGCTGAGCTCCCCGGCGGCCTCCAGCCACCAGAGGGAGAGCAGCTCGCGGTCGCCCTCGTCGAGCCAGCGGGTGGCCTCGGCGACCTCTCGGCGCTGCCCGGACAGGCCGAGCCGGACGATGGTGAGGTCGACGAAGTCGGCGCCCGGATCGGCCGAGTCCCAGGAGGGGTCGATCGGCAGCTGGCCCTGCTGGAGCACCTGGTGGCGGCGGCGTATCTGGTTCATGGCGATGGCCACCAGCCAGGACCGGAAACTGCTCGGCTCCCGGAGGGCGGGGAGCTGGTCGACGGCGCGGAGCATGGTCTCCTGCACGACGTCGTCGGTGTCGGGGTGGCCGCCGAGGGCGCGGCCGACGATGTTGTAGACGAGTGGCAGGTGGGTGCCGATGAGCTCGTCCGTGGCCCGCTGGTCACCCGCCTGTGCCTGAAGCACCGTCTGACCGGTCTGTTCGGCGTGCTGCCTGTCCATCCGCCTGGTTCACCTTCTCCGTCGGCCCGTCCGTACTGCCCTGTCGTGATGGGAGATCGGGGGGCCGCGCTCCGATAACGGAAATCGCCCGGGGACCTGTGGGACCCCTGTGCTTCCGGGGAGCGTAGTGGACGCCGGAAGGCCCTTCGGCAGGGGGCCGGGCCAACGCGCAGGTCACGGCCGTGGCCGCGAACACCCGCGCTGTGAAAGGAGGATGAGGACCTGGTGCCGGTTGTGGGTGCGGGGTGTCCGAGGGGCGGCGCCGTGGTGATCGTGTGTCACGGCTCACACGGGGAGAAGTGTGGTGCGGGTCACCGTCGGGGGCTCCCGGCGGCTGCGAACGCCCGGGTGGTCGGCGGGGGCCGGGCCGGCCGGACCGGGCCCGGGTCCCCACCGTCCGAGCGGACGTCAGGCCGTGAGGCCGTCCAGCAGGGCGCGGCCGAACGGCCAGTCGCCGAGGCCGGAGGAGGCGTTGAGGTGGCCGTGGTCGCCGGCCTCGACCAGGCGCGAGCCCCAGGCCTCGGCGTACCGGCGGGCCTGCTCCGCGGTGCACCAGGGGTCGTCACCGCTGGCGACCAGGGTGCTCGGGAAGGGCAGCGGGCGCAGCGGCACCGGGCGGAAGTTGACCAGCTCGGGGACCTCGGCGGTGTCGATGTCCGGCGGGGCGACCAGCAACGCGCCGACCACCTTGCCGTCCGGGTTGGCGGCCCAGTGGGCCACGGTGGTGCAGCCGAGGCTGTGGGCGACCAGCACCACGGGGCCCTCGGCCTCCCGTACCGCGCGGTCGAGGGTGGCGACCCAGTCGCCGACCTTCGGCTGGTCCCAGTCGGCCTGCTGGACGCGCCGGAACCGGGCCGGGTCGGTGCGCTCCCAGACGCTCTGCCAGTGGTCGTGGTCGGAGTTCTGGAAGCCGGGCAGGACGAGGTACGTGGGCTCGGGGCTCATGGTGCGGGCGGGCCTCTCTGTGGAACGGTGCCGGACGCGAGACGAGCATCGTCGGCCGTCCCCTCGGTCCGACCCTATCGGGTGCGGGTTATCCTCCAGGTCTGGACCGGTCGCGGACGGACGAGGGGGCTGCGGTGACCGCTGGCGAGCAGGTCGGCTCGATCGTCTTCGACGAGCCCGAGGGGGACGGATCCGGCGTCGGGGCCGAGGAGTTGGCGGCGGAGCCGCGGTCCTCCCGCCCGTCGCGGCGTCAACTGCTGTTCGGTGGAGCCGGGTTGGCGGCCGCCGGAGCGGCCGCCTGGTGGTGGGGCCGTGCCGGGGACGAGCCGGAGCGGTCGTCGGCGGTCGAGGGGCCTGTGCCGATCTGGACCTTCCGCGCCCCCGAGGCGCAGGCCCCGGAGCGGGTGACCGGGCGGACGGTGCTCCCGATGGTGGCCACCGGCGAGGAGCTCTTCCTGCTGACCGCGGAGACCGGTGCGGTGGCGAAGCGCATGGCGATGCCCGGAGGCCCGGACGACACCCTGCTGGCGGCCGGCGACCTGCTGTACCAGACCAGGATCGGCCGGTTCTCCGCGCACGGCTACGGCATCTCCCTGGAGGTGGCCAACCCGCCTGCACTGAACCCGAGTTGGGAACTCCTCGCGGTCGAGGGGGAGTTCCTGTACGGGCGGACCCGTGACCTGTCCGACGAGAAGCTGTTCGCCCTCTCGACGACCTCGGGCGCGATGGTGTGGAGCCGGCCGGGCACCGGCGAGGACGGCGGCTTCCTGATGGACTTCCAGTCGGTCGCCGGTACCCGGACCCTGCTCGCGCGCAGCACCCGGGACGAAGTGGTGGCCCTGAACGGCTTCACCGGGGAGCGGCTCTGGTCGGCCCCGGCCGACCAGGGGCTGACCTGGCGGGAGGCCGGTTTCGAGCACGCCTACGTGGCCCACCGTGCCACCGGGATACGGTCGTTGTCGGTGCGGGACGGAAGCGTCGAGTGGATCGTGGAGGAGCAGGGCGACACCCGGCTGCTGCGGCCGTACGCCACCGGAGGTGAGGTCTACCTGCTGCGCGACAACGGCGTGGTGAGCCGCAACGAGCTGACGGACGGCCGGGAGCTCTGGTCCTGCCAACTCCCGTTCCGGCTCGACGCGCGCTGCCGGCCGGTCGCGGTGGCCGGCTCGCTCTTCGTACCGGGCCCCGTGGGCGGCGGGGTGTGCGCGCTGAACGAGCGCACCGGCGAGGTCCGGTGGACCTTCCGGGACGTCGAACCGGGCGTCCAGTACTGGCGGGTGGCCACCGACGGCCGGCACCTCTTCATCGGGCACGACAAGGTGCTGTACGGGCTGGCCCCGGCCTGACGGGCCGCCCGGCCTGACCGGCCGTCACCCGAACTGCTGAAACGCCAGGTGGCGGGGCATGCGGGCACCACCCCAACGGGTAGTCCGGATACGGACCTTCACCCCGTGAACGGAGCACCACGTGTCCAAAGCCACCGCCCCCTCGCGCCTGCTCGCCGTCCTGACGGCCTCGCTCGCGCTGCTCGCCACCGGCATCGCCGTCGCCCCCGCCCAGCCCGCCGCCGCGGCCGCCTGCACCGGCGCGGGCTGCAACGGCAAGGACCCGGACACCACCGGCTGCGCCTCGGACGGCAAGCTGCTGGAGACCAAGGCGCTCGACGGGTCCGTGAAGGTGCAGCTGTTCGGCAGCGCCGCGTGCAAGGCCAAGTGGGCCCGCAGCGTGGACGCGCCGAACGGCGGTGAGGTGCTGGTGGCCAACCGCGACTACTCGGTGAAGTACACCAAGAAGACCGACGGTGCCCGGAAGTACGTCTGGACCGCGATGGTCAACGGGAACAACCCCGCGCGGGCCTGTCTCGGCCCGCAGAACAGCGATGCGCTCACCTGCACCGGCCTGCACTGACGGGAGGCGTCCCGACCCGCCGTCAGGGCATCTTGGCGGCGGCCTTCTTCACCGCCTCGCGGATGCGGGCGTAGGTGCCGCAGCGGCAGACGTTCTCGATCCGGTCGATGTCGGCGTCGCTGGGGCACTTGTTGGTCCTCAGCAGGGCGGCCGCGGTCATGATCTGGCCGGGCTGGCAGAAACCGCACTGGGCGACGTCGCACTCCAGCCAGGCCTCCTGCACCGGGTGCAGCCGGTCGCCGTCGGCCAGGCCCTCGATGGTGGTGACGGTGTGTCCGGCGCAGTCGGCCACCGGCACCACGCAGGGCTGCACCTCGGCGCCGTCCAGGTGGCTGGTGCAGGCCCGGCAGACGCCGACCCCGCAGCCGTACTTGGGGCCGGTGACGCCGAGCTTGTCGCGCAGCACCCAGAGCAGCGGCATGTCGGCGGGTGCCTCGACCGTCACCGGACTGCCGTTGAGGACGAACTGGTAGCTGGGCACGTGGAGGTCCTTGAGGAGTGCGGAGAAGGGGTTCAGAAGGCGATCGGGAAGCTGCGCGGGCTGGTGCCGGTCGCGCGGGCGTAGGCGTTGGCCACGGCGGCGGCCGCGGCCGGGAAGCCCAGTTCGCCGGCACCGCCGGGCGGGCCGCTCGGCGGCAGGAAGTGTGCCTCGAAGGCGAGCGGGCTGTGGCGCTGCCTGGCGTACTTGAAGTCGGCGTAACTGCCTTCCCGGATGGCCCCGTCGTCCAGGTGGACACCGGCCCGCAGGGTGACCGAGATGCCGTCGGTGACGGCGCCCAGCAGCTGGGCCTCAAGGCCGCGCGGGTTGATCACCCGGCCGACGTCGGCGGCCATCACGGCCTTGGTGACCCGGGGGTTGGCCCGGTCGGAGGCGTCCAGCTCGATCAGGCAGGCGACCGCCGAGCGGTGCTCGGCGTGGTAGGCGACGCCCTGGGCGCAGCCGGGCGGCATCGGGCGGCCCCAACTCCCGGCCTGGGCCACCTTGTCGAGCACCGCGCGGCCGGTGGCACTGGTCAGCCGGGAGCGGCGGAAGGCCACCGGGTCCCGGCCCAGGGTGCGGGCCAGCTCGTCCAGCATCACCTCGTCGGCGACCCGGACCATGCCGGAGTAGACGGAGCGCCAGCTGCCGGTGGGGATCTCCAACGGCAGCTCGGAGAGCAGTTGGGTGGAGACCCCGAGGTCGTAGGGGACCTCCTGGGTGAGGTCGAAGAAGGTCTGCGAGAAGAGCGCGTCGCCGACCGGCAGGCTGGCTCCGGCGGCGGTGAGCAGCTCGCCCAGGCCGTGCCCGAAGTCGGTCCGCACGGTGGCCACCCGGTGCTCGTAGGTGAGCACCTGGCCGAGCGCGTGGGTGGCCCGCACCCGGTGGTGGCTGGCGGGGCGGACCCGGCCGTGGCGGATGTCGTCGTTGCGGGTCCACATCAGCTTGACGGGCCGTCCCGCCGCCTTGGAGACCTTGGCCGCCTCCAGCGCCGCGTCGTGGAACAGCCGTCGCCCGAAGGAGCCGCCGGCCCGCACCACGTGGACCGTCACCGCCGGGACGGGCAGGCCGAGTTCGACCGCGATCTGCTCCTGGGCGGCGATCGGGGACTGCGCGGCGAACCAGATCTCGGCCCGGTCCGGGCGGACGTCCGCGACGGCGGTGAGCACCTCCATCGGCGCGTGGCTGACGAAGGCGAAGTCGAACTCGGCGTCCAGACTGAGGGTCAGCAGCGGGGGGACCAGGAAGGGCTTGTTGACGGCCCGCAGCCCGGCCCGGACCTGGGCGTCGGAGACCCCCGCGAGCGGGCCCGGACGCCAGTCCACCCGCAGCGCGGCCTTGGCCTTGAGGGCCTGGTCGAAGGTCTCGGCGAGGACGGCGACGCCGGTGGGGATCCGCACCACGTCCAGCACCCCGGGCATCGCGCGGGCGGCGGTGTCGTCCAGCGAGCGGACGGTGCCGCCGATGGTCGGCGGGCGGTGCACGACGGTCGGCACGGCGCCCGGCACGTCGAGGTCGCCGGCGTACTTGGCCCGGCCGGTGACGATGTCCCGGGCGTCGATCCGGCCGGTCGGGGTGCCGACCAGCCGCTGCTGCCCCTCCGCCTTGGGCGCGGTGGAGACGGCCGGGACGACCACCGCGGCGGCGGCGAGGGCGAGTTCGCCGTAGCCGGCCGAGCGGCCGTCCGGTGCGGTGACCCGGCCGTCGGCGGTGCGCAGGGTGCCGGCCGGCAGCTGCCAGCGGTTCGCCGCCGCCGTGACCAGGCGGGCCCGGGCGGCCGCGGCGGCGGCGCGAACCGGCTCGTAGAGGGAGCGCACCGAGTTGGACGCGCCGGTGAGTTGGGCGAAGAGCAGCTCGGGACGGGCGGGCGAGAGCGGCACCTCGACGTCGGCGAGGCGGGCGTCGAGCTCCTCGGCGACCAGCATCGCCATCGCGGTGGTGAGGCCCTGGCCGACCTCCAGGCGCGGGAGTTGGAGCACCACCTTGCCCGCCTCGGTCACCTCCAGCACCAGCAGGTGCGCGGTCGGCAGCCCGGCCAGGATCAGCACGTCCCCGAGGTCGGCCAGCGCGGGCAGGCCGGGGATGCCGCCGACCTGCACCAGCGCCTCGGCCGGCTCGGCGTCCAGCGCCAGCTGGGCGCCGACCGCGAGGGCGGGGGCGGCCACCAGGTAGGTGAGGAAACGGCGGCGGCTGGTCGGCCGGGGGGCGGTGGTGTCCCGCTCCTGCGCTGCGCTGCTGATCGGAGGTGCCTTTCCCGGAGGTGGAACGTGTTCTCGGAAGGGCCGCAGCATAGGGACGACGGCGGGAACCGGTCAACATGCGCATGGCGGGGGACGGGGCGGGGAAGGTCGTGGTGGAGTGGAATATGACAGCGGATCAGTCCGCCGGTCCGTGGAGCGGCAGCGATCAAGTCCGGGACACGGTACGGTCGGTACGTTCCGTGCACGGGAGGTGACGGTAAGGTGGCCGAGGCGCAGCTCTGCCCCGCCTGCGGGGGTGGCCGGGTGACCGAGAAGATCGAGCACACGGTGGAGACCGACGGCCGGGGCGACCAGGTCGCGCGCGAGCACCGGTACCTCTCGCCCTGTGGCCGGTGCGGTGGTACCGGGGAGGTGTGGGGCTGATGCGGCTGGTCTTCGTCTGCCAGGAGTGCGGGGTGCACTACCTGCCGCCGGAGGACCTGCGGTACGGGGACGGCAGTGCGGCGAGCCCGCTCTGGTGCGGCCCCTGCCAGGGTCGGATGGCCGAACTCGGCGTCGGCGAGCCCGCCTTGGCGGCGGCGTTCGCCCTGCGCGCCGCGCGGGCGGCCGCCCTGGCGTCAACGGCGACCTCGGAGGACGAGGGCGCGCGGCGTACGCGCGCGCGCCGTCCGGCCCGGGCGGGCTCCGGGCCGGGGACGCGGACGCGGCTGCGCTGAGCTGGCAGCGGAGTCGGGTCACACCAGGGGCGCGGGGAACTGCGCGAGTACGGAAGGCGGACCACCGCCAGATCGGGGCACGCGAGCCAGTTGCACGTCCTGCCGTTCCCCGGCGCGCAGTTCCCCGCGCCCCTGGTGTGACCACTTCCGCGGGCTACGTTCGCCCTGCTGCCCCGCGCGTCAGCCCTGGGCGTCGCGGGCGAGGAGGGCGGCCTGGACGCGGTTGTCGCAGTGGAGCTTGGCCAGGATCCGGCTGACGTAGGTCTTCACCGTGGCCTCGCTCATGTGGAGGCGGGCTCCGGCGTCGGCGTTGGAGAGGCCTTCGCCGAGCAGGTCGAGGACCTCGCGCTCGCGCGGGCCGAGGGTGGCGAGCCGGGCCCGGGCCGTGGTGGCGCGCGCGTCGGCGGCCGGGGCGGCGGCCAGGCTGTCGACGATGTGGCGGGTGGCGGCGGGGGAGAGGAAGGCGTGCCCGACGGCGGCCGCCCGGACGGCCTGGATCAGCTCGGCAGGGGCGGTGTCCTTGAGCAGGAACCCGGCACCGCCGGAGGTGACGGCCCGTAGGACGTTCTCGCGCTCGCCGAAGGTGGTCAGGATCAGGGCCCGGGCGGAGGGCGCGTAGCGGGGCAGCTCGGCGAGCGCGCCGAGCCCGTCCAGCACCGGCATCCGGATGTCCAGCAGCAGCACGTCCACCGCGTGCGCGCGGGCGAGCTCCAGCGCGGCACGGCCGTCGCCCGCCTCGGCCACCACCTCGATGTCGTCCTCGCTGGCCAGGATCATCCTGATCCCGGCGCGGATCAGCGGTTCGTCGTCGGCGACGAGGACTCGGATCACGGTGCTGCTCTTCCCTCCCGGAGCGCGGCGACGATCACCGCACTCATCCGTCCGCACGGTACTGCACCTTCTCCACCAGCACGCCGTCGCGGAAGCAGAGCCGGGAGACCTCGCTGGTGGAGATCCCGTCGGGCTGGTCCTCGGAGAGGAACCAGGAGCAGTCGGCCCCGGCCGGGACCGGCGGGCCCTGGCGCTGGAAGCCCTCGGTGAGGAAGCCGCTGCCGCGCGGGAGCTGCCGGCGGACCTCGGCCTCCGGTTGGCCGATCCGGAAGGAGGCGTAGGTGTCCTGCGGGAGGGTGGTGTTGTTCAGGGAGTCGACGAACTTGACGCCGCCCCAGACCAGCAGCCCCACCAGGACCAGCAGAACCGCGCCGGCCGCCACCGCGCAGCCGAGCGCCGGGCGGCGGCGCTTGAGCGGGGCGGCCCCGGCGGGCAGGGTCAGGCCGAGATCGGCCTCCAGGTCCTCCCCGGCCGGGCGGCCCGTGCCGTCGTACGGGAGCACGCCGGCCAGGCGGTAGCCGCCGTCCGGGGTCGGGCCGGTGTGCAGCATGCCGCCGAGCAGCCGGGCCCGTTCGCGCAGGCCGGTGAGGCCCTGGCCGCCGCTGACCGGGGCGTGGGCGGGGCCACCGGGAGCGGTGGGCGGGCAGGGGGAGTTGACCACCTCGACCAGCAGGGCGTCCGGCTCGAAGCGCAGGGCGACGGTGATCGGGGCGCCGGGCGCGTGCTTGTGGGCGTTGGTCAGGCCCTCCTGGACGATCCGGAACGCGGCGTGGCCGGTGGCGGTGGTGGCGCTGCGCGGGCCCTCGTGGTGGGCGAGGGTCACCTCGGCCCCGGCGGCCCGGGAGCTCTCCACCAGCCGGGGGATCTCGGCCAGGCCGCCGGTCAGCTCCTCCTGCGCCTGGTCGTCCTCGCGGAGCAGGCCGATCACGCCGCGCAGCTCCCGCATCGCGTCCACGGCGGCCTGCCGCAGCACGCCGACCGCCTCGCGCTGACGGTCGGTCAGCGTGCGGTCGACCTCCAGGGCGCCGGTGTGCACCGAGATCAGGGCCAGCTGGTGGCCGAGGCTGTCGTGCATGTCCTGGGCGATCCGGTGCCGCTCGCGCAGCCGGGCCTGACGGGCGATCATGACCCGCTCGCGGAGCAGCTGGGCGTTGCGCTCCTCCAGCGCGGTGAGCAGCGCGCGGCGCTGCTCCCGGTAGCGGCCGAAGACGGCGGGCAGCACGGCGAGTACCAGGAAGGCGCCGACGGTGACCCCGAGCAGGGCGGGAAGCGGCAGCTTGTCCCGGTCGGCGACCAGGTCGTAGACCAGCATCGCGAGGAAGGCCACCACCGAGGCGACCACCGCGTCCCGGGCCCGGGTGACGCGCTTGCCGAGCGACCAGCCGGCCGCGATCAAGGTCGGCAGCCAGGCGGCGACCGGCCCACAGCCGACCGAGGCCAGCACCAGGACGGTGCGGGGCATGCCGCGCCGCAGGAGGAAGAGCAGGGCCGCGCCGGTGGCGGCCAGCGCGGTGCGCAGCGGCGGGCCGGAGGCCGCCAGGTCGAGCAGGCCGGCCAGCGCTCCGGAGAGCACCGCCCCCGTGGTCTCCCGGGTGACGGTGCGTCGGTTCCAGGGGCCGGGCAGGACCACCCGCACCAGCCTTGCCCGCAGTGCTGCGGCCCGGCCTCCGCCGGAGTCTTCAGTGTTGCGCTCGCTCACCCACGCGAGGCTAGACGACGGGGCGGGTCCGGTGGCAGTCGCCGATGGTCGCGGCGCGGGTGCGACGAAAGTCGCGGGCGGGAGGGAGTGGGGAGGGCGGCCCGCGACCGGAGGGGGTGCGGGCCGCCCGGCACCGGCCGGGGCCCAGGGCTGAGGAAGTCGGGGCGGCCGGTGCCTTCGTCCGACGACGCTACGCCCCGGAGCGGGGGAGCGGACAGACTCACCGGTGCACGGGCGGGGCCGGTGGGATGTCACGAGTGCACGGTGGGGTGCCGGTGCCGGTGCCGGTGCCGGTGCCGGTGTGGGTGGCGGCGAGGCATTCGGTGGACCTGGTGGCGTGGCGAGGTGGCGGCGGGCCGCGCGTGCGGAAGATGTACTGGTATGGCTTTCGGATCAGCTCACCCACGGGCCCGCCTCCTGGCGGGCCTCTGTCTGGCCGTCACCGCCGCCGGCTGCGGCTCGCTGCCCACCGCGCCGGGGCGCGACACGGCCCCGCCGCCGGCCGTCGCGGCCCGCCCCGCCGAGCTGCCCGGCCGGGCCGAGCAGCAGGAGCGCCACGAGGTGGCCGTGCCCCGGGCCGTCCCGCTGCGCGGACCCGAACTGGCCGAGCTGGCCCGGGCCTGGGGGCTGGACGCGCCGCCGCTGCCCGCGCCCGCGCCGCCCGCCGTGAAGCCGGTGCTGCGCGAGGACGGCCCGCACGTCCGCCTGCAGGGGGACGGGCTGCCGCCGCTGGTGCGCCGGGTGCCGACCACGGACAAGGTGGTCTTCCTGACCATCGACGACGGACGGGAGAAGGACCGCCGCTTCAACCGGATGATGCGTGAACTCGGCGTCCCGTTCAGCGCGTTCGTCTCCGGCTACCTGGCCCGTGAGGACTACGGGTACTTCCGCGAGCTGAACGAGCAGGGAGTCCGGGTTAACAACCACACGCTCAACCACAAAGACCTGCGCCGGCTCGGGTACCAGCGCCAGCACGAGGAGATCTGCGGCCAAGAGGACGAGCTGGTAAGGGAGGTGGGCCCGCGCCCGGCTCTCTTCCGGCCCCCGTACGGGGAGTTCACCGCCGACACGCTGCGGGCGGCCGCCTCCTGCGGCGTCACGGCGATGCCGCTCTGGAACGAGGAGGCCTTCCCCGACCGGATGGAGTACCGCCACCTCGACCAGCGGCTCCACCCGGGCGACATCATCCTCACCCACTTCCGCGGCCCCGAGGAGTGGAAGGGCTCGATGACCGACCTGGCCCGCCTGGTGATCCGCACCGCCACCGAACAGGGCTTCGCCCTGGCCCGGCTGGACGACTACCTGGGCTGACCCTGCAAAGGGTCAGAGGTCCTCGCCGCCGGGGGCCGCGCCCCTCGTCGCCGTCGACCTTCTTCCCCATGGACATCACGAAGCCCATGATCACCGAGATGAGTGCGACGGCCCCGGTGAAGGCACGCCCCATGACCGGCAGCGCATCGCCGGAGAACAGCACGCTGAGGAACACCAGGGTGCCCACCACGATCATCGCGATGCCGGCCCCGCGGTCGTCGTCCATCCGTACCTCCCGCCGGATCTCTACCCCGTTCGGGACGCACCATCCGCCTGGATGCCTCAGTCGCAACGGAGTTGATGGACCCTCAGGTGGAGGGTCGCCACGTCGAGCAGGGGGGTCGGGACGCCGAGGGTGCGGGCGCGGGCGGTGAGGTCGCCGAGGAGGTGCTCGACCTCGGTGGGGGAGGCCGGCGGCGAGGTCGCGGGCCAGGGAGGCGGTGAGCGGGGAGCCGGGGGTGGTGACCATGGTTCGGGTGAAGGCGAGTTCGGGGGCGGGGACGGGGAATCCGGCGGACTCGGCGACGGCGGCGCACTCGGCGAGGACGGCCTCGGCGAAGGCGGTGCCGCCCGGTGCGGCGTTGACCTCGCCGACGGTGCCGCGCATCAGGGCGGTGACGGTGGCGAGGGTGGTGATGAAGACCCACTTGTGCCACATCGCGGCCACCGCGTCCGGGGTGGGATCGGTGGGGATGCCCGCCGTGGTGAGGGCGTCGCGGATGGCGGTGACGCGCCCGGAGAGCCGGCCGTCCTGCTCGCCGACGGTGAGGTCGACGGGCGGGGCGAGTTGGACGATCTCGCCCTCGGGGCCGAGAGTGGTGACCACCTTGGCCACGCCGCCGAGCACGGCGGGCGGGCCGAAGCGGGCGTTCAGCGCGTCGAGGTGGGCCAGGCCGTTGAGCAGCGGGACGATCGCGGTCCCGGGGCCGACGGCCGGGGCGAGGTCGTCCAGGGCGGTCTGGAGCGCGGTGGCCTTCACCGAGAGCAGGACCAGCTGGTAGCCGTCCTCCTTGAGCTCGCCGGCGGTGACCAACTGCGGCTCGGGCAGGTGGAGTTCGGTCAGGCCGGTGATCCGCAGGCCGTGCTCGCGCAGCCGGGCGGCGCGGGCGGGCCGGACCAGGAAGGTCACGTCGTGCCCGGCCCGGGCGAGCCGGGCACCGAAGAATCCGCCGGTGGCACCGGCGCCGACGACCAGGGTCTTCATCAGGTACTGCCCTTCCTGTCCTGGGGAATCCGCCAGGGACAGCGAACGGCGCGGTCCGGTGATTCCCGGTGGCCGGGAAGGGTCAGTGCATGGTGCCGCTGGTGCTGCCGAGGGCCCAGACCAGGAGGGCGACCAGGCCGGCCGACAGCACGAGGAGGGCCAGGCAGCCGGACAGGCCGCCGAGTCGGAGGTTCCGCTTCTCGCTCACGGGCCCATCCCAGCGGGGTGGTCAACGAACAGTCAAGAGTGATGGTGGAGTTGGGACGGGAAGTGTGAGGTCGGGTTCAGCAGCCGGTGGCGGCGGTCGGGCTCAGCGGTCGGGGGCGGCGGCGCGGCGGAGGGCGGCCTCGGCGTGGTCGAGGTGGGCGGTGAGCTCGGCGCGCAGCGTGGGCAGCAGGGCGAGGGCGGCCGTGGCCGCCTCGGGGGAGGGGGAGCGGTCGGTGTGCACGGCGGTGACGGCGGCGCGCAGCGGCATGGGGGCGAGGGTGGTCTCCCAGGCGGTGCGGTGCTCGCCGGTGGCGTAGCGCGAGGTGAGGTACTCCAGCGGGTCCAGGCCCAGGCCGTCGGTCTCGCCGGGGCGGGCGGGCTCGTGGGAGGGGAGCAGCCAGGCGACGCCGTCGCGGGCGATGAGTTCGAAGGCGCGGTGCTCGTCGGGGACGGCCCAGCGGCCGGTGCCGGTCGCGCCGGTGGTGGCGGCGGTGAGGAGGCGGTCGAGCATGGCCTCCTCGCGGGGGCCGGTGGTGCGCTCCGGGTAGGGGCGGTCACCGATCATCTGCTCCAGGTGGTAGCGCTGGCCCCAGCTGCCCACCCAGCGGCGCAGCGAGCCGGACCTGGTCTCCCGGATCGCGGCAAGCACCACCGCGCGCGGCGTCAGGTCCCGTCGGAGCAGCACCTGCTGGTGGTCGGCGCCCTCGTGCCGCAGCGCGGCGCGGACCTCGGCCATCGAGGGGCCGTCGTACCAGCGGAGCGTCCAACTGCGCCGCTCCGGGTCGTACAGCGGCTCGACCGGTGTCCGGTGCTCCGCGCCGAGGCGCTCGGCGAGCCGGCGCAGACGTGCCTCGCGCGCGGTGTCACTCATGGCAGTGTCCGTCATGACCGCACCCTAGCCAGCGGCGCCGCGCCCCACCGGCGACCCGCCGCCGGGCTCACCCGTCCTGCCGCACCTCGTCCTGCCGCACCCCGCCCACCGGTGCAGTCGGGACAGTACGGGCGCGGAGTTGACGGACGGTGAGCCGGAACGGGTGCCGTTTCAGCCGGTGAAGGTGATCCGCTCCAGGTCGAGCGCGCCCGGGCGGGAGAGGACGACGGTGCTGGCGCAGCCGGGCAGCGGGCCGCCGGAGAGCGCGGCGTGCAGGCGGCCGGTGGCCCGGCGGTGGCGGGTGAAGGCGTAGGCGGAGACCCGGCGGCCCCGGGCGAGCTGGCCCTGCCGGGCCTGCTGGGGGGTGGAGTCGAGCACCAGCAGGTGCAGCCTGCGGCCCTGGGCGGCCGCGGTGCGGGAGAGCCAGGCGCGGACCCAGGGGAGGGTGCCGCAGTCGTGCACCACCAGCGGGCCGCCCGCCAGCAGGGCACGCCGCAGCCGGAGGTAGTGGTGGGCCCGGACCAGGGGACGGTAGAGCGCGTAGGGGAGGGCGGCGGGGAGCCGGGCGGCCCAGTGCTCGCGGCTGTGCTGGGAGTCGATCACGGGGGCCGTGGAACAGCGGCCCATCAGCGTGGACTTGCCGCTTCCGGGCAGGCCGGAGACCACCAGCAGGTCACCCGCGGGGTAGGCCAGGGTGCCGGGGACGGGCAGGGCGCGCAGGTCGTGCAGGTCGCGCGGGCGCAGGGTGGGGCGGGCCGCGGTGTGCCCGCAGCCTCCCCGGTGCTGCGTCGGTACTCGGTGCCCGGCCGGCCGGGCCTCCTCGGGCCTGACGTGGTCCGGGGTTACGGTGTCGCGCACTGCCCCTCCTCAACGGCCCTCCCCTCGCCCCGGCCGGCGGGCCGGTGCCCGGGTGGGCCTTTTCCCAAGAAAGGGTAATGGGAGAGGCGGACAGCCGTCCCTGACCTGCCCGTTCCGCGGCGGGCTCGGGACGAAGCCGTGACATCGGCCGTCGGACTGTGGCAGGTCTGTGGCCGATTCCTTACGGGGCGAATGATCTTGTGGTGCCCGATTCATGGCAAGCTGGGCGGTCTCTGACGACGAGACGGCTGGCGGGTAGGGGGCGAAGGCGGATGAGGATCTGCTTCCTGGTGGAGGAGCTGTACCGGAACGACGGCATCCCCCGGGACGTGGTCCGGCAGCTCGCGGACTGGGGGCACCGGGTGGACGTGCTGCGGCCCAGCGGCTCGCTGCTGGCCCTGGACGGGCTGGTGCGGGCGGGCAGCCACGACGTGTGGGTGCTGAAGACGGTCTCCGGCGGGCCGGGGCTCGGCCTGCTGGAGGCGGCCTCGGCGGCCGGCCTGACCACGGTGAACGACGCCCGCGCGATCCGGGTGGTGCGGGACAAGGTGTCGGCCGCCATCCGGGCCGCCGGGCAGGGCCTTCCGGTGCCGCCCACCTGGGCGGCGGCCCGGCCGTCCGACCTGGCCGGTATCCCCGGGGACTACTACCCGCTGGTGGTGAAGCCCGCCGAGGGCAGCCGGGGCCGGGCCGTCCGCCGGGTCGACTCGATCGACCAACTCGCCTCGCTGGAGGCGGAGTTCGCGGGAGAGGGGATGCTGATCGCGCAGCCCTGGGTGCGCAACTCCGGGATCGACCTCAAGGTCTACAGCGCGGACGGCGAGCTCTTCGCCACCGAGCGGACCTCCCCGCTGGTGGCGGGGGAGCGGACGGAGCGGGCGGTGCCGCTGGGCCGCGAGGTCGCCGACATCGTGCACCGGATCGGCGAGCTCTACGGGCTGGACCTGTTCGGCGTGGACGTGGTCTTCGGGCCCGACGGGCCGGTGGTGGTGGACGTCAACGACTTCCCGAGCTTCCGTCAGGTGCCGGACGCGGTGCCGCGGGTGGCGCGGGCGGTGCTCAACCTGGCCCGGCGCGGCTCCTCCGTGCCCGCACCGCGGTCGGTGGTCCCGGTGGCGGGGGCGGTCTGGTGAGGGTCGGGGTGATCTGCCGCGACCCGGGCCATCCGCTGCTGGTCGGTGCGGCGCGGGAGCTCGGTGCGGCCGGGCACCGGGTGGAGTGGGGCGAGCCGGACCCGGCCGACCCGGCCGACGTCTACCTGCTCAAGGCCCGTACCCCGGCGGCGCTCGGGCTGGCCCGGGCGCTGGAGCTGCGCGGCGCCGTGGTGGTGAACTCCCCCGGGGCGACCGGGAACTGCCAGGACCGCGCGTGGATGGCGGCCACCGTCCTGGCGGCCGGGCTGCCGTTCGTGGCGACCTCGGCCGGGCCCCAGGGCTTCCCGGCGGTGGTGAAGAGCCGCCACAGCCGGAAGGACGACCTGGTCGCCGGGGTCCGGGACGCGGCGGAGCTGGCGGAACTGACGGCCCGTTGGCCGGGGGAGCCGTTGGTGTACCAGCCGTTCCTGCCCGGGGACGGCTGGGACCACAAGCTCTGGGTGGTCGGCGAGCAGGTCTTCGGCGAACTGCGCCGCTCCGAACTCGCCGACGGGGACCGGCGGTCCGTCGACCACCGGCCGCGCTACCCGGAGTTGGCGCTGCGCTGCGGCGATGCCTTCGGCCTGACGGTGTACGGCGTCGACGTCCTCGAGGTGGCCGGCGAACCGGTCATCGTGGACGTCAACGCCTTCCCGGGCATCCGCGGCCAGGCCGGCGCCCCGCGGGCACTGGCGGAGCTGGTCGGAGCGGCGGGCCCGGCGGGCGGCTCCGTAGGCGGCTTCGGAAGTGGCTTCGGCGGCGTCCGGCCCTGATGGCGCCCCGTCAGGTGCCCGATCGATCCGCCGTGCCACAACCCCCCTCCGGTGACTGGATGGTTCGTACCGGGGAAGTCTTGTACGGGCCGTGCGCGGAACAGGCGACGGCGTGGCGGGGCGATTCCGAGGGGGAGACCATGGCGTTCCACGGAGAGCTGCCCGTCGGGGCGCCCGGACCGCACGCCCTGAACGCGGCGGTGCTGCGGATCCGGGACCTGCGGGGAGAGGCGGTGGGCCTGGGATTCCTGGTCTCCCCGCACCTGGCCCTGACGTGCGCGCACGTGGTGTCGGCGGTGCTCGGTACGCCGGACGACCAGGAGCCGGCGCCCGGCGCAGGGCTGCACGTCGACCTGCCGTTGTCGGCCGCCCCGGGACCGGACCGCCCGGCCGCGACCGCGAGCGTCGAAGCATGGCTGCCGCCGCTGGAGTCGGGCGGGGGCGACGTGGCCGTCCTGCGGCTGGACGCCGCACTGCCCGGGGCCGCCCCCGTGCGGCTGGTCGAGGACGACACGGTGTGGGGCCACCCCGTGCGGGCCTTCGGCTTCCCGGCCGGGCGCCCCGGTGGGGTGTGGCACGCGGGAGTCCTGCGGGCCGGGCAGAGCCAGGGGCTCGTGCAGGTCGACCTGACGGGCGAGGGGTATCCCGTCTCCCGGGGCTTCAGCGGGACTCCGGTGTGGGACGAACACCTCGGCGGAGTCGTCGGGATGATGGCGGTCGCCGAACCGGGGAAGCCGTCGGCCAGCTACCTGATCCCCGCCTCCCGGCTCCTGGCCTCGTCGCCCGGCCTGCGCGAGCTGGCACTGCCGCCGTCGCCGTTCCGCAGCCTGACGGCGTTCCAGGAGGCCGACGCCGCACTCTTCCACGGCCGACAGGAGGAGAGCGACGAGCTGGCGCGGGCCCTGGACCGCGACCAGTGGGTGACCCTGGTGGGCGGCTCCGGAGCCGGCAAGTCCTCCCTCGCGCTGGCCGGGGTCGTGCCGCGCCTCCGGGCGGAGGGCGCGGCGGCCGTGGTGGTCCGTCCGACGGCCGGGAGCAGTCCGCTGGCGGTCCTGGCGGCGGCGCTGCTGCCGCTGCTCGAGCCCGAACTGTCGGAGACGCAACGCCTGCTGCGGCTGGCCGAGTTGACGACCGTCCTGCGACAGGGGGGCCTGCCCGACCTGGTCCCCCGGCTGCTGGACGTGCAGGGCCGCCACCGGCTGGTGGTCGTGGTCGACCAGTTCGAGGAACTGCTCGCGCTGGCGCCGCGGGCGGCGGACGAGCTGGCCACCGTCCTCTTCACCGATGCCCTCCCGCCCACGGTCCGGGTCCTGACGACCCTTCGGGCGGACTTCCTGGAGGCCGCACTCGCCCATCCCGTTCTCGGGCCGGCCCTCAGCCGTCGGGTCCAGGCACTCGGACCGCTGAGTGCCGCGCGCCTGCGGGAGGTGGTGACCACTCCGGTCGACGCCGTTCCCGGTGTGCGGTACGAACCCGCCCTGGTCGACCGGATCCTCGCGGACGCCGGAGCCGAGCCGGGCACCCTTCCGCTGCTGGGGTTCACCCTGGACCTGCTCTGGCAGCGCCAGCGCGGCGGTCTGCTGAGCCACCAGGCGTACCGGGACCTCGGCGGAGTCACCGGCGCGCTGAGCGAGTACGCGGGGAAGGCCTGGGACGCCCACGTTCCGGAGGAGGATCTCGCCGCCGCGCGGAGGCTGTTCACCCAGCTCGTCCGGGTGCCGCTCGGCTCTCCGGCCGTGACCCGCCGCCCGGCCCTGCGCGGCGACCTGGGGGAGCGGGAGTGGCGGATCGCCCAACGCCTCGCGGGCACGCGACTGTTGGTGACGAGCCTCGACGTCGAAGGCGCCGAGACGGTCGAGCTCGCACACGAGGCCCTGATCACCGGCTGGGAGCGGTTGGCCGCATGGGCGGCGGAGGACCGGTCCTTCCTGGAGTGGCGCGAGACGCTGCGCCACGACATGGACCGTTGGGAACACGGCGGGCGATCGCCGGAGTTGTTGCCGACCACCGCGGCCCTGGAGACGGCCGGGGCGTGGCTGGCCGAGCACGAGGGTGACCTGACTCCGGCCGAACGCTCCTACCTGGCCACTGGGTCGGCGCACCGGCGCTCCCGGCGTCGTCGCGCGCGTGTGCTGCGGTCGGCGATTGCCTGCGTCGTGGTTGCGGTGGTCACCTTCGCCACGCTGTTCGCCTACGCGCGCCGACAGAGCGAGGAGCGCGACGCGCTCGCCACCTCGCGTGCCCTCACCCAGGCGTCCCAGGACGACACGTCCCTCGATCCTGCCCGTTCGGTGATGCTGGCCCTCGCGGCGTACCGGACCGCGCCGACCCAGGAGGCCCGCAGCCAGCTGCTGCGGACCTATCTGGCGCACTCCGAGAAGCAGCGCATGCTCTCCGGACTGCTGGGAACCGTCCAGGACTTCCAGACCAGCCGTGACGGGAACGTGGTGCTGGCCGTCTCGCGGCTCGGCAGGGCGACACTCTTCGTCCACGCGCTCACCGGAGACGTCCGCATCACCCAAGTCCCCTCCGTCGGCCAGGTGTTCTATCCGCTGGTCTCGGCCGACGGGAAACGGGCCGGCTACGTCCAGGAGGACGGGAAGGCCGCCTGGTTCCCCGTCGACCAGGACGCGAGCCGGCCGATGGGCGCCCTGCACAGGCTGCCGTCGGTACCGGGGATGTCCACCAAGGCGAACCACTACGTCCGCCCCTCGATGTCGCTCGACGGCCGGGTGATCGTCAGCAGGGTCAAGGACGAGCTGATTTGGTGGGACCTGGACCGCGACGCCATCGACCGCTCGACCCCCGCACCCGCGGACCGCGAGCAGGAGTCCTACAGCATCCAGATCGGCCCGGACAACCGGAGCCTGCTGGAGGTCCGCAACGGGCAGGGGACCAGGAACAACCAGTCCCTGCTCGCCTGGGACCCGACGAATGGCACGGCACGGACGGTCATCAGCGGGATGGACGCGATCACGCTCTCCGGTGACCGGACCGCGGCCGTGGTCTGCCACCGGCCCCAGCCCGCGCAAGCCGTGCTCCACCTCGTCCGGGTCTCCGACGGCGGGCAGGTCGGAGAGTCCCGCAGTGACCAGGACGACGGGACCGCTCCCTGCTCCAGCGGGGTCGTCACCGAGACCGGCACCACCGCCGGGATCGTGCACGGCAACGACCTCATCATGGTGGACCTCCTCCAGGGCAAGGAAATCTCACGGACTCCCATGGGGCGGAGCTTCTCCTGGGTCCGGCTGGTCTCCGCGAACGGACGACTGTTCCACGTCACCGATGAGGACTCCTACATCACCTTCGCCGACCTGTCGGACGGCGGCGTGCTCAACGTCGGCCAACAGGCGCTCACCAACGACGGGATGCGGACCGTCAGCATCCTCGCCGACGGATCCGCGATACAGCTGCGACCCGCGATCGGGGACAACAGCGTCCTGCTCGCCGAGGCCAAGCGCCGCGAGCCCTACTGGGAGCCGTCGGAGCAGACCGACCTGATGAAGTTCGACCGGACCGGGGCCCTGCTCGCCACCAGGGAGGGGCGGAACGTGATCGTGGTCCGCGATGCCTCGACCCTCGGCCAGGTGTCCGTCATCACGGCGGCCGAACCTCCCGCCCGGGCCCAGGACAAGCTGACGACCCTGGTCTGGGGTGTCGATCCGTCGGAAAAGTGGGACTTCAGCTACCACTTCGTCGGCACGAAGGTGACCACGATCTCGGGGACGCTGGTGCAGCAGTGGGACCCACGGACCGGCCGGGAACTCGTGCGCCTCGACGTGAAGAGCCTGCTACCCGGCGGAGGCCCTGAAGGGACGCCGGACATCGGGATCGGCCTCTACGACGAGAAGAAGGTGACCCTGGTCGTCTGGGGCGATCCCGAGGTCCGCATCGTCGACATCACCACCGGTACGGTCACCGAGACCGTGAAGACCACCGACGACGTCCTCGGCGTGCAGTTCGAACCCAGTGGCCGCTACTTGGGGTTGCTGCGCCGGGGGGCGATCGTCGAGCTGTGGCAGCGCCACCCCCTCCGTAGGGAGCTCGGACCGCTGCGCAGCATCACCGAGGGGTATCCGAGGAACGCGACCATCACGCGGTTCATCGACGACGAGGGCCGTTTCATGGTCGCGTCCAACAACTCCATACGGATCTACCGGGTGGGCAAGCAAGTACCCGAGGAGTCCTATGAGTTCGGCCCCAGGTCCGACTCCTTCCTCCGTCCCTACTACAGCTTCCCGGCCCTCTCGAGGGACGCCGGCACCGTGATCTACATCGGCCCGAAGGGGCACGTCGGCTCGCTCCGGCTCGACCCGGCGCTGTGGCAACGAGACCTGTGCAGGATCATCGGGAACCGCCAGTTCACCGACGAAGAACGCGCCAGCCTTCCGGCGCGGGTCCCGACCGAGCCCCTCTGCGCCGACCACTGACCGCGCCGGGCCGCTGCGGCTAGGGCCGGGCGCGGAAGGGTTCCACCCCGACGATGTGACGGACCTTCACGGGGCGGACGACGACGGCCACCCGGTGTTCGCCGGGGACCAGCCACTCGTAGCGCTCGGTGCCGAGGTACTTGCGGGCGAGGCGGTCCATCCGCTCGACGGCCTCGGGGCCCTCGACGAAGCGGCTCACCACCCCGCTGATCTGCACCCGGTCGTACGGGTCGGCAGGGTCCGCGTGGGAGAGGTAGACGCGCGGGTCGCGGCGGAGGTTCTCCTCCTTGACGCGGCCCACCGAGGAGTTGAACACGAGCTCGGCATCACCCTCCAGGTCCACCCACATCGGGCTCACCTGGGGCGATCCGTCGGCGTTGACGGTGCCGACGTACCAGAAGTTGGGGGCCAGCAGCCGGGCGCGGACGGCGTCTTCGAACGGCATGGTGCTCTCCAGGGCGGGGCCGCCCGCGCCGCCGGGCGGGACGGGCGGCCCCGGTGCTCAGTAGGACGGGGCGATCTGTTCGCCGGTGTCGGTGCGGTGGATGGTGAGGGCCTCGACGGGGCAGAGTTCGGCGGCCTCGGTGAGGAGGTCGAGGTCGCTGGGGGTGGTGCGCAGGGGGTGGGCGCGGCCGTCGGGGGTGAGGGTGAGGTCGTCGGGGGCGGTGGCGGCGCAGGCGCCGGTGCCGACGCAGCGGGTGCGGTCCACCCGGGTCTCGAGCGGGCCGGGGGCGGCGGTCACCAGGTGACCGGGAGGGTGTTGGGGCTGCGGGTGAGCAGGCCGGTGCGCCAGTCGATGGACTCGGCGGGGACGGCCAGCGAGAGCTCGGGGAAGCGGGCGGCGAGGCGGTTGAGGCCGTCCTCCAGCTCCATCCGGGCCAGCCAGGCGCCGAGGCAGTGGTGCGGGCCGGCACCGAAGGTGAGGCTCGGGGTGCCGAGGGGGGCGAAGAGGTCGCGCAACCCGCCTTCGGGGACGGGGGAGTAGACCTCGGGGTCGTTGTTGGCCGCGCCGGTGTCGGCGGCCACGATGGCCCCGGCCGGGATGGTCACGCCGCCGATCTCCAGCTCCTCGGTGGCCCGGCGGAGCAGCCCGGGGAAGGCCTCCCGGTCGCCCAGCGGGATGGTGCGCAGCACCTGCTCGGCCGCCGCGCCCGCGGCCTCCTTGCTCTCGGCGATCCGGGCCCAGGCGGCACGGTCCTCGCCGAGCAGGTAGACCAGCGCGTTGCCCAGCGTGGTCATGGTGGTCTCGTGGCCGGCCACCACCAGGCCGAGCACCAGCATGATGACCTGCTCGTCGGTGACGCCCTCGGTCTCGTCGGCGGCCTGCACCAGGCTGCTGACCAGGTCCTCGCCCGGGTTCTTGCGCCGGTCGACCACCAACTGGTGGCAGAAGCCCGCGAATTCGCCCATGGCGGTACCGATCTCCTCGGCCGTGTAGGCGGAGGTGGAGAGCGCGTGGTCGCTCCAGTGCCCGAGGCGGCTCATGTCCAGGCCGTCCAGGCCCATCAGCCGGCTGATCACCGCGACCGGCAGCGGGCGGGTGAAGGCGCCGATGACGTCCACCGGCCCTTCCTGGGCGGCGAGTTCGTCGAGCAGCTCCTCGATGACGGAGGAGACCCAGGGCCGCCAGCGCTCGATCGCCCGGGGCGTGAAGGCGCGCTGCACGGTGCGGCGCAGCCGCTGGTGCTCGGGGCCGTCCAGGTTGATCAGGGTGTCGGGCACGTCGAGGATGTTCGGCGTCAGGGTGACCGGCGGGGCGTCCTCGGCGTAGAGGGTGGCGCGGCCGAGACGGGGGTCGGTGAGTGCCTGGCGGACGTCCGCGTGCCGGGTGCAGAGCCAGACGGGGGTGCCGGTCGGCAGGGCGGCCTGGCGCGGCGGCCCCGGTTCGAGCTGGCGCAGGCAGTGCAGCGGGATGAGGGGGGCAGTGGTCATGGGGGGTGTACTCCCTGATACGGAGCGGGTCCGGGCCACCACTGACCGTAGGCCCCGCAGACCTTGTCAGGTAGGGGGCGAACCGGCCAAGCGCGCGCCGGGTTCAAGCCACCGTTCGAGCCGCCGCCCGAGCAACCGGGGCGCACCCTCGAACGGATGCGCCCCGGCGGTGAGCAGCAGGGGAGGAGAGGAGAGGGGACGGGTCGTCAGACTCCGGACTCGGCCGGGAGACGGCCGGAGCGGACGGCGGCCACCAGCTCCTGGTGGTCGGCCTCGGTCCGGTCGGCGTACGCCACCGCGAAGGCGGCCACCGCCTCGTCCAGCGCCTCGCTCTTGCCGCAGTAGCCCGAGGCCACCGCGGCGTCCAGGGTGTGCGCGTGCGCCCGGGCCAGCAGCGCGCCGGTCAGCCGGCCGTAGTCGTCCAGCTGGGCGGGCTGCAGCGCCGCCGGGTCCACGCTGCCCTTGCGGTTGCGGAACTGCCGCACCTGGTACGGGAGTCCGTCCACCGTGGTCCAGCCGATCAGCACGTCGGTGACCACCTGCATGCGCTTCTGGCCGAGCACCACCCGCTGGCCCTCGTGCGCCACGGGCGTGCTCACCGGGTAGCCGGCGCGGGCGAGTTGGGGCAGCAGCACGGAGGGGCGGGCCTCCTTCACCTGGAGCACCAGCGGCTCCGAGCGCTGGTCCAGCAGCAGCACCACGTAGGAGCGGGTGCCGACGCTGCCGGTGCCCACCACCCGGAAGGCCACGTCCTGCACGCTGTAGCGGGACAGCAGGGGGTGCAGCTCCACCGGGACGCTCTCGCGGTAGGCGGTGAGCGAGGCGGCCACCGCCTCGGCGGTGGAGTCCTGGACCGCCCGGAGCACCGGCGGCGCCGGGACGAAGCGCGAACGCCCGTCCGGCTCCTGGACGGTGGACTTCGAGGCGAAGCGCGCGCTGGTGTTGCGCAGCGCCTTCTCCGCCACCCCCTCGATGATCACCCGCAGGTCCTGCGCCTCGGCGAAGGTCACCAGGTGCTCGTCGGCCACCGCGTTCCAGGCGTCTATGGCCGGCAGCCCCGCCAGCAGGCGCATGGTGCGCCGGTAGGAGCCGGCGGCGTCGAAGGCGGCCCGGCGGCACGCGTCCTCGTCCGCGCCGGCCTGACGGCCCGCCAGCACCAGGCTGGCGGCCAGCCGCTTGAGGTCCCACTCCCAGGGGCCGGGCACCGTCTCGTCGAAGTCGTTGATGTCCATCACCAACCGGCCCCTGGCGTCGCCGTACAGGCCGAAGTTGGCCGCGTGCGCGTCGCCGCACAGCTGGGCGGTCAGACCGCTGGTCGGGGTGGTGACCAGGTCGGCCGCCATCAGCCCGGCGGAGCCGCGCAGGAAGGCGAACGGCGAGGCGGCCATCCGGCCGACCCGGATCGGCACCAGCGACTCCAGCCGGCCGGCGTTGGCCGACTCCACCGACTCCACCACCGAGGGCCGGTCCACCGGCGGCTCGAACCAGGCGTGCGCCTCGCGGGGCGTCTTCGCCCGCAGGTCCTTGCCGCGCCGCTTCGCCCCGCCCTGCGGCGGCCAGGCCGCGAACCCCTCGACCGCGAACTCCCGCACCGTGTCTCCTCCCCGTGGCGCTCCCGCGCCCGGCTCCCCGTGGCGCCGCACGGCGCCCGTGCCGCCCGCACCACGCGGGCGACGGAGCTGACGCTACCGCGCCGCGGGCCCGGGAAGCAGCTCTGAGCTGCCACGGAGCTGCCACAGGGGTGTCACGGCCTTGCCGCGTCCGGCCCCGTAGCATGCGGAGCATGTCTCACGATCTCGACGCGCTCGGCGACTCCTTCCTCTCCTTCTGGACCGAGCGGCACCTGGCCACCTTCACCACGCTGCGCCCCGACGGCACCCCGCACGTCGCACCGGTGGGCGTCACCTACGACCCGGCGACCCGCACGGCCCGGGTGATCAGCAGCGGTTCCAGCCGCAAGGTGCGCAACGTGCTGGCCGCCGGGCCCGAGGGCCTGCGGGTGGCGGTCTGCCAGGTGGACGGCGCGCGCTGGTGCACGCTGGAGGGCCGGGCCGTGGTGCGGGACGAGCCCGGGGCGGTGGCGGAGGCGGTGGCCCGCTACACCGCCCGCTACCGGGCGCCGCGGGAGAACCCGGCCCGGGTGGCGATCGAGATCGCGGTCGACCGGGTGCTCGGACGGTTCTGACGACCCGGCGCACGGGTTCGATCGGTTCCGGTTCGAACGGCGTGTCGTTTATCGGCTGTTGAGCCGTTCGGGAGAGCATCGCAGGGTCGAACGAACGAACCCTCAGGATTGCGGACCGATACCTTGAACGAGCAGGACACCGCCAACTTCCAGCGTCTGCTGGACCGCCTCACCGAGCACTTCGGCCCGGACCGTGAGCCGGTCCGGGCCGATCGGGTGCCGAGGCAGGGTCAGTTGACCGCGACCGCCGACCAGGCGGCGGCCACGGCCGCGTACTCGGTGCTGCCGGCCCCGTAGAGGTCGGTGGCGGCCTTGAGGGTGGCGGTGCGGGCGCCCGCGTAGTTGGTGCTGGAGGTCATGTAGGTGCTCAGGGCCCGGTACCAGACCTTGCCGAGCTTGTCCCGGCCGATGCCGTTGACGGTCGAGCCGTTGCAGGTCGGGCTGTCGTAGGAGACGCCGTTGACCACGCGCGCGCCGCTGCCCTCGGCGAGCAGGAAGGCGAAGTGGTTGGCCACGCCCGAGGAGTAGTGCACGTCCAGGTTGCCGACCGAGGAGCTCCAGCAGTCGGCCGACTTGGTGTCCTTGGAGGGCTTGTCCATGAAGCGCAGCGCGGCCTTGCCGAAGCCGGGCTTCACGATCTCCTCGCCGATCAGGTAGTCACCCGGGTCGTTGGGGTTGGCGGCGTAGAACTCCACCAGCGTGCCCATGATGTCGGAGGTGGCCTCGTTGAGGCCGCCCGACTCGCCGGAGTAGACCAGCTTGGCGGTGCGCGAGGTGACGCCGTGGGACATCTCGTGCCCGGCGACGTCCAGCGCGACCAGCGGGCCGAAGACGTTGCCGTCCCCGTCGCCGTAGGTCATGCAGAAGCAGCTGTCGTCCCAGAAGGCGTTGTTGTAGTTGCTGCCGTAGTGCACCCGGTTGTAGGCGCCCTTGCCGTCGCCGGCGATGCCGTTGCGGCTGTGGACGTTCTTGTAGTAGTCCCAGGTCACGTTGGTGCCGTACTGGGCGTCCACCGCGGCCGAGGCCCGGTCGGTGGTGGTGCCGTTGCCCCAGTGGTTGTCCGCGTCGGTGAACAGCGTCGCGGGCGCCCGGCTGAAACAGATGGAGCCGAAGCAGAGGTCGGTCTTGTTGGCCGCGTCGCCGGTGTAGGTGTTGCCCCGGGTCGGGTCCTTGAGCTGGTTGGTCGAGCCGGAGACGGTGGTCTCCAGCGGGACGGTGCCGCCGTAGAGGGACTGGCCGTCGCCGGAGGCGGTCTCGATCGCGTCCCAGGCGTCGATCTGCGCGCCGGTGCGGGCGTCCAGCAGGACGGTCCGGGAGACCGGGTTGCCCAGCGAGTCCTGGCCGGTGGCGGTGGTCTGCCAGGCGAGGCGGGGCGCCCCGTGCAGTGCGTCGATCACCAACTGCGGCTTGGCCTGGGCCCGTTGGACGGACTTGCCGTCGGCGCCGGCGGCGCGGGAGAGCTCCTGGACGGCCTGGGCGCCGGCACGCTCGCCGGAGACCTTCGGCGTGGTGGAGGCGACCGCGACCGGGCCGTCGGCCGCGCGGTCGGTGCCGCGCGGGGCGCCGCCCGGCGCCAGGTGCTCGATCAGGTCGCCGCCCAGCACCGGGAGTCCGGCGTAGGTGCGGTCGTAGCGGACGTGCCGGCTGCCGTCCTGGTCGGTGACCACGTCGCGGACGGTGCGGGCCCCGTTGCGGTCCGGGGCGGCGGCGGGCGCGGGCGCGGCGGCGGCCACCGTCCCCGCTGCCAGGGCGACCACGGTGGCGACGGCGGCGGTGCGCGTGCGGAAGTGCATGATGCTCCTCGGAGGGGCGGGGGCAGATGCGGCTTCGGCGGCGACCGGCGGTGCGGGGACACGGGCGGTACGAGGGCGCGCTGAACGTGTGAGGGCGAGAGGGGCGGACGCTGCCGGGACAGCTTTTGTACATGTACCCGTCAGTATCTGTCCAGAGTGCGGACGCGTCCGCCCCTCACCGTCCGTCAGGTCGTCAGACCGTCAGCGGCACCGCCGGGAAGGCCTCCTGAATGCCGGTCCAGAGCCGGACCCGGGCCGCCAGCGCCTGACGGACCGTCTCGGCGCAGGCGTCCCACTTGGCCTGGTCGTCGCCGTTGAGGTCGATCAGCATCTGCATCGCCATCGGGGTGTGCTGCTCGCCGTCCACCTCGATGTGGCGGGCCAGGTAGTCCTTGAAGGTGGTCAGCTTGCCGTCCGGGTCCTCGATCCTGATGACCTGCTCGAACATCTCCGGGATCAGGTCCTCGCGGCCGAAGGCGAAGGCGGCGGCCCGGCAGTGCACCGGCGCGTTCTCGATGATCTCCCAGGTGGTGGAGGTGAAGTCGACCGCGGCCCCGGGCACGCCGGCCAGCTTCAGCGCCTCCGGCACGGCGGTGCCCCGGCCCAGCTCGGCCAGGAAGGCCTCCACCGCGGTGGTGTCGGCGCCGGCCTGGACCATGCCCCCGAGGTAGAGCTCGAAGTGGCTGATGAAGCCCTCGCCCAGCTCGTCGCTCTCCTCCACCAGCACGATCTCGTTGATCAGGCGGCGGCTGGCGGTCGGGCCGGCGGGCACCCACGGGACGTCCACGCTGGTCAGCTCGCGCTGCAGGCTCTTCAGCAGGGACATGAAGTCCCAGACCGCGAAGACGTGGCGCTCCAGGAAGGCGGTGACCCGCTCGTGGCTGTTCAGCTCACCGTAGATGGTGTGGCCGACGACCTCGCGGCGCAGCGGGTCGATCGCCGCCTGCAGGCTGGTCAGACCGGGGTGCGAACGGTCCCAGTGGTAACGGTTGGACATGACTGCTCCTCAGGAAGTGGAAACGGGAGGGGGACAGTGATTGCGGTCAGTGCTTGGCCACGGTCCTCACGGCGTGGCGCAGTTGGTCCCGGCCCGGTTGCAGGGCGCGGTCCAAGTCTCGGGCGAACGGCAGGACGGTGCCGTCCGGGCGGGTGACGCGTCGGGGCGGGGCCACCAGGCGGAACTGCTCGGCCGCGGTGGCCAGCACCTCGCCGCCGATGCCGCAGCTGCGGTTGGAGTCGTCGACCACCACCAGGCGGCCGGTGCGCTCCAGCGAGGCGCCGAGCGCGTCCCAGTCGAAGGGGTACAGGGTGCGGGGGTCGAAGACCTCCACCGAGATCCCCTCCTCGGCCAACTCCTCGGCCACCGCCAGGGCTTCGTGCACCAGGTGGCCGACCGCCACCACCGTGACGTCGGTGCCCTCGCGGTGGATCCGGGCCCGGCCGAGCGGGATCGCCGGCAGCGGCGCCGTCACGTCGTCCCGGACGGCCAGCGCGGCGGCCGGGGCGAAGACCACCACCGGGTCCGGATCGGCGACGGCCGAGCGGAGCAGGCCGTAGGCGTCGGTCGGGGTGGCCGGCACCACGGTCTTCACGCCCATGTGGGCGAACAGGCTGTACGGGTGGTCCGAGTGCTGCCCGGCCCAGCCGTCCCGGGAGCCGGAGCCCGGCACCAGGCAGGTCAGCGGCACGGAGGCCTGGCCACCCGTCATCAGGGAGAACTTGTGCGCCTGGTTGGTCAGTTGCTCGAAGACCAGGAAGAGCAGCGCGGGGATCTGGAACTCCACCACCGGCCGCAGCCCGGCCAGTGCCGCGCCCACCGCCATGCCGGTGAAGCCCTGCTCGGAGAGCGGGGTGTCCACCACCCGCTCGGCACCGAAGCGCTTCTGCAGCCCGAGCGTCGGCCCGGCCAGCCCGGCGCCGATGTCCTCGCCGAGCAGCACCACCGATGGGTCCTCGGCCATCGCGTCGCCGAGCGCCCGGTTGAGCGCCTTGGTGTAGGAGAGCCAGCTCATCCCAGCGCCCCCGCCCGGGGCCGAAGGCCGCTCGCGTACAGGTGGTCGGCCGCGCCGGAGACCTCCGGCGCGGGGGAGTTCAGGGCGAACTCCCTTGCTGCCGAGAGGACTTCGGTGACCTCGCGGTCCAGGTCGGCGGTGTCCCCGACCAGCGCGGCGGCCTGCTGGAGCGGGTCCCGCAGCCGCCAGCCGTCCAGCTCCTGCTCGGTGCGGTAGGTCGGCCTGAGCCGGCGCTCCATGGTGTGGTGGCCCTCGAAGCGGTAGGTCACGCACTCCAGGAAGACCGGGCCCTCGCCGGAGCGGGCGTGCTCGACCGCCTCCAGCGCGGCCTCCCGGACCGCCTCGGTGTCCATGCCGTCCACCGACACCGCCCTGATGCCGAAGGCCTCGGCCCGGCCCAGCGCGCTGCCGGCCACCGCCACCGAGGCGGGCAGGGTGGTGGCGTAGCCGTTGTTCTCGCAGACGAAGACCACCGGCACCTGCCACATCGCGGCCAGGTTGAAGGCCTCCAGCACCACGCCCTGGTTGAGCGCGCCGTCGCCGAAGAAGCTGGCCACCACCCGCGGCTGCCCGGCCAGCCGGGCGGCCCAGGCCGCGCCGACCGCGATCGGGGCGCCCGCACCGACGATGCCGTTGGCGCCCAGGATGCCCAGCGAGAGGTCGGCGGCGTGCATCGAGCCGCCTCGTCCCTGGTTCAACCCCGTGGAACGGCCCGTGAGTTCGGCCAGCAGCCGGGCCGGGTCGGCGCCCTTGGCCAGCACGTGGCCGTGGCCCCGGTGGGTGGAGGTGAGCTGGTCGCCCGGGGCCAGCGCCGAGCAGACCCCGACCGCCACCGCCTCCTGGCCGATGTACGGGTGGGTGCCGCCGACGATGTCGCCGCTGCGGACCAGCTCCAGCGCCAGCTCCTCGAAGCCGCGGATCAGCCGGACCATCCGGTAGCGGTCCCGGACCGTGTCCAGGCCGTGGGGGGAGGTCATACCGCGCCCTGCCAGACGACCGGGCAGAAGTCCGGGTCGGCGTAGTCGGGGCGCCCGTCCGGGGTGCGGCGCACCAGCACGTCGTGGTTGTAGACCACCGGCGTGCCGTCGGCCTTCGCCCACGGGCGGTACTCGTTGGCGCCGTCCTGGAGGTGCAGCGAGACGGCCCGGCGCGGGGTGGCGGCCAGGTTCGGACCGCTGCCGTGGTAGGTCCGGCAGTGGTGGAAGGAGACGTGCCCGCGCGGGATCTCGACCGGGACCTTGACCACCTCGACGCCGTTGAACGCGGCGTTGGCGGCGAGCAGGTCGTCCAGCTCGGAGTTGTCGCGCTCGGCGAAGTGCCGGCTGGAGTCCTCGCCGGCGGGCAGCTCCCGCCAGCGGTGGCTGCCGTCCACCATGGTGATGGTGCCGTTCTCCACCCCGCAGTCGTGGAAGGGGATGAAGGCGGTCAGCATCCGGTCCGAGGTGCTGGTCTGCCAGTAGTGCTTGTCGAAGTGCCAGGGCACCAGGTTGCTCGGCTCGCCGGCCACCGGGGGCTTGTAGATCAGGGTGCCCTGGAAGACCCGGATCTCCTCGGTGCGGGCCAGCAGCGCCGCCACCGCGCCGAGCAGCGGCTTGCGCAGGATGCGCCCGGCCGCCTCGCTCTCGTAGTGGATGTAGTCGTTGTGCCGCTGGACGGGGCCGTCCGAGGGCTGCCAGGAGGCGAGCCGGGGCGGGCGGACCGGCAGGGTGCGGTCCCGGTGGCCCTCGTAGTACTTGTCGGTGGCGTCCTGGAGGAGGTCCAGCTCCTCGTCGGTGAACAGCTTCTTCGACAGGTACCAGCCGTGCTCGGCGTAGTGGTCCAGCTCCTGCCGGGTGGGGAGCAGGGCGCGCTCCGCCTCGGTCAGGCTGAACTCGTTCGCGATGGCGTCGGTCATGGGTTCCGGCTCCTCTCAGTTGGCCGCGGTGGTGGCGTGCTGGCGTTCGACGGCCTCGTAGAGGGCCTTGATGTTGGCGGAGCCGAAGGTCTCGGCACCCTGACGCTCGATCAGCTCCAGGAAGAAGGTGCGCCGCTCGTGCACCGAGCGGGTGAAGATCTGGAACAGCTGGCCGCCGTGGTCCTGGTCCACCAGCACCGCCAGCTCGCGCAGCGTCTCCACCGGCACGCTGGTCGGGCCGACCCGGGACGGCAGCAGCTCGTAGTAGGCGTCCGGGGTGGACAGGAAGTTCACCCCGCGCGCGGTGAACTCCCGCACCGCGGTGGCGATGTCGGCGGTGTGGAAGGCCAGGTGCTGGACGCCCGCGCCCTCGTGGTTGCGCAGGAAGGTGTCGATCTGGCCGGGCTCGCGGGCCGCGTCCGGCTCGATCAGGGTGAAGGTCACCCGGCCCGAGGGGCTCTGCACCACGCTGGAGTCCATCGCCTGGCGGCCGACCTCGATGTACTCCTCGTAGATCCGGCGGAAGCCCAGCGCCTCCTCGCAGAACCGCACCGCCGCGCCCAGCTCGCCGGCCGGCACGCACAGCGCCGCGTGGTCCAGGAAGCCCAGCAGGCCGTGCTGGTCGGCTGGTTGGTCGCTCTCCGGGACGAAGCGCAGGGCCACGTCGCCGAAGCCCGCGACCAGCCCGGGGGCGAGCGGACGGGCCCCGCCGCGCAGCGCCCGGTCCAGTGCGGCGGCCGGGTCGGCACAGGCCAGCGCGAAGACCGCGACCCCGTCGCCGTGCCGCTCCACGTACTGGGCGATCGGGTGGTCCGGCTGCTCGGCCGAGGCCAGCAGGAAGCGGATGGTGCCCTGGGTCAGCCAGATCCGGCGCACCCCCGGCTCGGCCGGGGCCGGGGTGACGGTGAAGTCGAAGGCGGTGGCCAGGTCGGCGGCGAAGCGGTCGGCGTCCGCGCAGTGGAACTCGACGTGGGCGATGCTCTGGACGGTCAACGGATCTCTCCAGGCTGGTGAGGCGCGCCGGTGGTGGACGGCTGGCCGAAGATCAGGCTGAGGTTGTGCCCGCCGAAGGCGAAGGAGTTGGAGAGCGCGGCCCGCACCGGGGTGTGGCGCGCCTGCCGGACGTGGTCCAGCGCGCAGGCCGGGTCCGGGTCCTCCAGGTTGACGGTGGGCGGCAGTTGGCCCCGCTGCACGGCGAGCACCGAGACGATCGCCTCCACCGCCCCGGCCGCGCCCAGCAGGTGGCCGGTGGCGCCCTTGGTGGAGCTGACGGCGGGCCCGTCCTCGCCGAACACGGCGTTCAGCGCCGAGGATTCGGCCGTGTCACCGAGCTTGGTGCCGGTGCCGTGGGCGTTCACGTAGCCGATGTCGGACGGGGCCAGGCCGGCGCTGCGCAGCGCGGCCCGCATCGAGTCGGCCGCCCCGGCGCCGTCCGGGCGGGGCATGGTCGGGTGGTGGGCGTCGGTGCTGCCGCCCCAGCCGAGCAGCTCGGCCCGGACGGTGGCGCCCCGTGCGGCCGCGTGCTCGGCCCGCTCCAGCACCAGCACCCCGGCGCCCTCGCCCAGCACGAAGCCGTTGCGGCGCCGGTCGAACGGGCGGCTGGCCTGCGCCGGGTCATCCCAACCCTGCGCCAGGGCGCGGGCGTTGGTGAAGGCGGCGGCGATGGTCGGGTGCAGCGAGGACTCGGTGCCGCCGCAGACCACCACGTCGGCCTCGCCGGCCCGAATCAGCCGCAGGCCCTCGGCGATCGCCTGGGCACCGGCCGCGCAGGCCGTGACCGGGGCCGAACTGTAGCCCCGCATCCCGTACTTGATGGCGATCCGGGCGGCCGCCATGTTGGAGAGCATGCCCGGCAGCAGGTACGGGCTGACGGCCGGGCGGCCGCGCTCCAGGCGGCGGTGCGACTGCTGCTCGAAGGTCTCCAGACCGCCGCCGCCGGTGCCGATCACCACGGCGACCCGCTCCGGATCCACGTCCCGGCCGACCACCAGGCCGGCCTCCGCGAGGGCGTCGTCGGCGGCGGCCAGGGCCAGCAGTACGAAGCGGTCCACGCAGCGGGTCTCGGTGGGCGGCAGCACCTCGGTGCCGTCGACGTGCGGGGCGATCCCGGCGAACGGCAGCCAGCCGTGCGCGGCGTGGCCCTCCGGCACCGAAGTGATCCCGGACCGGCCGGAGGTGAGCGCCTCGAACACCTCCTCCGCCTTGCGGCCGAGCGGGGTGACCAGGCCCACACCGGTGACGGCGGCGCCGAGCTGCGCGCTCACTCCGGGTTCCCGGCGAGGGCGGCGGCCGCGGACTCGGCGAGGTGCCGCTCGCGCAGCAGGATCTTGCGGACCTTGCCGGTCGGGCCGAGCGGGATGCGCTCGTCCGGCACCACCAGCACCCGGCGCACGGTGGCGGCCGTCCACTCGTCCAGCGCGGCCGTCACCTCCTTGCTGCGGTCGGCCAGTTGGTCGGCCTGCGGGGCCAGCTGGAGCAGCACGTCGGTGACCACGGCGCCGTTCTCACGGACCGCGACCACGGTGCAGTCCAGCACGTCCGGGCAGGCCGCCAGCACCCGCTCCTCGCTCATCGCGGTGAGCAGCCGGTGGCCGTTGCCGAGGTCCACCGAGTCCACCGCGCGGTCCACGTGGTAGTAGTAGCCCTCCTCGTCCCGGTACATCAGGTCGCCGGTGAGGAAGTAGCCGCGTACCCGGGTGCGGTAGGTGGTGACCGAGTCGTTCCAGTAACCGAGCGCCAGGGTGGGGGACTTGGTGCCCAGCTCGCCGATCTCGTGCGGGCCGAGCTCGGAGCCGTCGGGGGCCAGCACCGCGCAGTCCACGAAGGCGTGCGGGCGGCCGACGCAGCGGCCGTAGCGGTCGCTGCCCTGGCTGTGGCTGATGAAGAAGTGCGAGTGGCCCATCTCGGTGGAGCCCAGGCCGTCCACGAAGACCGAGCCGGGGGTGCGGACGCGGCCCTCGCGGGAGACGGACTCGCGCGAGCCGACCGCGATCAGGCGGCGGATGTGCGCCTCGTGCGCGCAGTCCCCGGTGTTCCACCACAGCGCCACCGACTGGAGCTGACGCTCGCTCAGGTCGTGCCGGGCCAGGTCGGCCCAGGTGGCGGCGAAGCCGATCACACCGCCCGGCTGCCAGCGCTCGATGGCGTCCAGCACCCCGGCGCCGGTCTGGCTGGAGAGCACCGCGAGCTGGGCGTGCTGGCTCATCACCAGGTTGGAGATGATCAGGGTGGCCGCGTGCGGGGCGGGCAGCGCGGAGAGCATCCGCTCGGAGCCCTGCGGGCGGGGCAGCGCGAGCCGGTAGCGGATCGCCGCGTAGAGGCTGTCGTGCGAGTGGACCACGGCCTTGGGCAGGCCGGTGGTGCCGGAGGAGTGGGTGATCGCCACCGGGTCGCCGCCCCAGTGCCGGTACGGCTCGGGCGCCTTGGCCGGGTCGCCGAGGCCCAGGGTGGCCACGTCCGGCAGCAGCGGGGCGCCGGGGTCGTAGCCGGCCAGCCGCTCGCGGTGCTCGGCGTCGGTCAGGATGCCGGTGGCGCGCAGGCGGTGGATGTAGAGCGCGGCCTTCTCGCCGTCCAGGTTGGGGTTGAGCAGGGCCGGGATGGCGCCGAGGCGGGCGGCGGCCAGGAAGGTCAGCACGTGGTCGGCGGCGGCGGTCGACCAGACCACCACCGGATCGCGGCGGCCGATCCCCAGCTCGTGCAGGGCGGCGGCCCGGGAGCGGACCGCCAGGTCCAGCTCGCGCAGGGTGAAGGGCTGCCAGGCGGCGTGGTCGTCCACCGGGGTGTCGAAGGTGAGCAGCGGCTCGTCGAGACCCTCGCCGAGGGCGATCCGGGTGGTGAGCACGTTCCCGGCGCCGAGGGCCGGATCGGCGGCCAGCCGGGCACGGATGCTGCGAATGCTCACGGGTAGGGGTTCCCTTCTGGAGGCCGCACCGGGGCGCACGGGGAGAGCACGGGGCGCGGCGCCGCCCGCTCGGGCGGCGTCGGATGGGGGTCGGGAGGTGGGTCAGGGGGCGAGCAGGACGGCCACCGCGCGGCCGGGGTCGCTCGGGTGCGCCTGTTCGGCGGCGATCACCAGGACTTCGTCGGCGTCGCCGTCGAGCAGCAGCAGGTCGGCCAACTCGTAGGCGTCCTGCGGTACTTCACCGGGTGTGGCGCTCGACGGGCTGACCGCCATCACCGGGCCGGTGAGGCCCCAGCGGGCGGCCAGGTGGCCGAGCACCGCGTTGGGGTTGGACTGGAAGAAGAGCAGCGGGGGTACCCGTCGCTCTCCCGCCGCCGCGCGGGCGATCGCCTCGGCGGTGCCCAGGTCCCCGCTGTGGCTGACGAGGAGCAGGGCGGTCAGGGGTGCCGCTCGGTGCTGCTGGAGGCAGCGGTCGGCGGCGGCCACCACCAGGGGGTTGAACGGGGAGTCGGCGAAGCCGGGCAGACGGGGGAGTGCCTCGTCCTGCGGCTCGGGCCAGCGCCCCTCGGCGAGCTGCTTCACGCGGCGGCCACCAGGAGTGCGGTGTTGGCGCCGCCGAAGGCGGAGTTGAGGGTGAGCGCGTGGGCGGGCGCCGCCCGCGGGGTGTCCTCGGTGACCAGGTCCAGCGCGCACTCCGGGTCGGGCCCGAGCAGGCCCGCGTTGACCGGGAGCACGCCTGCCCGCAACGCGCCGATGGTGACGGCGAGTTCGAGCAGCGCGGAGGCCTCCAGCGCGTGGCCGTGCACCGACTTGCTGGAGCTGACGGGCGGCCCGCCGGTGCCGAAGACGCTCTCCAGCGCCCGGGCCTCGGCCTGGTCCGCCAGCGGCGAGCCGGTGGCGTTGGCGTTGACGTAGCCGACCTGGTCGGGCGTCAGCCCGGCCCGGCCGAGCGCGGACCGCACGGCCCGGGCCAGGCCCGAACCGTCCGGCGCCGGACGGCAGACGTGGTACGCGTCGCCCGCCCGGCCCCAGCCCGCGATCCGGGCCAGCACCTCGGCGCCGCGGTGCTCCGCCGCGGCGGCCGACTCCAGCACCACCGCGACCACGCCGTCGCCGAGCAGCAGTCCGCTGCGCCCGGCGCTGAACGGCCGCGCCACGCCGTCGCGGGCCAGGGCCCGGCCGGCGTCGAAGACCGCGAAGGTGTCCGGCTCGACCAGGTACCCGGCCGCGACCAGGACCCGTTCGGCTCGGCCGGAGGAGATCAGTGCGGCGGCGTCCGCCACCGCCGAGCCGGCGGCCGTGCAGGCCCCGGTGTAGACCCGGCCGTCGCCCCAGCGCTCGTGCACCGGACGGCAGGCCTCGGCCGTCACGGGGTCGCCGTGACGGGCCAGCAGCAGCGGGCCGGCCTCGTCGGGGTCGACGCCCGCCTGGGTGACGGCCTCGTGCAGGACGGCCGGGAGCGCTTCGCCGAGGACGGGGGTTCCCGGCGCCAGCGCGGCCCGGCGGGCCTGGCGGTGCGTCACGTCGAAGCGACCGACGGGTCCGAAGGCCGACAGGCCCCGGGTGGCGGCGGCGACCAGCGGGTCGAGACCGGACCCGAAGGCGGAGCGGACACCGATGCCGGTGACCGCCACGTCGGTGGTGGTCACGGTCACGCGCCCGTCGCCGGTACGACGGCCGTCCGCAGCAGCTCCACCGCGTCGGTCACCGTGCGGACCTGGTCCAGTGCCTCGTCGGAGTAGCTCAGCTCACCGTGGCGCTGCTCGAACTCGGCTAGCAACCACGTGAGTTCGAGCGATCCGAGCTCCTCCTCCACCGCCTCGGGGGCGCGCCGGCCGAACTCGGCCAGCACGGCCAGCACCTCCGCCCGGCCGGGCGGCGGCGCGGCACTCACGCCGGGGTGCCGGCGGTGGCGAGGCGCTTGGCCACGTCGGCGGTGAACTCGTCGAGGGTCATCAGCGCGGTGCCCTCCATGTCGTCCAGCTCGAAGCGGACGCCGTACTCCTCCTCGACCTGGACGGCCAGGTCGGCCAGCGCGAGGGACTCCAGGTCCAGGCCGGCCGGGCCCAGGTCGGTGTCGCCGGTGACCTCGGAGACGTCGTAGTTCATCGCGGTGAGGGTGGCGAGCACGAACTCGCGGATGGTGTCCTGCATCGGGGGGCTCCGTAACGGGTCGGAGGGACGGGGGGATTCGCAGACGGGGAGAACTCACAGGAAGTGCCCAGGCTCTGCCCAGCCACTGCCCAGCCTCGGCGGGAAGGGCGGTGACGGGGTCAGAGCGCTGCGGCGGCGGCGCGCAGCCCCGCGGGGTCGCGCAGCAGCTTGCCGGTGGCGGTGCGGGGAAGGGCCGGCAGCAGCGCCAGCCTGCGCGGGCGCTTGTATCCGGCGAGCCTCTGCTCCAGGCCCGCGCGGATCTGTTCGGCCCCGGCCCCCTCGGAGGGGACCAGGTAGGCCTCGACCGCGCCGTGCTCGAACACCACGACCGCCTCCCGGACTTCGGGCAGTGCGGCCAGCGTGTGCTCGACCTCGGTGAGGTCGACCTTGAGCCCGCCGATCGAGACCTGGGAGTCGCGGCGGCCGTGCACGGTGAGCAGGCCGCTCGTCGTGTCGTACGCCGCGGCGTCCCGGGTGTGCAGCCAGCCGTCGGACCAGCGGCTCGGATCGGTGAGCCCGAGATAGGGGGAGTCGGGGCGGCGGATGTGCAGTTCGCCGCCTTCGGTGCGCAGCTCCAGTCCGGGGACCGGGCGGACGGCGGGCGCCAGGGTGCCGTCCAGGTCGGTGGCGATGACGCCGAGTTCGGTCATCCCGTACATGGTGCCGAGCGGTACGCCGTACCGGTCGCGGACCGCCCCGGCCACTCCGGGCCGGGTCAGCTCGCCCGCGACCACGATCGCGGTCAGGTGCGGCAGCGGCCGGGGTGCGCGCACTCCGGCCAGCAGCTCGGCGTGGAACGGGACACCGATCACGGTGGTCGGCAGGTCCTCCTCCGCGACGGCGGCCAGGATGCCGGCCGCCGTCATCCGCTCGGGGACGGTGAGTTGGACCCGGGCGTGCAGGGCGTGCAGCAGCCCTCCGACCAGGCCCAGCACGTGGACCACGGAGGAGAGCAGCACGGTGCGGCCGCCCGCGGCCGGGAAGCCCGGCAGCGCGCGGTAGACGGCGAGTTCGCGCAGCAGGTCGCCGGCGGTCCGGGCGATCACCTTGGAGGGCCCGGTCGAGCCGGAGCTCAACTGGACCAGCGCGTGCGGTGACCGCGCGGGCAGGCCGTCCGGTCGCGTGGTGACGACCGGCTCGACCTCGCTGAACCCGCGCAGTCCCGCCGGCGGCGGCCGGTCCGCCTCGACCAGCACCTGGGGAGCCAGGCGCTCCAGCGCCGCCGCCGTCTCGTGGTCCGTCAGCCGGTGGTCCAGCAGGGCCACTTGGGCGCCCAGCTGCCAGGCGGCGAGCAGGGCGGCGACGTACCCGAGCGAGGGCGGCAGCCGCAGGGCCACCGTGCCGCCGTCCGTGAGCCCGGCGGCGGCGAGGCTTGCCCGCCGCGCGTCCACCAGGGAACGCAGGGCGGAGCGGGTCACCGGCCTTTCGAACCGGAGACAGACTTCTTGACCGGGACCGGCCAAAAGGAAGTGATCGACCCAGCCTTCCGGGGCTTCGGAATGCGGGGGCGCATCGGTGGGGAAACCGGGCAACGCCACTCCATGAATCGGGGCGACAGAGATTGGCAGCGGTTCACTTTCGGCGGATGGAATTCCGCGTTCCCAGACCCTGGCACAGGACGATTGACCGGGTCAAGGTCTATACCAATGCCGCTTGCGGCCCCTACGCTGCCGAGCCTGGAGCGGGCCCGCGGGCGGGCGTGCCGCGAGGGCGGTGCGGTGGCGGGCCTGCGGGCCCCGCCTGACGCCGCAGGACCGCCATGGCCTGCGCGACTCCGGCCGCACGGCCTCGGGTCGGGGCGGCAGGTCTGCCTTCCGGGCCCCGGCGGGGCCCGCCGAACGGGCAGCCCCCACGGCACCCCGGCTCCGCCGGATCGGCCCTTCAGGTCGGACGTGCACGGATTGACTTGTGCACGCTGACGCCATGTCGAGAACAGGAAAGGCGCGAAGCACCGTGAACAGATTTGCCGGATGGGACTGGGAGAATCCCGAGACGCTCGCCGTGACCCTGGACGAATTCAGTGCCGGGGTCGCGGTCTGCGAGAAACTGGAGGCTATGCCGGAGGGAATCCCGCGCACCCGCGCGGAATTCCAGGCGCTGGGTCTCACCGGAATCGAATTCGCCGCATTCCGCACCGACCATCCGAACGGCCTCGGCAGTGACCTCACCCCGCTGCGCAGCGCCGTCGCGGTCAGCGAACCCGGCACCCTCTACCGGGTCGACGGCGACCGCTGCTTCACCCAGCTCGACGTCTCCCGCCCCCTTCCGTTCGAGGACGGCGCGGTCGACTGGATCTACGCCGAGCACCTCATCGAGCACATCCCGCTGAACGTCGCGCTGGGCTGGCTGAAGGAGTGCCACCGGGTGCTCGCCCCCGGCGGGCTGATCAGGATCACCACCCCTGACCTGGCCAAGTACCTGGTCGGCTACGTCCAGGAGGACGGCTTCCTGACCCGGCACCGGCGCCGGCTGAGCAAGCTCGGCTTCGGCCCGCCGATGCCCGAGCGCAAGGCCTTCCTGATCAACCAGATCTTCGCCTACTACGGACACCGGTGGATCTACGACCAGGCCGAGCTGACCTACGTGCTCACCGAGGCGGGTTTCGACGAGGAGGCGGTCCGCTTGTGCTCGTACCGTGTGGGGCTGCACACGGAAATCGCCGATCTCGACACCGCCTTCCGCAGCGACGAGACCATCTATGTCGAGGCGCGGCGGCGGAGTTGACGGAGAAGCGGTGAAGCCGTTGACGAATCTCCGCTCACTCCCCATCAGTTCCCTTTTCCCGAAGGAAGGTTGGGCGAGGCGATGCCACTCGACCCGCAAGTCCTGGCCCTGCGGGCCCGCCGTGCCGAAGCCGGCACCCCCCCTCTCTACACGCTCGACCTGGCCACCGCCCGGGCCGCCGACCTGGCCGCGATCCAGGCCGCCGGCGGCGACCCCGAGCCCGTCCACCAGGTCAGCGAGCTGACCGTCCCCGGGCCCGGCGGCCCGCTCACCCTGCGGGTCTACCGCCCGAGCGACGCGCCCGGACTGCCCGCCCTGCTCTACCTCTTCGGCGGTGGCTGGACCCTCGGCTCGCTGGAGACCAGCGACGCGATCTGCCGCCGGCTGGCCAACGCGGCCGGCTGCGTCACCGTCGGCGTCGGCTACCGTAGGGCCCCCGAGCACCCCTTCCCCGCCGCCGTGCGGGACTGCCACGCCGCCGCGGTCTGGCTGGCCGCGCACGCCGCCGAGCTCGGCCTGGACGGCGCGCGGATCGCCGTCGGCGGGGACAGCGCGGGCGGCAACCTGGCCGCCGCCGTCACCCTGCTGGCCCGCCGCGAGGGCGGCCCGGAGCTCCGCCACCAGCTGCTGGTCTACCCGAACACCGACCGCCGGGCCGACACCGCCTCGCTGCGCGAGAACGACGACCCGCTGCTGTTCAACCGCCGCTCGGTCGCCTGGTACTGGGGCCACTACCTGGCGGACCAGGCCGACGGCGACGACCCGCTGGCCTCCCCGCTGCGGGCCGACGACCTGTCAGGACTGCCGCCCGCCACGGTGATCACCGCCGAGTACGACCCGCTGCGCGACGAGGGCGAGGCCTACGCCGAGGCCCTGCGCGCAGCCGGGGTGGAGGTCGAACTCCGCCGCTACGACGGCATGCCGCACGGCTTCTTCGCCATGGCCGGCGCCCTGGACGACGGCCGCGCGGCCCAGGAGTACGCGGCCGCCCGCCTGCGGGAGGCCCTCACATGAGCCCGCTGCCCCCGCTCGCCCTGACCGAGCTGCACGGCTCGCTCGCCGACCCGCTGCTGGACGCGATGACCTTCCTCAACGAGGTCACCGAGCGCTACCCCGACGCCCTCTCCTTCGCCCCCGGCCGCCCGCACGAAGGGCTTCTTCGAGACCGAACAGGTCGCGAAGTACCTCGACGTCTACCTGGACCACCTGCGCGGCCGCGGCCTGACGGAGGACCAGGTCCGCACCGCGCTGTTCCAGTACGGCCCCACCAAGGGCGTCATCGCCGACCTGATCGCCCGCACCCTCGCCAACGACGAGGGCCTGACCGTCGACCCGGCCTCGGTGGTGGTCACCGTCGGCGCGCAGGAGGGCATGCTGCTGGTGCTGCGCGCGCTCTGCGCCACACCGGACGACGTGCTGCTGGTCAGCTCGCCCTGCTACGTCGGCGTGACCGGCGCGGCCCGGCTGCTGGACGTGGCCACCGTCCCCGTGCCGGAGAGCGACCCGGCCGCGCTGGCCGCCACCGTCCGCCGCCTGCGGGCCGAGGGCAGGCGTCCCCGGGCGCTCTACGTCGTCCCCGGACTTCGCCAACCCCTCGGGCACCAGCATGCCGACCGAGGCCCGGACCGCACTGCTGGAGGTCGCGGCCGCGGAGGACCTGCTCGTCATCGAGGACAACCCCTACGGCTTCTTCGCCCGCGAGCCCGGAGACCGGCCCACCCTGAAGGCCCTCGACCGGCACGGCCGGGTGGTCTACCTGGGCTCCTTCGCCAAGACCTGCTTCCCCGGGCGCCCGCCTCGGCTACGTCCTCGCCGACCAGCCGGTCACCGCACCGGACGGCTCCACAGCCTGCTCGCCGACCAGCGGTCACCGCACCGGACGGCTCCACCAGCCTGCTCGCCGACCAGCTGGCCAAGCTGAAGAGCATGACCACCGTGAACACCCCGGCGCTCAGCCAGGCGGTGATCGGCGGCATGCTGCTCACGCACGACTGCCGGCTGCGCGCCGCCAACGCGCCCGCCACCGCCCACTACGCGGCCAACCTCACCGTGCTGCTGGGGGAGTTGGAGCGCCACTTCCCGGCCGCCGAACGGGCCCGGCTGGGCGTGCGGTGGAACGAGCCGGAGGGCGGCTTCTTCGCCGTGCTCGACGTGCCGTTCACCGCCGACGAGGCGGCCATGGAGCGCTGCGCGCGGGAGCACGGCGTGCTCTGGACGCCGATGGCCCCGTTCTACCCGGCGGGCGGCGGCGAGCGCCGGCTGCGGCTCTCCGTCAGCGCCCTGAGCGAGGCTCAGATCGTCGAGGGCGTGGCCCGGCTGGCCGACTTCGTCCGGGCCCGGGCGTAGGCACGCCGAAGGGGGCCGGGTCCCAGGACCCGGCCCCCTTCGGCGTCAGGAGCGCTACCGCACCCGGGAGGAGAACAGCCGGGCCGACCACCACACCGCGGCGGCCGTCATCACCACGACCACCGCCAGGCCCTGCCAGACCACACTGTCCCCGAGGTGGCCGGAGAACAGGGACCGCATGCCCCTCCACCGCCCAGTAGAAGGGGTTCCACTTGGCGGCGGTCTGCAGCCACACCGGCGCCAGCGCCAGCGGAAGCAGGGTCCCGGAGAGCAGGGCGATCGGGCTGGGACGAGGGTGTTGACCACCGGGTGCCATCGCCGCGTCGTTGGGCAGCACCAGGGCGATGCCGTAGGAGATGGCCGAGGTCATCAGCGCCAGCAGGCCCAGCAGCAGGTAGGCCAGCAACAGGTTGAGCGGGCCGACGCGGAGGCCGAACGGCAGGGCGAGCAGGGTGATCACCACCGCCTGGGACGAGCAGCGCCGCGACCTCGCGCAGTGCCCGGCCGAGCAGCAGGGCGAGCCGGCTGACCGGGGTCACCCGGGAGCGTTCGACGACGCCGGCCTTGAGCTCGCCGAGCAGGCTGAAGCCGGTGTACAGGCCGCCGAAGATGCAGAGCACGGCCAACAGGCCCGGCACGTAGATCTGGTAGGCCTCGGCGTAGGTGGTGGCGCCCATCGGTTCGAGCGCCCGCTTGAGCAGCGGGGCGAAGAGCAGCAGGTAGAAGAGCGGCTGGACCAGTCCGACGACCAGCCAGACCGGGGTGCGCCACATCAGCAGCACCTGACGCTGGAACACCAGCCAGGTGTCACGCGCGAGTTTCATCGGGGAACGGCTCCAGAGGGGTGCGGACCGCGGTGGGCGGCGGTTCAGGTGAGCGAGCGGCCGGTGCGGGCCAGGAAGACGTCGTCCAGGCTGGGGCGCTGGAGCTGGACGGTGGCCGGGGTGAGGCCGGCCTCGGCCAGGGCGGGCAGCAGCTGGGGGATGGCGGTGGCGCCGTCCCGGACGTACAGGCGCAGGCCGCCCTCGGCGGGCGTCTCGGTGCGGTGCAGGTACGGGGCGTCGGCGAGCGCCTTGGCGGCGTCCTCGACGTCCAGCCCGCTGAGCACCACCACGTCCCCGGAGACCTCCTGCTTGAGCTCCTCCGGGGGTGCCCTCGGCGACGATGCCGCCGTGGTCGATGATGCCGATCCGGTCGCAGAGCGCGTCGGCCTCGTCCAGGTAGTGGGTGGTCACCACCACCGTCATGCCCTCGGTGCGCAGCCGCTTGATCTCGGCCCACACCTGGCTCCGGCTGGCCGGGTCGAGCCCGACCGTCGGCTCGTCGAGGAAGAGCACGGCCGGCTGGTGGATGACGCCGAGGGCGATGTCCACCCGGCGGCGCTGGCCGCCCGAGTAGGTCTGGCAGGCGCGGTCCGCGAACTCGCCCGAGCTCGAAGGACTCGACGGCCCCTCGGCCAGCTTCAGGGCCTCGGCCCTTGGAGCTGCCGTACAGCCGGGCCTGGTGCACCAGCTCCTCGCGGCCGGTGACGGTGTCGGCGGTGCCGCCGCCCTGGGCGACGTAGCCGATGCGGCGGCGGACGCCGGCCGGGTCGGCCCGCAGGTCGGCCCCGGCAATGACGGCGGCGCCCGCCCGTCGGGGCGGATCAGGGTGGCCAGCATGCGCAGGGTGGTGGTCTTCCCGGCGCCG
>NZ_BAAAYB010000010.1:0-102766 GCF_039535905.1 Kitasatospora albolonga | reverse complement strand
GAACCGGCTGAACGAGCTCGACGAGGAGCTCCTCGCCGCGCTGGAGTCGGGCGACGAGCAGCACTTCCGGGCCGCGCTCGGCAGCCTGCTCAGCGCCGTCAAGGAGTTCGGCACGCCGCTGCCGGACGACTCGCTGGAGCCCTCCGACCTGATCCTGCCGGACCCGGAGGCTTCCCTGGACGAGGTGCGCGAGCTGCTCCGCGCCGAGGGCGACGGCCTGATCCCCGGCATCCCGGAGTAGTACCCGGCACGTGAAAGGGCGGGCCCCCTCGGGGGCCCGCCCTTCGTGCGTGCTGCGGCGAATCGTTACGGCAGGGCGAGCATCCGGTCCAGCGCGGCCTTGGCGTACTTCTCGGTCTCCGGGTCCACGGTGATCACGTTCGGCACCCGGCCGTCGACCAGCGACTCCAGCGCCCAGACCAGGTGCGGGAGGTCGATCCGGTTCATGGTGGAGCAGAAGCAGACCGCCCGGTCGAGGAAGACGACCTCCTTGTCCGGGTGCGCCTTGGCGAGGCGGCGGACTAGGTTGAGCTCGGTGCCGATGGCCCACTTGGAGCCGGGCTCGGCCGCGTCCAGCGCCTTGATGATGTACTCGGTCGAGCCGACCATGTCGGCCGCCGCGACCACCTCGTGCTTGCACTCGGGGTGCACCAGGACGTTGACGCCGGGGATGCGCTCGCGCACGTCGTTGACCGAGTCCAGCGAGAAGCGGCCGTGCACCGAGCAGTGGCCGCGCCAGAGGATCATCTTGGCGTTCCGCAGCTGCTCGACGGTCAGGCCGCCGTTCGGCTTGTGCGGGTTGTAGAGCACGCAGTCGTCCAGCGAGAAGCCCAGGTCGCGGACGGCGGTGTTGCGGCCCAGGTGCTGGTCCGGCAGGAAGAGCACCTTCTCGCCCTGCTCGTACGCCCAGTTCAGGGCGCGCTCGGCGTTGGAGGAGGTGCAGATGGTGCCGCCGTGCTTGCCGGTGAAGGCCTTGATGTCGGCGGAGGAGTTCATGTACGAGACCGGGACGGTCACGTCGGCGATGCCCGCCTCGGTGAGCACGTCCCAGCACTCGGCGACCTGCTCGGCGGTGGCCATGTCGGCCATCGAGCAGCCGGCCGCCAGGTCGGGGAGGATCACCTGCTGGGCGCTGCTGGTGAGGATGTCGGCGGACTCGGCCATGAAGTGCACGCCGCAGAAGACGATGTACTCCGCCTCCGGCTTGTTGGCGGCGTCCCGGGCGAGCTTGAACGAGTCGCCGGTGACGTCGGCGAACTCGATGACCTCGTCGCGCTGGTAGTGGTGGCCGAGGATGAACACCCGGTCGCCGAGCGCGGCCTTGGCGGCGCGGGCCCGGGCCACCAGGTCCGGGTCGGAGGCGGGCGGGAGGTCGCCGGGGCACTCGACGCCGCGCTCGCTGTTCGGGTCGGCCTCGCGGCCCGAGCAGCAGCAGTGCGAGCGGCGTCGGAGTGGGGTCGACGCCGTAGGTCTCGGTGGTGGTGGTCACGGGCGGGTGCCCTCCTGTGCGGCGGAACTCTGTGGTGCCTTGGCCGTTATCGTCTATCTGACGCTATCTATGATAACCCGTTAGCGTCACTCTGACGATGGCCGAAGTGTCGATGTGACGAGAACCGCGTGCCGTTGCGTCGTGTAGACCGTCGCGTCGGGTTGGCTGGACAGCCATGAAGGCAATCGCGATCAGGCGTTACGGCGGCCCGGAGGTCGTCGAGTACACCGAGCTCCCCGACCCCAAGATCGGCCCGGACTCGGTGCTGGTCCGGGTGAAGGCCGCCGGGGTCAACCCGGTGGACTGGAAGATCCGGGAAGGCTACCTGGACGGCGTCACCGACGCGCACTTCCCGCTGGTCATGGGCTGGGACGCGGCCGGGGTGGTCCAGGCGGTCGGCGGCGGGGTCACCGAGTTCGCCCCCGGGGACGAGGTCTTCGGCTACGTCCGCAAGGACGCGGTGCAGCACGGCACGTACGCCGAGCTGGTCTCCGCCCCGGTGCGGACGCTGGCCCGCAAGCCGGCCTCGCTGAGCTGGGCCGAGGCGGGCGGCCTGCCGCTGGCCGGGCTGACGGCCCACCAGTGCCTGGTCCGGGCCCTCGGGGTGACGGCGGGCCAGACCGTGCTGGTGCACGCCGCCGCCGGGGGCGTCGGGGTCTTCGCGGTGCAGATCGCCAAGGCGCTCGGCCTGCGGGTGATCGGCACCGCCAGCGAGCGCAACCACGACTTCCTGCGCTCCCTCGGCGCGGAGCCCGTCACGTACGGGGAGGGGCTGGCCGACCGGGTCCGCGCCCTCGCCCCCGACGGGGTGGACGCCGCGGTCGACCTGATCGGCGGCGACGCGGTGGCGGTCTCGGCCGGCCTCGTCCCGGACGGCTCCCGGATCGCCTCCGTCACCGACTACGGCGTCAAGGCCCTCGGTGGCCACTACGTCTGGGTCCGCCCCGACGCCGAGGGCCTCGCCGACCTCGCCCGTCTCGCCGACGAGGGGAGGCTCCGCGTCCCGATCGCCTCCACCTTCCCCCTCGCCCAGGCCGCCAGCGCCCAGGCCCTGAACGCCGAGGGCCGCACCCGCGGCAAGATCGTCCTCCTGGTCGACTGACCGCCGCCGGACGGAGAGCGGACGGACGGAGTGCGGCTCACCAGTTCCGGGTGGCGATCAGCTCCTCCCCGTCCGCCTCCGTGAACCCGTACGCCGACGCGACGAACCAGAACTCGTCGCCGATCCACTCGCGCGCGACCGTCTCGATCTCGCTCCCGGCCGCCTCGAGCTCCACCTCCAGCAGGTTGAACTCCTCGGTCGAGGCGTGGGTCAGCGCGTACAGGCCCGCCAGGTCCGCCGGCCGCTCGGCCTCGATCCGCTCGCACAGCCTCAGCAGGATCGCCTTGCCCCGGTCGACGAGGTGATCGGGGAAGTACGGATCCTCGAACATCTGCGACAGGAAGGCGTGCCCCGCCACCCGCTGGTTCGCAATCGCCACGTGCCCACCCGATCTCCTCGACGAACCGATCCGCCGATCATGCCCGTCGCCACTGACGGGCCGGCCCCGGGCACCCGTCCGGCGGAATCGCCCGAGCTGACCCGTCGTCACATCTCCCTTGTGATAATCCCCGTCATCAATGAGGATCTTGGTCGGATCGAGGAAGATCCACTGGAACCTCACGGGGGAGTACGCATGTCCGCGAACGAACGAGGCACGCTCGGCCGCCGCTCACTGCTGGCCGGCCTGACCGGGGCGGGTGCCGTCGGGGCGCTGGCGCTCGGCGCCGGGACCGCCGAGGCCGCTGCCGGTACCTACGTGGTCGACGTGCTGGCCAAGAACGCCGACCCGACCGGGCAGACGCCCAGCGACCAGGCGTTCAAGGACGCGGCCACCGAGCTGCTGGCGTCCTTCCAGCCCGACCCGGTCTCCGGCGCCATCCCGAAGAAGGTGCTGCTGATCCCGCCGGGCAACTACCTGATCACCCAGCCGGACGCGCTGCTGCCCGGCATCGCGGGCCCGGGCAACGGCGGGATCGTGGACGGCATCGCGATCGTCGGCCACGGCAAGCGGCTGAGCCGGATCACCTACGCGCCGACCGTCCGGAACACCACCTTCTGGACCAACCGGGACCGGTACAAGAACATCCGGATCAGCGGCCTCACCTTCGACAGCCGCGACGCCACCTCCACCTTCAACTACGCCTACTCCTCGGACGCCGGCGGCGTGCAGGACACCTGGTACACCGACGTCGAGTGGCGTGGCGACTGGAAGGCCGGGATCGTCCTGGACGGCGCGCCGGACCGGGCGGCGGGCGACAAGACCAGCCCGCAGTCCGACCTCAACAGCGAGATGGGCTGGGACCACTGCCAGGTGGCCGGCAGCTACGCCGACGCCTTCCTGGTGATGGGCGCCACCCCCGTCGCGAGCCAGCAGGACCAGTTCCTCAACATGTGGTTCCGGGACTGCAAGGTCGAGTTCAAGTCCGGCGTCTTCGTCCGCAACGAGCGCGGCGGCTCGATGAACTTCACCGGTGGCTCGTACATCCTCACCGACACCGAGGCCTACGGGACCTTCTTCAAGCTCGGCGGCACCACCGGCCGGGCCGACTCGGTCAACCGCCTGTACGTCCAGGGCATCCGCTTCGAGCTCCGCAGCGACAAGCACAAGGTGATCGACTCGGCCTGGTACAAGGGCAACATCACCTTCGTCTCCTGCGACGACACCGCGCTCTCCTTCCAGGGCTGGGCCACCACGGCCGTGGCGACGCACGTCTACCGCTTCGACGCGGTCACCCCGAACCGCGCCCCGATGATCCGGTACCAGGACTGCGCCCTGATGGGCTCCCACCAGGTCACCACCACGAGCGCCACCACCACCGGCAAGCTGCTCTACGACGGCTGCCGCTTCTCCGACGCGAACGCCGCCACCGGCGGCACCGGAGCCACCGGAGGCCTGCTGCGCTGGACCGGCACGGCGCCCTGGTACGAGTTCCGGGACTGCTCGGCCGGCGCCGTCCGGATCCCCGACGTCAAGGGCCAGTAACCCGCCACGGGGGCGCGCCCGGCACCGGGCGCGTCCCTCGGTGCAGAATGGTTCGGCGTTTCGTTTCTTCCCAGGAGCCCCGTACCGATGAGCACCAACAGACCGTCAGATCCCGGCGGGGCCTCCCTGGACGACACCGACCGGCTGCTGCTCACCCACCTGAGCCGGGACGGCCGCGCCTCCTACGCCGAGATCGGCCTGCTGGCGAACCTCTCCGCCACCGCCGTCCGCCGCCGGATCGACCGGCTCCGGGCCCGCGGCGTGGTCCGCGGCTTCACCGTGGTGGTCGACCCGGACGTGCTCGGCTGGCAGACCGAGGCCTTCGTCGAGGTCTACTGCCGGGAGCGCACCGCCCCCGAGGAGATCCTGGCCAGCCTGCGGCAGTTCCCCGAGGTGGTCGCCGCCTGGACGGTGACCGGCGACCCGGACGCCCTGGTCCACCTGCGGGCCTCCGACACCCGGCACCTGGAGGCCGTGATCGAGCGCATCCGCAAGGAGCCCGGCGTCCAGCGCTCCCGCAGCTCGGTGGTCCTCTCCCGGCTCATCGGCTAGCACGTCCCCCGGATGACGCAGGAATCCTGCGTCGCCCCCCGCGAACACGCTCGATTCCGGCCCGGACCGCCGCGTTCCGACGCGCGCCGGGCGCACACCGCTGCCTACGCTGATCATGTCCGGCAACCCCACGCGCCCCGGGCCTCCCCCGACCCTCACCGCAGCGAGAGGCACCACCATGTCCGCAGCCCCCGACCGCATGCACCGGCCCGACAACGAGCTGGTGGACCTGGTGTTCGACTACATGCGCGAGCGGCTGCAGTACGACCCGGTGCCGCTCGACCACCCCGGCGACGGCGAGCACCTCAAGGCCCAGCTGGCCGGCCTGCTCAACCCGAGCGGCAACAACCCGGCCGACGTGCTGAAGCTCTACGACCACGAGCTGTCCCGCGCGGTGATCTCCGCCGACAGCCCGCGCTACCTCTCCTTCATCCCGTGCGCCCCCACCAAGGCCGCGCTGCTCTTCGACATGGTGGTCTCCTGCGCCTCGCTCCAGGGCATCTCCTGGCTGGAGGCGGCCGGCGCCATCGCCGCCGAGAACCAGGTGCTGCGCCTGATAGCGGACCGGGCCGGGATGCCCGAGACGGCTGGCGGCACCTTCGTCTCCGGCGGCTCGGCGGGCAACCTCTCCGCCCTGGTGGTCGCCCGCGACACCGCCCGCCGCCGCCTCGGCGAGGGCGTCAAGCTGCGCGTCGCGGTCGCCGACCAGGTGCACTCCTCGGTGAAGAACACCTTCAACATCATCGGCGTCGAGGCCTTCAAGGTCCCCACCGTAGACCGCCGCTTCACCGGCGAGGCGCTGCGCGCCGCGCTGGCCGCCGACCCGAACCCCGAGACCGTGATCGCGGTGGTCGGCACCGCGGGCACCACCAACGAGGGCATCGTCGACGACCTCCAGGGCCTGTCCGAGGTCACCCGCGAGCGCGGCATGTGGTTCCACGTGGACGGCGCGTACGGCGGCGCCGGCCTGTTCGCCCCCTCCGTCCGGGAGCGCTACAAGGGCATCGAGCACGCGGACTCCTTCGTGGTGGACCCGCACAAGTGGCTGTTCGCCCCGTTCGACTGCGCCGCGCTGATCTACCGCAACCCGCAGCTGGCCCGCGCCGTGCACACCCAGGACGCCTCCTACCTGGACGTGCTGCACACCGAGGGCGACGAGTGGAACCCCACCGACTACGCCTACCACCTGACCCGCCGGGCCCGCGGCCTGCCGCTCTGGTTCTCCCTCGCGGTGCACGGCACCCAGGCCTACACCGACGCGATCGAGGCCAGCCTCACCCTGGCCCGGGAGACCGCCGCCCTGATCGAGCGCACCGAGCACCTGGAGCTCCTGATGGACCCCCAGCTCTCCTCGGTCTGCTTCCGCCGCACCGGCTGGACCCACGAGGACTACTACCGCTGGTCCCAGCAGCTGCTGGCCGACCAGATCGGCTTCGTCACCCCGACCGGCTGGGACGGCGAGACCGTCGCCCGCTTCGCCTTCCTGCACCCGGGCACCACCATGGAGATGGTCGAGGAGATCCTCGCCACCATGGCCTGAGCCCGACCCGCCGTCAGCTCACCGCCCCGGCGGCCGGTCGAAGACGCAGTCCCCGCACAGGCCGCCCGCCGGCGCCCGGTAGTACAGGCAGCAGCTCGTGCGTCTCCCGTCGGCCCGCAGCGCACCGCGCAGCGGGCCGACGGCCTGCAGTTCGGCCGCCAGCTCACGACCGGCCCCCAGCACCTTCACCGCCCCGGCCAGCGCCGAAGCCGCGTTCCCCCAGAGCAGCCCCTCGGCCACCGGGACCACCCGGCGCACCGCCTCGCCGAACGGGCGCAGCTGACCCTCCACCACCTCCAGGTACAGCTCCGCAGCCAGCCCCGCCGGGCCCGGCTCCCGCACCCCCGGCACCCAGAGCTCCAGCATCCCGCCGGGCACCAGCCGCCAGTACGCCCCCGCCAGGTCCGGCACCACCCCGCCGACGGCCGCCGTGCCCAGCGCCACCGACCAGAGCCGGGCCGCCGCCCCCAGCTGCGCCGCCGAGGCCGCCACCCGGAGCTCGGAGGTCCGCATCCGCCGCGCCACGTCGGCGATCCGCTCGCGCAGGAAGGCCGCCGAGCGCAGCTCGGCCACCGGCCGGAACCCCTCCGGCGGCCTCGGCCCGGTGGCGACGGCGAAGAACCCGCCGACGGCGCCGACCTTCCGCAGCACCTCCTGACCCCCCGTCAGGCCCCCGTCCCCGGTCACAGGAACGCCGGGTTCGGCACGTAGGTGGCCGGCGGCCGCATCCCGCGCACCGCCAGGTAGCCCTCGGTGGAGAGCGACAGGCCCAGCTCCATCCCGACGTCCACCGCCCACTCCTGCTCCGCCGTCAGCCCCTCGACCAGCACCTCGGTGCCGTCCGGGGTGCGGGCCAGCGCCTCCCGCAGCAGGCGGGTGCCGATCCGCTTGGAGGTGGCGGCCAGCAGCTTCACGGTCCCGCCGTCGCGGTAGCAGTAGCCGCTCCCGGCCAGGGTGTCGGCGATCAGCAGCTCGTCGTAGTGGGCCAGCATGAACCCGTGGTCCACCCCGTGGGCCGCGCCGCGGGCCCGGCGGTCCACCGAGTCCAGCAGGTGCAGGTGGGTGCGGTTGCCCGGGTGCACCGGGATGTCGCCCGGGTCGAGCAGCCCGGCCCGGTCCACCCTCCCGGTCAGCCGCATCGCCGGGTGCAGGGTGAACCCGGCCCGCCGGTAGCGCCGGGCGGCGGCGGCGGGGGAGGCCGAGGCGTAGAGCATCCCGCGCAGGCAGCCCCGCCCGTACGTGCCCGCCCGCTCCAGCAGCAGCCGGCCGATGCCCCGGCCCTGGGCCTTGGGCAGCACGGCGAAGAGCGAGAGCAGCCAGAGGCCCTCGCGGCGCAGCGACAGCGCCACCCCGAGGGTCTCGCCGTCCTCCTCGGCGACCCAGCAGCCGGGCTGGTCGTGGCGGATCGCGTGCACCGTCCGGGCGAGCTCGCGGGTGCGCCGGTCCGGATCGGGCGGTGAGCCGTCCTCCCGGCCGGCCAGGTCGCGGAAGGCGGCCCGGCTCACCGCCTCGACGGCCGCCGCGTCGGCGGAGGTGTCCTGGAGCTGACGAATGATCACCCGCTCATCCTGCCGCGACGGCGTGCCCCGGGCGGGGGGTTTGTCAGGATCGGCCGGTGACCAGGCCCCGGCGGTGTGCGAGCATGGGGCGTGGAGGGTGGACACGTACCACCTCCAGCACTCGAGAACCACCGCCCGGGGAAATGAATCCGGGAGGCCGCTGGTTGGCACTGGCGGCAGTTCGTCGTCACATACCGGGAGTAACCAGATGAGCGTCCAGGACGAGACCACCGTCGAGAGTGGTCTGCTCCTCACCGATTCCGCCGCGGAGAAGGTCAAGGGTCTGCTGGACCAGGAGGGCCGCGACGACCTGGCGCTCCGCGTCGCCGTGCAGCCCGGTGGCTGCTCCGGCCTGCGCTACCAGCTCTTCTTCGACGAGCGTTCGCTCGACGGCGACGTCGTGAAGGACTTCAACGGCGTCAAGGTCGTCACCGACCGCATGAGCGCCCCCTACCTGGGCGGCGCCACCGTCGACTTCGTCGACACCATCGAGAAGCAGGGCTTCACGATCGACAACCCGAACGCCACCGGCTCCTGCGCCTGCGGCGACTCGTTCAGCTAGTCGTACCGCGAAGGCCCCCACCCGGAGCTCCGGGTGGGGGGCCTTCGCCGTGTCCGGGACGGCTCAGTGCTTGGGGCCGCCGACCTCGTCCGGGCCCTGGTTGCGCGGCAGCTCCTGGCCGGTGTTCTGGTCGAAGACCGTCCGGCCCTCCAGCTGCGTCTTGAGGTCGGCCGAGACCTCCTGCAGCTTGGCGATCGCGGCGCAGGCCTGCCCGGCCGGCTGCGGCTCCCGGACCACGACCTTGGCCTGCACGGTGCCGGGCTTGGACTCGTCCAGCTTCAGCCCGTACTTCTCGCAGACCCCGCCGTAGAAGGTGACGGTCAGCCGGAGCCCGTCCACCCGGTACGAGACCCCGGGCGCCTTGCCGTTCGGGTCGGGCTCGCCCACCGCGATGCCGGGGGTGGTCGCGGTGGGGGTGGGGGGTGGGCGAGACCTTCACCGGCGGGGGAGTGGAGGGCCGGGGCTCGGGGTTGGACGGGCTCGCGGAGGCGGAGGCCGAGGCGGTGGCCGACGGGGTGCCCGCCGGGACGTCGCCGGGCGCGGTCGAACCGGAGGTGGTGGCCGAGCCGCAGGCCGTCGCGGTGCCCAGCGCGAGCAGCAGGCCGGCGACGGCGACGGTCCGGCGGAGCCGGGTCTTCTGGTCCATGGTGCGTCTTCCTCCCGAGGGTGCAGCGTCGTGCTGTGCGGCTTTGACGTGCCCGGGAGGAAACCGGTTCCACCGGCCTCGGGTCAGCTGCCGTACTCGGACATCCCCGCCACCAGCCGGCGGGTGCCCGGCGGGACCGAGACGGCGCCGCGGGTGGGGCGGGCGGGCTCGGGCTGAAGGGTGCTGGTGGGCCAGAAGTGGCCCATCCGGCGGGAGGAACTGACCAGTGCGTCAAGGGACTCGAGGTCCGCGTCACCCCGGAGGGCGGACGGCACGCGCAGGGTGGTCGGCCGGTTCGGCATCATCGGTACGGGCTCCGATCGGCGGGCCGCGAGGGTGGGTCGCGGGCCTGGGAAGGGCCGGGCGGTCGGGCCCCGGCAGATTCGACCCTAGATCGGCGGACCGGGCCGGGCCAGGCTTACCGCGCGGTAGTACCCGTGGGTGTCGCGCCCGGGTGGAACCGGAGGCGTGGTGGGCGCCCGGGCGACGGCCCGGTAACGTGTGGGGGTCAATTCCATCGCTTGACCCGGCCGTCGCCGGCCACCTGAGGAGTCCTCCGTGCGCATCGCCGTCGCCGGCTCGATCGCCACCGACCACCTGACCACCTTCCCCGGCCGCTTCGCCGACCAGCTGGTCGCCGAGCAGCTGCACACGGTGTCGCTCTCGTTCCTGGTGGACACCCTGGACATCCGCCGGGGCGGGGTCGCGCCGAACATCGCCTTCGGCATGGGTGTGCTGGGCCTGCGCCCGGTGCTGGTCGGGGCGGCCGGAGCGGACTTCGAGGAGTACCGCAGCTGGCTGGAGCGCAACAACGTGGACACCGACTCGGTGCACATCTCCGAGACCCGGCACACCGCGCGCTTCATGTGCACCACCGACCAGGACCACAACCAGATCGCGTCCTTCTACACCGGCGCGATGGCCGAGGCCCGCAGCATCGAGCTCAAGCCGATCGCCGACCGGGTCGGCGGCCTGGACCTGGTGCTGATCGGGGCCGACGACCCGGCCGCGATGGTCCGCCACAGCCAGGAGTGCCGCACCCGGGGCTACGCCTTCGCGGCCGACCCCTCGCAGCAGCTGGCCCGTCTGGACGGCGACGACATCCGCACCATCGTGGACGGCGCCACGTACCTGTTCACCAACGAGTACGAGGCCGCGCTGATCGAGACCAAGACCGGCTGGGACGCGGAGGAGATCCTGCGCCGGGTCGGCACCCGGATCACCACTCTCGGCTCCAAGGGCGTGCGGATCCAGCGGGCCGGCGAGCCGGACGTCACGGTGGGCTGCCCGGTCGAGGAGCGCAAGGCCGACCCGACCGGCGTGGGCGACGGCTTCCGGGCCGGCTTCCTGGCCGGTCTGTCCTGGGGCTTCGGCCTGGAGCGCTCGGCCCAGCTCGGCTGCATGCTGGCCACCCTGGTGATCGAGACCGTCGGGACCCAGGAGTACGAGCTCAAGCACGGCGTCTTCCTGGACCGCTTCGCCCTCGCCTACGGCGAGGAGGCCGCGGCCGAGGTCCGCGCGAAGCTCGCGCGCTGACGCACCGTCACCCGGAGGGGGTCCCGGCAGGCCGGGGCCCCCTTCAGGCCGTCCGCTCCACCAGGTACGCGGTGCCCCGCTCGACCCCGTAGTGCTCGGCCGGGGCGGTGCCCCGGTAGGCCTGGCCGCGCATCTCGCACCAGGCGGGGACGTCGAGGCGGGCCGCCTCGTCGTCGGCCAGCACCACGACGCTGCCGCCGACCGGCACCTCGCCGATCCGCTTGGCCAGCTCGATCACCGGCAGCGGGCAGCGCTTGCCCAGCATGTCGAGGACCAGCTCCTCCGAGGTGGCCGCGGCCGGGGCCGGCAGGTCGAGGCCGAGCGGGGCGCGGACCCCGGCGACCAGCCCGGGAAGCAGCTCCAGGAAACGGTCCACCCCCGCCTCGGGGGTGCCGTACGGGAGCGAGACCCGGACGTTCCCCTCCGTCAGGACGCCCATCGCGGCCAGGACGTGGCTGGGCGTCAGGGTGGAGGAGGTGCAGGAGGAGCCGGAGGAGACCGCGAAGCCGGCCCGGTCCAGCTCGCCCAGCAGCACCTCGCCGTCCACGTAGAGGCAGGAGAAGGTGACGATGTGGGGCAGCCGGTGCACCGGGTCGCCGACCACCTCCACCTCGGGGACCAGGCTCGGGACCTGACGGCGGATCCGCTCGACCAGGGCGTGCAGCCGGGCGTTCTCGGCCTCGGCCTCCGCCCGGACGGCGCGCAGCGAGGCGGCGGCCGCGACGATCGCCGGGACGTTGACGTAGCCGGGCACCCGGCCGCGCTCGCGCTCGTCGGCGGGCAGCGGGGAGACGTAGCGGACGCCCTTGCGGACGGCGAGCACGCCGGCCCCGGCGGGGCCGCCCCACTTGTGGGCGCTGGCGGCCAGCAGCGACCAGCCGCCGGGCAGGGCCACCCGGCCGGCCGACTGGGCGGCGTCCACCAGCAGCGGGACCTCGCCGAGCAGTTCGGCCGTCTCCTCCACCGGCTGGACGGTGCCGGTCTCGTGGTTGGCGGACTGCAGCACGGCGAGCGCGGTGTCCGGGCGGGCCAGGGCGGCGAAGGCCCCGGGGGAGACCCGGCCGTACCGGTCCACCGGGGCGGCGGTGACCTCGCCGCCCTCGGCCTCGAAGCGTTCGGCAGAGTGCAGCACGCTGGAGTGTTCGACCGCCGAGTGCAGCAGGTGACGGCCCGTCCGGCGGCGGCCGGTCAGCGCGCCCAGCACGCCCAGCTGGACGGCCTGGGTGCCGCTGGCGGTGAAGGACACCTCGTCGGCCCGGCACCCCAGCACCTCGGCGACCGTCTCCCGCGCGGCGTCCAGCAGCATCCGGGCCTGCCGCCCGGAGCGGTACAGCCGGGCCGGGTCGGCCCACCCCTCCTCCAGTGCGGCGGTCAGCGCCTGCCGGGCGACGGGGTGCAGCGGGGCCGTGGACGCCACGTCGAAGTACATGGCGCCATCTAACCCGAAGCGGACCCCGAGGGGTCGTCCCGGGGACGGCCGGGAGGGGTCCGGACGGCCGGGTCACCTCACCCGTACGGTGGACGGACAGTTGACCGAGTGTCAGACGTGCGTACGGAGCTCGATCCTCCAGATGGGCTCCGCAGCCTGGTTCCTGACGGTTTGCCCGGTACGCCTGAGCGTGGCGCCGAGGGCCCGGAGTCCGGGTGTGAGAGCCTTGATCGGCCGCTCTGACCTGGTACTCCACTCTTCTGAGGGCTGATCGGGTAGCCGGACGGCGCGTTAGCGGGGGCTGCTCGTGAGTGCCGCATAAGGATGCAGTAGCGTTTGGCCCGCATAAGCATTCAAACCGTGCCCGTGGCCGGGTCGCCGGGGAGGCGCACAGCGACTCCCGGGGGCGACGCGATCCCGGGCGAGACTTCGGGAAGGCGCTACGTGAGTCCCAACGGCTCCGACCGCTCGCCGCGGCGCACGATGCGGCGGAAGCTGCCTCAGGCGCTGGCACTGGGCCTCGTCATCGCGACCGCCACCGGCTGCTCGGCCAACGACCTCCCCAGGCTTGGCCTTCCGACCCCCGTCACCGCAGAGGGCCCGCTGGTCCTCCGCATGTGGCAGGGCTCCTGGATCGCGGCTCTGGTGGTCGGCGCACTGATGTGGGGTCTGATCATCTGGAGCGTGATCTTCCACCGCCGCAGCCGCAGCAAGGTGGAGATCCCCCCGCAGACCCGGTACAACCTGCCCATCGAGGCGTTGTACACCGCGGTCCCCCTCGTCATCGTCTCGGTCCTGTTCTACTTCGTCGCCCGCGACGAGGCCCGGTTGACCCAGACCTCCGCCAAGCCGGACCACATGATCAACGTGGTCGGCTTCCAGTGGAGCTGGGCGTTCAACTACGAGAACACCGAGAACCCGGACCCGGCCAACACCCAGGCCGCGTACGAGGTCGGCACCACGGGCGAGCCTCCGACGCTCTACCTGCCGATCAACGAGACCGTGCAGTTCCGCCTCACCTCGCGGGACGTCATCCACGACTTCTGGCCCGTCGACTTCCTGATGAAGCAGGACGTGGTCCCGGGCGTGGTGAACAAGTTCGAGGTCACGCCGACCTCGTACGGCACCTTCCGCGGCAAGTGCGCCGAGCTCTGTGGCAACGACCACTCCCGGATGCTGTTCAACGTCAAGGTCGTCGACCGGGCGGAGTACGACAAGCACCTGGCCGAGCTGCGCGCTAAGGGCCAGAAGGGCGCGGTGCCCTCGGGCATCTTCAGCAGCCAGGGAAGTGAGAAGTGACTATCCTCAACGAGCCCGCAGCCGCGGGCGGGGCCGCCGGGGCTTCGGTCACGGCCGGTGCCCAGCGGACCCGCAAGCCCGGGTCCACCATCATCAAGTGGATGACCACCACCGACCACAAGACGATCGGCACGCTGTACCTGGCGACGTCGTTCGCGTTCTTCCTGATCGGTGGTGTGCTGGCGCTCGTCATGCGCGCCGAGCTCGCTCGTCCGGGGACCCAGATCCTCTCGAACGAGCAGTTCAACCAGGCGTTCACCATGCACGGCACGATCATGCTGCTGATGTTCGCCACCCCGCTCTTCGCGGGCTTCGCGAACTGGATCATGCCGCTCCAGATCGGCGCCCCCGACGTCGCCTTCCCGCGACTGAACATGTTCGCCTACTGGCTCTACCTGTTCGGCTCGATCATCGCGGTGGCCGGCTTCCTCACCCCGCAGGGTGCCGCGGACTTCGGCTGGTTCGCCTACTCGCCGCTCTCCGACGCGGTGCGCTCGCCCGGCATCGGCGCCGACATGTGGATCATGGGCCTGGCCTTCTCCGGCTTCGGCACCATCCTCGGCTCGGTCAACTTCATCACCACCATCATCTGCATGCGCGCGCCCGGCATGACGATGTTCCGGATGTCGATCTTCGTCTGGAACGTCCTGCTGACCGCCGTGCTGGTGCTGCTGGCCTTCCCGGTCCTCGCGGCCGCGCTGTTCGCCCTGGAGGCGGACCGGAAGTTCGGGGCCCACGTCTTCGACCCGGCCAACGGTGGCGCCATCCTCTGGCAGCACCTGTTCTGGTTCTTCGGCCACCCCGAGGTGTACATCATCGCGCTGCCGTTCTTCGGCATCGTCTCGGAGATCATCCCGGTCTTCAGCCGCAAGCCGATGTTCGGTTACCAGGGCCTGATCGCCGCCACCATCGCGATCGCCGGCCTCTCGGTCACCGTGTGGGCGCACCACATGTACGTGACCGGACAGGTACTCCTGCCGTTCTTCTCGTTCATGACCTTCCTGATCGCGGTCCCGACCGGTGTGAAGTTCTTCAACTGGGTCGGCACCATGTGGAAGGGCTCGCTGAGCTTCGAGACCCCGATGCTCTGGACGGTCGGCTTCCTGGTCACCTTCCTCTTCGGTGGTCTGACGGGTGTTCTGCTCGCCTCCCCGCCGATCGACTTCCACGTCTCGGACTCCTACTTCGTGGTGGCGCACTTCCACTACGTGGTGTTCGGCACCGTGGTGTTCGCGATGTTCGCCGGCTTCCACTTCTGGTGGCCGAAGATGACCGGCAAGATGCTCGACGAGCGTCTGGGCAAGATCACCTTCTGGACGCTGTTCATCGGCTTCCACGGCACCTTCCTGGTCCAGCACTGGCTCGGCGCGGAGGGCATGCCCCGCCGCTACGCCGACTACCTGGCCGCGGACGGCTTCACCACCCTGAACACCATCTCGACCATCGCGTCGTTCCTGCTCGGTCTGTCGATCCTGCCGTTCCTCTACAACGTCTGGAAGACCGCGAAGTACGGCGAGAAGATCGAGGTCGACGACCCGTGGGGCTACGGCCGTTCGCTCGAGTGGGCGACCTCCTGCCCGCCGCCGCGGCACAACTTCCTCACCCTTCCCCGGGTGCGGTCCGAGTCCCCGGCGTTCGACCTGCACCACCCCGACATCGCCGCGCTCGACTACCTCGAGTACCACGGTGAGCCGGGCAAGCACTTCGAGGGCGTCACGCCCGCGAAGTACGACGCTCCGCAGCTGGGCAAGGGCCTGAAGAAGGACGGGGACGCCTGATGAAGGAACAGGGCAAGATCTTCATCGGCTTCGCCGTCTTCATCCTGATCATGGCCGTGGTCTACGGCATCTGGTCGAAGGAGCCGGCCGGCACCACCGCGCTGTTCCTCGCCTTCGGCCTGTGCGCCATGGTCGGCTACTACCTGGCGTTCACCGCCAAGCGGGTGGACACCGGCGCGGGCGACAACCCCGAGGCCGAGGTCGCGGACGACTCCGGCGAGCTGGGCTTCTTCGCCCCGCACAGCTGGCAGCCGCTCTCGCTGGCCATCGGCGGCGCCCTGGCCTTCATGGGCGTGGTCTTCGGCTGGTGGCTGCTGTACTGGGCCATCCCGATCATCCTGGTCGGCCTGTACGGCTGGGTCTTCGAGTTCTACCGGGGCGAGAACCAGAACCAGTAAGGTTCCGGCACCCGCACCGACCGGACGGCCGGACATCCCTGACGGGGTGTCCGGCCGTCCGGCGTTCCCGCACCCCGCAGCGGCTCACCGGGTGGTGCGTTCACCCGCCCGGGCGCACGCCGGTGGTGTTGGAGGTGCCCTCTGCGGTCGGCTGTTCCTACGATCTGATACGTCGTCGGATCACCCACCAGGAGGCAGCCGTGAAGACCAGGCACGGACTCGCGGCGGCAGCGGCCCTGGCCCTCCTGGCGGGATGCTCCTCGACGGGGCCCGCCGAGACGGCCGTGGGGCCCGCCGAGCCGGTGGACGTCACCTCGATGGTCCGGCTCTCCGCCACCGGCGAGACCGACCCCGGACAGGCCGTCACCGTCTCCGCGGAACAGGGCGGGCTGCTCACCGACGTGACGGTGATCGGCGCCGACGGGCGGCTGCTGCCCGGTGAGCTGACGGCCGATCAGCGCAGCTGGCGCTCGACCGGCCCGCTGATGGCGGGCAGCAAGTACCGGGTCCTGGTGCTGGCCGACGACGGCAAGGGCGGCCGCGGCGGCACCACCCGGCAGTTCACCACCGCCGCCGCCACCCACCTGCTCACCGCCGAGCTCGGCCCCGACTCCTCCGGCAGCGGGATCTACGGCGTCGGCCAGCCGCTCACCGTGAAGCTCTCCGAGGCGGTCGAGGACCCGGCGGCCCGCCAGGAGGTCGAGCGGGGCCTCACGGTGGTCTCCGAGCCCGCCGTCACCGGCGCCTGGTACTGGGTCGACTCCAGGAACCTGCACTTCCGCCCCAAGGAGTACTGGCCCGCCAACGCCACCGTCAGCCTCGCCTTCGACCGGCAGGGCCGGCACATCGCCGGCGACCTGTACGGCGGCGAGACGGCCACCAGGACGCTGCGCACGGGCGACCGGGTGGAGGTCACGGTCGACGCCGGCTCGCACTACCTGACCTACAAGCGCAACGGCGTCGAGGAGCGGTCCATCCCGGTCACCACCGGCAAGCCCGGCTTCTCCACCCGGAACGGCGTCAAGGTGGTGCTCGGGCAGGAGGCCCAGGTCCGGATGAACGGCGAGTCGATCGGCATCCGCGAGGGCAGCAGCGAGGCCTACGACCTCCAGGTGAAGTGGGCCACCCGGGTCACCTGGAGCGGCGAGTACGTGCACGCCGCCCCGTGGTCGGTCGGCTCCCAGGGCCGCGAGAACGTCAGCCACGGCTGCACCGGCATGAGCACCGACAACGCCAAGTGGTTCTTCGACCAGACCCGCATCGGCGACGTCGTCCAGGTCGTCAACAGCCGCGGCGACCAGATGGAGCCCTTCGGCAACGGCTTCGGCGACTGGAACGTCCCCTGGGACCAGTACGTCCAGCACTCCGCCCTCGGCAAGCCCGTCTCCACGGCGGCCCCGGCCACCACGCAGATCGCCGGCGCAGCGCCGAAGATCGGTTGATCCGGGTAGTGGTGATGCGACTGGGGGCGCGGGGAACTGCGCGAGTACGGAAGCGGCTCACCTGCAACTGAGGGCACGTCAGCCAGTTGCAGGTGCTGCCATTCCCCCGCGCGCAGTTCCTCGCGCCCCCGGCCGCGTAGCCACGTACGCGCCCGGAAGGCGTCAGTACGCCACGTCGAGGGCGTTGCTGACCGCCGCGAGGGCCTCGGCCTTGGTGAGGCCCAGGCGGGCGACCCGCTGCGCGTAGTCGGTGGCCGCGGCGGCGGCGAGCTTGTGGGCGGTGTCGCCGGTGGCGGCGATGAGGGTGCCGCGTCGTCCGTGGGTCTCGACCACCCCGTCGGCCTCCAGCTCGCGGTAGGCCCGGGCCACCGTGTTGGCGGCGAGGCCGAGCTCCTCGGCCAGGGCCCGGACGGTGGGGAGCCTCAGGCCGGCGGCCAGGGCCCCGCTGCGGGCCTGTTCGGCGATCTGGAGCCGTACCTGCTCGTACGGGGGAGTGGCCGACTGGTGGTCGACGGACAGCTGCACGTGGTCTCCTGACGGTTCGTTGGCCCCATTCTGCCGGAAAGGCCGATGGCCCCCGCCGCGGGAGCGGCGGGGGCCATCGGCTGTGGCGTTGCTACGGGTGAGATCAGTGGTGGCCGTGGCCGCTGGTGATCTCGTGGTGCTCCTCGGCGGTGGGCTTGGGGATCTGGCTGCCCTCGCCGTAGAAGCCCCGGGAGAGCTTCGAGCGGGTCTTGGCGAGGACGCCGACCTTGCGCTTGACGCCGTTCTCGTCCACCTCGGCCGGCAGCTCGATCGGCTGCGGCTGCTCGTGGGCGGTGTACTTGTGCAGGTCCGCCTGCGGCAGCTGCGCGTGCACCTCGACGAACTCGCCGTGCGGCAGGCGCTTGATGATGCCGGTCTCGCGACCGTGCAGCACCTTCTCCTTGTCGCGGCGCTGGAGGCCGAGGCACCAGCGCTTGGTGACGATGAACGTGATCACCGGGATGACGAAGAAGCCCACCCGGACGAAGTACGTGATGTCGTTGATCGAGAGGTGGAAGTGCGTGGCGAACAGGTCGTTGCCACCACCGATCAGCAGCACCAGGTAGAGGCTGATCCAGGCCGCGCCGAAGGCGGTGCGGACGGGAGCGTTGCGCGGGCGGTCCAGGATGTGGTGCTCGCGCTTGTCGCCGGTGACCCAGCTCTCGATGAACGGGTAGACCGCGATGGCGACCAGGACCAGCGGGAAGATCATCAGCGGGATGAACACGCCGAGGTTCAGCGTGTGGCCCCACAGGCCGATCTCCCAACCCGGCATGACGCGGATCAGGCCCTCGGAGAAGCCCATGTACCAGTCGGGCTGGGCGTCGGTCGACACCTGGTCCGGACGGTACGGGCCGTACGCCCAGATCGGGTTGATCGTGGCGATCGCCGAGACCGCGGCGATGATGCCGAAGACCAGGAAGAAGAAGCCACCGGCCTTGGCCATGTAGACCGGCATCAGCGGCATGCCGACGACGTTCTGCTCGGTCTTGCCCGGGCCCGCCCACTGGGTGTGCTTGTGGTAGAAGACCAGGATCAGGTGCGCGACCAGCAGGCCGAGCATGATGCCCGGCAGCAGCAGGACGTGGATGGTGAAGAACCGTGGCACGATGTCGGTGCCGGGGAACTCGCCGCCGAACAGGAACATCTGGAGGTAGGTGCCGACCAGCGGCACCGCCAGGACGGCGCCCTCCATGAACCGGATGCCGGTGCCCGAGAGCAGGTCGTCGGGGAGCGAGTAGCCCATGAACCCGTCGAACATGCCCAGGAACAGCAGCAGGAAGCCGAAGACCCAGTTGACCTCGCGCGGCTTGCGGAACGCGCCGGTGAAGAAGACGCGCATCATGTGCACGATCATCGCGGCGACGAACACCAGCGCGGCCCAGTGGTGGATCTGACGGATCAGCAGACCACCGCGGACCTCGAAGGAGATGTCCAGGGTCGAGGCGTAGGCCTCCGACATCCTGATCCCCTGGAGCGGGGCGTAGGAGCCGTGGTACACGGTCTCGCCCATGCTCGGGGTGAAGAACAGGGTGAGGTAGACACCCGTCAGGATGATGATGATGAAGGTGTAGAGGCAGATCTCGCCCAGCATGAAGGACCAGTGGTCCGGGAAGATCTTCCGCAGGTTGGCCTTGGCCAGGCTGTAGATGCCCAGCCGGCCGTCGGCCCAGTCCGCGGCCGCCTCGTACTTGTTGGCGGGCTTGGCGCGGGTGCTGGCCGGCTTGGCGGCACCCGAGGTGCTGCTCGTGCTCATCGGCTGCGCTCCCAGTAGCTCGGACCGACGGGCTCGTCGAAGTCGCCGGTGGCGACCAGGTAGCCCGCTTCGTCAACGGTGATCTTCAGCTGCGGCAGGGGGTGGCCGGCCGGGCCGAAGATGACGCGCGCGCCGTCCGCCAGGTCGAAGGTCGACTGGTGGCAGGGGCAGAGCGCGTGGTGGGTCTGCTGCTCGTAGAGGCTGATCGGGCAGCCGACGTGGGTGCAGATCTTCGAGTAGGCGAGGATGCCCTCGAAGCCCTTCTCCTTGGACTTCTCGTCCTTGAGGTCGCCGGGCGCGATCCGGACGAGCATCAGCGCGTCCTTGGCGATCTGGACCTGGAAGTCGTGCGCGTCCTCCTCGAGGCCTTCCGGCTTCGCGAAGGTGAGCGAGCCGACGATGACGTCCTCGGGCTTCATCGGCTCGTTGGTGTTCATGTTGATCAGCTGGAGCGGCTTGGCCTGGGTGGCCTCCTTCCAGCCGGTGTGCTCCAGCTTGTCCTCGGGCAGCGGCCCGAGGTCGCGGAGCAGCACCACGCCGGAGAGCGGCACCAGGGCCATCGACCCGATCAGGGTGTTGCGCAGCAGCTTGCGACGGCCGAAGCCGGACTCGGCGGCACCCGTCTTGAACTGCTCGATGACGTCGGCGCGGACCTCGTCGTCGGCCTCGATCGGGTGGCGCTCGGCCGGGATCTCGTGGTCCGACATCAGGGTGCGGGCCCAGTGGACCGCGCCCGCGCCGATGCAGAAGAGCGCCACGCCGAGGGTCAGGCCGAGCGCGAAGTTCAGCGCGCTGACGTGACCGATCGGGAAGATGTAGACGATCTTGTCGATCGGGAAGATCACGAAGGACGCGATGAACCCGATGGTCGACAGCATCGACAGGATGAACAGCATCGCGACCTGGCGCTCGGCCCGCTTGGCGGCCCGCTCGTCGATGTCGGTGCGACGCGGCTCGTGGGCCGGCAGGCCCGGGTCGGCGAACGGGTCGCCGTGCGTGGCGACCGCGGTGCCGTGGGAGTCGTGCGACTCCGGCAGGTTGTCCTTGGACATGTCGTGGCTCATGACTTCTTGGCCTTGGTGGTGTGGGCGGCGACCCAGATCGCGACCGCGATGAGCGAGCCGAGGCCGAAGATCCAGCCGAACAGGCCCTCGGTCACCGGACCGAGGCTGCCCAGGGTCAGGCCGCCGGGGTTGGGCTCGTCGTTGGTGGTGTGGCGGACGAAGGCCACGATCTGCTTCTTCTGCTCCTCGGGCATGGTGCTGTCCGGGAAGGAAGGCATGTTCTGCGGGCCGGTCTGCATGGCCTCGTAGATGTGCTTGGCCTCCACGCCCTCGAGCGACGGGGCGTACTTGCCCCGGGTCAGGGCACCACCCTGACCGGCGAAGTTGTGGCACTGGGCGCAGTTGGTCCGGAACAGCTCGCCGCCCTTGGCGACGTCGTCCGGGTTGGTGGAGGTGTACTGCTCCTTGAGCGGAACCACCGGGCCGGGGCCGAGCGAGGCCACGAAGGCGGCCATCTGGTCGATCTCGGGCTGCGAGTAGATGACCTTCTTCTTCGGCACCTGCGCGCCGGGCTGCTGGGCCGGCATGCGGCCGGTGCCCACCTGGAAGTCGACCGCGGCGGTGCCGACGCCGACCAGGCTCGGACCGTCCGAGGTGCCCTCGCCGTTGAGGCCGTGGCAGGAGGAGCAGCCGACGGCGAAGAGCTTCTTGCCCTCATCGATCGCGAGCGACTGCGCCGAGCTGTCGGCCTGCGCCTTCTCTGCGGGCGCGAACGCGGCGTACAGTCCCCCGGTGGCCGCCAGGGCGAAGATTAGGACGAGCAGCGCCGCCAGTGGGTGGCGCCGTCGTGCTGAGAGCTTTTTCACGGATTTAACCCCGGGGTCAGGATCTGGTCGGCTGGATGGGCGTGCCCCGCGCGGCCCGTTCTGCTCGGGTGCTGCGGGGCCGCGCGCGGTCGGTCGGTGCGGTCAGTCGGCTCCGGCCGGCGGCCAGCGACCTGATCTAGCTGGTTACTTGATCAGGTAGATGGTCGCGAACAGGCCGATCCACACGACGTCGACGAAGTGCCAGTAGTACGACACCACGATCGCGGCGGTGGCCTGCTCGTGCGTGAACCGCTTGGCTGCGTACGTCCGTGCCAGGACCAGCAGGAACGCGATCAGACCACCCGTCACGTGCAGGCCGTGGAAGCCGGTGGTCAGGTAGAACACCGTGCCGTACGGGTCCGAGGACAGCGAGAGGCCGTCCTTCTTGACCAGCTCGGTGTACTCGAAGATCTGACCGCCGATGAAGATCGCGCCCATCACGAAGGTGATGACGAACCACGAGCGGAGCTTCTTCACGTCACCGCGCTCGGCGGCGAAGACGCCGAGCTGGCAGGTGAGGGAGGAGAGCACCAGGATCGTGGTGTTCACCGAGGAGAAGGGCACGTTCAGTGCGTGAGCCTTCTCGGTCCAGAACTCTGCGCCCTTGACCGAGCGGAGGGTGAAGTACATCGCGAACAGGGCCGCGAAGAACATCAGCTCCGAGCTCAGCCAGACGATGGTTCCGACGCTGACGAGGTTCGGCCTGTTGACCGCTCCGTGCGCGTGTCCGGTTTCTGTTGCTGTTGCTGTCGCCACGACGGACATTATGTCGGTCCCTTATTCCGTCTTCACGCCGGGGGGTCCACCTCGGAGTGTCCGGTGCGTGCGGTATGCCCCGATGGCAGCCGACGGGGCGTCGGAGACCCCCTCCACCGGCCCGGTGTCCGTTTTCTGATGGTTCATCGGAAGGTGCCGACACCCGTTCGCCCCGCGTGTTGCTCCGGGCCTCCTGACGGTCCGTCGGCTAGGGGCGCCCGCTCCCTCCGCCGTCCGGGTGGACTCGGCCCACCGGGTGACGGTCCGTCGCCCGAGCGGGTGAGTCCCGGGAGGGCTCGTCCCGGCGAGATCGCGCGAGGGGCTCACCACGGGCGGTGCGCCGGAGTAGCATCCGGAAGTGAACGTGGTCCGGATCACATCCGGGCCCGGTCGAGCCTCCGCGCGCGCACCACCCATATAAGAGGACGAGCACCGGGAGCAGGGCCCATGGCGCACACGACGGACGAGACGCTCACCGTGCTCGTCTACAGCGACGACCGCAACACCCGCGAGCAGGTCACCCTTGCCCTCGGCCGCCGCCCCGCCGCCGACCTCCCCGAGGTCGAGGTGCTGGAGTGCGCGACGGTGCCCGCCGTCCTGCGCGCCCTGGAGAAGGGCGGCATCGACCTCTGCGTCCTCGACGGCGAGGCCGTCCCGGCCGGCGGCCTCGGCGTCGCCCGCCAGATCAAGGACGAGATCTACGGCTGCCCGCCGGTCCTCGTCCTCATCGGCCGCCCGCAGGACTCCTGGCTCGCCGCCTGGTCCCGCGCCGACGCCGCCATCTCCCACCCGGTCGACCCGGTCCCCTTCGCCGAGTCCGCGGCCACGCTGCTGCGAGCTCGCGTGGCGAGGCGCACTCCTGCGTAGGTGGTGATGCGTCCGGGGGCGCGGGGAACTGCGCGCCCAGCCACCCACGGTGCCGCACTCCGGATCTGACGGTCCGTCCCGCACGGTTCGGCCGTCTCACAGGGAAGAACAAGACCGCATCGGCGGGCCGCACCTCGCTAGGCTGGCTCCAGTCCACGTCAAGACGGAGAACTGGAGCTAGCCATGGCCCGTACCTGGCCCGACCTGTTGAGCGCACTGCTCGCCGGTGAGAACCTCACCCAGGCCGACGCCGCCTGGGCGATGGACCGGATCATGAGCGGCGAGGCCACCCCCGTCCAGGTGGCGGGCTTCGTGGTGGCGCTCCGCGCCAAGGGCGAGACGGTGGACGAGATCGCCGGCCTGGTCGACTCGATGTACGCCCACGCCGTCCAACTCACCGTCCCCGGACCGGCGGTGGACATCGTCGGCACCGGCGGCGACCGCGCCAAGACGGTCAACATCTCCACCATGTCGGCCATCGTGGCTGCCGCCGCCGGGGCCAAGGTGGTGAAGCACGGCAACCGCGCCGCCTCCTCCGCCAGCGGCGCCACCGACGTGCTGGAGCAGCTCGGCGTCAGCCCGGACGTCCCGCCGCACCGGGTGGCCGAGATCGCCGAGGAGGTCGGCCTGACCTTCTGCCCGGCCCCGGTGTTCCACCCCGCGATGCGGCACGCGGCCCCGGCCCGCCGCGACCTCGGGGTGCCGACCGCCTTCAACATCCTCGGCCCGCTGACCAACCCGGCCCGGGTGACCGCCCACGCGATCGGCTGCTTCGACACCCGCCTCGCCGGGCTGATCGCCGGGGTGCTGGCCCGCCGCGGCGCCAGCGCGCTGGTCTTCCGGGGCGACGACGGCCTGGACGAGCTGACCATCTCCACCACCTCGCACGTCTGGACGGTGAAGGACGGTCAGGTCACCGAGACCACCTTCGACCCGCGCGAGGTCGGCATCGACCTGGTCGGCATCGAGGCGCTGCGCGGCGGCGACCCGGCCTTCAACGCCGCCGTGGTCCGCCGCCTGCTGGCGGGCGAGCGCGGCCCGGTCCGGGACGCGGTGCTGCTCAACTCGGCCGCCGCGCTGACCGCCCTGGACCTCACCGACGCCCCGCTCCCGGAGCAGCTGAAGGCCGGGATGGCGCGGGCCGCCGAGGCCATCGACTCGGGCGCCGCCGAGACCCTGCTGAAGAACTGGGCCGAGGCCACCACCCGTTCCTGAGCGTCGAGTTGAAGGCCCGGACCACGGTCCGGGCCTTCTTCGTACCCGGATGCGTCCAGATAGTGGAAGCCTGTTTGACCACTCCTCGGAAGCCGCTCTAGAGTTCACGACAGGTCATGAGCGACAGCGACAAGCCCCAGCTTGCTGTCCGGCAACCCTCCGTCCGTGGCGGGGTGCCCTGGGTGAGGACCGGGCACTGCGGCGATCCGTCCGCAGCGCAAGCGCGGACGTCGGCGGCACAGCTGCACCCCGAGGTCCCGGACCTTCAGAGGAGTGCACCCCCATGTCCGTCGCCACCTCCACCTGCGCCCCGCTCCCCGTCCTCGGCCACGACGTCCAGGTGCCGCTGGCCTCCGGCGAGAAGGTCACCTACGCCGCCCTCGACTACGCCGCGAGCTCCCCGGCCCTCCAGCGGGTCTGGGACGACGTCGCCGCCTACGCCCCGTACTACGGCTCGGTGCACCGCGGCGCCGGCTACCTCTCCCAGCTCTCCACCGACCTGTTCGAGCAGAGCCGCCGCACCGTCGAGGAGTTCCTCGACCTGCGCGAGGGCGACCAGGTCGTCTTCACCCGCGCCACCACCGACTCGCTCAACCTGCTGGCCGCCGCCGTCCCGGCCGGCACCGAGGTCTTCGCCTTCGAGACCGAGCACCACGCCTCGCTGCTGCCCTGGGCGCACAACGGCCTCAAGGTCACCTACCTGCGCGCCCCCCGCTCGCACGCCGAGGCGGTCGAGGCCTTCGACCTGGCGCTCGCTCAGAACCCCGCCGAGCACCGCCTGCTCTGCGTCACCGGTGCCTCCAACGTCACCGGCGAGCTCTGGCCGATCGCCGAACTGACCGAGGTGGCCCACCGCCACGGCGCCCGGGTCGTCCTGGACGCCGCCCAGCTGGCCCCGCACCACCGCGTCTCGGTCCGCGAGCTGGACGTCGACTGGATCGCCTTCTCCGGCCACAAGATCTACGCCCCGTTCGGCGCCGGCGTCCTGGCGGGCCGCTCCGACTGGCTGGACGCCGCCGAGCCCTACCTGGCCGGCGGCGGCGCCAGCCGCACCGTCGCCCGCGAGCTCGACGGCTCCGTCGCCGTCGAGTGGCAGACCGGCCCGGCCCGCCACGAGGCCGGCTCCCCGAACGTGATCGGCGCCTACGCCGTCGCCTCCGCCTGCCGGGCGCTCACCGAGGCCGGCTTCGACGCGCTGGAGGCCCGCGAGCAGGAGCTGATCGCCCGTCTGAAGGCCGGTCTGGCCGAGGTCCCCGAGGTCCGGGTGCTCAGCCTGTTCGGCGAGGACGCCGCCCGGGTCGGCGTGCTCTCCTTCGTGGTGCAGGGCTGGAACAGCTCGCACTTCTCCGCCGCGCTCTCCGCCGAGTACGGCATCGGCGTGCGCGACGGTCTGTTCTGTGCGCACCCGCTGGTGCGGACCCTGCTCGGCGGGGAGGAGGCGGCGCCCTCCGAGTGCGGCGCCCCCGAGCCGTCGCTGCCGGGCGAGCGCAGCCTCAACGCCATCCGGGTCTCCTTCGGCGCCGGCACCCCGGACGAGCACCTCGACCGCTTCCTGGCCGCCGTCCGGGCGCTCGTCTCCGACGGGGCGGCCTGGAACTACCGCAACGAGGGCGGCCGCTGCGTCGCCGACTCCCGTCGCAGCTGAGCGGAGCGTCCCGCAGGGGCGCGGGGAACTGCGCGCGGGGGAACGGCAGCACCTGCAACTGGCTGACGTGCCCTCAGCTGCAGGTGAGCCGCCTTCCGTACCCGCGCAGTTCCTCGCGCCCCTGAGCGCTTGCCCTGCCGAGGCTCCGTACGTCAGTCGAGCCCGAGGGCGAACGCCGCTTCGAGGTCGTGCTTGGAGTAGGTGCGGAAGGCGATCTGGGTCTCGGTGTGCTGGACGCCGGGGATCTTGTTGACCTTGGCCGGAATGACGGCGGCGAGGTCGTCGTGGTGGCGGACCCGGACCATGGCGACGAGGTCGTAGCCGCCGGTCACGGAGTAGACCTCGCTGACGCCCTCGATGGCCGCGATCTCCTCGGCGATCTCGGGGATCCGGTCGACGCTGGTCCTGATGAGCACGATCGCGGTGATCACTCTGAAGCTCCTGTCCGTTGGTTCCGGGTCAGCGTAACGGCCGCCCAGGTGCCCAGGTACCCGGCGGCGAAGCCGATGACGTGGACCGCGTAGGCCACGCCGGTGCCCCCCTGGCGGACCGAGAGCCACTGGAGCAGGAACCAGAGCCCGAGCACCAGCCAGGCCGGGAACCGCAGCGGCAGGAAGAGCAGCACCGGCACCAGCGCGGTGACCCGCGCCCTCGGGTACAGCCGCAGGTAGGCGCCGAGCACTCCGGCGATCGCCCCGGAGGCCCCGACCAGGGCGCGGACCGACTCGGGCCCGCCGGTCTGCGCGAGCGCCCAGCCGTAGGTGGCGAGGTGACCCACCATCAGGTAGCCGAGCAGGAACCTGACCCGCCCGAACCGCTGCTCCACCCCCGGCCCGAAGACGAAGAGGAAGAGCAGGTTGCCCAGCAGGTGCGCCCACCCGGCGTGCACGAACAGACCGGTCAGCGGCGAGAGCAGCACCAGCTTGTGCGGCGAGGGCACCGGCGGCGGGCAGTCCGCCGACGCGGGCGGCAGCTGCCGGAGCCGGTCCTGCGTCAGCGGACGGTTCGCCAGCAGCTCGGCGGGGACGGCCCCCCAGCGCTGTTCGTAGCGCTGCTCGGCGCAGACCCGGGCCGGGCCGGTGCCGTAGCGGGGGTTGAGGCCGGCGCTGGGGGAGACCAGCAGGACCAGCAGGCTCAGGCCGATCAGCGTCCAGGTGACCACGGGGACCCGTTCCGGCGGGCGGAGGTCGCGGGTGCCGGGCGGGACCAGGACGGGGGTGGCCATGGGTGCAGGCATTCCTCCGGGGCCGGTCCGGCACACCCGGGCCTGCTGCATGTGGGGGACCCGCGGGGCGGGCCGTAATCCGTCGGACCGGATCGCGGACGCCCGGTCCGCGGGCACCCGGCCAGGCAATAGGCTTGGCCTCCCGGACCCTGGGTGACCGCCGATCGCGCGGCACCAACGAGAGGACTTGGCACATGACCATCGCGCTCCCCACCGCCGAGACCCGCTGGCGTTGCACGCTCTGCGGCAACCTCACCCGCTTCGACGTGACCCGCTCCGCCCGGACGGTGGAGTTCCTCCACTTCGACCTGGCCGGTGAGTCCAAGGTGGAGGAGACCGAGGTGCTCGCCGAGACCGTCGAGTCGGTCCGCTGCCGCTGGTGCAACGCGGTCGACCAGGTCGAGCTGGTGGCCCGTCCGGGGGCGGAGGACGCCGCCGCGGAGCAGCAGGACTCCTGAGATCGCGGGTGCCCCGGCCCGCCCGGCGTGTGGCGCGTGTCGGGCCGGGGCACGGTACCCGCGACAATTGCAGAGAGCGGTGTGTTTGAGGGCAGCGGCAACCGGCCGTGCGGACCCCGCGCAGCAGGATCGGAGCCGAGGACGTGGTGGACGCAGCCAGGGGGACAGCCGAACCGCAGGGGCAGCGACCCCCGGCGGGGCCGGCCCCTGCGGCCGCCGCGTCCGAGGACCCCACCACCGGGGCCCCCACCACCGCGGGCCCCACCGTCGAGGGCCCCATTCCGCAGGACGCCGAGCAGCCCCACGGTGAGCAGTTGGGCCGTCCGCTCCCGGAGGGCGTCCGCCACCGCGTGGTGGGCATCGCCGCCGACGCCCTCGGCGGCCTCCCCGCCGGTGAACTCCCGGCCTCGCTGCGGCAGTACGCCAAGTTCACCCCCGCCCGCCGGGCCAAGTACGCGGCCACCGCGCTGGCCGCCGCGCTGGAGGCGGACCCGGCCTTCCGGCAGCGGATAGCCGAACGCCTGCGGCTGGGCCAGCCCGATCTGGTGAAGGCGCTGGAGTCGGGCAGTGTGCCGGGAGCGGCCGATCCGATGGACGTGGCCGCCGCCGCCTACCTGGTCCGCCCGGCCGGCTGGGCCGCGCTGGTGGCGGAGGCCGGGGAGCTGGCCGAGCGGGCCGGCGCCGAGGGGGCGGCGGCCGAGGCCGAGCGGCTGGTGGAGAAGCTCCAGGAGGAGCTGGCGGAGGCCAGGGCCCACGCCCGGGCCGACCTCGACCGGCAGCGCGCCGAGGGCGAGGGGGTGCGGCGCGAGGCGGAGTCGCTGCGCAAGAAGGTGCGGAGCCTGGAGAGCGACACCCGGCGGGCGCAGGCCGAGGCCCGCAAGGCGCAGGCCGAGTTGGCGGAGGCCAGGGCCGCCGCGTCCGCCGAGCTGAGCGCCGCCGAGGCGGAGTCCCGGCGGCTGCGGCACCGGATCACCGAGCTGGAGGGCGCGCTGGAGACCGGCCGCCGTTCGGTCCGGGAGGGCCGCAGCGTCGAGGACATGCGGCTGCGGCTGCTGCTGGACACGGTGCTGCAGTCGGCCCAGGGCCTCCAGCGGGAGCTGGCGCTGCCGGTGACGCAGCTCCATCCCGCCGATCTGGTGGACGCGGTGGTACCGGGCTCGGCCTCGCCGCACGACGTGGCCCGGCGGGCGCTGGCCGAGGACGATCCGGCGCTGCTGGACCAGTTGCTGGCGATCCCTCAGGTGCACCTGGTGGTGAGACGGCTACAACGTGACGAAGACCGGGTACCCGACGCTGCCGCTGGAGCAGCAGCGGATGCGGCTGCTGGGCGGGCTGGCGATGCTGGCCCAGCGCACCCAGGCCGAGGTGACCTGCGTGTTCGACGGTCAGGACCTGGACGCTCCGGTCATCATGGCGCCGCCGCGCGGGGTGCGGGTGCGGTTCAGCCGGACCGGCGAGACGGCGGACGAGCTGATCCGCCAGCTGGTGCGGGCCGAGCCGCAGGGGCGGCCGGTGGTGGTGGTCTCCACCGACAAGGAGGTGGCGGACGGCGTGAAGAAGGCGGGTGCGCGCCCGGTCTCCTCGATGCTGCTGCTCCGGCGGCTGTCCAGGCCGTGAACTCTTCTGATGTCCGGTCAGGGGAGCGTGGCGCGTTTGTGTCCGTCTCGTGAAAGCCGCTGTGCGTAGGGAAGTTCGTCCCGGTAGGGGAGTGGCGCGACGGCTCCTGACTCACTAGGGTCAGGCGTCAAACCTATTTTCTGGACTATCGCTCGAACGGGTGGGCGTCCAGGAGTGCTGAAGGAGTTCGTCACCTTGGCTTCCCACCGCCGTCCCAAGCAGCCGAGCCGCGCACGGGTCATCGTGCTCACCGCCGCCGCTGCGACCGCGGTCGCCGTCTCCGCCCAGTCCGGTGCCTACGCGGCCCCCGCGAAGCCGACCAAGGACGAGGTCAAGGCCCAGGTCGACAAGCTCTACGAAGAGGGCGAGCAGGCCGCCGAGCGCTACAACGGCGCCAAGGAGCGGGCCGACCAGCTGCGCAAGCAGGCCGACCAGCTGCAGGACCAGGTGGCCCGCGGCCAGGAGCAGATGACGCAGCTCCAGACCGGCCTGGCCGCCGTGGCGGCGGACGAGTACCGCAACGGCGGGGTCGACCCGTCGGTGGCGCTGATGCTCGCCTCCGACCCGGACGGCTACCTGAGCAAGGCCTCCAGCGCCGACCAGGTCAACCAGACCCAGGCGCAGACCCTGCGCTCGCTCCAGGACCAGCAGCGCCGGCTGGACCAGCAGAAGGCCGAGGCCGCCTCGGTGCTGGCCGAGCTGGACCGCAACACCAAGGCCCTGAACGACTCCAAGAACGAGGTCCAGCGCAAGCTGCAGGAGGCCAAGAACCTCCTCAACCAGCTGAGCGCCGCCGACCGCGCCGCCATCACCAGCGGCGACCGCTCCTCCCGCGGTGCCACCCGGATCGACCCGAGCACCCTGCCGCCGGCCGCCGGCTACGCGGGCGTCGCGATGAACGCCGCGCTCAGCAAGCAGGGCCGCGCGTACGTCTGGGGCGCCACCGGCCCGAACAACTTCGACTGCTCCGGCCTGATGGTCTGGGCCTACGCGCAGGCCGGCGTCTCGCTGCCGCGCACCTCGCAGTCGCAGGCCAGCGTCGGCACCAACGTGGGCAACGACGTGGCCAACGCCCAGCCGGGCGACCTGATCATCTATCACAGCGACGCGCACCACGTCGGCATGTACATCGGCAACGGCATGATGGTGCACGCGCCGCGCACCGGTGACGTGGTCAAGGTGGCCCCCGCCAACGTGATGCCGATCAAGACCATCCGCCGCGTCTGACGGCCGGTCAGCCGAGCACGGCATAACGGACATCTGGTGTGAGCCGGGGCAACTGACGCCCCGTGACACGCCCGGGCCCGCCGGAATCCCGCTGTGATGTGGGACACCTCCGGCGGGCCCTCCGTCGTCTCCGGAGGGCGAAATCTCAGCTCACCGTGCATTCGTGATCACGGTCGGTCGCAATCACAAATGCACTTGGACTTTCTTCCGTCTTTTTTCTTACAAGGATTTGAACCGATCACGGTTGGGTTACTAGGGTCATTGTCGAACCACCGCACTGTCGATCGTCCAGCCTGGGCGGCGGCGGTGGTTACCGCCGAGTTCGAGACGCAGCGGGGCAGGGAGAGTTGACTGCCCGACAGGGGACCCCCGAGGGGGTGGCTGCCGATCGGAGCCGGGGAACCACGTTCCTCGGGGTGAATCGGCGTCAGGCCGGCCGGTCCGTCGCGAGACGGTGCGGGGGTGAGACGTCGTAGGGCTACCTTCCAGCCCGAACCCGTCAGCTCACCCGGTAGGCGGACGTAGGAAGAAGGAGCCCGCCTTCGTGGCGTCCCATCGTCGTCCCAAGCCTGCCAGTCGTACCCGCGTCTCGATCATGACGGCCGCCGCTGCCGCCGCCGTGGTCCTCTCCAGCCAGACCGGAGCGCACGCCGACCCGCAGCCCTCCAAGGACGAGGTCAAGAGCCAGATCGACCAGCTCAACGAGCAGGCCGAGGTCACGACCGAGCAGTTCAACGCGAACACCGAGAAGCAGCAGGCCCTGCAGACCCAGGTCGGCCACCTCCAGGACGAGGTGGCGCGCGGTCAGGAGCAGGTGAACGCCCTCCAGGCCAGCCTCGGTGAGATCGCCGCCGAGCAGTACCGCAGCGGTGGGATATCCCCGACCGTCCAGCTGATGCTCTCCAGCAGCCCGGACGCCTTCCTCGGCCAGGCCGGTGCGATCAACCAGGTCGGCGTCTCGCAGGCCGACGCGCTGAAGCAGCTGAAGACCGAGCAGGACAAGCTCGACCAGCAGAAGGCCGAGACCCAGGGCAAGCTGGCCGACCTGGAGAAGACCAGCCAGCAGCTGAAGGCCCAGAAGGAGGACGTCCAGGGCAAGTTGGCGAAGGCCCAGGCCCTGTACGACTCGCTGGACGCGGCCGAGAAGCAGAAGATCCGCGAGGCCGAGCAGAAGGCCGCCGCCGAGGCGAGCGCCAAGGCCGCCGCGGCCAAGCCGCAGTCCTCCGGCGGTGACGAGCGCGCCTCCCGTTCGGAGAGCCGCACCGACCTGAGCTCCCTCCCGGCCGGCTCCTTCGCCGCGACCGTGGTCGCCGCCGCCGAGGCGCAGATCGGCAAGCCCTACGGCTGGGGCGACACCGGCCCGGACTCCTTCGACTGCTCCGGCCTGATGGTCTGGTCGTTCAAGAAGGCCGGGATCTCGCTGCCGCGCACCTCGCAGTCGCAGGCCGGCGCCGGCACCAACATCGGCACCAACATCGCCGACGCCAAGCCCGGCGACCTGATCATCTACTACGGCGACCGGCACCACGTCGGCCTGTACGTCGGCGGCGGCCAGATCGTGCACGCCCCGCGCACCGGCACCCTGGTCCGGCACGAGTCCGCCACGGTGATGCCGATCAACGCGATCGTCCGGGTCTGACCCACCCGAACGTCCTACAGCCCGCAGGCCCGGCCCCGTGCCGGGCCTGCGGCGTTTCCCGACGGTGGATCAGCTGTCCGATTAGTGGTCAAATATTCGTCCCTGTAGGGGTTTGGACTAGATCGCCGCGACTCGCTAACGTCTGCCCCCGGACCTCCGTCAGGACGCCCGCCCACCTGGTCGGCGGCGGTGGCCCGGCCGCACAGGAGCCGCCGCCGTGTCTCGTTCCCCCCTGCCGGCCGCCCGCCGGCTGACCCGCGCGCTGGTGCTCACCGCCGCCGCCACCACGGTGCTCGGCGTGGCGGCGGCCGGGGGCGCGGCCGCCGCGCCCGGCGCCCCGGCCGAGCCGACCTCGCGCAAGGACGTCAAGGCCCAGGTCGACCAGATCTACGAGGAGGCCGAGCAGGCCTCCGAGCGCGCCAACGCCGCCCAGGAGCAGCAGCGCGTCCTGCAGGCCGAGACCGGCACCCTCCAGGACCAGGTGGCCGCCGCCCAGGAGGAGCTCAACCGGCTGCGCTCCGACCTCGGTTCGGTGGCCGCCGCCCAGTACCGGGCGGGCGGCATCGACCCGGCCGTGCAGCTGATGCTGGACTCCGACCCGGCCGGCTACCTCTACCGGGCCCGCACCCTGGACCAGGTCAGCGAACGGCAGAACGACACCCTGCGCCAGGTGATCGACCGTCAGCGCCGGCTGGACCAGCGCCGCGCCGAGACCTCGGCCAAGCTGGCCGAGCTGGAGTCGGTGCGGCGCACCCTGGCGGAGAGCAAGCAGGAGATCCGCCAGCGCCTGGCCAAGGCGCAGCGGCTGCTGAACGGTCTGGGCGCCACCGAGCGGGCCCGGCTCCAGGCGGACGACGCCCGGGACGCCGAGCGCCGCGCGGCCCGCGGCGGGGAGCGGGTGGACCTCGGCAACCTCCCGGCCGCCTCCGGCCGGGCCGCCGCCGCGCTGGCCGCCGCCGCCAGCAAGATCGGCTCGCCCTACGTGTACGGTTCCACCGGCCCCCGCACCTTCGACTGCTCGGGTCTGATGTACTGGAGCTGGCGGCAGGCCGGAGTGACCCTGCCGCGGACCTCGCAGCAGCAAGCCAACGCGGGCCAGCGGATCAGCCTGGCCGACGCCCGCCCGGGAGACCTGGTGATCTTCTACAGGGATATGCACCACGTCGGCATGTACGCCGGCGGCGGTGTCGTGGTGCACGCGCCCTACCCCGGCGCCCGGGTGCGCTACGAGAGCGTCAACGCGATGCCCGTCACCGGAGTCGTCCGGGTATGACAGCAGCCGGTGGCCGGAGTGCGTCCGGCTCCGCCCCGCCGCTCTCCCGCCGGGCCGCGCTGCTGCTCGCGGCCGCCGGGCTGGTGCAGCTCTCCCCGCCCCGCGGCCGGTCGGCCGCCCCCGGTGTTCTCCGGACCGACGGCGGCGGCCACCGTGCCCGCCGTCCGGCCCGAGCTGGAGGCGCTGCTGGCCGACCGCGCCCGCGCGCTGCTGCGGCACGACGCGGCCGCGCTGCCCGCGGGGGAGGCCGGGCAGGCCGCGCTGCGCCGGCTGGCCGATCTTCCGCTGGCCGAACTCTCCTACCGCATCACCGAGTTCACGGAGCCGGCGGGCACCGGCGTGACCCTCACGGCCGAGCTCGGCTGGCGGGTCGCGGAGTACGACGAGTACCCGGCGGTGCTGCGGCGCCGGCTCTCCTTCGAACGGGGCACCGGAGGCTGGCGGCTGACGCAGGAGCAGCCCGAGGGCCCCGCCGCCCCCTGGGACCTCGGCCCGGTCTCGGTGGCGCCGGGCCGGCACTGCCTGGTGTTCGGCCAGGCCGCCCCGGCCGAGCTGGCCCGGACGGCGGCCGCCGCCGACCAGGCGGTGCCGCTGGTCGGTGAGGTCTGGGGCGCGGGCTGGCCCGGGAAGCTGCTGATCGGCCACCCGGCCACCACCGAGCAGTTCGACCGGCTGCTCGGCACCCCCGCCGGGCAGTACGCCGGGATAGCCGCCGTCACCACCGCCGCGGCCGGGGCCCCGGTGCGCACCCCGGCCGACCGGATCCTGATCAACCCGCAGGCCTACACGGGCCTGAGCGACCTGGGCCGCCGGGTGGTCACCGCGCACGAGATCACCCACGTGGCCACCCGCGCCGACACCAAGCCGTGGACCCCGCTCTGGCTCTCCGAGGGCGTGGCCGACCACACCGGCTACCGGGGCACCGACCGCACCCCGCAGCAGATCGCCCCCGAACTGGCGAAGGCCGCCGCGGCCCGGGGCTTCTCCCCGAAGCTGCCCGCCGACGCCGACTTCACGGCCGGGGCCACCGGGATCGCGCTGGCCTACGAACTGGCCTGGTCCGCCTGCGACCTGATGGTCCGCCGCTTCGGCGAGCGCCGGCTGGTCGCCCTCTACCGCGCGAACGCCGCGGCGGGCCCGGCCACCACCCGCGAGGAGTGGCTGGACGGCCTGCTGCGCACCACCCTCGGCCTCGGTCTGGACGAGTTCACCCGCCTGTGGGCCGACGACCTGCACCAGCGCTTCGCGCACTGACACGCCCCGAGCCGAAGGGCGCCCCGAGCCGCGCCCGGAGGCGAGCGGGCGAGTACCAGTCAGCGCGGGACGGCGGGCTTGTCGACGTCGTCCAGCAGGTCCTGCTCGTAGGCGATGCCGGGCCGCACCGGGTAGCCGGCGGGGGCGGCCGGCTCCAGGGCGCGCGGCGGCAGCACCAGGGTCCTGGTCTGCCCCGGGACCTTGGTGGAGAGCCAGAGGCGACGGCAGGAGAGCACCGCGGCGGCCAGCAGCGTCAGGTTCCGCGCCGTCAGGACGGCCACGCCCCAGGGCTCGCTGGCGACGACCTGGCCGAACAGGATCGGGAACTCCAGCATGGTCAGCAGCGTGGTGACCAGGACCAGCACCGCCACCGGCCGCTGGCTGGTGCCGCGCACGGTCAGGCAGACGGCCGCGACGCCGACGATCCAGACCATGTACTGCGGGCTGATCACCCGGCTGGTCACGGTGAAGACCAGCAGCGCCGCGAGCGCCGCGTCGTAGGTGGTGGCCGAGGTCCAGCGGCGGGCCCGCAGCCGCCAGAACAGCAGCCAGCCGAAGCCGCCGACCGAGGCGGCCAGCGCCAGCTTGGTGATCACCGGCACCCACGGCCCGAGCATCTCCACCGAGCCGTAGTTCATCTTCACCTCGCCCTGCCAGCCGCCGAAGATCCGGGCGTAGTGCAGCGGCAGCGCGCCGAGCGACTCCACCTCGATGCCCCGGTCGCGCTGGAACTTGAGGAACTCGAAGGCACCGTTCATCCCCGCCGTGAGCAGGAAGCCGAGCGCGCTGAACGAGGCGATCGCCGCCGTCCAGGAGCGCCGGGTGCGGCGGCCCTTCGGGGTGCCGAGCAGGGCCAGCACCGGCCAGACCTTCACCAGCCCGCCGAGGCCGAGCAGCGCCCCGCCCAGGCCCGGGCGGCGCAGCAGCACCAGCAGCCCGGCCACCGCCAGGGCGGTCACCAGGATGTCGTAGCGGCAGTAGACCGTCGGCCCCAGCAGCGGAACCCCGGCCACCCAGACCCAGGCTCCGGAGAAGCTCCGGCCGCGCCTGGTCCCGGCCCGCGTCAGCAGCACCATGGTGACGGCGTCGAAGACCGCGCAGAGCACCCAGAAGGACACCAGGTAGGACCAGGGCAGCAGCCCCGGCAGCAGGATCACCAGGGCGGCGCCGGGCGGGTACTGCCAGGTGACGTCGTCCAGCGGGAAGGTGCCGGTCTGCAGCACCTGGTACCAGCCGTGGTAGATCACCGACACGTCGGCGGTGACGTCGGTGGCGGCGATCCGGAGCACTCCGGTCACGATCAGGACGAGCAGCGTCCGGGTGGCCAGCCAGCCGCCGGCCAGCGCCCACAGCGCACCTCCGGCCGGCCTCGGCGAACCGTTCGCGGGTACGGGGGGCGCGCTCGACCGCGCTCAGACCGGTGCTCCCGGCCGGGACCAACTCCACCGCACTCCCTCGTCCACGCGTGCGCGCACCGCGCCCGTCCACCCCGGCCCCCGTCCGCCCTCCCGGCCTGCGGCCTTCTCGCCGGGCGCAGACTCCGTCAGGTCCGATCGGCCAACGGATGCGCGGCCGGTCGCGTTCCCGGCGCACCGGGGTGTTGACCTATCGTACGGACCACCGACCGGTACACCGAGCACCCCCCGACCGAGCGAGCCGTGACATGCAGAAGACCCTGATCGTCACCAACGACTTCCCGCCCCGCCCGGGCGGGATCCAGGCGTTCGTGCACAACATGGCCGTCCGGCAGCCCCCGGGCAGCGTGGTGGTCTACGCGTCGACCTGGCGGGACGGCACCGAGGTGGCCCGGTTCGACGCCGAGCAGCCGTTCCCGGTGATCCGGGACCGGACGAGGATGATGGTGCCGACGCCCCGGGTCACCCGGCGGGCCGCCGAGATCCTGCGGGCCGAGGGCTGCGACTCGGTCTGGTTCGGCGCGGCCGCCCCGCTCGGCCTGATGGCCCCCCGGCTGCGTCGGGCCGGGGGCCGGACGGCTGCTCGGCATGACGCACGGTCACGAGGCCGCCTGGGCCCAGCTGCCCGCCTCCCGGCAGCTGCTGCGCCGGATCGGCGAGGGCACCGACGTGCTCACCTACCTCGGCGAGTACACCCGCTCCCGGATCGCCTCGGCGGTCGGCCCGGCCGCCGCCGCCCGGATGGTGCAGCTGCCGCCCGGCGTGGACGAGGGGACCTTCCGGCCGGACTCCGGCGGCGACGCCGTCCGGGCCGCGCTCGGCCTGACGGACCGTCCGGTGGTGGTCTGCGTGTCCCGGCTGGTGCCGCGCAAGGGGCAGGACACGTTGATCGCCGCACTGCCGCAGATCCTGCGCGACGTGCCGGACGCGGTGCTGCTGATCGTCGGCGACGGCCCGTACCGGGGCGAGCTGGAGAAGCTCGCCGAGCGCACCGGGGGTCGCGGCCTCCGTCCGCTTCACCGGCGCCGTGCCGTGGTCCGAACTGCCCGCGCACTACGGGGCCGGGGACGTCTTCGCGATGCCCTGCCGCACCCGGCGCGGCGGGCTGGACGTGGAGGGCCTGGGCATCGTCTACCTGGAGGCCAGCGCCACCGGCCTGCCGGTGGTCGCGGGGGACTCCGGCGGGGCCCCGGACGCGGTGCTGGAGGGCGAGAGCGGCTACGTGGTGCCCGGCGGCTCCCCGGCGGCGGCCGCCGAACGGATCGTCAGGCTGCTGAAGGACCCTCAGCTGCGCGCCACCATGGGCGAGGCCGGCCGCCGCTGGGTCGAGCGCTCCTGGCGCTGGGACCTGCTGGCCGGCCGGCTCACCTCGCTGCTCGCGCAGCAGTAGCGCTGCTGTGCAGCGCCCCTGGCGGGGTGTCAGCGCCGGTAGAGGCCCTCGACCTCGTCGGCGAAGTCCTTCATGACCACGTTCCGCTTGAGCTTCAGCGAGGGCGTCAGGTGGCCGGTCTCCTCGGAGAAGACGGTGTCGAGGATGCGGAACTTCTTGACCGCCTCGGCCTGGGAGACGGCCTGGTTGCCGTCGTCCACGGCGGACTGGATGGTGGCCAGCAGGTCGGCGTCGTCCCGCAGCTCGGCCACGGTGGCGCCGGCCGGCTTGCCGTGGGCCTCCTTCCAGCGCGGGAAGAAGTCCTCGTCGATGGTGACCAGACAGGCGATGAACGGCTTGCGGTCGCCGACCACCATGACCTCGCCGACCAGGGCGTGCGCCCGGATCCGGTCCTCGATCACGGCCGGGGCGACGTTCTTGCCGCCCGCGGTGACCAGGATCTCCTTCTTCCGTCCGGTGATGGTCAGGTAGCCGTCGGCGTCCAGGGTGCCCAGGTCGCCGGTGGCGAACCAGCCGTCGCGCAGCGCCTCGGCGGTGGCCTCGGGGTTGTTCCAGTAGCCGGTGAAGACCTGAGGACCCTTCAGCAGCACCTCGCCGTCCTCGGCGATCCGGGCCGAGGAGCCGGGCAGGGGCTGGCCGACGGTGCCGATCTTCGGCCTGTCGTGCGGGTTGAAGGAGGTGGCGGCGCAGGTCTCGGTGAGGCCGTAGCCCTCCAGGACGGTGAAGCCGACGCCCCGGTAGAAGTGGCCCAGGCGCTCGCCCAGCGGGGCGCCGCCGGAGATGGCGTGGGTGGCCCGGCCGCCGAGCGCGGCCCGCAGCTTGCGGTAGACCAGCCGGTCGAAGACCGCGTGCTTGACCTTGAGGCCCAGCGAGGCGCCGCCGTGGTCCAGCGCGCGGCTGTAGGCGATGGCGGTGTCGGCGGCCTTGTCGAAGATCTTGCCCTTGCCGTCGGCCTGCGCCTTGGCCCGGGCGGTGTTGTAGACCTTCTCGAACACCCGGGGCACGCCGAGGATCAACGTCGGCCGGAAGGAGGCCAGTTCGGCGGTGACGTCCTTGATGTCGGAGACGTGGCCGAGCTTGATCGGGGCGATCGCGGCGGCGATCTCGGCGATCCGGCCGAGCACGTGGGCCAGCGGCAGGAAGAGCAGCACCGAGGCCTCGCCGGTGCGGAACAGCGGCTCCATCCGGGCCGTCACGTTGCCGAGCTCGGCCAGGAAGTTGCCGTGGGTGAGCTGACAGCCCTTCGGGCGGCCGGTGGTGCCCGAGGTGTAGACGATGGTGGCGATCGAGTCGGCGGTGGCGGTCGAGCGGCGCTCGGTCACGGTGGTGTCGGCGACCCCCTTGCCCGCCTCGGCCAGCGCGGCCAGCGCGCCGTCCTCGATCTGCCAGGTGTGCTTCAGCTCCGGCAGCCGCTCGCGCAGCCCCTCCACCAGCGCCGCGTGCGCGGCGGTCTCGGTCACCACGGCGACCGCGCCGGAGTCACCCAGGATCCAGGCCACCTGCTCGGCGGAGGAGGTCTCGTACACCGGCACGGTGATCGCGCCCGCGCACCAGATCGCGAAGTCCAGCACGGTCCACTCGTAGCGGGTGCGCGACATCACGCCGACCCGGTCGCCCGGCGCGACGCCGGCGGCGATCAGGCCCTTGGCGGCGGAGTGCACCTCGGCCAGGAACTGAGTGGCGGTCAGGTCGGTCCACTGCCCGTCCAGCTTGCGGCTGACGACCGCGACGCCCGGGTGCCGCTCCGCGTTCTGGTGGACCAGGTCGGAGAGGTTGCCCCCGCTGGGTACCTGGTAGCGGGCCGGATTGCTGAACTCGAGCAAGGCTGCTCCTCGTCTGCGACGCTGCGGGACGGCAGGACGTTACTGCCCGGTAGGACGAATGGCCAGACTTGTTCGCCGAGGTGTTCGAAGCGTCACATCGTCCGGGTACTCCGTTTCTGCCCGACTCGCACCTTACGACAGCGTAGGGATACCCGCCGGTAGCCCCTGCGCCCTTGACCTGCGGCGACGCCCCGGCGGCCGGTGGGCTCCCGGTGGCGCGATAGCCTTCCCTGGGCGCACACCTGAATGAGGACAGCGGAGGCCGTGCCATGGCGGAACACACCAGGTCGAGCATCACCATCGACGCGAGCCCGGCCGAGGTCATGGCCGTGATCGCCGACTTCGCCGCGTACCCCGCCTGGACCGGTGAGGTCAAGGAGGTGGAGGTGCTCTCCACCGTCGAGGACGGCCGCGCCGCCGAGGTCCGCCTGGTGCTGGACGCCGGCGCGATCCGCGACGAGCACGTGCTCGCCTACACCTGGGACGGCGACCGCGAGGTCAGCTGGACGCTGGTCAAGAGCCAGATGCTCCGCTCCCTGGACGGCTCCTACACCCTGGCCCCGGCCGGGAAGGGCACCGCCGTCACCTACCAGCTCGCGGTGGACGTCAAGATCCCGATGCTCGGCATGATCAAGCGCAAGGCCGAGAAGGTCATCATCGACCGCGCCCTCGCCGGCCTCAAGAAGCGCGTCGAAGGCTGACGCCGCCTGCCGCCCGCAGGGCGGCCAGGGGCGCGGGGAACTGCGCGAGTCCGGAAGGCGGCCCAGAGCGAGATCGGGGCACGAGAGCCAGTTGCAGCGCGTGCCGTTCCCCTGCGCGCCCCGCGGCGGAGCCGCAGATCAGCAGAGCCTCGCGCCCCCGGGGTGACCACTTTCGCCGGCGCCCCGGGGTGACCACCTTCGCCGGCGCCCCCGTTCCCGTGTGAGAGGACCCCGATGCGGACGATCCTGGTCAGTGGTGACGGCGCCGAGCTGGTGGCCGCCGCGACCGCGCTGCACCACGCCGGCCGCGGGCGGCGGACCCACCTGCTGGCGGCGGACGACCCGCACCGGGCGATGGACGCCCTGCTCGGGGTGCGCCTCACCGCCGAACCCGCCCGCTACGCCGACGCCCTGACGGTCGCCCGGACCGATCCGCAGGCCGCCTTCCGGGACGCGGTGCACGGGATCCAGGACGCGCTCGGCCCGGCCCTGGACCTGCTCGGCGCGACCCCGCTCGACCGGGAGGAGCTCACCGCCCTCCCCGGCACCGCCCAGCTCGCCCTGCTCGGGGCGCTGCGCCGCGCCGAGGCCGCCGTCCTGGTGGTGGCCGCGCCCCGCCCCGCCGAACTGATCGCGGCCCTCGCCCTGCCGGAGCAGCTGGACCGTCACCTGGCCCGGCTGCTGCCGGAGCAGCGCCAGGCCGCCCGGGCGCTGCGCCCGCTGCTGGCCGCCGTCGCCGGGGTGCCGATGCCCGCCGACTGGCTGTTCGAGGCCCGCGGCCGGGCCGCCGCCGCCCTGGCCGGGGCCCGCGCCGTGATCGAGGCCCCGTCCACCACCGTCCGCCTGGTGGTGGACGCGGCCTCGCCCCGCCCGCAGGAGCTGCGCCGGGCCCGGGCCGGCCTGGCCCTGCACCGGCTGCGGCTGGACGCGGTGGTCGCCCACCGTGCGCTGCCCGCCTCCGCGCTCGGCTCCGCCGACCCCTGGCTGGCCGACCGGGCCGCCCGTGAGCGGGACGAACTGGCCGCGTTGGCGGAGGAGTTGGACGTCCCCCTGCTGATCAGCCGTCAGCCCGAGCCCACCCTGGAGTCGGTGGCCGCCCGGCTCTACGAGGGTGCGGCCCCCGCCGTGGCCGAGCACCCGTGGTGGGTGGAGGACCGGCTGGCCGAGGACGGTCTGCTGGTCTGGCACCTGACGCTTCCCGGCGCCGACCGGACGGAGCTCGACCTGGTCCGGCGGGGCGACGAGCTGGTGCTGGGCCTCGGCGACCACCGCCGGATCCTGGAGCTGCCCTCGGCGCTGCGCCGCTGCACCGTCAGCGGTGCCGCGCTCACCGACGGGGTGCTCTCCGTCCGCTTCGCCCCGGACCACGATCTCTGGCCGCGCGGGTAGTGTCGGCCGCCAACCATCACTGAGGGAGGGCCCGATGGCCGAGGAGCAGCAGGACAGCGACCTGGTGGAGGAGGTCCGGAAGATCGCCGCCGCCGTGGGGGAGAAGGCCCAGGAGACGGTGGGCCGCTGGCGCGAGCAGAACCCCGAGGTCTACGGCCACCTGGCCGCCGCCGGGGGTGAACTGCTGGCCGCGTACCGGGCGGCGGTGAGCGGCCACGAGCGCCGCTGGTCGGCACCCGGACGCGCCGAGGCCGAGCACATCGACCTCGACGGAGCGTCGGACAAGTAGTGAACCAACCAATCCTGGCCGGTGAAGCCGCGGCTCCGTAACGTCACCGGATGGGGCAAAACGTACGACTCCTGAATGCTCATCGCCACGTGAGTGGGAATTGTCTTCGAATAATGTATGAATCACTGTGTACGGGAGCCCCCTTCTGCGGGTACCGTTCCGCTCAGCGGGAACGAGTGAATAGCTGAGGGAGACATGGCTCTGACCATCGGCGTCGATGTCGGCGGCACGAAGATCGCGGCCGGCGTGGTCGACGAGAACGGCGAGATCCTCGCCCGGACCAGGGTCCCCACCCCGGCCGACCCCCAGTGGGCGGTGGACGCCATCGCCCAGGCGGTGCGCGAGCTCAAGGAGCAGTACCCGGACGTGGCCGGCGTGGGCGTCGGCGCCCCCGGCTTCGTCGACCGCGAGCGCGCCACGGTGATCTTCGCGCCCAACATCGACTGGGAGAACGAGCCGCTCAAGACCCGGGTCGAGGAGCTCACCGGCCTCGAGACCGTGGTGGAGAACGACGCCAACTGCGCGGCCTGGGCCGAGTTCCGTTTCGGGGCTGCGGCCGAGCACTCCGACATGGTGCTGATCACCGTCGGCACCGGCATCGGCGGCGGCATCGTCCTCGACGGCCGGCTGCACCGCGGCCGCTTCGGCGTGGCCGGCGAGATCGGCCACCTCAACATGGTCCCGGACGGCCTGCTCTGCGGCTGCGGCGGCCACGGCTGCTGGGAGCAGTACGGCTCCGGCCGCGCGCTGCGCCGCTACGGCCGGGAGAAGGCCGCCGCCGACGCGGTGGCCGGCCGCCGGATGCTGGAGCTCAACGACGGCGTCGCCGAGACCATCCGCGGCATCCACATCACCGAGGCCGCGGCCGAGGGCGACCCGCTCGCCCTGGAGTGCTACGCCGAGCTGGCCGACTGGCTGGGCCGCGGCATGGCCGATCTGGCCGCCCTCTTCGACCCGGCCGTCTTCGTGCTCGGCGGCGGCGTCTCCGACTCCGGCGACCTGCTGCTCGACCCGGTCGCCAAGGCCTTCCAGCAGTACCTGACGGGCGGCGTCCACCGCCCCCGCGCCGAGGTGGCGCTCGCCTCCATGGGCTCCGCCGCGGGCATCGTCGGCGCCGCCGACCTGGCCCGCACCTGAGCGTCCCCGACGCACCGTCAAGGCCGGGACCCCGCAAGGGATCCCGGCCTTCGTCGTACCGCCTAGACTCCTTCCCGTAGTCCATCGGGGGAGGACCGTCATGACCCGCACCACCGCCGCCGTCGCGGCCGCCGGCCTGCTGCTGCTCACCGTCTGCACCGCCTGCACCGCCGAACCGCCGCGGAGCACGCCGGGCGGCGGATCGGCCCCGGCCCGGATGCCGGCCGAGGGGCGGGACGTGGCGGCGGAGTTCACCGCGCACGTCGAGCGGTACGGCACGCCGGAGCAGCGCGGTGCCGTGCTCGGGCACATCACCCGGGCCACCCGGGACGTGCCGCAGGACGGGCACACCAACAGCTACCTCGCCACCGACTGGGAGGATTCCCAGCCCTCCCGCACCGAACTGATCATCCGTTCGTACCTGTCCTGGACCGGCGGGAGCGAGCGCGGCGCCATGCTGGTGCTCTACCGGAAGGACGGCGCGGTGATGGCCGCCGCCGACCTCCCGTCCTGGCAGGGCAGGTGAGGGACGGGTGAGCCGCCGGGCGGGCCATAGACTCCTCGGATGGACACCACCCCGCCCGACCGGTTGACCGGCACCCTGCTCGACGGCCGGTACCGGATCGAGCAGCGGATCGCGGTCGGCGGGATGGCCACCGTCTACCGGGCCACCGACACCCGGCTGGACCGGACGGTGGCGGTCAAGGTGATGCACCCCTCGCTGGCCGCGGACGCCGAGTTCACCGGCCGGTTCATCCGCGAGGCCAAGGCCGTCGCCCGGCTCGCCCACCCCAACGTGGTGAACGTCTTCGACCAGGGGGCCGACGGCGCCGCGGTCTTCCTGGCCATGGAGTACGTCCCCGGCCGCACCCTGCGGGACCTGCTCCGCGACCGCGGCGCGCTCAGCGTGCGGGCCGCCCTCGACGTGCTGGAGCCGGTGCTCGCCGCCCTCGGCGCCGCCCACCGGGCCGGGCTGGTGCACCGGGACGTCAAGCCGGAGAACGTGCTGATCACCGACGGCGGCCTGGTCAAGGTCGCCGACTTCGGCCTGGTCCGGCTGCTCACCGGCTCCGACGGGGTCACCGAGACCACCAGCGCGAGCACCGTGCTGGGCACCGTCTCCTACCTGGCGCCCGAGCAGGTGCGGCCCGGGCTCCCCACCGACCAGCGGGTGGACGTCTACGCGGCCGGCATCCTGCTCTACGAGATGCTCACCGGCAGCAAGCCGCACACCGGCGAGAACCCGATGCAGGTGATCTACCGTCACCTGCACGAGGACGTGCCGCCGCCCTCGCGCACCGCCCCGGCAGCCGGCCCCGGCCTGGACGCGATAGTGGCCGCCGCCACCGCGCGCGACCCGCAGGGCCGCCCCTGGGACGCGGTCGAACTGCTGGCCACCCTGCAGCGCGCCCGCCGCGCCCTGACGCCCGCTCAGCTGGACGCCGAACCCCCGGCCTCGGCCCGCCGCAGCCCGCTCCACCCCACCACCGAGGCCACCTCGGTGCTCGACCGGGTCGAGCCGACCAGCGTGCTGGAGCTCGACCCGCCGACCATGACGCTCGGCCGGATCCGCCCGTACGACGAGCCCGCCCCCGTCCGCCCGGCCCGCCGCCGGCGGCTGCCGCGCAAGCCGCTGGTCTGGGGTTCGGTGCTGGCGGCCGTGCTGCTGCTGGTCGGCGGCACCACGTACGCGCTCTCCGAGGGGCTGTACGGCACGGTGCCGGGCATCCTGACGCAGAGTCAGGAGCAGGCCGAGCAGGCGCTGGAGGCGGCCGGACTGCAGGGCAGCTACGTGCAGCAGTACAGCGAGAGCGTCCCGGAGGGGAAGGTGCTGGCCACCGACCCCGGCGTGGGTGCCCGGGCGCGCAAGAGCGATCCGGTGAAGGTGACCGTCTCCCGCGGGCCGGAGCGGGTGGCGGTGCCGCCGCTGGTCGGCCAGCCGCAGGAGCAGGCGGCCCGTCAGCTGGCCGACGCCCGGCTGTCCGCGGGCACCGTCACCGAGCAGTACAGCGACACGGTGCCCCAGGGCGCGGTGGTCTCGGCCGATCCGGCCCCCGGCACCCGGCTGGCGGTCGGCGCGCCGGTCGCCCTGACGGTCAGCAAGGGGATGCACCTGGTGCCGGACGTGACCGGGATGGGCCAGGCCGACGCCGAGCGCACCCTCAAGGCCGCCGGGTACCGGGTGGAGGTGAAGGGCTACAACGTCTTCGGGACGGCGAAGGCGAGCGGTCAGTCGCCCGCGGCGGGCCAGCCGCTGAAGCAGGACGGCCTGGTGACGGTGACCTTCCCGCTGGGCTGACGCCGGCTCAGCGCAGCGGCCCGTCCCCGGGCTCCTCCTGGTAGGAGTAACGCTTCTCCGCCCAGGGGTCGGCCAGGTTGTGGTACCCGCGCTCCTCCCAGAAGCCGCGCCGGTCGGCCCGCATGTACTCGACCGCGCGGACCCACTTGGGGCCCTTCCAGGCGTACCGCCCGGGCACCACCAGCCGCACCGGGAAGCCGTGCTCCACGGTGAGCGGCTCGCCGTCGTGGTGGGTGGCGAAGACGGTGGAGGGGTCCGCGAAGTCGGCCAGGCTCAGGTTGGCGCTGTAGCCGTACTCGGCCCAGACCATCACGTGGGTGACGTGGTCGGCCGGAGGCACCAGGTCGAGCACGGTCGAGGCGGACACGCCGCACCACTCGTTGTCGAGCATCGAGAAGCGGGTGACGCAGTGGAAGTCGCCGCGCACCGTCACCCGGGGGAGGGACTGGAACTCCTCGAAGCCCCAACTGTGCTTCTCCGCCGAGGCGGTGGCCCCGAAGACCTGGAAGTCCCAGGTCATCGGCTTGAAGCGGGGGACCGGGCCGTAGTGCAGGACGGGCCAGCCGCGCTGGAGCCGTTGGCCCGGGGGGAGTCTCGGATCAGCCGGCGGATCTGCTTCGCGTTCTGACTGACCCATGGCTCCATGGTGACAGACCGCCGGACGGCCGCCGCGCCCGCCCCTCCGGACGGCTCTCGAAAACCATCAAATCGGATAGTTCGACACATCTGCCACTAAGCGTGAACTTACTGGAAATGCACGGCAAAAGGGTGTCACGATGCGGTCAGTCGTACAGCTGAACAGAGCAACAGGAGGGCACCGCCATGAAGGGCGACGCCGAGGTCATCGAGTTCCTCAACGAGCAGCTCACCGCCGAGCTGACCGCGATCAACCAGTACTTCCTGCACGCGAAGATGCAGGAGAACTTCGGCTGGACCAAGCTCGCGAAGTACACCCGGCACGAGTCCATCGACGAGATGAAGCACGCCGAGGTACTGACCGACCGGATCCTCTTCCTGGACGGGCTGCCCAACTACCAGCGGCTCTTCCACGTCCGGATCGGCCAGACCATCAAGGAGATGTTCGAGGCCGACCGGCAGGTCGAGGTGGAGGCGATCGACCGCCTCAAGCGCGGCATCGTGGTCATGTGGGCGAAGAACGACGTGACCTCGGCCAACATCTTCGAGGCCATCCTCGCGGACGAGGAGCACCACATCGACTACCTGGACACCCAGCTGGAGCTCCTGGAGCGGCTCGGCGAGCCGCTCTACCTGGCCCAGCTGATCGAGCAGCCGGAGTCCTGAGGGGTCAGGCCGCGTGCGCCGCGGTCTCCGGCTCGGCCAGGCCGAGCTTGGCCGCCAGGCGCGCGGTGGGGCAGGGGCGTGCGCCGTGCTCGCCGAGCAGGGCCTGTATCCGTCGCACGCAGGACCCGCAGTCGGTGCCGGCCTTGCAGCCCTGGGCTATCTGGCGGGGCGTCTGGGCGCCCTCGTCGATCTGCTGCTTGACCTGCGCCTCGGTGACCGCATGACACATGCACACGTACATCGCGGTGACTCCAGGGACTAGGGCGGCCGATCAATGAGCTAAGGCTTACCTTACCCATAATTCCGGGCACGAAAAAGACCCCTCCGCTTCCGTAACCCGGAAAGCGGAGGGGGTCTTCGTCACATCGGCCGGACCGAGGGCCTACTGGTTGCGGTACATCTCCGCGACCAGGAAGGCCAGGTCGAGCGACTGGCTGCGGTTCAGGCGCGGGTCGCAGGCCGTCTCGTAGCGCTGGTGCAGGTCGTCGACCAGCACCTCGTCGCCACCGCCGACGCACTCGGTGACGTCGTCACCGGTGAGCTCGACGTGGATGCCGCCCGGGTGGGTGCCAGGGCGCGGTGCACCTCGAAGAAGCCCTTGACCTCGTCGAGCACGTCGTCGAAGCGGCGGGTCTTGTGGCCGCTGGAGGCCTCGAAGGTGTTTGCCGTGCATCGGGTCGCAGATCCACACCGGCTGGGCGCCGGAGCCGTGACCTTCTCGACAGGGTGGGCAGGTGCTCGCGGACCTTGCCCGCGCCCATCCGGGTGATGAAGGTCAGGCGGCCGGGGCTCGCGCTCCGGGTCGAGCCGCTCGATCAGGGTGAGCGCCTCGCGACCGTGGTGGTCGGGCCGAGGCTTCACGCCGATCGGGTTGCGGACCTTGGCGGCGAACTCGATGTGCGCGTGGTCCAGCTGACGGGTGCGCTCGCCGATCCAGACCATGTGGCCGGAGACGTCGTACAGGTCGCCGGTGCGCGAGTCGGTCCGGGTCATGGCCGTCTCGTAGTCGAGGATCAGCGCCTCGTGCGAGGAGTAGAACTCGACCGTCTTGAACTCCTCGGGGGCGACCCCGCAGGCGTTCATGAAGGCCAGCGCGTTGTCGATCTCGCGGGCCAGCTGCTCGTACCGCTGGCCGGCGGGCGAGTTGCGCACGAAGTCCTGGTTCCAGGCGTGCACCTGGCGCAGGTCGGCGTAGCCCACCGGTGGTGAAGGCGCCGGGACCAGGTTCAGCGTCGCCGCGGAGGCGTTGTACATCCGCTTGAGCCGCTCCGGGTCCGGGATCCGGGGACTCCGGGGTGAACTCGAAGCCGTTCACCGAGTCGCCGCGGTAGACCGGGAGGGTCACACCGTCGCGGGTCTCGGTCGACTTGGAGCGCGGCTTGGAGTACTGGCCGGCGATCCGGCCCACCTTCACGACCGGCACCGAGGCCGCGTACCGTGAGCACGGCGGCCATCTGGAGCAGGGTCTTGAGCTTGTTGCGGATGTGGTCCGCCGAGACGCCGTCGAAGGCCTCGGCGCAGTCCGCCGCCCTGGAGCAGGAAACGCCTCACCACGTGCGACGGCAGCGAGCCGGGAAACGCAGCTGGTCGCACTCGGCCGGCGAAGACGAGGGGCGGATAGGACGCGAGGTCCGCAAGCACCTTGCGCAGAGCCTCTTGGTCCGGCCATTCAGGCTGCTGCGCCGCGGGCAGGGACTGCCAGGAGTGATGATTCGTCACGGTCACGAGGTCAAGGCTACGGGGTGTGACGTCCGAATCGTGACCACCGCCCGATGGGTGAGACACCGCGCGGACAAACGGGTGACCCGGCTTCACTCCGCCGGGCGGGCCCGCTAGGCTCTGCCCCATGAACGCGCCGCACACCTTCTCCTGGTGGTGGGCCAACCCCATGGGTGGGCCCACGGATCGCGCGTTCCTAGACGCTTGAGACGGCCGCCCCACGGGGCGGCCGTCGGCGTATCGGAGAGCAGGACGGCCTCCCGGAAGCGGAAAACCCAGACCCGCGAACGCTCCGGAAGGACCGATCCACCGTGACCAGCCTCACCTCGCTGACCGACCTGCTCGCCCGCCTCGCCGCGCCCGGCGCCCCGGCCCACGCCCTGCTGCACCGCCGCACCCCGCGGCACGCCGTGGACACCGTCGAGGTCCTGGTCGGCACGGTCGGCGCGTACGACACGCTGGCCGAGCTGCCCGTCCCGGACGGCGCGCCGCAGGGCGGGGCCCGGCACGACCTGCTCGCCCTGGTGCCGTACCGGCAGATCCGCGAGCGGGGCTTCGACGCCCACGACGACGGCACCCCGCTGCAGGCGCTGCGGATCGAGGAGCAGTACGCCTTCCCGCTGGCCGAGGTGCTGGCCGCGCTGCCGGAGCCGGTGATCGCGCTGGAGGGCGGCGGGTTCGACATCCCGGACGAGGAGTACGCCGGGATCGTCCGGCGGGTGATCGCGGACGAGATCGGCCGCGGCGAGGGCGCCAACTTCGTGATCCGGCGTGACTTCACGGCCCGCCTCGGCGAGTTCGGCCCGGCCACCCCGCTGGGGCTGTTCGGCCGGCTGCTGGAGCAGGAGCGCGGGGCGTACTGGACCTTCCTGGTGTACACCGGCGAGAGGTACCTGGTCGGGGCCTCGCCCGAGGTCCACGTCCGGCAGAGCGGCGGCACGGTGGTGATGAACCCGATCTCGGGCACCTACCGCTATCCGGCCGGGGGCCCTGACATCGACTCGCTGCTGGACTTCCTGCACGACCCCAAGGAGCTGGAGGAGCTCACCATGGTGGTCGACGAGGAGCTCAAGATGATGTGCACCGTCGGCGACCTCGGCGGTCAGGTGCTCGGCCCCCGGCTCAAGGAGATGGCCCACCTCGCGCACACCGAGTACGAGCTGCGCGGGCGCACCTCGCTGGACGTCCGGGAGGTGCTGAAGGAGACCATGTTCGCCGCCACCGTGACGGGCAGCCCGGTGCAGAACGCCACCCGGGTGATCAAGCGCTACGAGCGCACCGGGCGCGGCTACTACTCCGGCGCGCTGGCCCTGATCGGCCGCTCGGCCGGCGGCGGCCAGCAGCTGGACTCGCCGATCTGCATCCGCACCGTCGACATCGCCCCCGACGGCGCCCTGGTGGTGCGCGCCGGGGCGACCCTGGTGCGCCACTCCGACCCGGACTCCGAGGTGGCCGAGACGCACGCCAAGGCGGCCGGGGTGCTCACCGCGATCGGGGCCCGGCCGGCGCCGGCCGGGCGCACCGCCCGCCGGGGCGGGCCGGTGCTGGCGGACGACCACCGGGTGCAGACCTCGCTGGACTCCCGGCGGGCCAAGCTGGCGCCGTTCTGGCTGCGGATGCAGCAGCCGGCGGTCGTCACGGCCGAGCACGAGACCCTGGTGGTCGACGGCGAGGACACCTTCACCTCGATGCTGGCCCACCTGCTCCGCTCGCTCGGCCACCGGGTGCGGGTGCTGCGCTACGACACCCCCGGCCTGCGCGGACTGCTGACGGCCCATCAGGGCCCGCTGGTGCTCGGCCCCGGCCCGGGCGACCCGGCCGACCCCGCCGACGCCAAGATGGCGGTGCTGCGGCCGATCGTCGCGGACGCGCTGGCCGCCGCGCGCTCCGGTGCCCGGACGGCCCCGCTGCTCGCCGTCTGCCTCAGCCACCAGCTGGTCAGCGCGGAGTTCGGCCTGCCGCTGGCCCGCAAGGACGTTCCGTACCAGGGCGCCCAGGAGGGCGTGGACCTGTTCGGCACCCGGCACACCGTCGGCTTCTACAACACCTTCACCGCCCGCTGCACCGACGCCGACGCGGCCCGGCTGGCCGCCGAGTGCGTCGAGGTGGCCCGGGCGGACGACTCCGAGGACGTCGTCGCGCTGCGCGGGCCGGGCTTCGCCACGCTCCAGTTCCACCCGGAGTCGGTGCTCACCCGGGACGGCGTCTCGCTGGTCGCCGAGCTGCTGCGGGCGGCGGTCGCGGTCTGAGGGGCCGGCCGAGGGGCCGGCCGGGGGCGGTCAGAGGGTGTCGTCCAGGCCCTGCTCGATGGCGTAGCGCACCAGCTCCACGCGGTTGTGGAGCTGGAGCTTGCCGAGGGTGTTCTGGACGTGGTTCTGCACCGTGCGGTGGGAGAGCACCAGGCGGTCGGCGATCTGACGGTACGACAGGCCCTTGGCGACCAGGCGGAGCACCTCGGTCTCGCGCGCGGTCAGCTGCGGCGCGGCGGGGGAGGCGGGCGCGGCCGGTTCGGTGGCGAGGCGGCGGAACTCGCCGAGCACCAGACCGGCCAGGCCCGGGGTGAAGACCGGGTCGCCCTGGGCGGTGCGGCGCACGGCGTCGATCAGCTCGTCCCGGTGCGCGGACTTGACGAGGTACCCGGTGGCACCCGACTTCACCGCCTCCAGCACGTCCGCGTGCTCGCCGCTGGCGGAGAGCACCAGGACCCGGACGGTCGGGTCCTGGGTGACGACCTGCCGGCAGACCGCCACCCCGGGCAGCGTCGGCAGGTTCAGGTCCAGCACCACCACCTGCGGCAGGCTCGCCCGCGCCCGCCGGACCGCCTCCTCGCCGTCCCCGGCCGTCGCCACCACGTCGAACCCGGCCTCCGCGAGGTCCCGCGACACCGCCTCCCGCCACATCGGGTGGTCGTCGACGACCATGACGCGGACCTGAGCGTCCATCAGGGGGCTCCTCGGGGTGTGCAGGTGCTCGTACGTTCCCGGGGAGGTTAGCAACCGCCCCGCCCCGGTCCGGCGTCCCCCGGGCATGAGCGAGCTCGGAACGGACGGACGGGACGGCGACGGGGCCGCCGGGTGGGGCCGGGACGCCGGCCGGGGCGGCGGGCGGTCGTGGGCCGGCGTCGCCGGGTGGCTGGTGCTCACGGTGCCGCTGGCCGCGGTGGTCTCCGTGCTGTGCGGCGCGCTGGTCCTCCCCCTCACCTGCTTCGGCGGCACGGAGGCCCCGTGGCTGGTGATCTCCGGCCTGTTCTGGCTGGTCCTGGCCGGCGGGCCGGCCGTCCGGGGCCTGCGGCGCCGGCGGGTGCCCTGGTGGACCCCGGTGGCACTGGCCCTGCTGACGGTGCCGCTGTACCTCGCCGTGCTGGCCTCGGGCCCGCTGCCGAGCGACGACTGCTACGGGAACGTGTGGTGACGCGGCGTCAGCCGCGCGGCTGGCGGGGGACGCGGAGCTCGACCTCGACGCCCTCGCCCGGGGCGGAGTAGAGGTCGGCGGTGCCGCCCAGGTCGAGGAGGCGGCCCCGGATGGACTGGGAGACGCCGAGGCGTCCGGCGGCCTCGGCCTCGCCGAGCCGCTCGGGGGCGTAGCCGGGGCCGTCGTCGCGGATGGAGACGGTGACGGCCGCGGGTTCGTCCTCGACCAGGATCCAGGCGCGGGCGGCGGGGCCGGCGTGGCGGCGGACGTTGTCGACGGCGGCGCCGACCGCGGCGGTGAGCTCGGCGGCGGCCGGGGCGGGGAGCAGCACGGGGGTGGCGGGCGCGGAGAGGGTGACGCGGTCGTCGGCGTAGCGGGCCAGCAGGGCGCTGAGGTCCTCCTCCTCGGTGGAGGAGGCGACCGGCTGGTGGCCCGTCATCAGGGCGCGCAGGGCACGTTCCTGTTCCCCCGCCAGGCGGCCGAGCTCGTCGGCGTCGCCCTCCCGCCGCTGGACCAGCGCCAGCACCTGGAGGACGCCGTCGTGGATGTCCCGGGAGAGCCGCTCGCGCTCGCGGGTGGCGGCCTCGACCTGGAGCGCCCGGGTGAGGGCGCTCTCGCCGGCCCGGGCGATCTCGATGACGTAGCCGATGGCGCAGCCGGCGACCATCAGCAGCACGATGTTGTGCAGGTTGTCGGGGGTGACGCCGCCGTGCCCGGCGATGTTGGCGATCCCGATGACCGCCCCCGCGAACGCGGCCCAGCGCCAGCCGCCCTTGCCGGCGAAGCCGAGCACGGTGCCGGCCGCCCAGATGGTGGGCAGGGTGGGCGCCCCGGCGGTGATCCGCTCCGGCTTGTCGATGATGCCGCTCATCACGATGCCGGTCACGGCGAACGCCATGTCGGTGGCGAGCACGTACCAGGTGCAGCGCTGCGGCCCGGCGAAGGCCCGGGTGGAGGCGAGCGTCCAGAGGGTGAGCGCGCCGAGGTAGATCCAGCCGGAGACGGGGTGCAGGAAGTCCAGGTAGGAGCCGAAGAACCGGAGCACCGCGTAGGCGAGCGCGAGCACCCGGAAGGTGGAGATGGCGCGCCAGAGCGGCATCTCCACCGACATCCCGCCGGCCCCCAGGGGCCCGCCCCAGCCCGGTCGTTGAACGTCCATCAGACCCCCCGGGCCCCGACTACTCGGGCTTCTCGTCCTTCTCGGCGGCCTCGGCGGCGGCCAGCTCGGCGGCGGCCTTCTTCTCCGCCTCCTGCTGCGCCTTGACGGCCTTCTGCTCGGCCTTGCGCTCGGAGTCGGCGCGCTTCTTGTCCTCGGCGATCTGCCGCTTGGCGGCGGTCGCGTAGATGTCCACGTACTCCTGGCCGGACAGGCGCATGATCTCGTACATCACCTCGTCGGTGACCGAGCGCAGGATGAAGCGGTCGTTCTCCATGCCGTGGTAGCGGGAGAAGTCGAGCGGGCGGCCGATCCGGATGCCGGGGCGGATGCCGAAGTTGGGCTTGACCTGGCCGGGCGGCTGCACCTTCTCGGTGTCGATCATCGCGACCGGGATCACCGGGGCGCCGGTGGCCAGCGCGACGCGGGCCAGGCCGCCGACCTTGCCGCGGTAGAGCTTGCCGTCGGGGGAGCGGGTGCCCTCGGGGTAGACCCCGAACAGCTCGCCGCTCTCGATCACCGCGATGGCGCTGCGGATCGCGGCCTCACCCGCGCCGCGCACGCCCGAGCGGTCCACCGGGAGCTGGCCGACGCCCTTGAAGAACGCGGCGGTCAGCTTGCCCTTGAGGCCGGGGGTGTTGAAGTACTCCGCCTTGGCGATGAAGGTCACCCGACGCTTCATCAGGGCGGGGAGGAAGAACGAGTCCGAGAAGGAGAGGTGGTTGCTGGCGATGATCGCCGGGCCGTCCTCGGGGATGTTCTCGGCACCCTCGATCCAGGGCCGGAAGAAGATCCGCAGCAGCGGTGCGACGATCATCTTCATCAGTCGGTAGAACAACCGGGGCCTCCTGGAGTGCGGACCGCACGATCCTAATGCTTCCGGCCGGTCCGGTACGCACCGGCGGGTCTGTACGAGCCGTGTCCCAGCGTGGGACGATTCGAGCGTCAGTTCCCTGGTGCGGCCGCCCGAAGCTCGTGGCCCGCCCGACTCGCCGAGGAGCCCGCCGATGCCGCTGATGCCCGGTGCCGAACCGTTCCACCGGGAGGGCGGGCCGGTCGGAGTGCTGTTCGTGCACGGCTTCACCGGCTCGCCGCAGTCGATGCGGCCCTGGGCCGAGGAGTTCGCCGCCGCCGGGTACACCGTCTCGCTCCCGCTGCTCCCCGGCCACGGCACCCGCTGGCAGGACATGCAGGTGACGCGCTGGGAGGACTGGTACGCCGAGGTGGACCGGGCCTTCCGGGAGCTGTCGGAGACCTGCGAGCGGGTCTTCGTCTGCGCGCTCTCGATGGGCGGTGCGCTGGCCCTGCGGCTGGCTGCCCGGCACGGTTCGGCGCTGGCCGGTCTGGTGCTCGTCAACCCGTCCGTGCGTTCCGACAACCCCGCAAGTGTGTTGTTGCCGGTGGTCCGCCACCTGGTGCCCAGCCTGCCGGGGGTGGCCGACGACATCGCCAAGCCGGGTGTGCACGAACTCGGTTACGACCGGACGCCGTTGCACGCGGCCTGGTCACTGGCCCGGCTCTGGAGGACGGTGCAGGCGGAGCTGCCGGACGTCCGCCAGCCGGTGCTGCTGCTGCACAGTCCGCAGGACCACGTGGTCTCCCCGGCCAACTCCGAGTTGGTGCTGGCCCGGATATCCTCGACCGATGTGACCGAGCTGCTCTGCGAGCGCAGCTACCACGTGGCCACGCTGGACCACGACGCCGGACTGATCGTCGAGTCGAGCCTCGACTTCGTCCGGCGGCTGACCCCGGCCGCCGTCGTGGAGGCGCGTGGCGTGGACGTGAGTGCCGAGGACCACCTGGGCTGAAGGGCCGGCAGTGCAGATGAACAACACCGCGGGCGACGACGAGGAACTGCCCCTGGACGGCAAGGCGAAGCCCGAGCCGTCGGGCGGGTCCGACGTGCCCGCGCGCCGTCCGCTCGGCGGCAGCCAGGCCGAGCAGGACGCGATCTTCGCGGCACTGGTGGCCCAGTTCGACGATCCGGTCGACCTGACCGACCCGGACTGGCCCGAGATCGAGAACGTCCGGGCCAAGGAGACCAAGGCCCGCGAGGCCCGGCAGGACCTGCCCGGCGGCGCCGACGGGCTGGACGAGTTCGCCCCGCAGCCGCGCCGCCGCCCGGAGGCGCCCGGCCCCCGCGACTACGTGGCCGCGGAGGACCCGGACGAGGGCCACTTCGTGCCGCCGGAGCCGCCGCCGCTGCCCTCCCTGGACACCACCGCCCGGTTCGCCTGGCTCGCGGTGCTCGGCGGGCCGGCGCTGCTCCTGTTCGACGTGCTGGTCTGGCGCGAGGTCTCCGGCTGGCCGGCCTGGGTGGGCGTCAGCGCCTTCCTGGGCGGCTTCGCCACCCTGGTGATCCGGATGAAGGACCGCGACGAGGACGAGCCGGAGGACCCGCACGGCGGTGCGGTGGTCTGAGCCGTGACGGCATCGGAATCGAAGGTGGGGGTCGGAACGCCGCGCGGGGGCGCATACTGGCGAAGATGACGAAATCAGGAGCAGGACGCCGCGCACTGCCCACCAGTCCCTTCAAGGCGCAACCGCAGCCCGAAGCCAAGGAGTTCACGGTGGGGGAGCGGGTGTCGCACGACCAGTACGGCCTGGGCCGGGTGATCGCCCTGGAGGACGGCCCCGACCGTGCCGTCCTGGTCGACTGCGGCTCGCAGCGCGTGCGGGTCTGCGCCCCGTACACCCGTCTGTTCAACCTCTGACGGCGGGCACCCGTACGGCGGCGAGCAGTGGCAGGTGGTCGGTGGCGGCCACCAGGTCGGCCCGGGTGACGCCCGGCAGGCCGTGCGGCACGCCGCAGGCCAGTACCTCCACGCCCGGAGTCGCGAAGAGCGCGTCGATCCGCTGGTGCGGGTCGGAGGGGACGGAGGTGTTGGTGCCGCCCCACGGAGCCGTGGCGTGGCCGTCCTGGTAGCGCTCGGCCATCCGGCGCCAGCCGGGCCCGTCCGGGTGCTCGTTGAAGTCCCCGGCCACGAAGCCCTCCTCGCCCGGCCCGAACTGCTCGGGCAGCAGGGCGAACTGCCGCAGCCGCTCGTCCGGGTCCAGGCTCAGGTGGCAGCTGGTCACGGTGAACGGGGCCGAGCCGCCGATCCGCACCCGGGCGGTGGCGAAGCCGCGCGCGTGCAGGCCCCTGGTCTTGGGCAGCAGCCGGTCCCGGACCTCCAGCACGTCCACCGAGAGCCGCCCGAGCAGCAGCGGTCCGGCGGCGATCCGGCCGCCGCCGGAGAGGATCACCAGCCCGCTGCGGGCGGCCAGCCAGGCCGCCTGCCCCTCGGGGCGCCAGTACCGCGGTGACTCCTGGACGCAGACCACGTCCGGCGCGCAGGCCCGGACCACCCGCACCAGCGCGTCCCGGTCGTCGCGCAGGGAGCGCACGTTGTAGCTCAACACCCGGACCGTGCGGGACCCGTCGGCCCCGGTCCCGGACTCCGGCAGCGGAGGCAGCTGGTTCGGTCGGCTCACCCGGCCGATGCTACCGAGACGAGCCCCCGCAGGGGCCGTACTCCTGACTCTCGACGCGCGCCGTGTAGTCGTTGCCCACCTTGACGTAGAGGGCGGCCTCCCCGGCCGCGTAGTCCCGGGCGAAGTCGGCGGTCCACGGGAAGAACCCCTCGAAGGAGACCCGGTAGCACCAGCCCGGGTCCACCCGGAGGGTGTCCCAGTCCTGTCCCGCCGGGGTCTGCCGGCCCGGCGGGACGGTCGCCCAGCGCTGCTCGGACTCGGCCGAGGCGCAGCCGGGCCGACGGAGCGTCAGGTCGCCGGTGGACTGGCCGCCCGCGCAGTAGTTGCGCCCGGCGGTGAGCGGGCGGTCCGCGGCGTTGACGGTCTCCGAGCAGACGCCGGTGCAGCCGCCGCCGGGCAGCGGCACCGCGACGGCGCCCGCCAGGGCGAGCGCCAGCACGGCGGCGACCGTCAGTGCTCGGTGCATCGGCGCTCCCGTCCCGGCGTCACGTGGCTCCGCCAGCATAGGAGCCGCCGCGCACGCTCGGTGCCGGGCGGAGTGCCGGTCAGAAGGCCGGGCGCTCCCGGGTGTCCAGGTCGGCCCGGCCGGCCATCGCGGAGGAGGCCTCCGCGTGGAAGCGGCGCGGGATCCGGCCGGCCCGGTGGGCCAGGCGGCCGGCCTCGGCGGCGTGCCGCATGGCCTCGGCCATCAGCACCGGCTGCTGGGCCCGGGTGACGGCGGAGGCCAGCATCACGGCGGCGCAGCCGAGCTCCATCGCCAGTGCCACGTCGGAGGCGGTGCCCGCGCCCGCGTCCAGGATCACCGGGACGCCGGCGCTCTCCACGATCAGCTGGAAGTTGTGCGGGTTGCGGATGCCCAGGCCCGAACCGATCGGGGAGCCGAGCGGCATCACGGCCGCGCAGCCGACGTCCTCCAGCTTGCGGGCCAGCACCGGGTCGTCGTTGGTGTAGGGCAGCACGGTGAAGCCGTCGTCCACCAGGGTCTCGGCCGCGTCCAGGAGTTCGACCGGGTCGGGCAGCAGGGTGCGCTCGTCGGCGATCACCTCCAGCTTCACCCAGTCGGTGCCGAGCGCCTCGCGGGCCAGCCGGGCGGTGAGCACGGCCTCCCCGGCGGTGTAGCAGCCGGCCGTGTTCGGCAGCACCTGGATGTTGTTGCGGGTCAGCACGTCCAGCACCGAGCCCTGGGTGCCCGGGTCGACCCGGCGCATCGCCACGGTGGTCAGCTGGGTGCCGGAGGCCAGCAGGGCCTGCTCCAGCACCTCCAGGCTGGGGGCGCCGCCGGTGCCCATGATCAGGCGGGAGTCGAACGCCGTTCCGGCGATGACGAGTTGGTCGTCGGCCATGGTCAGCCTCCCTGCACTGCGGTGAGGATCTCCACCCGGTCACCCGGGCTGAGCACGGTCACGTTCCACGAACTGCGCGGCACCACGGCCTCGTTGACGGCGGCGGCCACCCCGCTGGGGGAGGCGCTGAGCTGGCCGACCACGGTGTCCAGGGTGGTGGCGGCGGGCACCTCGCGCGGGGTGCCGTTGACGGTGAGGGGGATCGGGCTCGGCTGGTTCATGCGGCGGCCTTCGGGGCGAAGCGGCTGGGGGAGAAGGGGGCGGCCAGCGCGGGCACCGCGCCGGTGGCCAGGTAGTCGGCGGTCAGGTCGGCGGTGACCGGGGTGAGCAGCACCCCGTTGCGGTAGTGGCCGGTGGCGGCGACCAGGCCCGGCAGGGCGGTCGGGCCGAGCAGCGGGGCGTTGTCCGGCGAGCCGGGGCGCAGCCCCGCGCCGGTCTCCACCAACGGGAGCTCGGTCAGACCGGGCACCAACTCGTGGGCGTCGCGCAGCAGTTCGTAGACCCCGCCGGCGGTGACGGTGGTGTCGTAGCCCTGCTCCTCGCTGGTCGCGCCGATCACCAGCTCGCCGTCCGCGCGCGGCACCAGGTAGATGTGCTGACCGCGCACCACGGCCCGGACGTTGCGGGACAGGAACGGCGCGTACGCGGAGGGCACCCGCAGGCGCAGCACCTGCCCCTTCACCGGCCGCACCGGCGGCAGCACGCCCTCCGGCAGGCCGGGCAGGCGGTGGCTCTGCGGCCCGGCGGCGATCACCACCTGGGCCGCCGCCACCTCCTCGCCGGAGCTGAGGCGGGCGCCGGTGGCCCGGCCGTCCGCGACGACCAGCTCCACGGCGGCGGAGCGGGTGAGGGTGACGTTGGAGCGCTCGCAGGCCAGCACCAGGGCGGCGGCCAGCCGTCGGCCGTCCACCTGGTGGTCGCCGGTCACGTGCAGGCCGCCGCGGACCCCGGGGGCCAGCATCGGTTCGAGCTTGCGGGCCTCCCGGCCGGTCAGCCAGTGCGACTCCAGGCCGAGGCGCTGCTGGAAGGCGTGCAGCTCGCGCAGCTCCTCCCGGTCGTCGGAGTCGAGCGCCACCGCGAGGGTGCCGGTGCGGCGGTAGCCGGTCTCCAGGTCGGTGAGGTCGGTGAGCTCGGCGACGAAGTCCGCGTAGCGGTCGTTGGACGCCATCCCGAGGCGCAGCAGCGGCTCCTCGCCGTACTGCAGCTCGGTGACGGGGGCCAGCATGCCCGCCGCGACCTGGGCCGCGCCCCGGCCGGGCTCGGGGTCCACCACGGTGACGGCGAGCCCGCGCTGGGCGGTCCGCCAGGCGACCGCGAGGCCGATGATGCCGCCGCCGATCACCAGGACGTCGGTCTCGGTGCGTGTCAAAGCCGTGCACTCCCTTCGCCGGAATGACCCGGATCAGGTTCGGACGGTCGCGGGCCGCCTCAGCCCGCCTCTCAGCCCGGTGCACCGGGCTCCCGTGGATACCGCCCCACCATATCCCCGCCCGGGGCACCCGCCGAAGGGCGAGTTCACGGAGTGAGAGCGCGTGCGGCGGGCGTCAGGCCTCGGCGGCGAGGAGGGCCGGGAGGAGGCCGGGGAAGCGGGACTCCAGATCCTCGGTGCGCAGCACGTTGAGCTTGGTGGTGCCCGCGTAGGTCTGCCGGATCAGGCCGGCCTCGCGCAGGACGTTGAAGTGGTGGGTGAGGGTGGAGCGGGAGACCGTGGCGTCGAAGGTGCCGCAGCTCATGCCGTCGGCCGCCTCGGACAGCTGGGTGACGATCCGCCGCCTGACCGGGTCGACCAGGGCGTCCAGGACCTGCTGCAGCGTCAGGTCGGCCGGATCGGGGTGCTCCAGGGTGCGGACCACGGTGACTCCTCGGGGGTGGGCGGGTAGGTCCCATCGTACGGCCGCCGCCGATGAAGTTCGATGCCTGTCAAAGTTTGACGCGCGTCGAAGTTCGTGGTGAGGTCGTCCCGGTCAGTGGATCCGGCAGAAGGAGAGGCCACCCCATGGCACGACACGTCCAGTTCGACGAGATCGGCGGTCCCGAGGTCCTGACGGTGCGTCAGGTGGAGGTCCGCGCCCCCGGGCCCGGTGAGGCGCTGATCCGGGTGGAGGCGATCGGGCTCAACCGGGCCGAGGTGATGTTCCGTTCGGGCGGGTACTTCCTGCAGCCGGCCTTCCCCTCCGGCCTCGGGGCCGAGGCGGCCGGCGTGGTCGAGGAGCTCGGCCCGGACGTCACCGGCTTCGCCCCGGGCGACCGGGTCGGCGTCGTCCCGGCCTTCCCGCAGAACGTGTACGGCACCTACGGCGACCGCGTGATCGTCCCGGCCCACGCGCTGGTGCCCGCTCCGGCGGGCCTCGACCCGGTGAGCGGTGCGGCGGTCTGGATGGCGTACCTGACGGCGTACGGCGCCCTGGCGGAGGACTCCCCGGTCCGGCCCGGCGACCACGTGCTGATCACCGCCGCCTCCAGCAGCGTCGGGTTGGCCGCGATCCAGACGGCCCGTCACCTCGGCGCGGTGCCGATCGCCACCACCCGGGGCGAGGCCAAGCGCAAGGCCCTGCTGGACGCCGGTGCGGAGCAGGTGATCGTCACCGACGAGGAGGACCTCCCCGCCCGGGTCGCCGAGATCACCGGCGGCCGGGGCGTCCGGCTGGCCTTCGACCCCGTCGCCGGCCCCGGAGTGAACACCCTCGCCCGGGCCATCGCCCCCGGCGGGCGGCTGGTGGTCTACGGCCGGCTCGACCCGCGGCCCACCCCGCTGCCCAACGCCGACGAGTACCCGGCCCTCAGCACCCGCACCTACACCCTCTTCGAGGTCACCTCCGACCCGGAGCGGCTGCGGCGCGGCGTCGCCTTCGTCACGGCGGGCCTGCGCAGCGGCTCGCTCGCACCGGTGGTGGACCGCACCTTCGACCTGGCGGACATCGCGGAGGCGCACCGGTACATGGAGGCCAACACCCACATCGGCAAGATCGTCGTCACCGTGGAGGCATAGCGGCGCCCCGCAGGGGCGCGAGGAACTGCGCGAGTCCGGAAGGCGGCCCACCGTGAGATCGGGGCAGGCGGGCCAGTCGCACGTGGTGCCGTTCCCGCGCGCAGTTCCCCGCGCCCCCGGGGTGACCATAGGGTGACCGGTGTGGCAGAGCTGACGGGTAGTGGGCGGGCGGTCGTGGTCGGGAGCGGCATGGCGGGGGCGCAGTGCGCGCTCGCGTTGCGGGCCGGGGGCTGGGACGGGCCGGTGACGCTGCTCGGGGCGGAGCCGCACGCGCCGTACGACCGCCCGCCGCTCTCCAAGGACGTGCTGCTCGGCCGGACCGACTCGACCACCCTGGACGTCGACTGGTCCGGCGTGGAGCTGCTCCCCGGCCACCGGGCCACCGGCCTCACCCCCGGCACGCTGCACACCGACCGGGGTGAACTCGGCTACGACGCCCTGGTGCTGGCCACCGGCGCCAAGCCGGTGACCCTCCCCGGGGCCCGGACGCTGCGCACCGTCGAGGACGCCCACGCGCTGCGCGAGCGTCTGCGCCCGGGCCTGCGCCTGGTGCTGGTCGGCGCGGGCTGGATCGGTGCCGAGACGGCGACGGTGGCGCGGCAGCTCGGCTGCGAGGTGACGGTGGTGGAGGCCGCCGCCGCCCCGGTGGCGGGGGCGCTGCCCGCGGAGATCGGCGCGCTGATGGCCCGTTGGTACGCGGAGGCGGGGGTGGAGCTGCGCTGCGGGGTGGGCGTCGCGGCGGTGGAGCCGGGCGCGGTGCTGCTCGCGGACGGCACCGAACTGGCCGCCGACGAGGTGGTGGTGGGCATCGGCGCCCGCCCGGCCACCGGCTGGCTGGCCGGGACGGGGGTCGAACTCGACCGCAGCGGGGCCGTCCTGACGGACGATCGGCTGCGCACCTCGCTGCCCGGGGTGTGGGCGGCGGGGGACTGCGTCTCCTACCCCTCGGCCCGGCTCGGCGCCCGGCTGAACACCCAGCACTGGGACCACGCCCTGCAGTCCGGCCGGGCGGTGGCCGCCGCGCTGCTGGGGGCGGACGCGCCGTACGACCCGGTGCCGTACTTCTGGTCGGAGCAGTTCGGCCGGATGGTGCAGTACGCCGGCCGGCACGGCGCGGGGGACCAGCTGCTGTGGCGGGGCTCGCCGGAGGAGGCCGGCTGGACGGTGCTCTGGCTGGACGCGGCGGGGCGGTTGACCGGGCTGCTCGCGGTGGACCGGCCGCGGGACACCGGGCAGGCGAAGAAGCTGATCGAGCGCGGGGCGGTGCTGGACCCGGCACCGGCCGCCGACCCGGCCGTCCAGCTGAAGGCCGCACTGGGTTAGGGCGCGCGGGCCCGAGGTGGCAGTCTTGGTGCCGTGAGTGAGAACGAGTCCAAGATCGAATCCCTGGTCCGCGAGTGGACCTACCTGCCCGACATCAGCGAGCGCTGGGGCGTGCAGGTCACCGAGGTCCGCGACATGGTGCGGTCCGGCAAGCTGATCGCGGTGCGCCGCGGCCCGAACCGGTCGCTCCAGGTGCCCGCCGCGTTCATCGTGGACGACGGTCTGGTGAAGCACCTGTCCGGCACGCTGACGCTGCTGCGGGACGCCAAGTTCACCGACGAGGAGATCCTCGAGTGGCTGTTCACCGAGCAGCCCTCGCTGCCGGGCAGCCCGATCGAGGCCCTGGTGGAGAACCGCGGCACCGAGGTCAAGCGCCGCGCCCAGGCGGAGCTGATCTGATGGACCGCCGTCAGCAGCTGGCCGACGCGCGGCTCTACCTGTGCACGGACGCCCGCCGCGAGCAGGGGGACCTTCCGGAGTTCCTCGACGCGGTGCTGGCCAACGGCGTGGACATCGTGCAGCTGCGGGACAAGGGGCTGGAGGCGAAGCAGGAGCTCGAGTTCCTGGAGGTCTTCGCCGACGCCGCCCGCCGCCACGGCAAGCTGTTCGCGGTGAACGACCGGGCCGACGTCGCGCACGCCGCCCGCCCGGACGTGCTGCACCTGGGCCAGGACGACCTGCCCGTGCCGGCCGCCCGGGCGATCCTCGGCGAGGACGTGCTCTTCGGCCGCTCCTGCCACGCCGAGTCCGAGGTGGACGCGGCGATCGCCGAGCCCGGGGTGGACTACTTCTGCACCGGCCCGGTCTGGCCGACCCCGACCAAGCCCGGCCGGTACGCCCCCGGCCTGGGCCTGGTCTCGTACGCCGCCAAGGCGGTGACGGACCGTCCGTGGTTCGCCATCGGCGGCATCGACCTATCCAACCTGGACCAGGTGCTGGAGGCCGGGGCCACCCGGATCGTGGTGGTGCGCGCCATCACCGCGGCCGAGGACCCGGGCGCCGCGGCGGCCGAACTGGCCCGCCGCGTCCGGCAGTAGCCCCTGCGACACCCACGACCGGCCGTCCGCAGTCCGCTGCGGGCGGCCGGTCGCGTGCGTGAACGGGTGTGACGCACGCGGCAGTTCGGGAGTGCCGGAACCGCTGGTGTTCTTTGTGCGTATTTGTCACCGTAGACGAACGGAACGGTGGCAAGGGGAGCGTGACGATGACGGGTACGGGCGGGCGTGGCATACGGACCGCGGCGGCGACGGCGGTCGCCGCCGCCCTGGTGGTGGTCACCGGTGTGGTCGCCGACCAGGCGCTCGGCAGCAAGGGCGAGCCCAAGGCCGCTCCGAGCCCGTCGGCGAGCCCGGTGGCGACGGTGGACCAGTCGATCGTGCACGCCTCCGAGGACCAGGGGAAGACCGTCAACCTCACCATCGACGACGGCCCCGACCCGGTCTGGACCCCGAAGATCCTCGGCCTGCTCCAGGAGCACCACGCCAAGGCCGTCTTCTGCATGGTCGGCCCCAACGCCAAGGCCCACCCCGAGGTGGTCAAGCAGGTGGCGGCGGCCGGGTACCGGCTCTGCGACCACTCGGTGCACCACGACACCACGATGGACAAGAAGCCCGTCGCCTACCAGGAGAGCGAGATCCTGGACGCCCAGCGGATGATCGAGCAGGCCGCCGGGGACGGCACCAAGGTCGAGTACTACCGCGCCCCGGGCGGCGCCTTCACCCCCGAGAGCCGCAAGATCGCCGCCGAGCACGGCATGCGGCCGCTCGGCTGGAACGTCGACCCGGACGACTGGAAGCGCCCCGGCGTGGACGCCATCGTCACCGCCGTCCAGAACGGCCTGGCCAAGGGCACCGGCCCGACCGTGCTCTTCCACGACGGCGGCGGCGACCGCTCGCAGACCTACCAGGCGCTGGAGAAGCTGCTGCCCTGGTTCGAGCAGCAGGGCTACACGTACAGCTACCCGCAGCGCTAGGGGCCGGCGGCCCGTCAGTACTTGCGGACGGTGGCCGCCTCGGCCAGCGCGAGCAGCACCGCGCGGGCCGGGCCGGCCGCCAGCGGGGCCGCGTCCAGGGCGGCCAGTGACTGGGCCATCAGCTCGTCGATCCGGTGCTCCACCAGGTCGGCGGCACCACTGCGCTCCACCAGGCCGCGCAGCACCGGGACCTCCTCGGCCGTCAGGTCCGGGGCGCCGAGCCGCTCGTCCAGGTGCCGGGCGTCGGCGGAGGAGAGGCCGCGCATCGCGTGCGCGACCAGCAGGGTCCGCTTGCCCTCGCGCAGGTCGTCCCCGGCCGGCTTGCCGGTGACCGCGGGATCGCCGAAGACCCCGAGCAGGTCGTCCCGGAGTTGGAAGGCCTCGCCCAGCGGCAGCCCGAAGTCCGAGTAGGCGGAGACCAGTTCGGGCCCGGCCCCGGCCAGCAGCGCGCCGACCTGGAGCGGCCGCTCGATGGTGTACTTCGCCGATTTGTAGTGCAGCACCGTCTGCGCGCGCTCCAGCGCCTGCTCGTCGGCGGAGTCCCCGGCCACCGGCTCCAGCACGTCCAGGTACTGGCCGACCATCACCTCGGTGCGCATCAGGTCGAAGGCGGGCTTGGCCGCCAGCACCCGCTCGGCCGGCAGGCCGGAGCGCAGGAAGAGCTCGTCGCACCAGATCAGCAGCAGGTCGCCGAGCAGCACCGCCGCCGAGGCCCCGTACTGCTCCCGGTCCCCGCGCCAGCCGCTGGCCCGGTGCAGCGCCTCGAAGCGCCGGTGGATCGAGGGCAGGCCGCGCCGGGTGTCGCTGCGGTCCATCAGGTCGTCGTGCACCAGGGCACTCGCCTGGAGCAGCTCCAGCGCCGCCGCCGCCCGGGCGATCGCCTCGCCCTCCGCCGCGCCGCCGGCCCCGCGCCAGCCCCAGTAGCAGAACGCCGGGCGCAGCCGCTTGCCGCCGTCCAGCAGGAACTCCCGCAGTGCGTCGGCGACCGGGCCCAGCTGGGCCGAGACGGTGCCGAGCAGCTCGGCCTGCTCGGTCATGAAGACCGCGAGCGCCGCGTTGACTCGCTCGCGGACGGACTCGGTCTCCAGGGGGCTGACCGGCCGGGCGGTGGGCGTGGGCACGATGGAACTCCGGATCACTCGGTTGACGATCAGCCTAACCGGGCGGCCGTCGGCAGCCGTGCCGGGCCCGTCCGCCGAACGTGCGCGCGGCACCCCTCGAACCCGTGCTCGGAGCCGCCGTCGAACGGCCGGACGACCCGTCCACCGGGCGGATGAAGCGCGTCTCAGCAGGTGGACGACGTTTGCGGGGCCGTTCGCGCGGAGGGCTAATCTGCCAGCATGGCTCTCGGCATCCCGTCCACCCGTACCGACCGGGCAGAGACCGTCCGCGACCTCTTGGCGGCCGGCGACCGGTCCTTCTCCTTCGAGTTCATGCCGCCCCGCACCGAGGCCGGCGAGTCCAAGTTGTGGGACGCGATCCGCCGTGTCGAGGCCCTCGACCCCAACTTCGTCTGCATGACGTACGGCGCCGGAGGCTCCTCCCGCGGACGGACCGTCAACCTGGTCGGCCGGATCGCCACCGAGACCACCCTGACGCCCGTCGCCCACCTGACCGCGGTGGACCACTCGATCGCCGAGCTGCGCAACATCATCGGCCAGTACGCCGACCAGGGCGTCCGCAACGTGCTCGCGGTCCGGGGCGACCCGCCCGGCGACCCCGAGGGCGAGTGGGTCCGCCACCCGCAGGGCGTCGAGTACGCCTACCAGCTGGTCGAGCTGATCAAGGGCATCGGGGACTTCTGCGTCGGCGTGGCCGCCTTCCCCAACATGCACCCGCGCTCGGAGAACTGGGACGAGGACATCCGTCACTTCGTGGCCAAGTGCCGCGCGGGTGCCGACTACGCGATCACCCAGATGTTCTTCGAGGTGGAGGACTACCTGCGGCTGCGCGACCGGGTCGAGGCGGCGGGCTGCACGACGCCGATCATCCCGGAGATCATGCCGGTCACCAACATCCGCCAGCTCACCCGCTTCCCGCAGCTCTCCGGGTCGGACTTCCCGCCGGGCCTCAAGGACCGCTTCCTGGCCGTCGCCGACGACCCGGAGGCCGTGCGGGCGGTCGGCCTCGACCACGCCACCGCGATGGCCGAGCGGCTCCTCGCCGAGGGGGCGCCGGGGCTGCACTTCATCACGCTGAACCACTCGACCTCGACGCTGGAGATCTACCAGAACCTCGGGCTGCACCAGCGCTGAGGTGTCGCCCGCCGGCAGGCGGTTTCACCAGGGGCGCGAGGAACTGCGCGCAGCGGAAGGCAGACAGGCGGCTGCCGGGCACGAGGGTCATTCGGCGGTGGGCCGGGCTCTCGGTCCGTGTCGTAGTGCCGGCGAGCGGTCCAGCGGGTCATTCGGCGGTGGGCCGGGCTCTCGGTCCCGTGGGCGTTGCGCCGGTAGGCGGTCCGGAGGGTCGTCCGGGGGTGGGGCGAGCCTGTACAGTCGCCGGGACGCGGGGGCGGTGGCTGGGCCGGTGACTTGGAGGAACGCGGTATGGGCGTCGGGTACCTCGTGCTGTACGCCGCGCTCGCGGCGGTCGCGCTCTGGCTGGTCGCCGAGCTGCTGCTGCAGAGCCGTTCCCCGCTGCACTGGCGCGCCGTCGCGCTGGGCGGCTTCCTGCTGGTCGCCGTCGGGATGGTGCTCTCCTCCGTCCCGGTGATCGGCGCCGGTGCGGCCGGCTTCGCGGCCGGTCAGGTGATGGTCACCCTCTCGGTGAAGCGCGGCTACACCTCGGGCTGGTCGCTGCGCAAGGCCGACGGCGAGCTGCCCGGTGCCCTCGCCAAGGTGCCGCTGCTGAGCGCCGCCACCGGGGGCGAGGACCCGGCCGCCGAGGCCGCCGCCGTGGTGCAGGTCGGCGAGGTCGGCCCGATCGAGGAGCCCGCCGCCGTACCCGCCGCCGCGCCGTACGAGTTCGAGCAGGTGGCCTTCGAGCCGGCCGCCTTCGAGGCCCCTGCCTACGAGGCCGCCGCCTACGAGCAGGCCGTGTACCAGCCGGAGCCGCTCACCGAGGACAGCGTCTACGCCGGTGCGTACTACCAGCCGCAGCCCGAGCCGCAGTACTACGCCGCCACCGACGAGTTCGGCTACCAGCAGCAACAGCAGCAGCCGGTGCCGGGCTACGAGCAGCAGTACCAGCAGCAGTACCAGGACCCGTACGCCCAGACCGGCTACTACGAGCAGGGCTGGCAGCAGCAGGACTGGCAGCAGCAGCCGGTGATCCCGCAGCAGTCCGGCCCGGCCGGCCACGACCAGCAGCAGAACTGGAACTACCAGCAGCAGTCCTGACGCACCGTCAGCGGCTCAGGACTGGTAGCCCTCCACCTCGGCGGCCGGCCGCAGCTTCGCCCCGCCCGGGTCCTCGCCGAACTCGGCCCGGGCCCGCCGCTGCCGCAGCAGGTCCCAGCACTGGTCGAGCTTGACCTCCAGGGCGGCCAGCTCGGCCCGGGCCGCCTCCTGGTCCGCGCCGCCGGAGGCGATCCGCGCGCGGAGCTGCTTCTCGGCCTCCACCATCGAGCCGATCGAGCCGAGGATCTCGGCGTTCTCCTTGCCGCTCATGGGTGTCTCCTGTGAACGAGTGGGGTTCCGGACCCGCTCCATCCTGCCCCACCGGGCCGCGCCCACAAGCCGGGAACACCCGGAGGGCGGCGCTGGTTGGAGGGGGCGGAACGAGGGCCTGACCGAGGAAGGAGCCCCCGCAGTGAGCTACCAGGAGTACCAGCGCGCCAACCTGTTCTTCGACTCGAAGGACTACAGCGGCGCGGCCGCGATCCTCGCCCCGATCGTCGAGGCGGACCCGGCCAACCGGGCGGCCGTCGAGCTGCTCGGCCGGTCCTACTTCCACAGCGCCCAACTGGGCCGCGCCGAGGCCGCGTTCCGCCGTCTGGTCGAGCTCGACCCGGCGAACGGCTGGGCCTACGAGGCGCTCGGCCGCACCCTGCACCGGCAGGGCCGCCCGGAGGAGGCGGCCGGGTTCCGCCGTCTCGCCGAGGCGATGGGGACGGACCAGGAGACGAGCGCCGTCTACGAGGTGAGGGCCGCCAACCTGGCCGACTGAGCCGGTGGGTGAGCCGTCAGGTGGCCCGTCGCACTCCGTGGGGTGCGACGGGCCACTGGCGTTCCGTCAGGCCGGGCCGACCAGCCCGGCCACGATCGAGGCCGACATCCCGGTGCGCGCCAGTCCGCCGCCCGGGTGGGAGGCGGAGCCGATCCGGTACAGGTTGGGGTACCCGGTCGCGTTCGGCGGGCTGAGGAGGGCTCCGCCCGTCCCGGCCAGCGAGGGCAGCGGCTGCGCGGCCGAGGGCGCCGGGACGTGCAGGTGTGCCAGCCGCTCCCGGAGGTCGAGACCGGCCGAGGCGAGGTGCTCCAGCAGGTGGTCGGCGTAGTCCGCGGGGACGGCGGTGCCCGGCGGCACGGTGACGGTGAGGGTGACGGCCTCGTGGCCCTCGGGGGCGCCGTCGCCCGGGCGGTGCACCTGGACGGTGGGGAAGCGCGGGTACTCGTCCCGGTCGAACAGCGCGGCCAGCTCGGCGGCGGTGTCCCGGGCGTGCACCACGGTGCGGACGACCGTGCCGGCCGGGCGCTCGCCGCGCAGCGACAGCAGCACCGACAGCCGGGACCGTCCGAGGCGGGCCCCGGTGCGGTCGGCCGAGGTGAGCACCACGTCGGCCTCGAAGCGGCGTGCCCCGGCGGCCACCCCGGTCACCCGGCCGTCCCGGTGCAGCACCTCGTCGACCTCGGTGTCGAAGTGGAACTCCACCTTGCGCTGCTCGCACCGCCGGTACACCGCCGTGGCCAGCTCCCGCATCCCGCCGCCCACCGACCAGACCCCGAAGGACTGCTCCATGTACGCCAGCACCGCCGCCCCGGCCGGAGCGGTGCGCGGGTCCAGGCCGTACCGGAGCGCGTACTCGTACAGCAGCGCCGTCGGCCCGGCCCCGCCGCCGAGCTCCTCGGCGGCCACGGCGGCCAGGGTGTGCGGGCGCTCGCGGCGCAGCCGGGCCAGGCCGCGGCGGGGCGGTGCGGGGTAGGGGTCGGTGTGCAGCGGGGTGGGGTCGGCGGGCAGCGGCTCCTCGAGCAGGGGGCGGCGGGTGGCCTCCCAGACGGTGCGGGCGCGGTTGGTGACCTCGCCCCAGCGGGCTCCGGTGCCGGGGCCGAAGGCGGTGTCGAGGGCCTCGGCCACCCGGCCGCGGGAGGCGTTGGAGAGCACCAGCTCGGTGCCGTCGGGGAACAGGTGCCGGCTCTCCGGGTCGACCGGGGCCAGCCGCACCAGCTGCTCCAGCGGCTCCCGGCCGCTCTTCAGCGCGAGGTCGCGGTAGACGGCGGGCAGCGCGAGCAGGGTCGGCCCGGTGTCGAAGGCGAAGCCGTCGTGCTCGTACCGGCCGAGCTCCCCGCCGTACGTCGGCCCGGCCTCACAGACCGTCACCCGATGCCCCAGCGTGCCCAGCCGCGCCGCCGCGGCCAGTCCGCTCATCCCCGCGCCGACGATCACGATCCGTGCCATGCGGACGATCCTAGACAGCGTCGCCCGCCCGCTCCGAACGGCGCCCTGGCCTGACGCCCCGTCAGCCCGGCGCCTAGGGTGGGCCGGGTGAACGAGGAGATCGTGCTGGCGGAGCGGTTCGAGGCCGAGCGGCCCGCGCTCCGGGCGGTGGCGTACCGGATGCTGGGGTCGCTGGCCGAGGCGGAGGACGCGGTGCAGGAGGCCTGGCTGCGCCTGAGCCGCGCGGACGTGCGCGAGGTGCGCAACCTCGGGGCATGGCTGACCACCGTGGTCGGCCGGGTCTGCCTGGACCAGCTGCGCTCGCGCAAGGCCCGGCCGGAGGACGCCACCGACTTCCAGCTGCCGGACCCGGTGGTCTCCGACCTGGCGCGGACGGACCCGGAGGGGGAGGCGCTGCTCGGCGACTCGGTCGGCCTGGCCATGCTGGTGGTGCTGGACACCCTGCCGCCCGCCGAGCGGGTGGCCTTCGTGCTGCACGACATGTTCCAGGTGGACTTCGACACCGTCGCCCGGATCGTCGACCGCGAGCCGGCCGCCGCCCGTCAGCTCGCCAGCCGGGCGCGCCGCCGGGTGCAGGGCGCGACCCCGCCGGAGGAGCCGGACCGGGGGCTGCAGCGCGTGGTGGTGGAGGCCTTCCGCAACGCCGCCCGGGACGGCGACTTCGACGCGCTGCTGGAGGTGCTCGACCCGGAGGTGCTGCTCCGGGTGGACTCCGGCCCCGGCGTCTCCCAGCTGCTGCGGGGTGCCCGGCTGGTCGCCGCGCAGGCGGCGCGGTTCGCCGGGCTGGCCCCGTTCGGGCGGCTGGTGCTGGTCAACGGCAGCGTCGGCAGTCTGGTGGAGCCGAACGGCCGCCCGTACTCGCTGATGGCCTTCACCGTCCGGGACGGACGGATCACCGAGATCGCCATCCTCGCCGACCGCGAGCGGCTGGCCCGGCTGGACCTGCCGCCCGCGGTCTGACCGCCCGTCAGTACGGCAGCCGGGTGGCGCCGCCCTGTCCCACCGGGGCGGCGCCACCCGACCGCCGGTCGGCCTTCTTCTCCCGGCGGCGGGCCAGGAAGCGGCGGATCCGGGAGACCGCGAACCAGACCAGCAGCGCGCCCAGCACCAGCAGGACGGCGGCGGCCGAGGCGGCCAGCCAGGGGTGGAAGATCGCCAGGGTGATCAGCCCGGCCACCGAGAGGTCCTCCAGGATGCTGGCGATGACGTTGCTGGCGGGCTCCGGCGAGGTGTTGATCGCCATCCGGAGCGAGGCCTTGATGCCGTGGCTGACCAGCGCCGTGGTGCCGCCCACCGCTCCGGCCGCCACCTCGCCCAGCGAGCCCGGGTCCTGACCGGCCAGCAGCGCGCCGACGGTGGCGCCCGCGATCGGGCGGATCACGGTGTGCACCGCGTCCCAGACCGAGTCCACGTACGGGATCTTGTCCGCCACCGCCTCGCAGAGGAACAGCACGGTGGCCGCGATCAGCACGTCCGTCCGTTCCAGTGCGGGCGGCACCGAATCGGCCCCGCCGAACCGGCCCAGCAGGCCGAGCAGCAGGACCACCGCGTAGGCGTTGATGCCACTGGCCCAACCGCTGGTGAAGACCAACGGGATGACGCTCATCCGCTCCCCCTCGTGAACACTCCAGGCGCTGTCAGGACGCCACCGTACCGGTGCCGGTTCCGCGGGTGCCGAAGATGAGTACGGATACTCAGCCGCGCACTTGAGTACGGCGACGGATACCCGTCCCACCTGCGGGAACGGCAGAGTGGGGGCATCCCGGAGCGACGGACCGTCAGGTCTCCTCCGGGCAGCGGCCCGACGTCCACGGACTGTGGGGGACCGGTGGGCAACCACTCGGGCCGCGACAACGGGCCGGGTGCGGCCGCGGACCGCCGACACGGGGCGGCGGAACGCGGTACGGGGGAACGCCGGGTCCGGGGGGACCCACCGGGGGGCCTACGGGGGAACCACGGGGGGACGCGTCCGGACACCCCGCACCGACCGGTGCGGGGTGTCCGTGCGTCAGCGCCCACTACCAGATTGTCAGTGCCGCCGTCCACCATGGAGACGTACGGGCCGTCCGGTCCGTGCACCCGCCGTGGACCGGGGGAGAGTATGACCATCAGTCAGCCCGAGACCGCCCCACTGCTGCCCGCGCCCGCAGGCCCGCCGTCCGTCCCGGCCGGCCGCCTGAGGGGCGCCGACATCCACCCGGTGCCACGTCGCGCGGCCGCCCCGCCGGCCGCGCTCGACCTGCTCCGGCATGCCGAGCTGACCTTGCTGCAGGCCCGCCAGTACGAGGACCCGCTGCAGCGCTACTCCACCGCCCACCTCGCCGCACTCCGCACCACCGCCGCCGTGCTGGCCGTCCGGGGGCGCCCGGAGAAACGGGGCAGGCGGCGCCAGGCCATCCGCAGCGCCTGGGACGTGCTGCCCGAGGTGGCCCCCGAGCTGGTCGAGTGGGCCGCGTACTTCGCCGCCGGAGCGCGGCGCCGCGCGGCCGCCGAGGCGGGGATCCCGAACGCGGCCTCGGCCCGCGACGCGGACGACCTGATCAGGAACACGGCCCTCTACCTCCGCCTGGTGCAGCGCCTGCTGGACCTCCACCCGGACCAGCCGCTCCCGCTGGGGGACAGGGTGGGGGACGTGGAGTGAGGGGGAGGGTCGGGGCGTGGGGTGAGGGGGTCGGTGTAGGGGGTCGGACCTGATCGCTCCCGCCGGGGGATGAGGTGGGGGACGCGGACTGAAGCGTCCGGCCTGGCCGTCGGCGTTCGGGAAGGGGTGGGTGACGGGCCGTCAGGCCGTTCGGTGGGGCCGTGGGCGGCGGTGAACCGGGAGTGGTGTCCGGGGCGTCTAAGGTGGTGGCGTCCAGCGTCCCGCTTCGCCCTAGCCGAGGAGCCTCCGCCTTGTACCCGACCCGTCCCCGCAGTGCCCTGCGTACCGCCGTGGTGTGGGAGGTGGTGCGAGCCGCCCTGGAGACCCGGGCGGCCGAGCTGGGCAAGCCCGTGCTGGAGGTGCTCGACACCGGCGGCGGCACGGGCAACTTCGCCGTGCCCGTGGCGAAGCTGGGCCACCGGGTGACGGTGGTGGACCCGAGCCCGGACGCGCTGTTCGCGCTGGAGCGCCGGGCCGCCGAGGCCGGCGTCACGGAGCTGGTCCGGGCCGTCCAGGGCGACACCCAGACCCTGCCCGAGGTGGTCACCCCGGGGTCGGTGGACGCGGTGCTCTGCCACGGTGTCCTGGAGGTCGTGGACGACCCGGCCGAGGCGCTGAAGAACCTGACCGCCACCCTGGCGGAGGGCGGTCTGGTCAGCCTGCTGGCCGCCAACCGGAACGGCGCCGTGCTGGCCCGCGCCCTGGCCGGCCACTTCGACGACGCCCGCGCGGTGCTCGACGCCCCGGACGGCCGCTGGGGCGCCCAGGACCCGATGCCCCGCCGCTTCACCGCCGAGGAGCTGAACGGACTGGCCGCCGCCGCCGGGCTCCGGGTCTCCTCGGTGCACGGCGTCCGGGTCTTCTCCGACCTGGTGCCCGGCGTTCTGGTGGACACCGAGCCGGGGGCGGTGGAGGCCCTGCTCAAGCTGGAGCAGGCCGCCGCCGAGCAGCCCGCCTTCCACGCCGTGGCGACCCAGCTCCACCTGCTGGCCGCCCTCGCCTGACCCCTCCTTCGCCCGCCGTTTCCCGCCCCGAAACCCGGCTCGTCGCGACTCCGTCGGGATGATTCCACCGCCTCGGGCACTTGTCGGTGCACCGCGGCGTTGGGTGGCTGGGGACGGGGAACGCGACGTGGCCCGAGCCACGTGCTCCTGACCGTCCCGAACCGGCGGCCCGGACCGTATGATCTGGGTAAAGCCGGAAAGCATGACGGCCTGGCCCGTGGGGCATATGGTCCACACAACGACCCGAGCCAGGGGTGGCGGACCGGTCGCCCCGCGACCGACGAGTAGGAGGACTCCGTGCCGCTCTCGGAGCACGAGCAGCGACTGCTCGAGCAGATGGAGCGAGCGCTGTACGCCGAAGATCCCAAATTCGCGTCAGCGCTTGAGGGAACCGGGCTGCGCACCTACACCCGTCGGCGGGTCTACCTGGCCGCCGCAGGGTTCGTGGTGGGCATCGCCCTCCTGATGGGGGGCCTCGTCGCCAACGTGATCGTGGTGGGCGTGGTCGGTTTCGTGGTGATGCTGGGCTGCGCGGTCTTCGCCGTGAAGGGCTGGAGGCGTGGTCCGGCCGGGCAGGGAGCGGGAGCCAAGGCTTCCCCGCCTCCCCGCCGCAAGGCCGGTGTGATGGACCGGATGGAGCAGCGCTGGCAACGCCGTCGGGACGAGCACGACGGCATGTGACCGGCACCGGAAGACCGGAAGACCTGGGTTCGCACGAGGGCGGGCAGTCGATTCGACTGCCCGCCCTCGTCGTGCGTCCGTGCGGAGGTGAACCGCGCGGCGGGAGGGGAGGGGGCCGAGCCCCCTGCCCTCCCGCCGTCCGTCAGTCCCGTTCGCCGCGCCCCCGCAGGCCCGGCAGACGGCGCACCGCCGCGGAGAGCCGGTCCAGGCGGGAGCGGACCGCGTCACCGACCGCCGCCGCCCGGTCGCCGATCCGCCGGCGCAGCCGCGCCGAGGACGGCGGCAGCAGCACGGCCCTGGTCCGGCCGCGGCGGCCGGCCGAGGCCCGCAGGCCCTCGGCGGCGGTCCGCACGTCCGGGCCGAGCGGCAGCTCGGTGTCGGCGCTGCGGGCGTAGAGCACCCGTTCGGTGGCCAGCGCCACCCGGCCGGCCGCAGCCGTCGCCTCCGGATCCAGCTGCCCGACCTCGGCGATCCGGCGGACGGCGGTGCGCGGGGTGCGCGAGTCGTCCGGCGGGATGCCGAGGTCCCAGGCGGTGTCGATCAGCTCCTCCCAGGCGGCCAGCACCTGGCGGTCCGTCAACTCGCCGCCGCCGTCGCCACCCGGTGCCCGTCGGCCGGTGCCGAGCCGTCGGCGCCGTTGGCGGATCCGCCAGAGCATCGGGGTGGCCAGCAGGGCCAGCAGCAGCAGTGCGGCCGGCACGGAGACCAGCACCGGCCACTCCAGCCACCAGGGCCGTTCCTCGACGGTGAGCGGGGTGACCGCCTGCTCGTCGGCGCAGCCGTCCTGGCGCTGCTGCTGCGCGGTGCAGCTGCTGCTGGAGCTGGGCGCCGCGGAGGGCGCGGTGCTCGGCGCGGTGGTCGCCTCGGTCGGCTGGGCGCTCGGAGCCGGCGCGGCCTTCTCCGAGGTGTACTCGGGGGCGCTGCCGCGGCTCGGGGTCGGCTCGAAGCGCAGCCAGCCCGAGCCGGGGAAGTACAGCTCCGGCCAGGCGTGGTAGTCCTGGCTGCGCACCAGGAAGCTGCCCCGGCCCATGTCGGTGCCGGGCGCGAAGCCGATGGCCACCCGGGCCGGGATGCCGAGCGAGCGGGCCATCGCGGCCATGGTGGCCGCGTAGTGCACGCAGAAGCCGGTCTTCTCGCGCAGGAAGCGCTCGATGGCCTCGTTCCCGGTGGCCGCGGCGACCTGGAGGCTGTAGCGGAACTCGGGGCCGTTGAACCAGGCCTGCAACGCCACGGCCTGGTCGTACGGGTTGTTCTTGCCGGCCACCACCTTGCGGGCGGTCTGGGCGACCACCGGCGGCAGGGTGTCCGGCAGGGAGGTGAAGCGGCGGGCGATCTCGTTCGGGACGGGGCCGGCCGAGCGGAGCTGCTCGGGGGTCGGGCGGACGTCCTTGCTGACCACGGAGTACGTGATGCCGTCGGTCTTCTGCCCGCCGTCGCCGACCACCGAGCGGGTGTCGGGCTCGTACTTCCAGTCGCCCCGCACGGTGACCGTGTCGGCCGGGTAGGGCATCGGCAACCACTCGGTGGAGAGGTTCTTGGAGATCTTGATGTCGGTGCGGAAGCTCTCGGCCTGGACGTCCTGGCCGAGCCCCTGCGGGTAGGGCATCGGGCTGGGGATCTGCTGGAGGCGCTGCTCGGAGAACTTCCAGGAGACGCCGTCGAAGCTGTCCAGCGCGCCGATCCGCATGTAGAGGTCGGTGGCGTTGGAGTCGGTGCGGAAGGTGAACATCTCGGTGTTGACGTCCTGACGGGTCAGATTGGCCGTCAGGGCCACCACCGGGTTCAGCGAGGTGACCGGCCGCCCCGATCCCTTGCCGAGGCCCGCGCCGCTCCCGTTGCCGTCCCCGAACAGGCCGAGGCCGGTCTGCGGGACGATCAGCGGGATCACCACCGCGCAGGCCAGGGCGAGCAGGCCGACCCGGTGGCCGCTGTGCGAGATGGTGCCGCTGCCGTCCTGCGAGGTGCCGTGGAAGACCCGGCCCCAGCGGGAGAGCCGGTCCTGGCCCTCGGCGAAGAGCAGCAGCAGGTAGCCAGCGGCGGAGAGCAGGAACCACAGCCAGGCGTTGTCGGCGCCGTTCAGGCCGGTGCCGACGGAGTACAGCGCGAGCAGCGGCAGCCCGGCCAGCGCGGCCCGGCGGAAGGTCACCGCGAGGGCGTCGACCAGCACCGCGATCAGCGCCACCGCACCGACCAGGATCAGCTGCACGCCCTCGGTCGCCGGGGCCGGGGCGGTGTACTCCTGGACGGTCTTCTGGCCCTCCGCCAGCAGGCTGCCGACCGCGTCCAGCGCGCTCGGGCCGGGCAGCACCAGGTAGTCCATCGAACGCTGCACGAACAGCAGCATCAACAGGTAGAGCACGGCCAGCAGTTGGAGCGGCACCTGGAGCGCGCGGGAGAACGCCAGCCGGCGCAGCCCGGCCCCGGCGCCTCCGGCGGCGGCGGTCACCAGCACGGCGCGCAGGACCCAGGAGGCCGGCTCCACCAGCGGGGTCAGACAGAGCGTCACCAGCACGGTGGCCAGCGCCGAGTAGAGCGTGAGCTTGGCCCGGGTGGTCATCCGGCGGCCTCCCCGCTTCGGTCGGTACGGACGGCCGGGCGCGCGGCGCCTGCGGCCGGGAGGGAACGGTCCCGCGGCGTGCTCCGGCGGGCGCGGCGGGCCCGGGAGGATGCGGCGGTCATGACCCCGCCCCGTTGCGGTAGGGGACCGCGGCGGCGCGCTCGGCGTGCCGCCACAGGGTGGCCACCGAGTCGCCGGCCCGGGCGGAGAGCACCGTCCAGCCGGCCTCGCGCAGGCGGGTCACCTGGTCGGTGGCGTCCTGGTCCGGGGTGTCCGGCGCCAGGTGGCGCAGGCCGGCCCAGGTGGCGGTGTCCAGCAGGAAGGCGACCGCTCCGGCCGCCCGCCGCCGCAGCCGCCCGAGCCGGGCCACCTGCTCCTCGTCCAGCGAGCCGAGCACCGCGACCAGCACGCCGTCGCCGCCCTGGCGCAGCACCTGCTCGGCCCGGGCCAGGGTGCCGCCGTCGGAGAGCTCGACCACGGCGAGGGAGTCCAGCAGCAGGCCGGCCGCCTCCGCCACGGTGGCGATCGCCCCGGCCTCGGGGCCGGGCACGGCCAGACCGGTGTCGGTCAGCAGCCGGGTCTGGTAGCCGCGCTCCAGCAGGTGCACGCCGACCGAGGCGGCGCAGCTGACGGCCCATTCGAAGGAGGAGGCCGGGCCGGAGCCCCGGTGCGCCACGTCCCGGGTGTCCAGCAGCACGGTGGCCTTGGCCCGCAGCGGCTGCTCCTCCCGACGGACCATCAGCTCGCCGTAGCGGGCGGTGGACTTCCAGTGCACCCGGCGCAGGTCGTCGCCGTGCCGGTACTCGCGCGGGATCACGTCGTCGTCCCCGGCCAGCGCCAGGGTGTGGACGTTGGACTCGCCGTGGCCGGTGGACTCCCCGGGCAGCTTCACGGTCGGCAGGGCCACCACCTGGGGCACCACGGTCAGCACGTCCGAGGCGGCGAACGAACGGTTCAGCTCGCACATCCCGAACGGGTCGGCCACCCGCAGCTGCAACGGCCCCAGCGGGTAGCGCCCGCGCAGGTCCGAGCGGACCCGGTAGGAGACCTCGCGGAAGCCGCGCGGCTCCACCCGGTCCAGCACGAACCGCGGCCGCGGCCCCAGCACGTACGGGACCTGGTCCTCCAGCAGCAGCAGGCCGGTGGGCACCCGGGAGACGTTGTCCAGGCGCAGGTGCACCCGGGCCTCCTGGCCCGCCGCCACCCGGTACGGGCTGAGGCGCCGCCCGCCGGCCACCCGGTAGCGGGTGCGCAGCAGCAGCACGGCGGCGGCCAGCGGCAGGGCGGCCAGCAGCACCGAGACCTGGAGCAGGGTGTCCTGGCCGAAGACGTAGGCGCAGAGCGCGGCGGTGATCCCGGCGGCCAGGAAGGACCGCCCCCGGGTGGTCAGGCCGCGCAGTCCGGTGCGCAGTCCGGTCGCGCTGTCCCCCTTGGCCACCTCAGCCCCGGCCCTGCGGACGCGGGATGGGCAGGCTCGCCACCAGGTCGGTGACGATCTGTTCGGTCGAACGGCGGCTGAGCTGGGTCTCCGCGGTGGGCAGCAGACGGTGCGCCAGCACCGGCACGGCCAGCGCCTGGACGTCGTCCGGCAGCACGTAGTCGCGGCCGTCCAGCGCGGCGTGGGCGCGGGCGGCCCGGATCAGGTGCAGGGTCGCGCGCGGCGAGGCGCCCAGGCGCAGCTCCTGGTGGTAGCGGGTGGCGCCGACCAGCTCGACCGCGTAGCGGCGGACCGCCTCGGAGACGTGCACCGAGCGGACCACCTCGACCAGCTTGAGGATGTCGTGCGCGTGCGCGACCGGGGTCAGGTGGTCCAGCGGGCTGGCGCCGCCGTGCACGTCCAGCATCGCGAACTCGGCCTCGGCGCTGGGGTAGCCGATCGACACCCGGGCCATGAAGCGGTCGCGCTGCGCCTCGGGGAGGGGATAGGTGCCCTCCATCTCCACCGGGTTCTGGGTGGCGATCACCATGAACGGGGACGGCAGCTCGTAGCTGGTGCCGTCGATGGTGACCTGGCGCTCCTCCATCGACTCCAGCAGCGCGGACTGGGTCTTCGGCGAGGCGCGGTTGATCTCGTCGCCGACCACGATCTGCGCGAAGATCGCGCCCGGGCGGAACTCGAAGTCCATCCGCTGCTGGTCGAAGACGTTGGTGCCGGTCACGTCGGAGGGCAGCAGGTCCGGCGTGAACTGGATCCGGCGGACCGTGCAGTCGACGGAGCGGGCGAGGGCCTTGGCGAGCATGGTCTTGCCGACGCCGGGGACGTCCTCGAGGAGGAGGTGGCCCTCGGCGAGGAGGACGGTGAGGGCGATCCGGACGGCCTCGGGCTTGCCCTCGATGACGCTCTCCACCGAGGCCCGGACCCGTTCGACCACTGCGCCGAGCTCGTGCAGTCCTGAACCGCCCGTGCCGCTCTGTCCGTTGAAGGTCGTCACTCGATTGCTCCCATGCCCCGAAAATGCAAGCTGGCCGGTCGGCCTGAAGGCGCATTCTTCCTTGTCGGGGGGCGGAACGTCACCCGAGTGGGCGACACGGGGGGAGTGTCCGTTTTGCGCTCCGAGGCGGGGCTGAGCCGTGTGCCGTGATCTGACCGTTCGTTTCCTCCGCTTCGCGCAGTTCCTCGCGCCCCCGGGGTGACGACTTCGTCGTCCTCCCAGGGGCGCGAGGGTTCAGTGGATCTCGCGGAGGAGGCCGGTGTGGACGTCGAAGACGAAGCCGCGGACGTCGTCGCGGTGGGGGATGAAGGGGGAGGTGCGGACCCGCTGCATGGACTGTCGGACGTCGCCGTCCAGGTCGACGAAGGACTCGACGGCCCAGGTGGGGCGCTGGCCGACCTCGAGCTCCAGGTCGCGGCGGAAGTCCTCGGTGAGGCCGAGGAGGCCGCAGCCGGTGTGGTGGATGAGGACGATCGAGCGGGTGCCCAGGGCGCGCTGGCTGATCGTCAGGGAGCGGATGGTGTCGTCGGTGACGACGCCGCCGGCGTTGCGGATCAGGTGGGCGTCGCCGAGTTCGAGGCCGAGGGCGGCGAACAGGTCGAGGCGGGCGTCCATGCAGGCCACCACGGTGACGTTCCGCACCGGGCGGGCGTCCATCCCGCCGTCCCGGAAGGTCTTGGCGTACTCGCGGTTCGCGGCGACGAACCGGTCGGTGATGGACGGGGTGGAGTCGGCAGCGGCGGTCGGCACGGGCCGGTCGGGGGTCACTGTCATGCCGATGACGGTAGTGGCCTTCCGGCCGTTGCGGAGGGGGGCCGGTGGTGAACGGGTGGGGTGTGACGGAGGGCATAGCTGCTGAGCGGTGCCGCACGTCCGGTTCGTGCCGGTCCGTCCGGCGCGCGGTGGGGGCCGTGCGCGGTGCGGCCGTGCGGGGGAGCGGATGGCCGTCCCTGCTCCCACCTGCGGGAATCCATGCCGCCGCCCGGGTGGCGCGCGGTCGCGGTCGATTGACTCGGCAGGTGGGGACGGTAGAGTTCCGGCCAGTGGAGCCCCACCCCTGACGGCCCGTCAACCGCCGCCCGGGGCCGGGCCGGTACGCAGTCCGAGGCCTCCACCCGCTCCGTGTCCACCTGGCGCACCTTCCCCGGTGCCGGGCGGCCACTCCTTCCCCGGACGAGCGGGCGGGGACCCCGGCCTGCGTCCCGCAGGCACGCTCCCGGCGAAGGTGGTCACACCGGGGGCGCGAGGAACTGCGCGCAGGGGAACGGCAGCGCCTGCAACTGGCTCGTCTGCCCCGATCTCACACCGGGCCGCCTTCCGGACCCGCGCAGTTCCTCGCGCCCCCGGGGTGACCACTTTCGCCGGCCACCGTGGCGTGCCGCCGGGCCCCGGGTGGGCGGCGGGGTGGGCGGGATGGACCAGAATGGTCGTCATGAGCACCGACAGTCCGGCCCCCAAGCATGTCCCGGTGATGCTGCAGCGCTGCGTAGACGCGCTGGCCCCGGCGATCTCCGCCCCCGGCGCCGTGGTGGTGGACGCCACCCTCGGCCTCGGCGGCCACAGCGAGGCGCTGCTGACGCAGTTCCCCGAGGTGCGGCTGGTGGCCGTGGACCGCGACCCGGCGGCGCTGAAGCTGTCGGGGGAGCGGCTGGCCCGCTTCGGCGAGCGGGCGACGCTGGTGCACGCGGTGTACGACGAGATCCCCGAGGTGCTGGACCGCCTCGGCATCCCGGAGGCGCACGGCATCCTGTTCGACCTCGGCGTCTCCTCGATGCAGCTGGACGAGGCGGACCGCGGCTTCGCGTACGCCCAGGACGCCCCGCTGGACATGCGGATGGACCAGACCCGCGGCCTGAGCGCGGCCGAGGTGCTGAACACCTACACCCACGGTCAGCTGGCCCGGATCCTCAAGGTCTACGGCGAGGAGCGGTTCGCCGGGAAGATCGCCTCGGTGATCCTGCGCGAGCGCGAGAAGGAACCGTTCACCAACTCCGCGCGTCTGGTCGAGTTGGTGCGCAACGCCATCCCGGCGGCCACCCGCCGCACCGGCGGCAACCCGGCCAAGCGCACCTTCCAGGCGCTGCGGATCGAGGTCAACGGCGAGCTGGAGGTGCTGGACCGGGCCATCCCGGGCGCGCTGGACGTGCTCGCGCTCGGCGGCCGGATCGCCGTGATGTCGTACCAGTCGCTGGAGGACCGCCTGGTGAAGCAGTACTTCGCCCAGGGGGCCACCAACACCGCCCCGCCGGGGCTGCCGATCATCCCGGAGGAGCACCAGCCCTGGCTGAAGCTGCTCACCCGCGGTGCCGAGCTGGCCACGGAGGAGGAGATCGAGGAGAACCGGCGTGCCGCGCCCGTGCGGCTGCGCGTGGCGGAGAGGATCAGGGAGACCCGCGGCTAGAACGGACGCCGGACGGGGGGACGTGAGCGGCGAGGGAGAAGAGCGGTGCCGGTGGCCGGTGGAGGCCTGACGGGTGGTCGGACGCGGCGGGAGCGCGGGTCGGTACCGGGTCAGGGGGGCGGGGTGCGGATCTCGGTGCGCCCGGCCCGGCGGCAGGTGCGGGGGCGCACGCCCTTCGCGGTGTTGGTGGTGGCGCTGCTCTCGGCCGGGCTGCTCGGGCTGCTGATGCTGAACACCGCGCTCAACGAGGGCTCCTTCGAGCAGAGCCGGCTGGAGCGCCAGACCACCGAGCTGACGGACCGCCAGCAGACCCTCCAGCAGGAGATCGACCAGCAGTCCGCACCGGACGCGCTGGAGCGCAGGGCCCGTGAGCTGGGCATGGTGCCCGGCGGGGACCTGGCCTTCCTGCAGGACGACGGCTCGGTCAACGGCAAGCCCGAGAAGGCCGAGGACAGCCCGCCGGTCAAGCGCACCGACCAGGAGCTGTGGAGCCGCACCGGCGCCTCGCCGAGCCCCACCCCCGCGGCGCCGCCGCCCGCCGACACCGGGGTGCAGATCAACCCGGCCCCGCCGCTCGGCACCCCGTCGGCGGCCGCCCCGTCCGGAGGTACCGCGCGATGAGCACCCCCCGTCAGCCCGGTGGAAGCGGGAACGGCAGGGGGAGCGGCAAGCCCCGGCCCCGCCCGGCCGGGGCGGCCGGAGCGGCCCGCCCGCAGCCCGCCCGCCGCCCCGCCGCCGGTGCGTCAGGAGCCGCCCGGGCGGCGGCCGGAGCGCAGCGCCCCCGCACCCCGCGCCCGCGCAGCGGCGAGCCGTCGCGCCGTCAGCCGCCCCGCCGCCCGGCCCCGCCGCAGCCGCGGCTGATCAAGCTGGGCGATCCGAAGAAGCGGCTGCGGCTGGTGAGCGTGGCGATGGTGGCGGTCTTCTCGGTCTTCGCCGGCCGGCTGGTCCAGCTGCAGCTGCTGGACTCGGACGAGCTGGCCGCCGCGGCCCAGGCGAACAAGTACGTGCAGGCCAAGCTCTCCGCCGACCGCGGTTCGATAACGTCCTCCGACGGCGTGGCGCTGGCCACCACGGTGGACGCGTACGACGTCACCGCCGACCCCTCGCTCTACCCGCCGGACAAGTCGCTGGTGCCGGACGCCCCGGAGCAGGCCGCCGCGCTGCTGGCGCCGATCCTGAACCGGAGCAAGGAGCAGCTGGCCGCCCTGCTGCACACCCCGAAGACCCAGTGGGTGATGCTGGCGCCCCGTCAGAGCCCGGAGACCAAGAAGCAGATCACCGACCTCAAGTCGACCCTGGCCAAGCAGGCCGACACCGCCGCCTGCCGGGCCCAGCGCAAGCTGGTCGGCAAGCCCGCCGAGCAGGGGGGCCGGCAGACGGTGGACGCCGCCTGCGCCAACCCGCTGGCCGGGATCGTCTTCCAGGACTCCAAGCGCCGGGTCTACCCGGCCGGGGGCCTGGCCGCCAACCTGCTCGGCTACGTGAACGCGGACGGCATCGGCACCGGTGGCCTGGAGCTCCAGTACCAGGGCGAGTTGGCGGGCAAGGACGGCCACAGCACCTACGCCCAGGTGAACGGGCGGATGGTGCCGACGGCCGGCGGCAGCCAGCAGTCCCCGGTGGAGGGCTCGGACCTGCGGCTGACCGTCGACCGGGACATCCAGTGGGCGGCCCAGCGGGCCATCACCGACCAGGTGGCCAACGCCGGGGCGGAGAAGGGCTACGTCGTCGTCCAGGACGTGAAGACCGGTCAGATCCTGGCGATGGCCGGCTCCCCGGGCTTCAACCCGAACGAGCTCTCCAAGGCGAAGGCGGACCAGCTGGGCAACGCGGCGGTCGGCGACGCCTTCGAGCCGGGCTCCACCGCCAAGCTGATGACGATGGCGGCGGTGCTGGACACCGGCACGGCGGCCTGGGACACCTACGTCGAGGTGCCGAACACGCTCCAGCGCTCGGACCGGATCTTCCACGACGACATCGACCACCCGACCTGGCACCTGACCCTGGCGGGCGTGCTGGCCAAGTCCTCCAACATCGGCACCATTTTGGCCGCCGAGCGGCTCGGCGCCGACCAGGCGGCCTCCAACAAGGTGCTGCACGACTACCTGACCCGGTTCGGGATCGGGCAGTCCACCGGGCTGGGCTTCCCCGGCGAGACCAAGGGCATCCTGGCCAAGCCGGAGGCCTGGAACGGCTCGCAGCAGTACACCATCCCGTTCGGCCAGGGCCTGTCGGTCAACGCGCTCCAGGCCACCTCGGTGTTCTCCACGATCGCCAACGGCGGCGTGCGGGTGACGCCCAACCTGCTGGCCGGGACCACCGGGGCGGACGGGCGGTACGTGGCCGCACCGCCGGGCAAGGAGACCCGGGTGGTCAAGCCGGAGACCGCGAAGACCCTGACCGAGATGCTGGAGTCGGTGGTCTCGGACGAGCAGGGCACCGGCACCAAGGCGGCGGTGGAGGGCTACCGGGTGGCCGGGAAGACCGGCACGGCCAACCGGGTGGACCCCAAGACCGGCAAGTACAACGGCTACACCGCCTCCTTCATCGGCTTCGCGCCGGCCGACGCCCCGCGCGTCACCGTCTCCTGCGTGATCCAGGACCCGAAGAACGGCCACTTCGGCGGCCAGCTCTGCGGGCCGGTGTTCAAGCAGGTGATGGAGTTCACCCTGAAGTCCCTGCACGTCGCCCCCAGCGGCAGCCAGGCCCCGAACCTCCCCGTCGAGCGGAAGCCCTGATGAACGACCCCCAGCCCTCGCCCCGCCTGACGGAAGCTCAGCCGAAGCCGTCCCCGGCCGCGCCGGGGGGCGCGTTTGGCCCTCACGGGGGTGGGGCGGATAGCCTTCCGGCCGTGCCGAAACCCGATCAAATCTCCGCGAGCCCGCCCCGACCGACCTCCGTGGCCGCCCTGCCGCTGGCCGAGGCCGCCCGACTGCTGGGGGTGCCGGCCGTCGAGGGCGCGGCGGTCACCGGCGTCACCCACGACTCCCGGGCCGTCCGGCCCGGCGACGTCTACGTGGCCTTCCCCGGCGCCAACCACCACGGGGCCCGGTTCGCCGCCCAGGCGGTCGGGCAGGGCGCGGTGGCGGTGCTGACGGACCGTGAGGGCGCCGAGCAGGCGGCCGGCTGCGGGGCGCCGCTGCTGGTGGTGGAGAGCCCGCGGGCCCGGATGGGCGAGCTGGCCGCCGCCGTGTACGGCCGCCCGAGCGAGGGCCTGCGGATGATCGGGCTGACCGGCACCAACGGCAAGACCACCACCGCCTACCTGGTGGAGGGCGGCCTCAAGGCGGCCGGCCTGAACCCGGGCGTCATCGGCACGGTGGAGATGCGGGTCGGCAGCGAGCGGATCAAGAGCGAGCGCACCACCCCGGAGTCCACCGACCTGCACGCGATCCTCGCCGTGATGGGCGAGCGGGGTGCCGGGGCCGTGGTCATGGAGGTCTCCAGCCACGCGCTCAGCTACGGCCGGGTGGACGGCGTGGTCTACGACGTCGCGCTGTTCAACAACCTGACGCCGGAGCACCTGGACTTCCACCCGGACATGGAGGACTACTACCGGGCCAAGGCCAAGCTGTTCCAGGCCGACAAGGCCCGCCTCGGGGTGGCCAACCAGGACGACGCGTACGGCCGGCGGATCGCCGCCGAGGCGCCGATCCCGGTCACCACCTTCTCCGCCAAGGGTGACCCGGCGGCCGACTGGCGGGCGCTGGACGTCCAGCTGGGCCCGCTGGGCTCCACCTTCACGGTGACCGGTCCTGACGGCGCGTCGGCCGAGGCGAGCGTGCCGCTGCCGGGCCCGTTCAACGTCTCCAACGCGCTCGGCGCGATCACCGCGCTGGTGACCGCCGGGGTGCCGCTGGCCGAGGCGGTCGCCGGTGTGGCCGCCGTCCCCGGGGTGCCCGGGCGGCTGGAGCGGGTGGACGCCGGGCAGCCGTTCGTCGCGGTGGTGGACTACGCGCACAAGCCGGACGCCCTGCAGGCTGTCCTGGAGTCGCTGCGCGAGGTCACCAAGGGCCGCCTGCACGTGGTGGTCGGCTGCGGCGGCGACCGGGACCCGTTCAAGCGCGGGCCGATGGGCGCGATCGCCGCCCGGCTCGCCGACACGGCGGTGCTCACCAGCGACAACCCGCGCTCCGAGGACGCCCTGGCGATCCTCGCCACCATGCTGAACGGCGCCACCGAGGTGCCGGAGACGGAGCGCGGCGAGGTCCTGGTGGTCCCGGACCGCGCCGAGGCGATCGCCGACGCGGTGGCCCACGCGCACGCGGGGGACACCGTCCTGGTCGCGGGCAAGGGCCACGAACTCGGCCAGTACGTCCGGGGCGAGGTCCGCCCCTTCGACGACCGCGAGGTCCTGCGCACGGCCATCGAGCACCGTGGTTCCAAGGGAGTTGAGCACCTGTGATCGCACTGACCCTCGCCGAGGTGGCCGAGGCCGTCGGCGGCACCCTGCACAACGCGGACCCGGCCGCCGTGGTGACCGGGACCGTGGAGCACGATTCCCGCAAGGTCACGCCGGGCAGCCTGTTCGTCGCCATCGTCGGCGAGCGGGTGGACGGGCACGACTTCGCCGCGCAGGTGGTCGGGGCCGGGGCGGTCGCCGTGCTGGCGACCCGTCAGCTGGACGTCCCCACCGTGCTGGTGGACGACGTGCAGACGGCGCTGGGCAAGCTGGCCCGGGCCGTGGTGGACCGCTCCACGGCCGCCGTGGTGGCGCTGACCGGCTCGGCCGGCAAGACCTCCACCAAGGACCTGATCGCCCAGGTGCTGGCCCGCAAGGGCGTGACGGTCTTCCCGCCCGGCTCGATGAACAACGAGATCGGCCACCCGATGACCGCGCTGCGGGTCGAGCCGGCCACCGAGCACCTGGTGATGGAGATGGGCGCCCGGCACAAGGGCGACATCGCCTACCTCTGCGGCATCACCCCGCCCGTGGTCGGCGCCGTGCTGAACATCGGCACCGCGCACCTGGGCGAGTTCGGCTCCAAGGCCGGGATCGCCGAGGCCAAGGGCGAGTTGGTGGAGGCGCTGCCCGCCGACGGCACCGCGATCCTGAACGCCGACGACCCGCTGGTCAAGGCCATGGCGGCCCGTACGCAGGCGAAGGTCCTCTACTTCGGGGAGAGCCCGAACGCCGACGTCCGGGCCACCGGGGTTCACCTGGACGACGCCGGACGGCCACGCTTCACGTTGAGCACCCCGGCCGGTTCCGCACCCGTGAGCCTGCGGCTGTACGGTGAGCACCACGTTTCGAACGCCCTCGCCGCCGCAGCGGTGGCGGTGGCGCTCGGGATGTCCGTCGACGACACCGCCGCCGCCCTCGGCGAGGCGGAAGCGCTGTCCCGCTGGCGCATGGAGGTCGTCGAACGGGCCGACGGTGTCACCGTGGTCAACGACGCCTACAACGCGAACCCCGAGTCCATGCGGGCCGCGCTGCGGGCGCTGGCGAACATGGCTGGACGCGGCCCGGAGCGCCGCCGTACCTTCGCGGTGCTCGGAGAGATGCGGGAGCTCGGCGAGGACAGCCTCGACGAGCACGACGCCATCGGGCGGCTCGCGGTCCGACTGGACGTCACCAAGCTGGTGGCGGTCGGCGGACGGGACGCGGCCTGTATGGAACTGGGCGCGAGGAACGAAGGTTCGTGGGGTGAGGAGTCGGTGCTGGTGTCCGACGCGGACGCGGCGGTGGAGCTGCTGCGGGGTCAACTGCGGCCCGGGGACGTGGTCCTGGTGAAGGCCTCCCGTTCGGTGGGTCTGGAGCGGGTCGCCGAGGCCCTGCTGGCCGATGGAGCCGCGCAGTGAAGCAGATCCTGTTCTCCGGCCTGATCGGCCTTGTCCTCTCGCTGCTGGGCACCCCGGCGCTGATCCGGCTGCTGGCCCGGCACGGCTACGGCCAGATGATCCGGGACGACGGCCCGCAGGCCCACCTGAGCAAGCGCGGCACGCCCACCATGGGCGGCATCGCGTTCATCCTGGCCACCCTGATCGCGTACGCCGCGACCAAGGTGATAACGGGTGAGAGGCCCACAGCCTCAGGGCTGTTGGTGCTCTTCCTGACCGCCGGGCTCGGCCTGGTCGGCTTCCTGGACGACTACATCAAGGTCGTGAAGCAGCGCTCGCTGGGCCTGCGGGCCAAGGCCAAGCTGCTCGGCCAGTCGTTCGTCGGCCTGACCTTCGCCATCCTGGCGCTGCAGTTCAAGGACGACCGCGGGCTGACCCCGGCCTCCACCAGCCTGTCCTTCGTCCAGGACTTCAGCTGGTCGATCGGCCCGGTGCTGTTCGTGATCTGGGCGTACTTCATGATCGCCGCGATGTCGAACGGCGTGAACCTCACCGACGGCCTCGACGGCCTGGCCACCGGCGCCTCGGTGATGGTCTTCGGCGCCTACGTCTTCATCGGCGTCTGGCAGTACGGCCAGACCTGCGCGGTGATGGCCACCGCGACCAGCAGCTGCTACGACGTCCGCGACCCGCTGGACCTGGCCGTCATCGCCTCCGCGCTGATGGGCTCCTGCTTCGGCTTCCTGTGGTGGAACACCTCGCCCGCCAAGATCTTCATGGGCGACACCGGCTCGCTGGCCCTGGGCGGCGCGCTGGCCGGTCTGGCGATCTGCTCGCGCACCGAGATGCTGCTGGCCCTGCTGGGCGGCCTGTTCGTGATCATCACCCTGTCGGTGATCATCCAGGTCGGCTCCTTCCGGATGACCGGCAAGCGCGTCTTCAAGATGGCCCCGCTCCAGCACCACTTCGAACTCAAGGGGTGGAGCGAGGTGCTGATCGTGGTCCGGTTCTGGATCATCCAGGGCCTCTGCGTCGCGGTCGGCCTCGGCCTCTTCTACGCGGGCTGGGTGACCGGATGACGACCCCTCACAACCCCGACTTCAAGGGCCTGCCCGTCGTCGTGGCCGGCCTCGGCATCTCCGGCGTCTCCGCCGCCCGGGTGCTGCGCGACCTCGGCGCCGAGGTCACCGTGGTGGACGGCGGAGACGGCGAGGGCCTGCGCGTGCGCGCCGAGCAGCTCGGCGAGGGCATCGCGGTGCGGCTCGGCGACGGTGCCACCCTCCCCGAGGGGACCCGACTGGTCGTCACCTCGCCCGGCTGGCCGCCGAACAGCCCGCTCTTCCTGGCCGCCGAGGCGGCCGGGGTGGAGGTCTGGGGCGACGTCGAGCTGGCCTGGCGGCTGCGCAGGCCGCTGCCGGGCACCGACGAGCCGGCCCCCTGGCTGGCCGTCACCGGCACCAACGGCAAGACCACCACGGTGCAGATGCTCGCCTCGATCCTGACGGCGGCCGGCAAGCGCACCGCCGCGGTCGGCAACGTCGGCGTCTCGGTGCTGGACGCGGTGCTGGCCGAGGAGCCGTACGAGGTGCTCGCGGTCGAGCTCTCCAGCTACCAGCTGCACTGGGCGCCCAGCCTGCGCCCGCACTCGGCCGCGGTGCTCAACCTGGCCCCCGACCACCTGGACTGGCACGGCTCGATGGAGGCCTACGCGGCCGACAAGGGCCGGATCTACCAGGGCAACCGGGTGGCCTGCGTCTACAACCTGGCCGACCCGGCCACCCGCGCGCTGGTCGAGGAGGCCGACGTCGAGGAGGGCTGCCGGGCCGTCGGCTTCGGCCTCGGCTCGCCCGGCCCGTCCGACTTCGGCGTGGTGGACGGCCTGCTGGTGGACCGCGCCTTCGTGCCCGACCGGCACAAGAACGCGGCCGAGATCGGCGCCGTCTCCGACGTGCACCCGCCCGCGCCGCACAACGTCACCAACGCCCTGGCGGCGGCGGCGCTGGCCCGGGCCTACGGGGTGGACACCTCCGCCGTCCGGGACGGCCTGCGGGCCTTCCGCCCCGACGCGCACCGGATCGCCGAGGTCGCGGTGGTCGGCGGGGTCACCTACGTGGACGACTCCAAGGCCACCAACACCCATGCGGCGGCGGCCTCGTTGGCCGCCTACGAGCCGGTGGTCTGGATCGCCGGCGGGCTGGCCAAGGGGGCGACCTTCGACGAGCTGGTGGGGGGCGCCGCGGGCCGGCTGCGGGCCGCGGTGCTGATCGGCGAGGACCGGGCGCTGATCGCGGAGGCCCTGGCCCGACACGCCCCGGATGTCCCGGTGATCGAGGCGGCGGCCGGTCAGACTGGCGCCGTGGCGATGACCGAGGTGGTCCGCGTTGCCGCAGGACTGGCCCGGGAGGGCGACACCGTCCTGCTGGCCCCGGCCTGTGCCTCGATGGACATGTTCACCAACTACGGCGAGCGCGGCGACCTCTTCGCCGAGGCGGTCCGGGCGCTGTAACGAGTCGAGTACCAAGACGGGGGAGCGGTGTGATGGCGGGTCAGGCCCCGGAGCGAGGCCCGTGGCAGGCGCCGGTCATCTCGGCCAGCAGTGCCACCTTCAAGGCGGCCGACCCGGTCACCCGGCTGCGGCAGTTCCGCGGCCGGGTGGCCTACCTGCTCTCCCGTCCGCTCACCCCGTACCTGCTGATCGTCGGTTCGGCCCTGCTGCTGCTGGTGCTCGGGCTCAGCATGGTCTTCTCCTCCTCGCAGATCCTGGCCGTCCGCTGGGGCCTGCCGGCCACCTTCTTCGTGGGCAAGCAGTTCATCGCGGTGCTGATGGGCCTGGTCGGCCTGGTGCTGTTCGCCCTGATGCCGGTCAAGCTGCTGCGGATGCTGGTCTACCCGGTGGTGCTCGGGGTGACGGCCGCCCTGGTGCTGGTCGCGATCCCCGGCATCGGCAAGGAGGTCGGCGGCAACCGCAACTGGCTGGACCTCGGCCTGCTCCAGCTCCAGCCCTCCGAGTTCGCCAAGCTCGCGCTCGCCCTGTGGGCGGCCGACCTGCTGGCCCGCAAGCAGAGGACCCACATGCTCGACCAGTGGAAGCACCTGCTGGTCCCGCTGGTGCCCGGCACCCTGCTGCTGATGCTGCTGATCATGCTCGGCGGCGACATGGGCACCACGATGATCCTGATCGCCATGCTGTTCGGCCTGCTCTGGACGGTCGGTGCCCCGCTGCGGCTGTTCGCCGCGGTGCTCGGCATCGCCGTGGTGGCCTGCACCGCCCTGGTCATCACCGTGCCGCACCGGATGGACCGGCTGGCCTGCATCGGCGTCACCAAGCCGGACCCGAACGTCAACTGCTTCCAGGCCCTGCACGGCCTCTACGCCTTCGCGGCCGGCGGCCCGTTCGGCTCCGGCATCGGCGCCGGGGTCGAGAAGTGGGGCCAACTCCCGGAGGCCCACACCGACTTCATCTTCGCCGCGACCGGCGAGGAGCTCGGACTGGTGGGGACGCTGTCGGTCCTCGGGCTCTTCGCGGCACTAGGCTACGCGGGTATCCGAGTGGCCAGCGGCACGAAGGACCCCTTCGTCAGGTACGCCGCGGGAGCCGTCACCACCTGGATCATGGCCCAGGCCATGGTCAACCTGGGGTCGGCGCTGGGACTGCTGCCCATCGCGGGCGTGCCCCTCCCGCTGTTCTCCTACGGCGGGTCTGCGATGCTGTCGGCCCTGTGCGCCGTCGGGGTGCTGCTCTGCTTCGCGCGCAGCTCGCCGGAGGCCAGGGCGGCGCTGGCCGCGCGGAGCAAGAACAGCCGGTTCAGGTCGGTCCTGAACCGGGTGCTGCCAGGACGAACCACGGGGCGCGGGGCCGCGAGGCCGAAGCGCAGGGAGCGGTGAATTTCGGTGCATGTCGTACTCGCAGGCGGCGGGACCGCCGGTCACATCGAGCCGGCCATGGCCCTCGCGGACGCCCTCCGCCGGCACGACCCGTCCATCGGGATCACCGCCCTGGGCACCGAACGCGGCCTGGAGACCCGGCTGGTGCCGGAACGCGGCTACCAGCTGGAGCTGATCCCGGCCGTGCCGCTGCCGCGCAAGCCCACCCCCGAGCTGATCACCGTCCCGGGCCGGCTGCGCTCCACCGTCCGGGCCGCCCAGGCGATCATCGAGCGGGTGAAGGCCGACGCGGTGGTCGGCTTCGGCGGCTACGTGGCGATGCCCGCCTACCTCGCCGCCAAGCGCGCCGGGGTCCCGATCGTGGTGCACGAGGCCAACGCCCGGCCGGGTCTGGCCAACAAGATCGGCGCCCGGTACTCCGACTTCGTCGCGGTCTCCACCCCGGACTCCAAGCTGCGCGACTCCCGGTACATCGGCATCCCGCTGCGCCGCACCATCGCCACCCTGGACCGCAACGCCGTCCGCCCGGAGGCCCGGGCGTACTTCGGCCTCGACCAGCGGCTGCCCACCCTGCTGGTCTCCGGCGGTTCGCAGGGCGCCCGCCGGCTGAACCAGACCATCGAGACCATCGCCCCCCGGCTCCAGCAGTACGGGGTCCAGGTGCTGCACGCGGTCGGACCGAAGAACGAGCTGCCGGTGATCGACGACATCCCCGGGATGCCGCCGTACCGGGCCGTCCCCTACGTGGACCGGATGGACCTCGCCTACGCCGCCGCCGACCTGATGCTCTGCCGGGCCGGCGCGATGACCGTGGCCGAGCTGGCCGCCGTCGGCCTGCCCGCCGCCTTCGTGCCGCTGCCGATCGGCAACGGCGAGCAGCGGCTGAACGCCCAGCCGATGGTCAAGGCGGGCGGCGGCCTGCTGGTGGACGACGCCGAGCTGACCCCGGAGTGGGTGCTGCAGAACGTCCTCCCGGTGCTGACCGCCCCTCAGAAGCTCTGGGAGATGAGCCGGGCCGCCGCCGAGTTCGGCCGCCGGGACGCCGACGACCTGCTGGTCGGGATGGTGTACGAGGCGATCGAGGCCTCCCGGCGGGGCCGCCGTGGCTGAGACGCCGGTCCTCGACCCCGTCGAGGAGGACGAGGAGGCCGACGGCGAGTACCCGCCCCGGCTCCGGCTCTCCCGGCGGGGGATCGTGGTGCTGAGCGCGTTCGGGGCACTGGTCCTGGGCGTGCTCGGCTGGCTGGTGTTCTTCTCCTCGGTGCTGGACGTCCGGGTGGTCGCCGTCCAGGGCCTGGTGGGCGACAAGCTGACGGCCCACCAGGTGCGCGAGGCGCTCGGCGACGGCGAGCAGGGGCCGCTGGCCAGGATCGACCTGGACGAGGCCGAACGCCGGGTGGAGGCGCTGCCCCGGGTGGCCAAGGCCGAGGTCTGGCGCGGCTGGCCGCACACCCTGCGGATCAAGGTGACCGAGCGCCGGGCGGTGGCCGCCGTCAGGACCCCGGAGGGCAGGTACGGCCAGGTCGACGCGGCCGGCTTCACCTTCGCCACCGAGGACGCCGCCCCCGAGGGGGTGCCGGTGGTGGAGCTGGCGCTCAGTCAGCAGGCGAACGACGCCGCGGCGGTGTTCCCCCGGGAGGAGCTGCTGCGCTCGGCGATCACCGTCGCGGCGGGCCTGCCGGAGGCGGTCCGCAAGCAGGCCGGCAGCGTGAAGGTGCAGTCCTTCGACGACATCCAACTCCAGCCGGCCGACGGTGCCGTGGTGCGCTGGGGGAGCGCGGAGCGGACCGCGCGCAAGGCGCAGGTGCTCACCGCGCTGCTGGTCAGGAAGGCCCGGATCTACGACGTGAGTGCCCCGGAAGCGCCCGGTATCGGGGGTTGACGGCCCGTCGGGCCCGGAAGATCCGGTAAGTTCTCCTCCCGGAGGAGGTGTTGACGGAGCAGCAGCTCCGGCCCGACTCTTGGTGGTCACCCCGGTTTCACCCGGCAATGGATGATCACATAGGCTCAAAAGAAAAACGGGAAGCTCGGCGTGTTCGTTGAACACGGCCCGCTCGCCGCCATAGTGTCCTGTGTCACCAGGCTGTGTCCCACGGTGATGTGACGCAGGCACAGCTGCAACCCTAAAGGTCAAGTTTAGGGTTCGGGTCGGTGGTCGGAATTTCGGACATACAGTCAGGAATCACTCGGGCTCCCCACCCATCGACATCCGTCGGACCGCGCCAACCGGTGCGGGCGACCCGGAATCTCGAGGCGAGAGGCCTTCGACGTGGCAGCACCGCAGAACTACCTCGCAGTCATCAAGGTCGTCGGTATCGGCGGCGGTGGTGTCAACGCCATCAACCGGATGATCGAGGTCGGTCTCAAGGGCGTCGAGTTCATCGCGATCAACACCGATGCGCAGGCCCTCCTGATGAGCGACGCCGACGTCAAGCTCGACGTGGGCCGTGAACTCACCCGGGGCCTCGGCGCCGGGGCCAACCCCGAGGTCGGCCGCAAGGCCGCCGAGGACCACCGCGAGGAGATCGAGGAGGTCCTCAAGGGGGCCGACATGGTCTTCGTGACGGCCGGCGAGGGCGGCGGCACCGGCACCGGTGGCGCCCCCGTGGTGGCGAACATCGCCCGCTCGCTCGGCGCGCTCACCATCGGCGTGGTCACCCGCCCCTTCACCTTCGAGGGCCGCCGCCGGGCCAACCAGGCCGAGGACGGCATCGCGCAGCTGCGCGAAGAGGTCGACACCCTGATCGTCATCCCCAACGACCGGCTGCTCTCCATCTCGGACCGCCAGGTCTCGGTGCTCGACGCGTTCCGCTCGGCCGACCAGGTGCTCCTCTCGGGCGTCCAGGGCATCACCGATCTGATCACCACCCCGGGCCTGATCAACCTCGACTTCGCCGACGTCAAGTCGGTCATGTCCGACGCCGGTTCGGCCCTGATGGGCATCGGCTCGGCCCGCGGCGAGGACCGTGCCAAGGCCGCCGCGGTGATGGCCATCTCCTCCCCGCTGCTGGAGGCGTCCATCGACGGCGCCCGCGGCGTGCTGCTCTCCATCTCCGGCGGCTCCGACCTCGGCCTGTTCGAGATCAACGAGTCGGCCCAGCTGGTCAGCGAGGCCGCCCACCCCGAGGCCAACATCATCTTCGGTGCGGTCATCGACGACGCCCTCGGCGACGAGGTCCGGGTCACCGTGATCGCGGCCGGCTTCGACGGCGGCCAGCCGCCGGCCATCGTCCGCGACCCGGTGGTGAAGTCCACCCCGGCCTCCACCACGCCGGAGCGCCCCACCACCCGGCCGGCCACCTACGGCGGCGGCCTCGGATCGGTGACGGAGCGTCCGAAGGAGGCCCCGGCCGAGACGGCGACCACCACTGCCCCGCCGGTGCCGCCGCAGGTCCAGCCGGCCCGCCAGCCCTTCGTGGAGAGCCCCGCCGAGGAGCTCGACGTGCCGGACTTCCTCAAGTAACAGACCACGCGCCGATGCCCACCGCGTCCCCGTCCCAGGGCGGGAACACGGTGGGCATCGTGCGGTCCGGGGTGCGATCATCTGATCGCTCCTCCCGGCGAACCCCACCGAGGCGACCATGACTGATCTGTACGGACCCTTCCCGGGCGGCCCGGACTTCCTGGCCGCGCTGACCGACCGTCAGCGCGCCCGGTACGAGGAGCTCGGCACCAACCTGGAGGTCGTGGAGCGCCGGATCGCCGACGCCTGCGCCGCCGCCGGGCGGGCCCGCGAGGAGGTGCGGCTGGTGGTGGTCACCAAGACCTACCCCGCCGAGGACACCGCCCTGTTGGCCGCGCTCGGCGTCACCGACGTCGCCGAGAACCGTGACCAGGACGCCGCCCCCAAGGCCGAGACCTGCCGTGAACTGCCGCTGGACTGGCACTTCGTGGGCCAGCTGCAGACCAACAAGGTGCGCTCGGTGGTCCGCTACGCCAACCACGTGCACTCCGTCGACCGCCCGCGGCTGGTCGAGTCGCTGGCCGCCGCGGTGCGCAACGCCGAACGCCCGCCGCTCGGTTGCCTGGTCCAGGTCGCCCTGGACAAGGAGAGCGGCGAGGGCGAGGGCCGCGCCGGGGCCGCCCCCGACGAGGTGCTCGCGCTGGCCGGTGCCATCGCCGACACGCCCGGGCTGCGCCTGGACGGTGTGATGACCGTCGCTCCGCTGGCCGGGCCGCTGGCGGGCGACCCGGCCAAGGCCTTCGAGCGGCTGGCGGAAATCGCAAGCGCCGTACGCGGGAGCCACCCGGCTGCCACGATGGTCTCGGCAGGGATGAGCGGGGACTTGGAGCAGGCGGTGGCCGCCGGGGCGACGCACGTGCGTGTCGGGACGGCGGTGCTCGGAGTGCGCCCGACGCTCCGGTAACGTCAGCGGGTAAGTAGATCAGACTGCAGGACAAAACAGGACAGAACCCAGCAGCTGCCTACAGCGCTGGCAACCGTGGATCGACGGAAGTCCGCCCCCGCCCAAGCCCCCTGACGGGGTGTCGGGCGCGCGCGGGGACCGCAGGCGAAGGCCGGATCGATCCACCACCGAGCGGAGGAGACGGGAGCATGGCCGGCGCGATGCGCAAGATGGCGGTCTACCTCGGCCTCGTGGAGGACGAGACGTACGACGGCCAGGGGTACGACCCCGACGACGACTACGACGCGGACCCCGAGCCGATCCGGACCGGACGGACCGAGGGCCTGGACCGGCCCGCCCCCGCGGCGCCCGCCCCGGCGCCGGTCGCGCACATCGCGCCCCAGCCCGTCCCGGCCGCGGTGCCGATCCGGCAGGAGCCGCCGCGGATGGCGCCAGTGTCGTCCATCACACCCGAACGCCGCCACAACCTGGAGAAGAGCAGCCCGGTGATCATGCCCAAGGTCGTCAACGAACGCGAGCCCTACCGCATCACCACGCTGCACCCCAGGACCTACAACGAGGCCCGTACCATCGGGGAACAGTTCCGCGGCGGCACCCCCGTGATCATGAATCTGACCGAGATGGACGACACGGACGCCAAGCGGCTCGTAGACTTCGCCGCTGGACTCGTCTTCGGTCTGCACGGCAGTATCGAGCGAGTGACACAGAAGGTGTTCCTGCTGTCTCCTGCTAACGTCGACGTAACGGCGGAGGACAAGGCTCGGATCGCCGAGGGTGGGTTCTTCAACCAGAGCTGACCCGGCCACGACTTCATGTGTGGATCTGATGGCAGTGGAACGCGGCTGACGGACCGTCCGTTAAGAGCGGGACAGAAGGACCAGGGAGAGGGAGACTCGATGGGGATCGTGCGGGCAGTGCTCTACTACGCACTGAGCGCCTTCCTGCTCGTCCTCCTCTTCCGTCTGGTGATGGACTGGGTCTTCCAGTTCGCCCGCTCGTGGCGTCCCGGGAAGACCATGGTCGTCGTCCTGGAGGCCACGTACACTGTCACCGATCCGCCGCTCAAGCTTCTTCGGCGTTTCATCCCGCCGTTGCGTTTCGGGGGCGTGGCGCTCGACCTGTCCTTCTTCGTACTGATGATCATTGTGTTTGTCCTGAGATCGCTCGTGCTGACTCTGCCGTCTTGAGCGCTGCCACAGGATGCCGCTGATGCCGACGATCACGTTGAGGTGAAGAGATGCCGTTGACCCCCGAGGACGTTCGGAACAAGCAGTTCACGACCGTCCGCCTGCGTGAAGGCTATGACGAGGACGAGGTCGATGCCTTCCTCGACGAGGTCGAAGCCGAACTGACCCGCCTGCTCCGCGAGAACGAGGACCTGCGTGCCAAGCTGGCCGCCGCGACCCGTGCCGCCGCGCAGAACCAGGCGAACATGCGCAAGGAGCAGCAGCCGCAGGACGGACGCCAGCAGGGCGCCCCCGTCCCGGCCGCCATATCCGGCCCGCCGGTGCCGGGCCAGCCGCAGATGCAGCAGCCCCCGCAGCAGCAGGGCCACCAGCCGCTCGGCCTGCCCTCGGGCGCCCCGCAGCTGCCGGCCGGCCAGGGCGGTCCGATGGGCCAGCCGCAGCAGATGCAGCCCATGCAGCAGATGGGTCAGCCGCAGCAGATGGGCCAGACCATGGGCGGCCAGCAGCAGCTGGTCCAGCCGATGGGCGGCCAGATGCTCCAGCCGATGGGTCAGCCGCAGATGGGCCAGACCATGGGCGGGCAGCAGCTCCAGCCCATGGGCGGTCCGATGCAGCAGCAGCTCGGCGGCCCGCTCGGCGGTCCGATGCAGCCCCAGCCGCAGCAGCAGCCCGGTGGCGACAGCGCCGCCCGCGTGCTCGCCCTCGCCCAGCAGACCGCCGACCAGGCGATCTCCGAGGCGCGCTCCGAGGCCAACAAGATCGTCGGCGAGGCCCGCAGCCGCGCCGAGGGCCTGGAGCGGGACGCCCGCGCCAAGGCCGACGCCCTGGAGCGGGACGCGCAGGAGAAGCACCGCGTCGCGATGGGCTCCCTGGAGTCCGCCCGCGCCACCCTGGAGCGCAAGGTCGAGGACCTGCGCGCCTTCGAGCGCGAGTACCGCACCCGCCTGAAGTCCTACCTGGAGACCCAGCTGCGCCAGCTGGAGTCGCAGGCGGACGACTCGCTGGCCCCGCCGCGGATCCCGGCCACCGCCTCGCTTCCGCCGGCCGGCTCCTCCGCGATGAGCAGCCAGCCGTCCTTCGGCGGTCAGAACTCCTTCGGCGGCGGCGCCCAGCCGTCCTTCGGCGGTCAGAACTCCTTCGGCGGCAACGGCCAGCCCTCCTTCGGCGGTCAGCCGACCGGTGCCCCCACCGGCGCCGCGCAGATGGCTCCCGCCGGGATGACCCAGCCGATGGCCGCGGTCCGCCCGCAGCCGCCGCAGCCGATGCAGCAGGCTCCGGCCCCGATGCGCGGCTTCCTCATCGACGAGGACGGCGACAACTAAACAGCACCACCCACGAGGGCGCCCCCGTAGTGACGAACCGTCACCACGGGGGCCCCCTCGCGTTCTCCGGGGCGCGAGGACGTACCTGGTGATGCCGGGGGCGCGAGGAACTGCGCGAAGGGGAACGGCAGCACCTGCACCTGGCCGGCAGTGGGTCGGTTGCACGTGAGGGGCCTTCCGCCTCGCGCAGTTCCTCGCGCCCCTGGCATCACCGCCTCGCGCCCCTGGCATCACCGCCTCGCGCCCCCGGCATCAGCTCCTCGCGCGAACGCCGAAGGGGCGCTCGGAGCTGGTGTGCTCCGGGCGCCCCTTCGGGGTGGGTCAGGCCTTGTGGAGGCCGTCTTCGTGCTTCAGCGGGGGGCCGGGATCCGGACGGAGGGTCACGGTCAGCGCCGCGTGGACGCCCGAGACCCAGCCGGTGACCACGTCCAGAGCGGGGTCACCTGTTCGAAAGGGCCCGGGGACTCCGACGGTCCAGCTGTCGGTGGCCGGGCCGGCCTCCAGGAGCGGCCAGTCGTCGGGACGGAAGGGCAGTCCGGTGCCGGGTGAGAGCGTCTTGTACGCCGCCTCCCGGGCGCAGAGCCGCTGAGCCGACGTATCCGCCGCGGCCGCCTCCTCGATGTCCACCCCGCAACGGCGGGCGAAGGCGGAGTCGGCGACGAGCGCGACGGCCCAGGCCTTCGTGTGGGAGATGCTGCCGACCGACCCCGACGGCCAGACCGGCACCCCGCGGGCCGATCTGGCCACGGTCCGCCGTGGCCCGCCCAGCCGGGCGAGGCCCTCGGCGGCCGCTGCCCGGCCGGCCGTGAACTCCCGGCGCCGGCGCTCGGAGACGCGGAATCCCCGCTCGAGTTCCGGGACCCGCTCCGGTACGTCGAGGTCGGCGATCCGCCGTACTCCGATCGCGAAGCCGCTCGCCAGCCCGGCCCGGTGCGCCAACGAGACCAGCAGCCGGCCGAGCTCGTCCCCGCTCACGCCACCGGAGCGAGCAATCGCCGCGCGATGAGCTCGGCCAGGGCGGTGGCGTTCTCCTCGACGTAGAAGTGACCGCCGGGGAAGAGGTGGATCTGCGAGGACTGCGTGGTGTTGAGACGCCACAGGTCGAGCTGGTCGGCCGTGAAGATGTCGTCGGCGCCGTAGCAGACCACGATGTCCGCCTCGGTGACGGTCTGCCGGTCCTTGGCCAGGAAGGACTCGGAGATCGAGAAGTCCGCACGGAGCAGATCGGCGGTCCGGCGCCGGAGCTGCGGGTGGTCGAGGATCGTCCGGGGGACTCCGCCGCCGGACTCCGCCGCGATGCGGAAGATCTCCTCGTCACTGGTCGTCAGGGGCGAGCCGTCGAAGGGCAGGACCGCCCCCCGCGGGCCGGAGTTCGCGGAGGCGAACAGGGTGACGCACCGGTTCGCGGCGCCGGTCTCCTCCAACCGGGCCGCCAGTGACAGGCCGACGTAGGCCCCCAGGCTGTGCCCGAAGACGGCGAACGGGGCGTCGAGCTCGGCGACACCGTCCAGCAACGCGTCGACGGCTTCGTTCATCGTGGTGGCGGGCGCCTCCCGCCACCGACGGCCTCGCCCCGGCAGATCCACCGCGACGGGCCGGATCTCCGGCGGCAGGGCCTTGGCCAGCACGTCGAAGTAGCTTGCGGATCCGCCCGCGTGATGGAGCATCAGGAGGGGGAGGGGGTGCGTGGACATCGATCTCCAGTCGGCCGGGCCGGGCCGTGGAAGGCCCGGCGAGCGAGCGAGCCGGCGGAGGCGGCCCGGGGGCCGCCTCCGCCGCAGGGATCCGGGGTCAGGCCTGCTGGCGCGGTACGAACTGGAAGCCGCGCTGGCTCTCCTTCGCCACCCGGTTGTGGCCGTAGGTGTCCTCACCGGAGACCAGGACCGTGCCGTACTTGTCGAGCACGATGCCGCCGCCGTACTCGCTCACCTCTTCGGTGCCCGGGTAGACCTGGACCTGGGTGGGTACGAAGCGGGCCGCGTAGCCCATGCGGTAGTCCTTCTTGGTGCCGGTGTGCGGCAGCGAGGCGTGCATGAGCGTGGACCAGAAGATCACGCACTCGCCCGGCTTCATCACCAGGGGGAACGCCTGGGACTCGTCCGGGCTCCAGTCGGGGTCCTTCTGCAGCTGCCGGTAGTCGTAGCCGAAGAAGCCGCGCTTGATGCCGTCCTTCTCGCGGGCGTTGAACGCCTCGGCCTCGTACTCCATGCCCTTCGACTCGTCGTAGTTCATGAACTTGTGCGTGCCGGGCATCAGCTGCAGGCAGCCGTTCTCCTTGGTGGAGTGCGTGAAGGCGGTCCACACGGTGATGGTCCCGCCGAAGGCCGGCAGGCCGTTCTCGGAGGGCCAGAGGATCTGAGGGCTGCCGCTGGCGTGCGCGAAGGTCGCGGCCTGGTGCCAGTCGGTGCCCTCGTCGCCCTGGTACTTGGGGAAGAACTCGCTGCGCCAGCACAGGAGGTTCGGGCCGAGGATCGAGGCGACCCGGTCGACGATCTCGCCCTTGAGGATGTGCTCGGACAGCAGGTCGATGTCCAGGTGCCGGTCGTAGTTGGAGATGCTGCTCGCCTTGCCCTCACCCACCGGGTAGATGGCGTGGGAGCGGTCGCGCAGCTCGCGCTGGATGGTCTTCCAGCGCTCCTCCATCTCCTCGACCTCGTAGATCTTGATGGGGCCGAGGAAGCCGTCCCGCTCGAACTGCTCCAGCTCGGCCGCGGTCAGGGTGAACGTCGTCTGCTCGGAAGTCGTCATCAGTGTCATCCGCTCTGTACGGGGGTGTTGGTGGGGTGGAGGACGCTGGCGGCGACCTTGCCGAGGCTGTCCTCGAAGAGCACCTCGATGTCCAGCTCGACGCCGAAGCGCTCGTTGATCCGGTTGCCCAGTTCGAGTGCGAGGGCCGAGTGGCCGCCCAGGTCGAGGAAGTTGTCCTCGGTGGTGACCGGCTCCTCGAGGAGCTCCTCGGCCCATGCCAGGATCAGCGCCTGAGCCTCAGCCAGTTGCTCTCCGCCGTGTGTCAGTTCAGTCATGCGTTGACAGCCGTTTCGTTCCATGACCGGGCGACAGCGGCCCGGTCGACTTTCCCGTTGACCGTGCTCGGCAGTTCCGGCAGCCGCAGGTAGCGGGCCGGCTGCATGTAGGCGGGCAGTTGGTCCCTGACGTGTCGGCGCAGGTCCGCGGCGTCAGGGGCTCCGTCCTCGTCGCGGGCGACGAAGGCGCAGACCAGCCGGTCGTCGCCGGCCTTGAACTCCCGTACCTGGACCACCGCGTCGAGCACCCCCGGATGGGTGCGGACCACGGCCTCGATGTCGCTGAGTTCGATGCGGTAGCCGCGGAGCTTCACCTGGAGGTCGGCGCGGCCGATGTACGCCAGCGCACCGTCGGGCAGCCGGGTCACCAGGTCGCCGGAGCGGTAGTAGCGGACCGCCTCGCCGGTGTCCTGCTCCGTGACCAGCGGGTACTTGTCCGCGGTCAGGTCGGGACGCTTGAGGTACCCGTCGGTGACCTGCGGGCCGGCCAGCCACAGCTCGCCGGCCTCTCCGTCCTCGACGTCCCGGCCGTTCTCGTCGACCACCCGGAGCCGGAAGCCCGGCAGGGCGGTACCGATGACGGAGCGGTTCGAGGCCAGGTCGTCCGTCCCGACCTCGTGGAAGGTGGTGAAGACCGTGGTCTCGGTGATCCCGTAGCCGTTGACCAGGCGGGGTTGCTCCAGACCGTACCGCTTCGCCCACGGGTGGAGCGTCGCGGGCACCAGCTTCTCGCCGCCGAAGACGACGTAGCGCAGGCCCGCCAGGTCGTGGTCCGAGCGCAGTGCCGCGGCGGCGAGCGCGGTGAAGGCCGTGGGCGTCTGGCTGAGCACCGTGACGCCCGCGTCCACGATGACCTGGAGGTACTTCTCGGGCGAGCGTGCGGCCCAGTGCGGCAGCACCACCAGCTCCGCGCCCGTGGTGAGCGCGCCCCAGATCTCCCAGACCGAGAAGTCGAAGGCGAGGGAGTGGAAGAGGAGCCAGCGGTCCCGCTCGTCGAACTCGAAGGCCGCCCTGGCAGCGGTGAACAGCGCTCCCGCGTGGCGGTGTTGGACCGGGACGCCCTTGGGGGTACCGGTGGTGCCCGACGTGTAGATCACGTACGCCTCGGCGGAGGCGTCGTCGACGACCGTCAACGGCTCGCCGGTCGGGCCCTCGGCCAGTGCGGTGATCTCCGACTCGGCGATCACCGCGACGCTCGCGGTGTCGTGCCCCTCGCCCGGGTCGCCGATCAGCACGGTCGACTCGCTGTCGGTGAGGATGAAGCTCCTTCTGGCCGACGGGTGCCGGACGTCCAGCGGAACGTAGGCCGCCCCCGCCTTCAGGACGCCGATCATGGCGGCGATCGCCTCGGCACCGGGAAGCATCCGCAGGGCGACCCGGTCGCCCTGCCGTACACCACGGCCCTTGAGCAGCTGTCCGATGCGGTCCGACCAGGCGTCGAGCTCGCGGTACGTGTAGCGCCTGCCCTCGGCGGACAGTGCCGTGCGCCCCGCATGGGTGGAGGCCATTTCCCGGAACATCGCCAAAAGGCCGATTTCAGCCTCGATGGAAACAGATCGATCCATTTGAACCCCCCATTTCTGTTCTGTTGTACCTCAATTCACGTCTCGCATTACGAGACGCAATCCCCGGTGGCTGGTGGGCCGCTATCGACGCTGACACGCCACGGTCAAGATCGTCAAGATCATGTGACATCCGTCACACCTGATGGACTAGTGAGCAATTTTCGGGGTTGACTCGCTCGCAGCTTGCGTCCCACTGCTCACTCCGAGTAGGCGGCGGACGCCGGGGGCGGCGTGATCCTGACGGGATGTCAGTGTGATCCGAGTCGCAGCCCCTGAGCCCAACTCAGCTTCCAAGGGGGAGACTTGGCGAAAATCCGACTACTCGAATCCGGACAAGCAGGACCTCGGCGGCGGACTCGGACCGCGATCGCGCTCACGATCCTGGCGCCGGCGCTCGTGGTGATCGCCGTATCACTCCAGGTGGCGGGGCCTGTTGTCGAGAAAAGCCCAACCGGAGCGGAATCATCCATTCTGGATACGGTCGGACACTTCTTCCTGGGCGTTTCCGCCGTCCTGGCCGTGTCTCACATCATGGGACGTGTTGCCATTCTCTTGCGCCAGCCGCGAGTGACTGGTGAGATCGTAGGCGGACTTCTTCTCGGCCCCTCCTTCCTGGGGTCGGTGGCACCAGGGGTCGCTCACTTCCTCTTTC